>NZ_JBIONA010000001.1:1907500-2222500 GCF_051711605.1 Enterococcus sp. DIV0436a
AGAAGCTTTAAGAGATTAGCTTAGCCTCGCGACTTCGCAACTCGTTGTACTTCCCATTGTAGCACGTGTGTAGCCCAGGTCATAAGGGGCATGATGATTTGACGTCATCCCCACCTTCCTCCGGTTTGTCACCGGCAGTCTTGCTAGAGTGCCCAACTGAATGATGGCAACTAACAATAAGGGTTGCGCTCGTTGCGGGACTTAACCCAACATCTCACGACACGAGCTGACGACAACCATGCACCACCTGTCACTTTGCCCCCGAAGGGGAAGCTCTATCTCTAGAGTGGTCAAAGGATGTCAAGACCTGGTAAGGTTCTTCGCGTTGCTTCGAATTAAACCACATGCTCCACCGCTTGTGCGGGCCCCCGTCAATTCCTTTGAGTTTCAACCTTGCGGTCGTACTCCCCAGGCGGAGTGCTTAATGCGTTAGCTGCAGCACTGAAGGGCGGAAACCCTCCAACACTTAGCACTCATCGTTTACGGCGTGGACTACCAGGGTATCTAATCCTGTTTGCTCCCCACGCTTTCGAGCCTCAGCGTCAGTTACAGACCAGAGAGCCGCCTTCGCCACTGGTGTTCCTCCATATATCTACGCATTTCACCGCTACACATGGAATTCCACTCTCCTCTTCTGCACTCAAGTCTCCCAGTTTCCAATGACCCTCCCCGGTTGAGCCGGGGGCTTTCACATCAGACTTAAGAAACCGCCTGCGCTCGCTTTACGCCCAATAAATCCGGACAACGCTTGCCACCTACGTATTACCGCGGCTGCTGGCACGTAGTTAGCCGTGGCTTTCTGGTTAGATACCGTCAAGGGATGAACAGTTACTCTCATCCTTGTTCTTCTCTAACAACAGAGTTTTACGATCCGAAAACCTTCTTCACTCACGCGGCGTTGCTCGGTCAGACTTTCGTCCATTGCCGAAGATTCCCTACTGCTGCCTCCCGTAGGAGTTTGGGCCGTGTCTCAGTCCCAATGTGGCCGATCACCCTCTCAGGTCGGCTATGCATCGTGGCCTTGGTGAGCCGTTACCTCACCAACTAGCTAATGCACCGCGGGTCCATCCATCAGCGACACCCGAAAGCGCCTTTCAAATCAAAACCATGCGGTTTTGATTGTTATACGGTATTAGCACCTGTTTCCAAGTGTTATCCCCTTCTGATGGGCAGGTTACCCACGTGTTACTCACCCGTTCGCCACTCTTCTTTTTCCGGTGGAGCAAGCTCCGGTGGAAAAAGAAGCGTTCGACTTGCATGTATTAGGCACGCCGCCAGCGTTCGTCCTGAGCCAGGATCAAACTCTCATAAAAAGTTCGAACAATCTTGCGATTGTTAAGCTCAATTTGTTTGCTAGCATATTGCTTGCTTGTTAAAAATGTTTGTTGTCTTGAATTGAATCAAGACGCCCTACACATTTGGTTTGTCTTACTTTGTTCAGTTTTCAAAGGTCTAATCTTTTTGTTTCAACAACTCTTTAATCTTATCAGATTCAGAAGAGAATGTCAACAACTTCTTTGTTTATTTTTTCTAAACGTCTTTGTCACTCATTAGCAGCGACTTGATTATCATATCATCTTTATTGTTATTTGTCAATAACTTTTTCGAAGTTTTTTTCGATAAAATCAAGCTTTATTAGCTATCTCATCCAAACGACTTCGTTATTATAACATGACATCAAAAGTGCGTCAACACTATTTTTTATAATTTTTAGTGACACCTTAAAGGAATCATTTAGAACAAATAATAATATAGCAATCTCTTTATAAAATTGCAATAGAAAATTCCCTATTTTTATTTATTATTTTTAAACACGAATATTACAGCATTTTATTGTTTTTTCGTTCATCTAAAAGCTACTTACATTTAATTAACGGATGTTATTCTATTTAATTGTTCGCTAGTTTTTTTTATAATGACATCCCTGAATTTCTCACTTGCTTGTATTTTGTACCTTATTCTTTGTTGGATATATAAAAAAACAAGTAAAGCACATGCTTTACTTGTCTTCTGCCTTTGCGATAGGAATAAAGATTCTAAAAATTGTCCCTTGCCCTACTACACTTTCTGCTAAGATACGTCCTTTATAGTTTTCAACCAGTTGTTTAGCGATAGACAACCCCAGACCATTTCCACCCTTCGTTCTAGCTCTTGCTTTATCCACTCGATAAAAACGATTGAAGATCTTATTAAGGTCTTCTTTGGGTATTCCTTCGCCAAAGTCCTGAATCGCGATCTCAAATTCATTCAGAGTGGAAGAAATAGAGATATGGACTTCTTTTCGTGTAGTTGAATACTTTACTGCGTTATCCAATATGATAATGATTAATTGTTCAAAGTGATTACGATAAATTTGCAGGGTCACTTCTTTTGTCAAATCATCATCTAAAGTGATCACATAGTCTGGATATAATATCTTGAAATTATTATAAACTTGATAGGTGACTTCTTTTCCTTTAGTTGTTTCATTCGCATAATGAACATCTACTTGTTCTGCTCTTGATAAGTCTAGCATCTCTTGAACTAAGCTTTTCATACGGCTGATTTCTTGCATGCTGGCGCTTAATGATTCTTCTAATATCTCAGGATCATCTTTCCCCCAACGATTTAGCAGACTAAGATGCCCTTCAATAATTGCAACAGGTGTCCTTAACTCATGAGATACGTCTTCCACGAATTGCTCTTGTTGTTCAATATACAAACGCATACGGTCAAGCATCTCATTGAATATTTCAGCTAAATCTGCCAATTCATCATTTGTGTCGATTTCAGGCATGTGGATATCTGATTGCGGATCTTTACGTATAGTATCCATTGTATCTCTGAGTACCTTGAGTGGTTTTAAGAAATAAGAAGATAAAAAGAAACCTAAAATACTACTTAAGATCAAAGAAACAACTTCTAAAACAATAAGAGTCAATAATAGCTTATTTCGAATATCATAGAAAGAAGATAATTCATAGAAGCTTTGCGCATAGCCGATCTTTTCTCTTGTACCTTTAGAATATATAGGCTGGATAGATAAAAAGCCAGTTTTTCCTTCTAGTGTAACGATCGTTGGAACTTTACGTGTAGTCTGAATCAGGTTTCGACTGTTTTCATGGGTTTTAAAAATCAAGTTCTCGTCCAAATCATAAACATAAAGATCCATTGATGGCTGCCCTAGCTCAGCTATAAAGGAATCGATCTTCATTAAGTTTCCTTCGACCAGTGAAGTATGATCTACGACCTCATCTCCGTCATTTGTCGCTTTCGTCAGATTACGATACGTATTTACTAATGTCAGTTCTTCATCCGAGTTAGCCAAACGAGAAGCTACTTCTGAAATCGTACGCTCTACATTGTTTCTTTCTTTTGCCACAATCAGATTGATAGATGATTTATAGGTAATGACAGCGAAAATTGTAAACACAACGAATATGAAGAAAGAACTCGCAAAGGCCCACTTGATTGTCAAGGAGGGCCCTTTCAGTTCTCTTTTTTCCGATTTTTTCGGCTTTATCACGAGCGCATCACATAACCTGTTCCGCGTACAGTTTGGATATAGCTTTCCTCCCCGGGAACGTCAATTTTGTTGCGAAGATAACGAATATATACGTCCACTACGTTTGTTTCAACTTCTGTTTCGTATCCCCACACTTTATTTAGTAAAACGTCACGTGCTAATACCACGTTCACGTTTTCCATTAAAGTAAGCAGCAACTCGTATTCTCTTTTTGTTAGTTCAATTACTTCATTTCCGCGACGTACGACACGGTTTTCTTTTTCGATAGTCAAATCGCGATAAGTAATAGTAGTTTGTTTAGCCACATTTTTATCGCCTTCAATATCGATTCGACGCAACAATGCACGAAGACGTGCTAATAATTCTTCGATAGCAAATGGTTTGACGATGTAGTCATCTGCTCCGTGGTCAAGTCCAGATACACGATCGATCACAGAATCTCTTGCAGTCATCATAATGATTGGTGTATTTTTGACTTGGCGTACACGTCTGCAGACTTCTAAACCGTTCAATTCTGGGAGCATCAGATCCAACAATATGGCATCCCACTCATTATTTAATGCCGCATCTAAACCAGTTCGGCCGTTGTAGTGGACTTCTGCGTTATACCCTTCATGCTTCAACTCTAGCTCGACAAATCGTGCCAAGTTCTTTTCATCTTCAATGATTAGAATATTGCTCATTTATTATTTTATCCTTTCTATTCTACTGGCTTTTTAAAAACTCTATCATTATACCGATAATATGCTTAAAAATCTATAGTCATTTTATCATGGATAGCAATTTTAAAAAAGAGCTGAAGTCTACTCATAACAATCGACTTCAGCTCTTTCGTCCTCTTTTTATTTTCTCATTTCCTAACAGCCGAAAGACTATTATTCTTCATGGTACCATGAGTAATGGAAGATTCCTTCTTTGTCGACACGTTCATAGGTATGTGCGCCAAAGTAATCGCGTTGGGCTTGGATTATATTTGCAGGCAGACGTTCTGCTCTGTATGAATCGAAGTAAGCGATGGCTGATGAGAAAGTCGGTACAGGTACGCCAGCTTGGACAGCCAAGGCAACGACGTCTCTGACTGATTGCTGATATTTTTTCGTGATTTCAACGAAGTAATCATCTAGCAATAAATTTTCGATCTCAGGATTTTTGTCATAGGCATCCGTAATTTTTTGCAAGAATCGAGCTCGGATGATACATCCAGCGCGCCAGATTTTTGCGATTTCACCAAATGGCAAGTCCCAATCAAATTCTTTTGAAGCGACACGTAATTGAGCAAATCCTTGGGCATAACTCATGATTTTACTGAAATACAACGCTTCTCGGATTTTTTCGACCAATTCTTTTTTGTCTCCCGTGAACTCAAAATCGTTCGTACGAGACAAAATTTTACTTGCTTGTACGCGTTCTTCTTTATAAGCAGAAATATAGCGGGCAAATACAGATTCAGTGATCAATGGAAGTGGCACACCTAAGTCAAGCGCGCTTTGGCTTGTCCATTTACCTGTTCCTTTATTCCCAGCTGCATCAAGGATCACATCTACTACTGGTTTACCTGTTCCTTCATCGTCTTTACGTGTCAGAATGTCAGCAGTGATTTCTATCAAATAGCTGTCTAATTCGCCTTGATTCCATTCTTTAAAGATATCAGCCATTTCTTCTACTGAAAGGTTTAAAATATTCTTCATTAAGTCATAAGATTCAGCAATCAGTTGCATATCTCCATACTCAATACCGTTGTGTACCATTTTCACATAATGTCCGGCTCCATTTGGGCCAATATATGTGACACATGGTGCTCCGTCTTCTGCTTTTGCAGAAATTTGCTCTAAGATTGGTGCAACTAGCGCATAGGCTTCTTTTTGTCCACCAGGCATGATTGAAGGTCCTTTTAAAGCTCCTTCTTCACCACCGGAAACGCCTGTACCGATAAAGTTGATGCCAGAGTTGGCTAACTCTTCATTACGACGCATCGTATCTTTAAAGAATGTATTTCCTCCGTCAATCAAAATATCGCCTTTATCAAGGTGAGGAAGTAACTCTTGGATTGTTGCATCTGTTGCCGGTCCTGCTTTGACCATTAGCAAGATCCGACGTGGTTTCTCGATAGATTCTACAAATTCTTCGATTGTATATGTTGCTTTGAAATTTTTATCTGGGTGTTCTTCTACTACAGCGGTTGTTTTAGCCCCTGTACGATTGAATAAAGCCACTGAATAGCCGCGGCTTTCTATGTTCAAGGCTAGATTTTTACCCATAACGGCCATACCGACAACACCGATTTGTTGTTTTGACATATGAACTCCTCCTACATACGGGATTTCTCCCTAATCTCTTACATTATAGCTTAACACGGCTACATTGCAAACTAAAGAACAACATATTTTTTATTTACCGACTACAAAAAAATAAACCTCAAGGCTCCATGGTTAGCCTTGAGGTTTTACATTTTCTAATTAAAATGTATTAAGCTTCTTTTGACATTACGTCCTTACCATCATAGTAACCACAATTTGCACATACGTGATGGCTTTTTTTCATTTCACCACAGTTTGGACATTCGTTTAACCCTTTGATTGTCAATTTGTAGTGTGTACGACGTTTTGCTTTTTTAGCTTTTGATGTTCTTCTAGCTGGTACTGCCATTTTGCTACACCTCCTTGTAAAGTCTTGTATCTAAATTAGACACAATATATTCCAATCTTACTTGTTATCGTCGTCTTTTGATTTAGAATCAAAAAGTTCAGATAGTTTTGCAAGACGAGGATCAATTTTATTCTCGGCTTCTTCCATTTTTCTGCGCTGGTATTCTTCTTCGGAAACAACTTCCCAATCATTGCCTTTTGGAAGTTCTGTTGCTGCTTCCTCTTCTTTTGTCAATACCCGCATTGGAATCGCCAATAAGATGTTGTCTTCAATCGACTCTGCTAAATTCAATAATGGACCTTCAATTAGCAAAATCTCATCCGCAGACATTTGTTCATCTCTACTTTGGAATTGTTCTTCTGTCATGAATACTTCGTCTACAGAAAAATCCATGGGCAGTTCAACAGGTTCTAGTGAACGTGTTGAAGGAACTGTCAAAGTCGTCTGCACAGTGTAATGAACGATATAGCCTTTCTTATCAACTGAGACCAAACCTTCGACTTCCACTGGCGCAACATCAAGTATTAAATTGTCTCGCTTCATGAGAGCGGCTTTCAAGTCGAGCGTCTCATGAAAAGTTAACGGTGTCTCCTGGTATTTTCTCAATTCCAATAAAGACCATTTCATTTTTCATCACTCCTAAGCAACAAAAGCAATTATACAGGGCAAAAAGCATGTTGTCAATGAAATTTTCTTGACACCTTGCAGTTCATAAAAAAACAGAAAAATCTTTATTAGAAAGCCTCTGTTTGCTATCATCCTCAGAATCATTTACAATAATCATTATTCCATTAAAGGAGCGGATGATCTTCATGAACACGAAAGATATCGAATACTATGTCCAAATCGTCAAACAAAAAAATTTTACGAAAGTGGCTAATTATTTCCGTGTGAGCCAACCTACTATTACATATGCATTACAACGTCTTGAAAAAGAGTTTGACACCGTACTTATTACAAGAGATCGATCGCATCACGAATTAATCGTCACGCCTTCTGGAAAGCAGCTGTTTCTCCATGCACAAACCATTCTCCAAGAGATTTCTACTGCAAGAGCTGAAATCACTCAGTTGCAAAAGAAAAAGCTTCGTTTTGGCATGCCTCCTATTATCGGCAATGAATACTTTCCTAAACTGTCAAGTTACTTTATCAAGCATGAATTGATGAATCAAATTGAGATTACCGATGGAGGCTCTCGGGACTTATACGGGATGATCCGACAAGGGAGGATCGATTTAGCTGTATTAGGCTCAACACAGCCAATCGTGGATCAATATTTAGAAACAGAGTTACTTTTGGACAAACGTTTCATGATCGTCGTGCCACCTACACATCCTCTTTCCAAGCAGGATACTGTCTCTTTCAAAGATATAGCAGATGAACAGTTTGTACTATTGAACGAACATTATGTCCACCCCGCAGCATTCACTAAGCTTTCTAAACAAACACATACTCATCCAAAAGTTGTTTATCAAAGCAATGACTTGACGATTTTAAAGAGTATGGTCCGAGAAAATGTGGGTATCGGTTTTTTGGCAGAGATTGCTGTCCATCCTGAAGATCATTTAGTTTGCCTCCCTCTTTCAGATGAAGTTCAGCCTCGCTTCTTGATTTCATTGGCAAAACGAACACAGCAGATCGTCACACCTCTTCAAGAACAAGTAGTCCAAGTTATCCATGAATTCGTTACAGCACAAAAAAACAGCTCTTCGTAAAAGAAGAGCTGTTTTTATTTTTTATTAAGCTAAATTAGATAGCTGTTGTTTCGCCACGGTAAACGATGCCGCGACGTGAATCAACGGTAATCAATTCACCTTCTGTAATTGTTGTTGTTGCGCCTTTAGCACCAACGATTACAGGAATATCTTGTGCAATTCCTACAACTGCAGCGTGAGAAGTCAATCCGCCTTCTTCAACGATAACAGCAGCTGCTTTTTCGATTGCAGGCATATATTCTTTGTCAGTTGATGGTACAACTAGAACCATTCCGTCTTTTGCTTTTTTTACAGCTTCTTCAGCAGATGAAGCAATAACTGCATTTGCAACGACAGATTTTTGTCCAACGCCTTGAGCTTCTAATAATTTAGAACCAATCATTTGAATTTTCATCACGTTAGTTGTTCCGCGTTCACCAACTGGTACACCAGCAGTGATCAAGATTAAATCGCCTTCTGATGCGAAACCTAATTCAACAGCTTTTTTAGCTGCTAGTTCAAACATTTCATCAGTTGTTGATGGTTTTTCAGCAACTGTTGGGTAAACGCCCCAGTTTAACATCAAACCACGTTTTGTGCGTTCGTCAAAAGTAACAGCCAAGATATCTGCATCTGGACGATATTTTGAAATCATTTTTGCAGTGTATCCTGATTCAGTTGCAGCAACGATTGTTTTCACGCCTAGATTTTTTGCAGCACGAGCTACAGATAAACCGATTGTTTCAGTTACATCTGTTTTATCGAATTCGTTCAATTGGAATGTACCTAATTCTGATAATGCATTTTCAGCTTCTTGGTCGATACGTGCCATTGTTGAAACAGCTTCAACTGGGTAGTCCCCGTTTGCAGATTCACCAGATAGCATTGTTGCATCTGTGCCATCAAATACAGCATTAGCAACGTCAGAAGCTTCCGCACGTGTTGGACGTGGGTTTTCTTGCATTGATTCTAACATTTGTGTAGCAGTGATAACTGGGATACCAGCAGCATTACATTTTTTGATGATGCGTTTTTGAACCATTGGTACTAGTTCAGCTGGGATTTCAACACCCATATCTCCGCGGGCAATCATAACACCGTCAGAAACTTTGATGATTTCGTCAATGTTGTCGATACCTTCTTGAGATTCGATTTTAGGGAAGATTTGAACATGAGTCATGTCTTTTTCTTCTAAGATTTCGCGGATATCTAGAACGTCTTGTGCTTTACGTACAAAACTTGCAGCGATAAAGTCGATATCGTTGTCTAAACCAAAACGAATATCGTCAGCATCTTTTGGAGTAATACCTGGCAAACTAATAGAAACGCCTGGTGCATTTACCCCTTTACGTGATCCTAGCATACCTGCATTTTTAACTTCTACGACTAATTCACGGTTTGCTTCGTCTTTTTCAATGATTTGCATATCGATCAAACCATCATCAAATAAAATGTGTCCACCAACGTGAACATCGTCAAATAATCCTGGGTAAGTAACCGCGATTTTTTCTTTTGAACCTACATGTTCAGGATCCATAGAGATGCGTGTTTGATCTCCTACTTCAAATTTGATGTATCCTGCACGACCAAAATCAGCTTCTGTTGTGCCTTGAACAGTTGTACGGATTTCAGCTCCTTTTGTATCTAAAAGAATACCGACATCTTTTCCTGTCTTTTTAACTGCTTCACGGACCATAGTCATACGTGATAATTGTTCTTCATGGTCACCATGAGAAAAGTTAAAGCGGAAGACATTTGCCCCAGATTCAATCAATTGAGAAATAATTTCTACTGAGTTACTTGCTGGTCCTAATGTACTAACGATTTTGGTTTTTTTCATTTAAAAAACTCTCCCATTCAATTTTGTTTATTTAAAGCTGTACACAGCTTAAATAGCTTGGTTTCTTTCACTCTTAAAATGAAAGTGAATTATTTAGATCATATAGTGATAAGTCTGGTTTATGTTTGTTGTTTTCAAGTGTATCAATGATGTCAGACGCAACGATTTCGTTGTCATGGATACCGACACATAATCCACCTTTTCCTTCTTGAAGCAATTCGACAGCGTAAGCACCGAATTTACTTGCCAACACGCGGTCGCGTGCGCTTGGTGCTCCACCACGGACAACGTGTCCCAAGATAGATACACGTGTATGATAGTCACCAAATTCTGAAAGTTTCTCAGCGAATTCATTTCCGCCCATTACACCTTCAGCCAAGATGATCAAGCAATGTTTCTTCCCGCGATCGCGGCCTTCTTGGATTTTTTTAGCAACTGAAGCCATATCAAAATCATGTTCTGGGATGATGATTTCATCCGCTCCGCCAGCCACACCTGACCATAAAGCGATGTCTCCTGCATTGCGTCCCATTACTTCGATAACGAATGTACGAACATGAGAAGTCGCTGTGTCACGAATACGGTCAATTGATTCTAGTACTGTATTGATTGCTGTATCAAAACCGATTGTGAAATCAGTCCCAGGAATATCATTATCGATTGTTCCAGGAATACCTACTGCTGGGAAACCGCGTTTTGTCAAAGCCATTGCGCCATGATAAGAGCCGTCTCCTCCGATAACCACTAGACCTTCGATTCCGAATTTTTTCAATTGTTCGATTCCTTTTAATTGACCTTCTTCAGTTGCAAATTCTGGATAACGTGCAGAATACAAGAATGTACCACCACGTTGGATCTTGTCACCTACATCTGCCACATCAAGACGACGAATATCTCCAGCAACTAAACCGGCAAAACCATAATTGATCCCGTATACTTCCAGTCCTTCGTAAATACCTTTACGAACAACGGCACGAACAGCTGCATTCATTCCAGGTGCGTCTCCGCCACTGGTCAAAATTCCGATGCGTTTCATAATAAACATTCACCTCATTAAAATACTTTATCCTAAGTATGACTTAGGTTTACAACCATTTTTGCGTTAACCACGACTAACATTCTAACATTATTTTTCTCACTTGTCTTGATTTACGGATAAAAAAATGAAAAAAAATGAAAGCAAGTAGTATTTTTTACCGTAAGTTATTTGAAAACCACATTATCTTCGCCAAGCAGATAAATAAGTTGCCCCTTTATACTCTTGCTGTCATCCACCCAATAAGCATCTGACAGAACTACTTTTCGTTGCGTTTTTTCGTGATACATAACTACTGGTATATATCCTGGGTGTTTCTGAAAAATCACTTGTAATTGTTTCATTATCTCGGGATCTTCCCGTTCTTCTGTAATACGCAAATAGCAAGTTTGTGAAGGATACTGGGCTTCTAACTGGTTAGGATCAGCAAAGCTTTCTCCAATTAGTTGCAGTTCCTGATTATATTTGCTGATTTCGCTCCGCCCTTGAACAAAGATCACTCGATCAACGGCAAACAAATTACGATATTTACGATAAAGAGTTGGAAAAACTGTGACAGAAATTTCTCCACTACTGTCGGTTCCTTCAACAAAGGCCATCAGTTCTCCTTTTTTTGTCCGAATTTCTCTAACTTCCTTGATCATCACTAATAAATTGACTGGTTGATTAGGGACGATATCTGTAATCAGCTGAACTTGTTTAGCTAAACGAAGACGATCAAACCCTTCTGCAGGATGACCTGACAAATAAATACCTAAGTACTCCTCTTCCAGCTTCAAGCGTTCTTCTAGTGTATAGTCAGCGACTTCTTCTTCTTTTAATGCCATGATTCCCAGCAAGTCAAGACTTCCACCACTGTAAACGATATTTTGGATTTTTCCTTCGAGATCAAGCATCAATTGTTTCCTGTTAGGAGATAATTCATCAAAAACGCCTACTGCTGTCAGTGATTGCAGTAACTCTAATTTCAGCCAACGCTTATCGATCCGTATGAGGAATTGATCCACTGACTGGAACGGGCCATTTTGTTTTCTTTCGTTTAATATATCTTCTACAAAATCACGCCGAATACCTTTTATCGCTGTCAGTCCGAATCTGATTTCTTCCTTATTGACCAACTCAAAACTGGAATTACTTTGATTAATGGACGGCGAGGAAAGTTTGAGTTTATTTTTACGTGCTTCTGCAATATATTCTTTCAATTTTGATGTGTTATGCCGAACAGAATTCATCAGGCTGGTAAAGAAAGCACCTGGATGATGGGCTTTTAGATACGCCATTTGGAATCCCACGAATGAATAAGCAAATGCATGTGACCGATTGAATCCATAGTTTGCAAATTTTTCGATATATTCATATACGGTCGCTGCTGTTTTTTCCGAATATCCCTGTTGTAATGCTCCTGATACAAAATGCGACTTTTCTTCATCTAATACGTCTTTTTTCTTTTTACTCACTGCCCGTCGCAGAATATCTGACTGCCCTAATGTAAATCCAGCCATAGTCGAGGCGATCTGCATGATTTGTTCCTGATAGACGATCACTCCATATGTGTTTTTCAAAATCGGGATCAGTGAATCATCTGGGTAGCGAATGGCTTCTTTTCCTTTCTTCCTGGCAATGAAGGTATCTATATTTTGCATAGGGCCTGGTCGATACAATGCATTGACTGCGGCAATATCTTCGATGTTTTCTGGACCTAATCTTCGTAAAACGTTCCGGATACCAGCAGATTCAAATTGAAATACTCCTGAGGTTTCGCCTCGTTGAAACAAGAGCAGCGTTTTTGCATCATTTAGCGGGATCTCTTTTAATCGGATCTCATACCCTTCTACTCGCTTAACAGCTTTCAAAGTAAAATCAATAATCGATAAGTTGCGTAGTCCTAAAAAGTCCATTTTCAAAAGACCGATTGCTTCTACCTCATTCATCGTATACTGGGTCAGAAAAGCTTCATCAGAACCGCGTTGGAGCGGAACTAGTTCAAGTAGATTCTTATCGCTGATAACTACACCTGCTGCGTGAGTCGAAACATGTCTTGGCAATCCTTCTAAAATCACTGCAGTTTTGAATAAAAGTTGGTTTTTTTCGCTTGCCTGAACTAATTCTACTAATTGATGCGAAGTTTTATAAGCTTGGGTCAATGTGATTTTCAATTGATTGGGTATTGCTTTTGACCAGCGGTTTGCTTCACTTTGCGATAAACCAAACACTCTAGCTGCATCTCTAAGAACCATTTTTGCTGCCATTGTGCCAAATGTTGCGATTTGTGCCATATGATATTGTCCATACTTTTCTCGAACATAATTCAATACTTCTTCACGTCGATTGTCAGGAATATCCAAATCGATATCTGGCATCGTAAAGCGTTCGGGGTTTAAAAAGCGTTCGAACAGCAAATCATATTCTAATGGATCCACATCTGTAATTTCTAACACATAGGCTACTAATGAACCCGCAGCAGAACCACGACCTGCACCGGTAACGATTTTGTTTCTATGAGCAAAAGCCATTACATCCCATACGATCAAGAAATAATCATCGAATCCCATTTGATGGATGACAGATAACTCGTAGTCCAAACGTTCTTGGTATTCCTTTGTATAATCAGTGATTCGGCGTTCCACTTGCGAATAGCATAACTCTCTTAAATATTCTCCAGCTTGTTTTCCATTAGGAACTGGATAATGCGGAAGTAATTTCTGATGGAACTGGAATTCAAATGAAATCGATTCAGCTAAACGCTGGGCGCCTATTACAGCTTGGGAAAGACCCGCTTTTTCGAATCGTTTGATCATTTCTTGTTCTGAAAGAAGATAGCCATTTGCTGTTAGTGGTAAAGATGCAGATAAATTTTCTAAAGGTATTTGGCTTCCATCTTTGATATGTTTCATCACTTCAAGTGCAAAAAGTTCTTCTTGTTGTAAACTAGCGATGGGATGTAATGCACAAAGCGAATAATTTTCTTTTATCACATACTGATACCATTCAGGCAATTGATCAGGCGTGTTTTCTGTCAAGCCGATATAAAAATTTCTAGTAAAAACATTTTCAAGTAAAAACTGCCAATGACCGAAAAAGTTATCCTCTTTATTGAAAGCCTCAGAAACAGAATGATTTGCCGGAACAACAAACGCTAGATGGTCGGTTTCTGTCATTTCTGCAAGTTCCAATTTTTCTTGGATCATTTTTCGGCTGGAAAGTTTCATCAGCTGCTGATAACCTATTTCATCTTTTGCGTACGCAAGCAAGCCATAATTTTTTTCTTCATAAGTATAACTAAGATGTAATCCAATGATTGGCTGTACTCCTTCTTCTACACAAATACGATAGAATTCAGGTGCACCGTATAAGACATCTTTATCCGTTATGGCTAATGAAGTGTAGCCTTGTTTTTTTGCTTCTTGTACATATTCTCGAATACGTATCGTACTTTGTAAAAGAGAATAAGAAGTAATTGTATAAAGTTGTGGGAAAAACATCTTGCATTCCGCCTTTTTTTTCGTTAAAATTCACTAGCGTTAAAAGGTTTGATCCTTTTACTTTCATTAAGATAGCAGGCGCTGAAGTTGATTATTCCACTTCATTTGCTTGCTTGTAATCTGTAGGAATGAGTTCTTTCGTAAGAACTCAAATTTTATTGAGATTTGGTCTCGTTTCTTTACATTCAAAGAAAATCTGGTAAAATTAAGATAGAAAAGAGGTGTTCTTTATGCGATATATCGTTACATTATTCTGGGCTGTCGTTCTAGGTCAAGTAGTCGGTTATATTGGTGCTGCATTAACAAGCGGAACATATGATTTTACTTTGACAACAATCATTTCATTCATTGCGGGTGTCATTATCCTTTTGATTGGTGCAGTTGCGCCAAGAAAAGAAACCTCTGCCCATTCGTAAAAAAACAGCCAAGAGCTTGAGATATCTCAAGCTCTTTTTTATTTTCTGCTCCTCACCACCATTATAATCTGCTGCGAAGAACTTTACGAAAGTTGAATAAAGAAAGAAGAATATTTGACAGAACAAACAAACTTGTCACAATAAAAACAGCACTGTAATTATAAGCATGCGCGACTGTCGATCCTAGCATGGGACCTAAAACTTGTCCAAAGTTGCTAAACATCTGATTGTAGCTATAGATTCGGCTGACTCCTTCTTGAGGCGTAATCTTACTGATCAGTGTATTGACAGAAGGCATCAAAGCGCCAGTTGAAAAGCCTAAAATAAAGCGAAGTATACCTAATTGGAGCGGTGTAGTGACGAATGCCATAGGTAAATAACAGCAAAATGATAAAATGAGTCCTCCAATTAGAACTTTTTGATTCCCAATCTTATCCCCTAGTTTTCCTAGTTTCGGTGAAGAAAAGACAGCGGAAACACCAGCTATCGAAACAATCAAGCCGCTGACAAAAAGGATATTTTCTGTACTTCCGCTCAATTCACGAATATATAAGGTCAAAATAGGGCTGATCGTAGTGATTCCTATCTGTAAAATCAAGGTCGTAATGAAGAGACCGATCAAAATAGAGAGATGATCCATTTTTGAAAAAATTTCTTTGGTGCTTATCAGATCTTTTTTCTCGATCGGATGGAAATCTTCTTTGACTAAGAAAATGGTCAATACCGTTGTGATCATCAACAAAGCCCCTGTGATCAAGAATACATTTTCCATACCAAACCACTGAGCCAGTGCACCGCCCATTGAAGGTCCGATCAGATTTCCAGCAATCGCTCCGGTAGACAATGTTCCTAACGCCCATCCGCTCTTTTCTCTAGGTGCCTGTGAAGCAATCATCGCTGTGGCATTTGGAATATATCCAGACAAAATCCCATTCCAAAACCGCATGATCAAAAGCCAATACGCGTTCGGTACAAAAGCCAAAGATCCCATTGTTAATGTCATCCCTGCTGCTGCACGGATCATCATGAGTTTTCGTCCTTTTCGATCAGCTAGATTTCCCCAGATTGGTGCAACCACGGCAGACGCAAAAGCAGTCACAGAGATTGCTAGTCCTGAAAACAATTCGATTTGGTCTTTTGGTGTTCCTAGTTGCTCGACATAAACTGGTATGAATGGCATAACTAAACTAATACTTGCACCAGTGAAAAAACAGCCAATCCACGCAATCACTAAATTTTTTCTCCAATTAATCTCCATCTATCATCCCTCTTTCGTCTCTTTTATCATACCTATTTTCGAATAAACAAGCAACGATCTCGCCAGTAAAAAGAGAAAAATCCCGCAAAGGTCATTTTATATGTAACGTTCTTTTTATGTAAAACAAAAAGAGATCAGAACAAATACTGTTCCAATCCCTTCTCTTTAGTTAAATTGTTGCTAGAATGATGAAGTTGATAATGAATAAAATATCAACGATCCACAAAGCAACAGAAACTTCATTGTATTTTCCTTTGATTACTTTCACAATTGTATAGAAAATAAATCCTGCTGCAATCCCATAGGAAATGCTATAGCACAATCCCATAAAGATCGATGCAAAGAAGGCCGGTAAAGCTTCTTCCATATCTAGCCATTTGATGTCTGCAAAAGAAGCCATCATCATTACTCCAACTAAAATCAATGCTGGCGCAGTTGCTTGATTTGGTACAATAGCGATCAGTGGAGAGAATAAACTACTTAATGCGAATAGCACTGCCACTACTACTGAAGTCAAACCAGTACGTCCACCGGCCCCGATCCCAGCTGCAGATTCGACATAAGTTGTTGTATTCGATGTACCAAAGATAGCCCCCACGGAAGTAGCGATCGCATCGGCAAATAGTGCTTTATCCATTTTTGTTTTGAACCCACGACCATCTTCCAACGCGATCTCGTCTTCTTTTGAGAAAATGCCTGTGCGGCGTCCTGTACCGATAAATGTTCCGATCGTATCGAAAGTATCAGATAAACTGAATGCGATTATCGTCATCAATACTTGAGGAATCTTGGAAGAATCACTGAATAAAGATTGCATGCCTTCAGAACCAAATGCTGCACCAAAAGTTGTTCCTAATTCTTTAAATGAATTACCTAACGAATTCGTTTGCCAATCAATGGAACTCAAATCAACAACACCCATAAAAATACCAAGGACTGTGGTCGCTACGATACCGATAAGAATAGCCCCACGGACATTTTTTACAACTAAAATGGCTGTCAGTACCAAACCAATCACAGCCAATAAGATAGGAGCGTTGTCAAAGTTGGCTAACGCAGGGACGATTCCACCATTTATCGTAACATTTGTCGCTTTTCCGCCTTCAACGACAGAGCTCGAAATAGCTGACTGGTCTGCTGAAAAAGATAAGAATCCTGCATTTTTGATTCCGACATACGCAACGAAAATACCGATCCCGCCACCAATCGCATGTTGAAGACTTTCGGGAATCGCCCGAATAATCATTTTTCGAATATTTGTGACAGTAATAAAAATATTGATTAATCCGCAAATAAACACCATTGCCAAGGCTTGTTGCCAAGAATAACCAAGCCCAAAAACGACCGTAAAAGTGAAAAATGCGTTCAATCCCATACCAGGTGCCTGAGCATATGGTACATTTGCGAACAATCCCATTACCAGCGTACCAATAATCGATGCAATGATTGTCGCTAGAAATACTGCTTGGAAGGGCATACCTGATGCTGACAAAATCGTCGGATTTACGAATAAGATATAACTCATGGCAAAGAATGTCGTTACTCCCGCCATTATTTCAGTTGATACATTTGTATTGTTTTTCTTTAAACCGAAAAACTTTTCCATAAAAAGTTCCACTCCCTGAATTTTTTTCTGATGGAAAACTATAATAATAAAAAATAAGTAAAATAGGGCAAATCCATCGAACAATTTCAAATTATATAGACGTTTCATTCGCTTTTCAACGTTTTTTTAACAAAAAAAGCGAAAACAATACTTAACGTTCGTGTTTAGCTTATGTTTAGCTATTTATATAGCCATAACTGTAGTTTTTGTTAGGAATAGCTGATTGCTCTTGTTAATTACCTAAAATATGCTAGACTAAAACAAATGCTAGTTGAGGAAGGAAGGACCCTTATTGAATAAAAAATTAATTGCCATCGATCTGGACGGAACTACCCTCAATCAAGATTCGATGATTACATCTAAAACAAAAGAGACTCTGAAAAAAGCAATCAATGCCGGTCATCATGTCAGTATTGCTACAGGACGCCCATTCCGAATGAGCCATCAGTTTTACCAACAATTAGAATTAACAACACCGATGGTTAATTTTAACGGCGCATTAGTACACATCCCTAATCAGCACTGGGATGGTGAAAGAGAAACGTTGATCAATCGTGAAATCGCTTTTGAAATCTTATCGCAAAAAAAGCAGCTAAATTTAGATTTTATCGCTGCTGAAAATCGTGATACTTTTTTTATTGACAGTTTTGATTTCTTTGATGAAAAAATTTTTGCTTCTTCTCGTCCAGGAGAGAAGAATTTGCTTTCTCCTAAAAATTTGACGACAAATCCTACATCTTTGCTTGTCCGAACAGACAAACGTTTTGCAGGAGCTGTATCTGCTGAATTAACACGTCAATTTGGCAGTTATGTCGATGTTCGGACATGGGGTGGACCTACTGCCATCTTAGAGATTGTTTCAAAAGGAATCCAAAAAGCAAAAGGCGTGCAAGAGATTGCTAACTACCTGTCTATCGATCAAAAAGACGTCATTGCCTTTGGTGACGAGCATAATGATTTGGAATTGTTGGATTATGCAGGTTGGGGAGTAGCTATGGCTAACGGTACTGATCAACTCAAAGGCATTGCAAATGATGTCACTCCTTTGAGCAATCAGGAAGACGGTTTAGCTGTTTATCTGGAAAAACTACTTAAACTATAATAGAGAATTAGATTCCACAAAAAAGAGGTTGTGACAATTTTTGTCACAACCTTTTTTGCCGAGTAAACGGTGTTCAAAAGCCAGTTTCTCGGTATGAAGTCAAATTTAAGCAAAAATGTGAGAAGCTATTTTCACAAAATTTTTCTTCATACTCGAAACTAAGCGGCTTTTTCACGACCTCTTTTTTATTTTGCCATGAACATATCATAATACGCGTCCATTATTTCTTTAGCAATCGTCAAGTTCATGTGGTCTTGTTCGTCTAATAAGTTCGGCAAGACAACACTGATGGCAATTTCCGGATTGTCTGTTGGTCCGTATGCCACGATATTACTATTGACTGTCGTAATATCTGGATGACCTTCCGCAACCGTTTCTGCAGTCCCTGTTTTTGCGGAAAGGTCCATTTTCGCACTGGCTAATGGTTTGGCTGTTGTGTAAGGATCGGTACCATGGACAACTTGGTGGAATCCTTCACGGAGGATCGCCATATTTTCTGCAGAAATATTGACCGTATTTTCTACTGTTGTGCCAATTTCTTTCTTCACTTCACCCAAGTTTCCATTTTCGTCATTGCCATAGATCGCTTTGACTAGGTGCGGCTGTACTCGTTTCCCGCCATTAGCGACTGTTGAAGCATATTGAGCTAATTGGATTGGTGTATATGTGTCAAACTGTCCAAATGCCAAATCGGTAAAGTTACCTGGAGTATACCATTCTTTGCCATTATCCGCATTGAACTTCTTCATATAATCAACAGAACGTGAGATCCCAGGAGATTCATTCGGCAAATCGATCCCAGTCGTTGTACCAAGACCAAACTCTTTGAAAGAGTCTCTCAATTGCTGATAAGCTTTAGCTTCTTCATCTAAACTAGGTAGTCCCATTCCAGGTGTATAGTCTAGTCCTAACATCTTTAACGCCACTTTGATCATATACGTATTAGAAGACAATTCCAATGCTTTGACTGCATCAAGAGCAACTTGTCCGCTTCGATTAAAGACAGAGCTTTTTTCTGAAGCACCTTGCAGACGAATCGGCTCATCAATCAAAACTTGATTTCCGCTGATCGCGTTACTTGCCCAGCCTGCTGTCAAAGTACCAGCCTTGACTACAGACCCTGGAGCAAAGGCGCTAGTAATCGTGCCTAAAGCATTCTCGGTGATTTCTTTGGAACCTTGTTCATGACTGAAACCAGTCATTGCTAGCACTTCTCCTGTCTGAGGATTCATAGCCACTGCATAAGCACCAGGCGAATACTGTGCTTTGCCGTTGTTGATCAATGTTTGATAATTCCTTTTCAAAATTTCTTCTACTTTTGATTGGAATTCTGCATTCATAGATAACATTAAATTAGAACCTTTTTCCCCAGAGAAGATTTCTTTTTGATTCGAAACATTTCCTTCATTATCAAGGGAAACTTCATATTGGGTTTTGGTTCCTTGCAGGACATCTTCATATTGTTTTTCCAAATAACTTTGTCCTACACGGTCATTCCGAGAATAACCTTTTGCTAGGTATTTCTCTGCTTCATCTGCTGGAAGTCCTTGCTTTTCAGTCGTCACACTGCCAAGAATACTTTTCAGTGAACTTGCTGCATTATATTCTCGTGTCCAGTCTGTGCCAGTCGAAACTCCTGGAAGTTCAGAAGCGCGTTCTGCCACAACAGCTAACTCTTGATCAGTAACACCAGAGTTTTTGATATAGACAGTGTTTAATTCATATGCACTATTCATCCGTTTAAAGATGGTAGCAATTTTTAATTGCTCCTCGTTTAAATTAATCTCATCAGCTGTGACTTTATTGACCATCGCACTATATTGTTCGCTGTTCCCTAATTGCTTTTCTTTTGCCGAAAGTCTTTTTGTGGCTTCTTTCAAATGTTTGGGATCAGCCAGCCAAAAATCTTTTTTATCTCTATCTGTCAGATTTTCATCTACCGGAACATCGATCAGCGAGTTCAGCTTCGTTGCGATTTCAAGCAAATCTTTAGCCGTAACTTGTGTTCCTCTCGTATATGTGATGGCCTGATTCGCTTTATTCGTAACTAAAGCTTTTCCTGTGGAGTCGTAGATCATTCCGCGAGGAGTACTTTCTTGGACCGTAATCGTAGAAGTAGACTTCACTCGCGCCTCCATCTCTTCGCCGTTCACGATCTGCAAATAACCCAATCTAGCAATCAACGCAACAAATAACGTAAATATAATGAAAAAAAGAAAATTTAAGCGAAAAGGAACATGGGACCGGCGAAACGTTTTGTTCTTAGGTTCTTGTGCACCTTTTCTTATTTTTTCTAACCAAGAAGTATTTAATATTTTTTTCATAAAATCTTTCATCATTTCCTATCCTTCCGCCTATTTACATTCATGCTTCATTGTACCCAAAAACTTCTTAATAAAAAAGAAAAAATGGGCGGAGCAAGAAATTCTTTACCTAATTTCAAGATAAAATCAACTTTTTGTTTCACAGCAATCACTTAAAGTTACATATCCAACTATTTTTTTCATTAAAAAATAAACTTATTTTTGAAAATTATGTTTTCTTAAGTCGTGAAACACTTTGATGGATCATTTATTTGTGGAAAACTACGTTTTGTTATTCTAAAAAACTTATATAAAAATAGTAAGGTTTTTATTTCGAATCCATAAAATATTCTTGGATTGCTTCTCGTGTTTTTTTCACTTTTTCGCTAAGCTTTTCGTTTTTAGCCATATAGAAATAAAAAATGATATCGATCGTAGCAAATTGGGCCAAAAGTGAATTAGTTGCTGCACTTCGATTCGTGATTTCTTTTGGTCTAGACGTTTGTACGAGTACATCGGCTATCTTGCTAAGCGGGTTATTTCCAAATTGCGTCAACGCAATGATTTCGATACTCATGCTTTTCGCCAGCTCGGCTAATGCGACTACATCTGCACTTCTACCTGAGTTTGAAACAAGCCAAAGCACTTTCTTTTTCTCATTGCTGACAAGTTGCGGGAGCAAGACGTGGATATCTTTTTCAAAAATGATTGGCTTACCGACACGAGACCATTTTTGCAGAATATCTTCTACTACTAAAGAAGAGGCGCCAACCCCATATAAAAAAACAGTCTCTGCCGATTCCAAACACTCTACGACTTTTTGGATCGTTTCTTCTTCTAGAATATCTACTGTTTCTTTTATCGCTACTTGTGCATTGTTACCAAGTTTGTTTTTGATAGAGTAAAAGGACTCATTTGCTTCTATATCACTAAAACCTTCATCGATTCCAGTCTGTAGTTCTGTTGAAATCGTGATTTTGAAGTCCGTCAGACTTTGAAAACCTATTTTTTTGGAAAAACGTACAACTGTCGGCGCACTCAACCCGGAAGCTTCTGCTAATTCATTAGCTGTCATTGTAGGGACCTTCTCAATATTACCGATAATGTAGTTGGCCAACTTTTTTTCTGCTGAAGAATAATCTTCCATCATACTTTCAATACGACTAATTACGCTCATAAGTTCCTCCACCCTTTTAATGATAGTCTATGTAAGTATACCATATCAGACCCTTATTCACGGTCGTATACTGGATAAAAAAACAAAAAAACAATCCGCCCAACAGAATATCTTATCCCATCAATCCCACAGATTCTATTGAGCATCTGTGTCTTTGAGGAATATCTGTTATCTATTGTTCGGATTGTTTTCTATCTACTACTTTTTTACAGGAAATTTACCTATTAGTTTTCTCTGCTGTAATTTTTGACTTCTGCTTCCATAGCATCAATAAAGATATTCAAATCTTCTACAGCTGTTTCTTTACTTCCATAACGACGTACGTTCACTGTTGCATCTTCCAATTCCTTGTCTCCAACAACCAATTGGTAAGGGATCTTTTGTGTTTGAGAGGCACGTATCTTATAGCCCATTTTTTCATTACGATCATCAACTTCTACACGCAGCCCCTTCATTTGCAAACGTTCTTTGATTTCATAAGCATAATCGCCATGTGCATCAACAGAAACAGGGATGATTGTTGCTTGTATTGGGGCCAACCATGTTGGAAAAGCGCCTTTGTATACTTCTGTTAAATAAGCAACAAAACGTTCCATTGTAGAAACGATTCCGCGGTGGATAACTACTGGACGATGCGTATTTTCCCCGTCTTCTCCAACATATGTCAAATCAAAGCGCTCTGGCAATAAGAAGTCTAATTGTATAGTTGATAATGTTTCTTCTGTACCAAGAGCTGTTTTGACTTGAACATCTAGTTTTGGTCCGTAAAAGGCTGCCTCGCCTTCTGCTTCAAAGTAATCTAGTTCTAATTCATCCATAGCGGCTTTCAGCATTGCTTGGGCTTTTTCCCACATTGCGTCATCATCAAAATATTTATCTGTATTGTTTGGATCGCGATAGCTCAAGCGGAAACGATAATCTGTAATATTGAAGTCAGCATATACTGCCACCATCAATTCAAGAGTACGTTTAAATTCATCTTTGATTTGATCAGGACGAACAAATGTATGACCATCATTCAACGTCATTTCTCGTACACGTTGTAAACCTGACAAAGCACCTGATTTTTCATAGCGATGCATCATTCCTAATTCAGCGATACGAATTGGTAATTCACGATAAGAATGGATCGTGTTTTTGTAGACCATCATGTGATGAGGGCAGTTCATTGGACGAAGAACAAGCATTTCGCCATCTCCCATATCCATTGGCGGGAACATGTCTTCTTGATAATGATCCCAGTGTCCAGATGTTTTGTACAACTCAACATCTCCCATTATTGGTGTATATACATGTTGGTAACCTAGACTAACTTCTTTGTCTACAATATAACGTTCGATCGTGCGTCGGATTGTTGCCCCTTTTGGAAGCCAGAATGGCAAACCAGAACCTACTTCTGGGGAAACCATGAACAAGTCAAGTTCTTTTCCTAGTTTACGATGGTCTCTTTCTTTTGCTTCTTCACGGAGACGGATATATTCTTTCAAAGCTTTCTTGTCAAAAAAGGCTGTCCCGTATACACGTTGCATCATTTGATTGTTTGAGTTTCCACGCCAATAAGCACCTGCCACTGATAATAATTTAAATACTTGTATACGGCCAGTGGATGGAACATGTGGTCCACGACACAAATCGATGAATTCGCCTTGTTGATAAGCAGTAATCACTTCTTCTTCTGGCAATTCACTAATCAGTTCTACTTTGTACGGATCACTTGCAAAAATTTCTAATGCTTCCTGTTTTGAAAGAACACGGCGTTCGATCGGCAGATTTTCTTTGACGATTTTCATCATTTCTGCTTCGATTGCCGGCAAATCTTCTGCAGTTACTTGGTTTTGTCCATTATCTGTATCGTAGTAAAACCCTGAATCGATAGCTGGTCCAACGCCAAAGTGGATATTTGGATAGAGGCGACGCATGGCTTGGGCCATCAAATGAGCTGCTGAATGACGGACTAAGCCAAGTGCATCTTCATGGTCTGGTGTGATGATCTCAATACTTGCATCTTCCTCGATTGGACGAGTCAAATCAACGAGTTTTCCGTTCACTTTACCAGCTAAAGCTTTTTTTGCTAAGCTTTTTGAAATGCTTTCAGCAATTGTCAATGTTGTTGTTCCAGACTCAAATTCTTTGACTGCACCATCTGGAAAAGTAATTTTTATCATAATAGTTTCCTCCTTGAAATGTTTTGATTGATCAGATCATCAAGCTGAAAAACAAAAAAATCCTAGCATCTCTTGAAAAGAGATACTAGGACGAAAAGTTCGTGGTTCCACCTAATGTTCAAACGCAAATGCGTTCCTCAAGCGTTGTAACGGTCCGACCGCCCTTGCTTCAACAAGGGTTTCGAAAGTGGTCATCCTTTGGTTTTCTCCTGGAAAAGTTTCAGCCTAGCTTTTCCTCTCTTATCGAAGACTCTCAAATTCAGTTGGCTTTCTCATCAATCAATTATGTGTTTATTTAACCACTAATAAATAGAAAAATCAAGTGGGAAACTAAACTTATTTTTTCCATTCCCCATTTACACCGTATGTTCCTTTTTTCATCTCATTGATGATGACATGGATGTGTTCTTTTGGTGCCTGCGTGTTTTTATGAACAGCTTCCGTGATATCTTTCATCATATTTTCTAATTGTTCCGGACTGCGACCTTCTACTAATTCGACATGTACGAATGGCATAATGCTCTCTCCTCTTTCTGATCGTTCTTTTTTCAACTCGATTCTATCATACTATGTTTGTCTTGGGTACTGAATCAGGAAAAATGGCTGGATCTTTTTTTGCTCTCAAGGCACTCAAAATAGAGACCGTATCCACGACTTCTTGCAAAACAGCTCCGTATAATGCGGGGATTAGTCCCGTACTTGCAATTAACATCAAAAAAATACAAATAAAGATGCCAATCAGTACAGACTGTTTAGCTATTCTCATCGTATCTCTTGAAATCACTACTGCTTTTGCTACACGCAAGAGATCATCTTTCAAGATGACCGCATCTGCACTTTCACTAGCAGCTGTAGAACCATGAGCCCCCATTGCAATACCGATATCTGCAGCAGCAAGTGCTGGAGCGTCATTCACGCCGTCTCCTACCATCGCAACAGGTCTTTGATCTTTAGGGATACTTTCTAAAATGGTCAGTTTATCTTGAGGCAAGCTACGGGCATGTACAGAATCTAATTGGACTTTTTCTGCAATCGTTTGAGCAATGGCAGATCCATCCCCGGTGATCATCATCAAATTTTTCACATCAAGTTTTCTTAGCTCCTTGATTGTCTTCGCTGCTTCTGGGCGAATCTGATCCGAAAATAGGATCGTTCCTGCAAAAGATCGATCAATTGTTACATAGATTGCTGTATTGGACGTTTCTATTTCTTCAGCTGAAACAAAAGAGGCACGTCCAATCTTTACTTCATGATTATTGACTACTGCTTGGATTCCTTGACCGGTCACTTCTTTCAGTTGACTAACAGGATACAGTTGGCTGTTTTTCACGTTGTTCACTAACGAACGAGCTAAGATATGGCTAGATTCCTGTTCTGCACTAGCTGCATACAGAAGTAGCTCTTCTTTTTTTATTCCATTGACTGGCTGAATCGCCTCTACTTCCAATATCCCTTTGGTAAGCGTTCCTGTTTTATCAAAAGCAATCGTTTTTGTACGTGCGAGCTTTTCAATCGTTGTTCCAGTTTTTACAACGATCCCGTTTTTACTTGAACGGCTCATTCCTGCAACTAAAGCAATGGGCGCAGCTAGAATCAGTGGACAAGGTGATGCCACTACCAGTACCTCAGCAAATCGTAAAGGGTCTTTTGAGAACCACCAAGAAATACCACCGATCAAATAAGCAATCAACGTGAAAGGGACTGCATAACGATCAGCTAAACGGACAAATCGGGCAGGCTTTTCTTTTGATTCTTCGACTAGTTTAATAATCATTTGATACTGGCTGTCTGCGGCACGTTTTTCAGCGATCATTTGGATCGATCCGTCTCCATTTAAAGACCCTGACATAATCTGATCTCCAGGTTTCTTGGTTTCCGGGCGGGACTCACCTGTCAAAGAAGATTCATCGACCGAAGATTCTCCTTTGGTCACTCGACCATCTGCGGGTACAAGTTCGCCAGGCTTGACTAGTAACTGGTCATCAATATTTATTTCATCGATTACTATATCCTGCAATTTTCCTTCTTTGAATCGATGGGCAATTCTTGGGGTGTTATCTAACAAAGACTGCAGTTCTTTACCCGCTCGTTTATTCGCGTAATCCTCTAGACTATCTCCGCCCGTAAGCATGATCAATATCATCAAACTAGCCCAGTATTCTTTGACGGCTAATGTTGCAAGGATTGCGGTAATCGCTAATACATCTACGCCATATCTTCCTGAACGTAACGTCTTGATCATTTCCAAAAACATCAAGAAGGCGAGAATTCCTCCAGTAAATGCGACAATCGCAAATGCAAGGGCCGGCTGGTGAAAAACAAATTCACTTAATAAAGCTATCCCACCAATAAGCAAAGTAAGTAAAAATTTTTTGAAATGTGTCATTGTTTTTTCTCCTCTTTTATGTGACTTAGAGAGGTTAGTAATAAATTTCCAGCTGCCTCTTTCATCTTAAGCATAGTCCTTGACTAGCACTTTTTAAAACAATAGGCCTTAATTGAAAACAACTATCACTATCAGCGTTTCCAAAATTCATCAGTTCTACAAACAAAAATATTCAGCAAGGATTACTTTTTCGATTCATCAGTTAAAAAGTACCTTTTTTCGAAAAACTATGCTATACTTTTAATTCGTTATTTACGGCGGAAGGAGCAAACATGCGATGAATGAGAAACAACTAGAACAAACGCACGTGGATGAAACGATCGAACTAATCCAGATCGAACAAAATATGCTGGATACAAAACAACAAGAATTGACTCAGGAAATGAATCATTCGACAAAAGACACAGCTAATCACAAGATTCGAGCTGGTTCCAATGAAGCTTTTTATGAATCTGCTGTTGAATATCGCCAACATGAGCAGGAATTGCTTTTGAAATACCATACTCTTGAAGCACAGCAAAAACGCCTGCAAACGTTGTCTGTCATGAAAGATAGTCCTTATTTTGCCCGTATCGACTTTAAAGAAGACCGTGAAACAGAAACATTATATCTAGGTATCGCTTCTTTAAGAGATCTGGCAGAAGAAACAATCGTTATTGACTGGCGCGCACCAATTGCCAATCTTTATTATGAAGGTGAGATTGGTCCCGCATTTTATGAAACTGAAACAGATAGAATAGATGTCGATCTGCAGTTGAAACGACAATTTAAAATCCAAGAAGGACGTATTTTATCTATGGTAGATACGTCGGAAGTAATCAATGATGACTTTTTGCTAGAGATATTGGATGAATCATCAAGCAACCATATGAAAAACATCGTCTCTACGATACAAAAAGCACAAAATGCAATCATTCGGGACACAACAAGTAAAGTAATGCTGATTGAAGGAATCGCCGGAAGTGGAAAGACATCCGCTTTGCTTCAACGTATTGCTTTTCTGTTGTATCATAATCGCAAGTGGCTCGAGGCTGAAAACGTTCTTCTATTTTCACCCAACCATTTGTTTTCTGATTACATCTCGACTGTATTGCCTTCATTAGGTGAAAGCGGCGTGCCTACACAGACATTCAAAAATTATTTGGTGCAGCTGCTGCCAGAGTTTTCTTTACTAGATGAACAGCAACAAGAAAGTGGTTTTTTGCTAGGGGAAAAAGATCCGATACAAGTGATGAAAAGCGGATTGACCTTAGTCGATCAGATTGATCGCTATATCCAAGGCATCACAAACTACGGTCCCTTGTTCCGTGATATGAAAATAAATGGCCGTACGATCCTATCAAAGGAATCGATTCGCCAATGGTATAAAGAAACAAATGAACAATTACCTTTACATCATAGACTTTCTCTATTACAAACGAAGCTCCTGAAAAAATTAGGCGGTCTGCAAAAAGACGAAACACGTCAGCAATGGGTCAAAGATCTGGCGGAAGAACAGCTCCAAGAACTATACGCAACAGATCCAAATCTTGAATATACAGAACAAAAGGAGCGTTCATTACGTAAAAAACTGGCCAACCAAATCGTACGTAAAAGATTCCGTCGAATCCATCGAGGGATCATGAATTATCAATTTGTCAATATAACGAAACAATATCTCCACTTTCTACAAACTGTGCCACTTTCTCTTCTAACACGACATAAAATCAGCGAGACCAGGTGGCAGGAACATTTGACAACTGTTCGTACACACTTGCGTCAAAGAGAATTGCGTCAAGAGGATGCTGTACTATTCTTTTTACTGATGCGCCGAACATATCCAGTGACGGTTACACACAAAGCTCGCTATATCTTTATTGATGAAATGCAGGATTTCGCACCATCACAAGTGGCATTGCTGCAAGCCTTGTTCCCAAAAGCAAATTTGACTTTCTGTGGAGATCTAAATCAAAATGTCTTTGGAAATGAAACGATCGTTGGATCATTGGAAGACCTTTTCGTGGACCGTGAAGTCACTCGTTTCCAATTAACGACAAGCTATCGCTCCACAAAAGAAATCACTGATTTTGCTAATCATTTTATTGTGAAAGAACATCAAGTAGAAACAACAGCAAGAAAAGGAGACCTTCCTTTGCTCATCCAAGGAACAACAGATGATATCAAATTGAATTGGTTAGCAGATACCATTCGAACGACTCAGGGAAAAGCCCGGTATTGGCGTACAGCAATCATAGCTAAAACACAAGAAGAATGCGAAGCTCTTTATGCTCAACTGCCAGACGAGTTGAAACAACAAGTCCAACTGATTTTAAATGAGAGTGACTTTATGAAACGTTCCATTATTTTACTTCCAGCCTTTTTAGCAAAAGGTCTGGAGTTTGACCGAGTTTTCTTGTGGGATGTAGATGCAGAACATTTTTCTTCTCAGCAAGACAAATTGATCCTTTACACCATGTGTACACGTGCGATGCATGAATTGACCCTTTTTACCTCCAATAATGAAAGTCCTTTGTTAAACAATATGGATATTTCATCTTATGAGAAAAAAGTACTGTAAATAAAAAGACAACTGCTATCATTAATGTTAGCAGTTGTCTTTTTATTTACAATAATAATTGCAGAAAAAGTAATTCAATCATTTAAGGTCATTTATTCTATATATAAATCCAAATCTGTTTCAGGATATTTTAATTTGACAAGCGAAATAATCATTTTCAGTTCTTCCATGTTTTCTGGATATTCTGGGTCAAATACCTTGCTATGACGGCCAATCCCGCCATTGTCGATCAATCGGTAAATTCGATTCCATTCAATGAACTGGTCAATTGATTGGAAATTGCTGATTGGATAGCCGCCACAATCCAAAATCTCTGATACACGAAATGCTAGGTATGCACTATCGATCACATTATTTTTTTTCGTGTCTATCTTCTCATTTCTTTCGATAAGAATTTTTTCAGGACGATGCTTCAAGCTCCACTCTAATAGTAGAAAGAAAGCCTCCATCCGATACTCTTCTTCAAATAACCGAAAGGCTGAATCAGAACGACGAAAAAGCAGCGGAATCAAATATTTTTGTCTATAAATCAGCATTGGTGCGCGGTCCACCATACACTCTAAATAACGGTTCAGATACCCTGTACCGACATAGTTTCCTAATCGATAGCCTTCAACGCCGAATCTTGCGTATTTTTGCGCTAATTTTGAACAATCAGTTACGTTCACAGCTAACTCTTCTACTTTGCGGTAACCGCTTAAGATACGTTCAAAAGGTTCTAAAGTGATTTTTGCTTCCATATTCTTCCCCGTCCATCTTCCACATACTTCATATCATTTCACATGATACTTATGCTCTCATCATACCACAGGTTGAATTAGAAAAGAAAATAAATCACACAAAAAAGCAAGACAATCTGTTAGTGAGATTGTCTTGCTTTTCGAAAAAGACTGAATACTTTTCGTTAAAACTGGTTGCTTAGTCTTCTAATGCCACATTATGGAACACATGCTGTACATCTTCTAGATCTTCCAGTGCATCAATCATTTTTTCAAATGTTTCTTGATCTTCTGGAGATAGTGTTACCTCGTTTTGAGGGATCATTTGGATCTCAGCGATTGAAAAATCAGTGATTCCTTTTTCTTTTAATGCTTCTTGTATACTATGGAAATCCGCTACTTCACCGTAAACGATGATTTGTCCTTCTTCTTCCATTACATCGCGAACATCGATGTCTTTTTCCATTAGATATTCAAGGATCTCATCAGCGTCTTCTCCTGCAAAAGCAAAGATTGCTGTATTGTCAAACATGTAAGAAACCGCTCCGGAAACACCCATGTTCCCGCCATTTTTCCCAAATGCTGCCCGTACGTCTGCTGCTGTTCGATTCACATTGTTCGTCAATGTATCAACAATCACCATTGAGCCGCTTGGTCCAAATCCTTCATAGCGCAATTCAGAGTATGTTTCATCTCCTGCACCTTTTGCTTTTTCGATTGCTCGGTCAATAATATGTTTTGGTACATTATAAGTTTTAGCGCGATCAATGACGAAACGTAGTTTTTGGTTTGCATGCGGATCAGGATCACCTGATTTTGCTGCCGCGTAGATTTCAATCCCAAATTTTGCATAAATCCGGCTATTATTAGCATCTTTAGCAGTTTTCTTTGCTACGATATTTGCCCATTTACGTCCCATATTTTCACTTCGCTTTCTGATTTGATAGTTTCATAACGCAAAAACGTCCTGTTCCATTATACTTGTGAATCACGATTCTGTGAAGCTTTTTTTCTTTCTTCCTTCATTCTTCTCATTTTTAGTCAATTATCTATACTCGGATTGGGATTTGCCCGAAATTCTGTTCCGGAATATTGCCTCCCAATTGATAGATTTGATCACTTCTAACTAACAGTTCTGCTTCTTGTGCCTCTTTTTTTCCGATTCGGGAATAAATAGAAATCTCTTTTTTTTCTTTTAAGAATCTTCTTCCAACATCGGTAAATCCAAGTAGTCGAAGATAATTTTTATTTTGTTGGACAGGAATCTCTTGCTTTTTGATATTCAGCAAGACATAACAAGATAATCGTTGGATCCGTGTCCATGTATATCTTTTTGTTTTTACCTTTGACACAAAATCCTCAAAACTATCAGCAGTTGCAGCTGCTGTTTTCATGCGCGATTCTATTCCTTCGGTCATCTGATAGATATCTGTCAGTTCCAGCAAAGTAGAAGATAACAACCGATAACGCAAATACGGCCAATAAGATTCCCAAGTCTGCAGCGAACAAGTTGAAAGATCTTCTTCTGTCTGAGGCGGCACAAGTCCAGCTATTCTTTTTCCTTCTTCTAACGCATGGCGAATGGCTGTTGCACTGGCTATCCTCTGATCTGTGATGATTTTTTCATGATAGCCTGCACTTTTACGTCGGATCGGATGTAATTCCATAGGGTGGACATACTTGGCATTTTCCTTTGCATAACTTAATCCCAAGATATGATTTGGCGAAGAAAAATCAAGCGTAATATCGGGATACAGACTGCGAAAAACCTCAGTCATTTTTTGCGGATAACTATACGTTTGATCAGACAGTTCTTGAAATGCCTCTTCTATCCTATCTTGATTCTCTTGGACAAAGCGTCCGAAACTGCTGTAATCAAACGAAGTCTCTTCTTCTGTTCCAAAACACAAACTGTCACAGTCCAGTGTTTGCAAGATTTTTACTGCACCTTTAGCAAAATAGTCAGCTGACTGAACCGCCCATTCGACGGGAAGCTCCACTACTAAATCCACACCATTTTGTAAAGCTTCATTCGCGCGATGCCATTTATCGATGATAGCCGGTTCGCCTCGTTGCAAAAAATTCCCGCTCATTACAGCAATGACGACCTCTGCTCCTGTTGTTTTTCGTGCCATTTCCACATGATAGCGATGTCCATTGTGAAAAGGATTGTACTCTACGATAATCCCGCAGCTTTTCATGCGCATCCTCCTTCATAGTTATCGATAAAAAAGAAATAGAGACAAGTAAAAAAAGGCAAAAATCGGAAAAAATACCCGAACTATATAAACTATTCTCGCAAACACAATACTTCTGCGACGAAAAGCTGCACTGCAAGAGCAATGCCTATATCGTTCGGATATATAATTTATGTTGAAGATTTATTCTTTTCTTGTTAACTCGAGCAGGCAAAACCGCTAGTCTTTGTATGCTACAAAGAACCAGCGCTTTGATTTCTCTGATGCTGCTTCGTCTGTAAAATCAGAAAATGCTTCGACTTTCGAAAAGCCGCTGTTTTCCAGCATTCTTAAATAACTTTCCAATGGATAGGTACGCTCTTGATGTAGTTCATCTTCACGAATAAATCGACCAGACCCTTCTTGTTCTTCAACGAAAAAGGTAAGAAAATGTTCGATGCTGTGTTTCTCGCTTCCTGGATAACTATCCCACAAAAAAGCAAAATTATCCCCTTGATAATGATAGCTATATTCTGGAAAAACTTCATCTACTTGATAGGTGGAGTGTACGTCAAATAAAAATCGGCCATTTTCTTCTAACGCTTGATAGACTTCGTCAAACACTTGCTGTACCTCTTGTCTATTTTTCATATAGCACAGCGAATCAGAAAAACAGGTAATTGCCTGATATTGTCCGATTTCTGATAAATCGAGCATATTGCCTTCCACAAATTGGATCGATGCGTCTTCTTCATATGCTCGCTGGCTGGCAATCATCAACATCTCTTCTGAAAGGTCTAACCCTGTCACTTTATATCCATCTTTTGCAAAAGCAACCGCTAATGCTCCAGTACCGCATGCCAGTTCCAAAATATTTTTTGTGTCTTCTTGTAAATGACGTTTCGAAAAAGCTAGCCATTGCTGATAAAGTGTTTCGTCCATCACTTCATCGTAAATGAAAGCAAATGTTTCATAAGCCATATGTTAATCCAACCATTCACTAAGATCGACTAGCGGAGCATCTGACCATAGTTTTTCCAGATTATAGAAACTTCGTTCTGGTGCATGGAAAACATGTACGATCACATCTCCAAGATCGATCAATACCCATTTTCCGCCTTCTTTTCCTTCAATACGTTTTACTTCATATTTGTTTTCTTCTTCTTTATCAATGATTTCTTCTGTAATTGCGTTGATTTGACGTTCGCTATTTGCTGAACAGATCATGAAATAATCTGCCAACAAGGAAACATTTCGAACGTCTAAAGCGATAATGTCTTCTGCCCGTTTTGAATCTGCTGCTTCAACCGCAATTTTTAATTGTTCTTTACTATCTATGATGATTTCCTCCTAATATGAGCAGCTTATTTTTTTGCTACCCAGTAATTATATGTTTCGATTGTTTTTGGATAAATCTGTTGTTCTTGCGCAAGCAAATGGGCCAATGTATGTTTTGTTTCAAATGCTACAGCTTCGTCTAGATCAGCCCATGCAATGGCTCGTGCATCTTGTACCCCAGGAAAATCTCGACCTGGTTCAATATAGTCTGCTACATAAATGATTTTGTCAAGGAGACTCATCTTAGCAGCCCCAGTCGTATGCACCCGGATTGCATGAAGAATCTCTGCATCGGTGATTCCTAATTCCCGCTCTACAAACGAAGCGCCAACAAGACCATGCCAGATTGCATTATTATAATTCAATAACTCTGGATCAAAACCGTCTCTTACGATTACCATTTTGAACTCCTCATCTGGTCGTTCTTTTGCATAATCATGTGTCAATGCAGCAATACTAGCTTTTTCAGGAGAAGCACCGTATTTTTTGGCAAGAGCCACGGCTGTTTCTTCTACTCCAAGCACATGCTTGAAGCGTTGTTCGCTCATTCTCATCTGTATTTTTTGCATCAGGTTTTCTCTAGAATAAGCAGTATATTCATTACTATAGTCCATATTCATACAACCCTTCATTTTGAATATAATCAATTACTTTATCTGGAACAAGGTAGCGGATAGAACAGCCTTCTTTGATCTTTTGACGTATTTTCGTGGAACTGATGTCGATCTCAGGTACATCTACCCAAATTACAGGATATGGAGTATCCGTTGTGTATCCTGGTCGACGTATACCCACAAAGTTGACCATAGAAGTCAGCTCATCGATTTTATACCATTTTGGCAAATATTCTACCATATCCCCACCGATAATAAAGTAATAATCTGTATCCGGATTGTTTTGCGTCAATTCCTTCATAGTATCATAGGTGTAACTTTTCCCACCACGAGCTAATTCAATCGTTTCAATCTGCAAAAAAGGATTGTCTTCCACAGCTAATTCCAACATGTTGAGTCGATGTTTTGCATCAATCGTCTGTTTCTCATCAACATGAGGTGGCTGATAAGAAGGCATCAAAAATACGCGGTCAAGACCTAAATTCCGGCCAGCTTGTTCAGCCATCACTAAATGTGCAAGGTGAACGGGATTGAATGTTCCGCCCAAGATCCCTACTTGCTTTTTCTTCTCTAAGAATTGAGGCATTTCTTCAGGAAATAATTGTGAACGAACAAATGTCTTAGCTTGCGTATTCATCATGGTCACTCCTTATATTGCTTTTACTTCTTTTGATAGCCTTTGATACTTTTCTTTTGTGGAAGGTTTGTATAATACAATAACACGTCCAATGATTTGGACGATTTCGCAATCTATTTCTTTTTCTAATACTTGAGCTGCTTCTTCTGCAATCTCATCTGTATTTTGAAGTAACGATACTTTGATCAGTTCTCTTTTTTCTAAAGCTTCTTCAATTTGAACGATCATTGCTGAATTGATCCCACCTTTTCCGATTTGAAAAATCGGCTGAAGATGATGCGCTTTGCTACGTAAAAAACGCTTTTGTTTTCCTCTTAAACTCATAATTTTCCTTCTTCCTTAAATCAATGCTTTGCGTTTCAATACATCTACACCCTTTGGCGCCCAGCCCGCAATTACTGCTGGCGCTGTTACAGTGATCCAGCCTAGACCGGCAAAAACGATGTCTGTTTTTTCTTTCACAGAAAACTCAAAACGAACAAGCTCCGGAAATGCCTCGACTTCATCAGGACGAGGAGGCTGTAATAATCCACCTACATGTTTTTGATAAAATTCGTCTGCTTTTTCCAGTTTCGTTCGATGAATATTTACATCATTTGACACATAAGCAATAAATGAAGCACGATTGCCGCTGATAAAATCAAATCTTGCAAGTCCGCCCAAGAAAAGTGTTTGCCCTTCATTCAGCTGATAAACTTTAGGTTTGATTTCTTTTAACGGTGCAATGATCCGCAAATCTTTTTTACCTAAGTAGTGCGCCATTTGATGGCGATGGATAATTCCCGGTGTATCAATCAAAAAATGCCCGTCATCTAAAGGAATCTCGATTTTATCCAAGGTCGTTCCTGGAAACTGCGAAGTTGTGATTACATCTTGTACTCCCGCTGTATTTTTGATGATTTGATTGATAAGCGTCGATTTTCCGACATTTGTTACTCCGACGATATAGACATCCCGTCCATCGCGGTATTCTTCGATTTTTTCTAATAGTTCCGTCATCTCATGAGATTTCTTAGCACTAGTTAATAATACATCTACTGGACGAATTCCTGCTTCGTAAGCACGTTCCTTCATCCATTGTGTTAATTTAGTTTTTTTCAATGATTTAGGTAATATGTCCACTTTGTTCCCAACTAAAAGTACTGGATTGTCACCGACAAAACGGTGTAGTCCTGGGATTAGTGAACCATTGAAGTCAAAAATATCCACCACATTGACGATCAATGCATCTTTTTGCCCTAATTCATTCAGTAAGCGCAAAAAGTCGTCATCCGTCAATGAGACATCTTGGATCTCATTATAATGGCGTAATCTGAAACAACGCTGACAATAGACTTCCCCGGAAGCTAAACCTTTTTCCAAAGCCGTTTGCGGCGTGTATCCTAATTCACCGGGTTTGTTTGTTTGTATAACGGCACCACAGCCGATACATTGTAATTCTTCTGTCATTCGATTCCACCTCGCCAGCCCATATCAGGGTGTTTTGCTAATAGATAGGCCATAATTCTTTTTTCCCAAAAACGATTAAATTGTGTCTTCCAACTATCTGTTGCGATAATGGGTTTTACAAGGATGCTACGTATCCCTGCACGATTGGCTCCACGTATATCAGTCATAATCTGATCGCCTACCATTACTATCTCATCATCTGCTAAATCCAATTGTTTCTTTGCTATGTTGATCCCTCTTGCTAAAGGTTTCATTGCTCGTGCAACATACAAAAGATCAAATTTTTCAATCGCTCGCGCGACACGTTTTGAATTATTGTTTGAAACAACAACAACAGGGATTCCTGCATTTTTCATTTCTAAAATCCAAGTAAGCAACTCTTCTGTTCCATCTGGATTATTCCATGCAATCAACGTATTGTCTAAATCGGTCAATACTGCTTTGATGCCTAGATTCTTTAATTGGGCAGGTGTAATCTGATAGATGGCTTCTACCATCCATGTTGGTTTGTAATTTGAAAACATGCTGTCTCCTCATCTGCAAAAAATGAAGGAGCACATAAAGTACTCCTCAACCCCGTATTATACTGCATATCAGCAAAAAAAACTACCTCTATACTCGTTCGTCTTTCAGAAAAAGCATTTCTTTACAAAATGACCAAAAATAAAGATTGATCACAGAAAAATTTAGAAACAAAAAACAACTAAGCGAGCAAGAACCATTCTTTACTCTTTGCTTAGTTGTTAAACACCTAATATTGGCGGAACCTCTTGTATCGTTTTTCCAGTAATTTATGCTGATCTAATCGAACAAGTTCCGTCAATCTTTCAATCAACGCTTTTTTCATAATGTGTGCGACTTTATATCGTGGCAACTGCTCGCCGTTGAACGTTTCAGGAATAACTCGATCAACGATTCCTAACTCGCGTAGTTCTGGCGCAGTAATTTTCATCAACTCAGCTGCTTCTGCGGCGCGACTACCGTCTTTCCACAAAATCGACGCAAATCCTTCTGGAGAAAGCACAGCATAAATCGTTTCTTCCAGCATCCAGACTTCATCCGCTAAACCTAGAGCAAGGGCACCGCCACTTCCACCTTCACCAATGATGATGGCGATGATCGGTACCTTTAAATCAGACATTTCGAGCAGATTTCTGGCAATAGCCTCTCCTTCGCCGCGCTCTTCTGCTCCTACACCGCAATATGCACCTGCTGTATTGATCAAGGTAATCACCGGTCTATTGAACTTTTCCGCTTGTTTCATCAGTCGTAAAGCTTTTCGATAGCCTTCAGGATGGGGAGAACCAAAATTTCTGCGGATATTTTCCTGCAGATCCCGTCCTTTTTGAATACCGATCACTGTTACCGGTTTGCCATCTAATCGAGCGATTCCACCAACAATCGCTTCGTCATCTGCAAATAAACGATCACCATGGCATTCCTCGAAAGAATCGAAGATCTCTTCAAAAAAATCCAAGCTTGTCCATCGTTCTTTAGCTCTTGCTAACTGAACGACATCATGTGCTGTCTTATCCACGATCTATCCATCCTTTCTGTGTATGCAATTCAAGAAGCGTATGGATTTTCTGCTTCAATTCCATGCGGGGAACAATCTGATCGACAAAACCATGAGATAATAAGAATTCAGCCTTTTGGAAATCTTCTGGAAGTTCCTGCTTGATCGTCTGTTCGATGACGCGTCTTCCAGCAAAACCGATCAAGCTTTGGGGTTCTGCTAGAATGATATCGCCTTCCATTGCAAAACTGGCAGTTACTCCTCCGGTCGTCGGGTCCGTTAAAACAGTTAGATAAAAAAGACCTTCATTGCTATGCCGTTTGACAGCAGCAGAGATTTTTGCCATCTGCATTAGAGAAAAGATTCCTTCTTGCATCCGTGCGCCACCTGAAGCTGTGAACAAGACGACTGGAAGACTTTCCTTTGTTGCTCGTTCGAATAATCTGGTGATCTTTTCTCCGACAATCGTTCCCATACTTCCCATGATAAAATTAGGATCCATCACTCCAATAATGAAGGGAATCCCTTGAATGGTTGCTTTACCAGTGAGGACTGCTTCATGAAGTCCTGTTTTATCTTGCATTTTTTTAATTTTTTCCGTATATTCGGGAAATGCTAGCGGATCTTTGGTTACAAGATCCGTATCCCATTCTTCAAAACTTTTTTCATCAATAATCAAAGCTAGACGCTGCCATGCACCGATTCGAAAAGCGTATCCGCAATGAGGGCATACTTTTTCTTCACCGATGTCTTTCGTATAAAGGATATGTTTGCAATTTGGACACTTTGCCCACATGTTATCAGGAACAGATGGCGAGTTAGCAGGTTTGCTCTCTCTATTAGGATTGATCCGAATATATTTCTTTTTCTTAAACAGAGCCATCTATGCGCCTCCTATCTCCGTTTCTGGTGTCCAATTCGGTAAAAATTCTTCTTGTAAAAATGCTGTGCTGTAATCACCTGCTATGACTGCAGGATGACTAATCAAATCCATCTGAAATTCTGCGTTCGTGATGATTCCTTCTGTGATAAATTCACTTAAGGCTCGCTGCATCTTCATTAATGCTTCAAAACGCGTATTTCCATGGACGATTATTTTTGCAATCATTGAATCATAATATGGCGGGATCGTATATCCCGGGTAAACTGCACTGTCTACCCGCAGTCCCATCCCACCTGCTGGAAGCAGTAAGTTTTGGATCTTCCCTGGAGAAGGAGCAAAATGGAAAGCAGGATTTTCTGCATTAATCCGGCATTCGATTGCGTGTCCTTGGAATACTACTTCTTCTTGACACACATTCAAAGGCTCACCGGCTGCTATCTCCACCTGTTTTTTTACTAAATCGATTCCTGTGACCATTTCTGTTACTGGATGTTCCACTTGGATTCGAGTATTCATTTCCATGAAATAAAAATCGCCTTCTTCATCCATCAGAAACTCGATCGTTCCGGCATTTTCATAATTGACTGCTTTAGCTGCTCGAACAGCAGCGTCTCCTAGTGCTTCTCTTTTTGTTTGTGAGATCACTACAGAAGGAGATTCTTCCAGTACTTTTTGATTGTTGCGTTGTAAAGAACAATCTCGCTCACCTAAATGAATGACATGACCAAATCGATCACCTAAGATCTGAACTTCTATATGGCGAGCAGGATAAATGATTTTTTCCAAATACATATCATCATTTCCAAATGCCGCTGCTGCTTCTTGCTGAGCTGAAGAAAAATGCTGTGGGAGCTCTTCTTTTGATTGAACTTTCCGAATGCCTTTCCCGCCACCGCCTGCAGCTGCTTTCAGCATCACTGGATAACCAATTCTGTCTGCTATTTCCAATGCTTCTTCTACTGTAGATAATACACCAGTACTTCCTGGAATGACTGGGACATTTGCTTCTTGCATCAATTGACGCGCATTGATCTTATTTCCCATTGCATCGATCGTTGCACTTTTAGGACCAATAAATGTGATATTGCACTCTTCACACATGGAGGCAAATCGGCTATTTTCAGATAAAAAACCAAATCCTGGATGAATTGCTTCGGCTTTTGTCACGATTGCAGCGCTCAGTACTTCCTGAACATTCAGATATGAATCAACGGCTTTTGCCGGGCCAATGCAGATTGCTTCATCTGCTAACTGTGTATGAAGTGCTTCGGCATCTGCTTCTGAATATATCGCTACGGTTTGGATCCCTAGTTCGCGGCATGCACGAATGATACGTACAGCGATTTCACCGCGGTTAGCTATCAATACTTTAGAAAACATATTTCACCTATCCAATCATAAAGGTTAATTCCGCTTCGGCTACTTTTTTACCGTCTACTTTAGCGATTCCTTTGCCTATTCCGGCTGAAGCTTTCACTTTCAATATCTCAACTTCAAGGTATAAGGTATCTCCCGGTGTAACTTTCTTACGGAATTTTGCTTTGTCCAATCCGCCGAAATAAGCCGTCTTTCCCTTGAATTGTTCAAGAGAAAGTAATGCAACTGCTCCTGCTTGAGCCATCGCTTCAACAATTAATACCCCTGGCATAACAGGTTCTTCTGGAAAATGTCCTTGAAAAAAGGGCTCATTGATCGTTACATTTTTCTTAGCAACGATCCGTTCTCCTTCAACCATTTCTTCCACTCGATCAATCAAAAGCATTGGATAACGATGCGGAATGATTTCTTTTATTTCTTGTATGTTCATTGATTTCCCTCTTTCCTGCTTTGCTTATTTTTGCTGAATCCTAAAGAGTGGCTGTCCATATTCGACAACTGACTCGTTTTCTACAAGGATTTCTGTGATCACTCCGTCGGCCTCACTAGTTATCTCATTCATCAGTTTCATCGCTTCAATAATGCAGATAACTTCTCCTTTGGCAACTTGATCACCTACTTTTTTGAAAGCTGGTTTGTCGGGCGCCGGTTGCAGATAAACGATTCCCACGATTGGCGAAACAACCTCGATTCCATCAAATACTGCCGATTCTTTTTCTTTCATTGTTTCTGGAGCAGTTGTTGCTTGTTCAGGTATGACATTGACTGGCTCCGAAACTGGCAACGTTTCGTTTGTTTGAACCATATTCATGCCTCGACTTGTTTTATTTTTATTCATATACAATTCAAATTGACCTTCACGCAAATCGAATTCCGTTAGCGAGGATTGATCAAATTGACTGACTAATTCTCTGATTTCATTGATATCCAAAATTATTCCTCCCAGCGTTTCATGCACAGAACCGCATTATGTCCGCCAAACCCTAATGAATTACTCATTGCATAAGTAAAACTTGCAGGTTTGCTTTCGTTTTTGACAACTGTCAAGTCAATCTCAGGATCTTGTTTTTCTACATTGATCGTAGGTGGGATAAATTGATGTTCTAATGCCAGCAAAGTTGCCAAGGCTTCGATCCCGCCGGCTGCTCCCAATAAATGTCCAGTCATCGATTTCGTGCTGCTGACGTAAGTATCTCTGAAATTTTCACCTAATGCGATTTGGATTGCTTTTGCTTCTGCCTGGTCATTGGCTGGTGTACTTGTTCCGTGAGCATTGATATATCCGACTTGTTCCGGCTGTACACCAGCTTCTTCCATCGCAAGCTTCATTGCTTTAGACGCACCAGAACCATCTGGAGTAGGGGCTGTCATATGGTAAGCATCACAATTTGCACCGTATCCAACGATTTCTCCATAGATTTTGGCACCGCGAGCTTGTGCATGCTCTAAAGATTCAAGAACTAGAACACCTGCTCCTTCACCCATCACAAAACCATTTCGATTTTCATCAAACGGGATCGAACCACGATTAGGATCAGTTGATTCCGAAAGTGCAGTTAAAGCTGCAAATCCAGCAATCCCCATCTCACAAATCGTTGCTTCTGTTCCTCCAGCAAGAATGACATCTGAATAGCCATGTTTGATGTTACGGAATGCTTCACCGATTGAATTCGTTCCGCTAGCACAAGCTGTTACGATAGCTGTACAGATACCTTTTGCGCCTACTCGCAAAGCAATATTTCCAGCTGCCATGTTGGCAATCGCCATTGGCACGAACATTGGAGAAACTCGTTTTGCGCCTTTTTCATGTAGACGGATAACTTGATTTTCGATTGTCGGAAGACCACCGATTCCTGATCCGATAATGACACCAAACCGGTCTTGATTCATTTTTTCTTTATCTAAACCGCTTATCTCCATTGCTTCTAAAGCAGCGTAGATCCCATAGATCGAAAACATATCCATTCGTTTGCTATCTTTTTTAATAAAATATTTATCGTAAGGGAAATCTTTGACTTCACCCGCTAAGGTAATCCCTGTTTCTGAAGCATCAAATTTAGTGATCGGTGCGATGCCATTCGTACCCTCTTTTAAGCTATTCAAAAAGCTGTCTGCGTCATTTCCAATAGGCGAAGTGACTCCATAGCCAGTAATTACCACTCGATTCATTTATTTGCTCTCCTTTTCTTATCCGTGCATGACCAATCCGCCATCGACATTGATGACTTGTCCGGTGATATATGGATTTTGTGCTAAGAAAACTGCTGTTTGTGCAATATCTTCTACTTGTCCGAAACGCTGCATCGGAATTTGCTTTTCCGCTTGTTCCTTGACTTTGTCTGCTAAAACTTCCGTCATATCAGTTGTGATGAATCCTGGCGCAATGGCATTACATGTAATGCCTCTAGTTGCAGCTTCTCGTGCCACAGATTTTGTTAATCCTACTACGCCAGCTTTACTAGCTGCATAATTTGCTTGACCAATATTTCCAATCAACCCAGATACACTAGAGAGATTAATGATGGCCCCTTCTCGCTGCTTCATCATTTTTTTCAATACGTGCTGCGTCATATTGAAGGTTCCAATCAAATTGATATCAAGACATTTTTTGAAATCTTCTGCATCCATTCGCATCACAAGTTTGTCATTTGTGATTCCGGCATTGTTTACTAACACATGGATCGATCCAAGCTTTTCTTCTGCTTCTTTGATCATTTGTCCCGCTTTCTCATAATCAGAGATGTCACCGGAAACTCCTACGCATTTTACACCGAATGCTTCGATTTCTTCTATCTTTTCTTTTGGAATCTCTCCGCGACCATTCAAAATGATATTTGCTCCAGCTTTTGCAAAAGCTAAGGCCATCGCTTTGCCGATTCCTCTTGTACTACCTGTGATAAATACATTTTTTCCTTTTACATCCATAACGTTCCTCCTTATAGTATTGCTATTGTTTCATCAAATGTCTGCTTATTCTCAACACGCAGAACTGGTATTGTTTTATCGATTTTTTTCATAAATCCGCTTAATACTTTTCCGGGGCCGACTTCGATGACTTGTTCGATGCCGATTGTTTTTAACTTATGGATACTCTCATAGAAACGAACAGGTTGCATGACTTGCTGTTCAAGTAGTCCCGCGATTGTTTCTTTCTTCATTATTTCCGTTGTTGTGTTGCTTATGATAGGAAAAGAAGGTTCAGAGAATTGAATCTGACTTAGGTCCTTCGCCAGTTTTTTTGATGCTGGTGCTAAAATAGCTGTATGGAAAGGTCCACTGACATTTAGTGGGATCATCCTTTTGATTCCTTTTTCTTTTAAGAGCAAAACAGCTTCATCTACGGCTTTTTCTTCGCCACCGATCACGATCTGCTGAGGTGTATTGTAATTAGCAGGAGACACGATGCCGTACTTGCTTGCTTCATGACAGCTTTCCTCAATCGTCTCAATCGGTGCATTCATTACTGCGACCATTTTTCCGCTTCCAGCTGGGGCAGCTTCCGTCATATAAGCGCCTCTCTTCGCTACTAGTGCAACGGCTTCAGTGAAGGATAACGCATCACTGGCTACTAATGCCGAATATTCTCCTAAACTCAGTCCTAAAGCTGCATCTGGGATGATTCCATGCTCCTTCAATAAGCGATAATACGCGATGCTGACTGTTAGAATAGCTGGCTGTGTATATTGCGTCTGATCCAAACGTTCATTTTCTGTAAAGCAAAGTTCAGCCATATCGTAGCCGAGAATCTCACTTGCTTCATCAAATGTCTGCTTTACAACGGCTTCTTCATATAAATCTTTTCCCATACCTTGATATTGTGCACCTTGGCCACTAAATAAGAATGCTGTTTTCATGTTTTTCTCCAATATATCCAGAATATATGTTTGATTCTTCCTATTCAAAAAGGCCGAGACATTCCTATTTCAGGAAATGTCCCAGCCCCCAACCTAATTTTAATGATTATGCAGTTTGTTTTTCTACGTAAGTCACTAAATCTTGAACCGTTTTGATTCCGTCTTCTGTTTCGATTTTCACGTCAAATTCATCTTCAATTTCATTGATGATTTGGAATAAATCCAAGCTGTCAGCTTCTAAGTCTTCTTGGATGTCAGTAGTCAATTTGATTTCTTCAGTTTCTTTTCCTAATTCTTCTGCGATGATTTCTTGAATTTTTTCGAATACCATAATAATATATTCCTCCGATATTGTTTGCTTTTTATTTTTATAATTTAACAGTCTACAACTCCATGAGAATACTTCCCCATGTTAAACCTCCGCCATAGCCTGTAAATATTACTTTCTGCTGTTTTCCCAAGGTGATCTTTCCACTAGAAACTGCTTCATCCAATAAGATAGGGATGCTTGCAGCAGATGTATTCCCATATTTATCCATATTGGTCAGGAACTTTTCTTGCGGCATCTTTACTTTTCGGGCAATTTTCTCAATAATTCTGAGGTTTGCCTGATGCAAAAGCAGATAATCAACTGGTTTGTCTTTCATGACTTCTTGGATATTGTTTGCAACGTCTCGTACGGCAAAATCAAAAATATCTCTGCCAGTCATTTGCAAATAATACGAACCTTCTGAATCTTCTGAATAGAACGGATTTTTATTTTGCTGGTAGCCAGCGGTCAATGAGCTACTTCTGGTACCGTCAGCTGCTAATTTTTCTTTCAGCAATTTTTTCTGTGGATTCGCTTCTAAGAGAATCCCACCTGCTCCATCGCCAAACAACACAGCAGTCGTACGATCAGACCAATCGATTAGCTTAGATAGTGTTTCACCACCAATCACCAGTCCCTTAGTTGAGCCGCAGCGGATCATTTTTTCAGCCATGCTTAACGCATAAACAAATCCTGAGCACGCAGCACTGATATCAAAAGCGATAGCATGAGTTGCTCCCAATTTCCCTTGTACTTGTGCTGCTACAGATGGTGTCGTGTAATCGGGCGACATTGTTGCTACTAAAATAAAATCCAAATCTTTAGGGTTTAGATTTTTCTGTTTTATCAATTTTTCCGCCACTAAAATGCATAAATCAGAAGTCTCCTGATTTGTTACACATCTTCGTTCACGAATACCCGTCCTTGACGAAATCCATTCATCAGAGGTATCCATCATCTTGGAAAGATCATTATTAGTAATAATCTTTTCAGGAAGGACGCTGGCTGTTGCAGTAATCATTCCAAATTGTTCCATTAAATATCCTCACTTATAGTCTTGCAAGAAGTCGTGCAAGTTTTTCAGTGCATCCAGCAAGGCATGCTGTTCCTCCGTAGCCATTCCGTCTAAGATGTTCTTGACCATTTCACGATGAAAATGCTGATGGACCCGAAATAGTAACTTTCCTTTTTTCGTTAGTCCCAACTTTACAACGCGGCGGTCATCTTCACTGCGGATACGTTCGACATAGCCTTTTTTTACTAACTTGTTAATAGCAGTGGTCAAGGTCCCAACAGTAATTGATAGTTCTTTGGCTACTTCTGAAGTTGTTTTTTTCTTGTACATCCCGATTGCCTCGATCGTGTGCATCTCTGTGATTGACAGATCTTTGAATTGAGATTTTTTCAGCTCAGACTCTTCGATTGTCAAAATATCATTGAAGACACTAACAAGATAATCATTTACTGTTTTTAAATCTGGTTCCATGTTCCACCGTCCACTAATTAGTTTGATTATCAAATCTTTTGATGTTCAAACTATATCTTAACTTTTTTCAAAATGCAACCTTAAAAGATCATTTTTTTACTATATGAGCTTTTTTTAAGATTTTACTCATTTAAAACAACTGATAAATCAGCATTTATAATTTCTTTTATTAGAAAAATCATCTATCTCACATATTTTGATTATCAAAGTATTTTCTGTGAACAGAACTATAGAATTCCTTAAAACTTGTCCATTATTTCAAAATTTGTTATAGTCTTTTTATTCAAAGCGTAAAAGGAGATCCTATGTTAAAAGAAAAAATGAAAACTCTCCCCATGCTGCCGGGTGTCTATCTTATGAAAGACCGAGATGGTAAGGTCATCTATGTTGGTAAAGCAAAACGGCTCAAAAATAGAGTAAGCAGCTATTTTCATCAGAATAAACAGCATTCAAAAAAAGTATTACGTATGATTCATCATATAACAGATTTTGATTTCGTCGTAGTAGACACGGAATTAGATGCTTTATTGCTCGAGTGTCAATTGATCCAACATTACCGTCCTTTTTATAACCGACAAATGAATTATTTCAGTAATTATAATTATGTACATATTACCAATAAGGGATTTGTATTAACAGATACTCCTACGGCTCGAACATACGGGCCTTTTCGTCTCTATAAAAAAATGCCGTCTATTTTGCGTATAATGGAAGAAACTTATCAAATGCCTTGGTTGTCTGAAATTAGTTTGTTAGCTTTGCGAGTCCAGCTTCCTGACCTACAGGAAATGACTTTTGAACAGAAAAAAAAGGAACTCCAAGGGCTGTTTCAAGGCCGAAATAAAAAGCTACTGACTTACTTGAAAAAAAGACAACAACATTTCATCTATCAGTTGAATTTCGAAAAAGCCGGTATGCTTCAAAAAGATATCGAATTAGTTACTTATTTTATTAGACGGATCCAGGAACAAAAGCATTTTTTAAGAACACCATCCCTCACCTTCAGCATGCCATTAGCAGCAGATGAGAGTCAGAAAAAGCACTACCTCGTTTGTTATGGTCAACTTGCAGAAACAATGATTGCCTCTGCTGACGTTTCTCCTGACTTCTATTATGAAAAGAAAGAAGCTCATTTATCTTTGAAACGTCAATTGTCAAAAGAAGAAATCGATCCTGTACAAATCTTGATCAGTTACCGCAAAAAATTAGAAAAAGAACAGTCTGAAATTGAACTGTTAAACAAAAAAGAAGCTGAGAAGCAACTAAATTAGTTGCTTCTCGGCTTCTTTTAGGCATCTTCAACTTCAAATGTCAATTATCCTAAAATTTATTGGATTAAGTCATAGATTTCCATCGCTACGATATCGATATTATCAAATTCGTATTGCTGATGAGTATCTGTTTCAGTTAATTCAAATGTATCGGTCGCTTTATCATAAGTTACTGTACACTTCTCTACGCCTTCTTTTTCAAAACGGCGAACTTGCAGTTCATTATCTGCTGACTCGACCATAGCCTCCAGTCGTTTTATGATTGCGACTAATTGTGAATGTGTCATCGGAGGTCCTCCTTTTCTTATTTCTGTTATATTGTATCAAAAGCATAGCCTACTTGCATTGATTTTCTCTAAAAAAACTCGTTTTTTATGATTTTTTTTCTGGTATTTTTCCTTCAGGCCACCAAAGTTTGATCAAAGCTTGGGTTCCGTCATTCTCAAAACCTTTATCTGCCAACTCTTCATATAGTTTCAATGCTTGGGTAGTTGCTGGCAATACAAGGTCCATTTTTTCTGCTTCTTCTAATGCAATCTTTAAATCTTTGATAAAATGTTTGACAAAAAAACCAGGTGTGTAATCTTCTTTTAAAATACGAGGAGAATAATTGCTTAAAGACCAGTTAGCTGCACTTCCACCTGAAAGCGTCTCAATCACTTTCTTTAAATCAAGTCCATTTTTTTGTGCATAGACAAGCATTTCCGTCATTCCTGTCATCGTACCTGCAATCATGATCTGATTAGCCATTTTTGTATGCTGACCTTTCCCAGCAGAACCATGCAATGTAAATGTCGTACCAAATTCTTTGAATAAAGGCAGTACTTGATCATAAACGGCTTCTTCTCCACCGACCATGATCGTCAGTGTACCATTCTTTGCTCCTAAGTCACCACCGGATACCGGTGCATCTAACGCATCTGCGCCTTTTTCTTTTGCTGTTTTTGCAATTTTTTCTGCCAGGCTTGGTGTACTTGTAGTCAAGTCAACTAAAATATGTCCTGAGATATCTGCAGAAAAAATCCCCGACTGTCCATAGTAGATTTCTTCTACATCTTTGGGGTAACCTACCATTGTAAAGAGAATATTACTTTGTTCTGCTACCGCTTTCGGTGTATCTGCCCAGATAGCTCCTTCTGTTACTAAAGGATCAGCTTTTGCTTTTGTCCGATTATAGACAGCTACTTCGTGTCCTGCTTCTAGTAGATGGCGTGCGACAGCACTTCCCATGACGCCTGTTCCGATAAAACCAAGTTTCATTTTTTCGACCTCCTAAAAATCAAAAATCCTTGCTTCTATGCTAGTATACGCTAGAAACAAGGATTTTTTCATAAAAAATGTTTGAATTTTATCTTTTAAATGAATTTAATTTTATTTTGATTCGTTCAATCGAGTCTTCTTCTTCTTTTCTTCGCATCTCTTCTTCATGATAAACAACCATGTCTTGATAAAATTCGATCATAGCTTCGCCGAAATGTGTAGATGAAATATCATAAAGTTTAGCTTCTAAAACTTTTGGATCTTTAGGAACTTCACTGGAAATATAATCAATAAGTGCTGGTGCAAAGTCTTCGTCGGTTTCAAAAGTTTTCCCTAATGAAGGATGATCGAACAATCGGTTCAAATAAGCATTTCCTTCCACGACACAAGGTGTTCCGGCTGCCATCGCTTCTGTATAAGTAAGCCCTTGTGTTTCTGAAGTAGAAGCACTGACAAAATAATCTGCCGCTTTATAATAAAGTGCTACATCATTGTTGTCCACTTCTCCTGTGAACTGCACAAATTCTTCTAACTGCAGTTCTGAGATCAATTCCTCTAACTCTTCTACATAAGGTCCTTTTCCTACGATAACTAATCTGGCGTTAGGATAAGCGGAGATGACCTGAGGAAACCCATTAATCAAGGCTTGGATATTTTTCTCATAAGAAATCCTGCTTAAAGAAAGAATCATCAAATGGTTTTCCTGAAGACCTAGTGACTCCCTTAATTTGCTGATATCCTGCTGAGTGATATCAGAACGTTTGAATTTTTCAATGTCGATACCAGTAGGAATCACGCGAAGCGGTGCTATTACACCATAGCTGCGTAATGTATCAATAACACGTTCACTTGGACAAACTACACCTGTCGTATGATTTGCAAATAATCTAGACAAGTATTTTACATGGGATTGCCTGATCACTTTTCCTTTACCGATATAATGAAGGTAGTCTTCATACATCGTATGGTAAGTATGGATCAGAGGTATTTTCAACTTCTTAGCTACCATCTTCCCAAGTATCCCTGCTCCGAATTCTGTATGGGTATGAATAAGATCTAGTTCTAGTTCTTTGGCAACCAAATAAGCATACCACATGCCTCTAACAACAACTCTTCGATCCTTGAAAGAAATAAATGGTACACTTGGCATTCGAATCACATCTTTTTCCAACTTATCCGCATTAGGATCGGTCGTTGTAAAAATATAGACTTCATGCCCATGTCTTTCTAATTCTTGTTTTAATGTTTTGATCGATGTAGCAACTCCGCTGACTTGCGGAAAGTAGGTATCGGTAAAAAAGCCGATTTTCATGTTTTTCGCCTCCAAACTAGTCCTTGACCTGATTTACTTTTTTTAATTTGCTAGAGACTTTTTCATTCAGTACACTTTCGTATACATTTTTAAGTTCTTCACCGATTTTATTGATACTTCGCTCTTTTGCTGTTTGATAACCGGCTTGTGTCGTACTCGGTAGTTCTTGATTGGTAATCTGTTGGATCAGTCGGATAAATTCTTCGTTTGTCTTCCCCATATAGCAGTTCTTGCTATCTTCTAACCAGCCATTATACACTGGAATATCTCGAACAAGTACGTTTTGTTTGCTTGCTAAAGCTTCTAAAACAACGATCCCTTCTGTCTCTTCATAAGAAGGGAAAAAGAATAGATCTGCACCTGAATACGCACCTTCTATGATCTCTCCACGAATGTAACCAGGAAACAGGACATTTTCAGGATGATCTTCTTTTACAATTTTCCGGATGTTCCGAGGAATCGAGTACATGGGAACATGACCAAACCAAATAAATGTGTATTCGGGCATCTTCTTAGCAATTTCTACGAAATCAATGATTCCTTTACGTTCGAAAAACAAACCGACACAAATGATTACTTTTTGATCCGGAGACAGTTTGAAATATTCTCTGAACTTTTGTTCTTTCATTGGATCAGGGCGATATTTCTCTAAGTCGATCCCATTGGAAATAGCTTGAATCGGCACACGGATACCATAGCTTTCCAACAACTGTTTTGAATAAGGTGTTGGCGTGATCAGATAGTCCGCTTTTTGGTACAATCCTACCAGATATTTTTTTACGATAGGAGAAAGCTGGTTCGATCCGATAAAGGAATTTCGGAAATCTTCCTCTGTAGAATGCGCATGATAGACAACTTTTTTTCCTTCTCTTCTGGCTTTATTGACCATATTATGACTATTGATTCCGTATGTATTGATGTGCAGGATGTCATAATCTTCTTTTTCATCTAGTGTATAAGAGATACCGACTTCCGTCAGAGCACGTTTTTGATGATCAAGCGCACGCCCGATTCCAGATTTTGCAAGCATCTTTTCACTTTCAAAATATAATAATACCTTCACCTTACGTCCCCCTTCACTTATATAGTATAACATAGCCTACAAACTGTCACTCAAACTTAAGCCCTATTTTTGTCTATTCTTACTGACAAAAACGTTTTCTTAAAAAAGAACAAAAAAACTGGCGTAGCTCTTTTACAAGCCACACCAGCTTTTGATACGTTGTTTATTTTACATATTCATGAACAAGTTCAACGACTTCTTCCATCGTATCGCATTCTTTCAATGCACGATCAGCAAGTTCAGCCATTTTCGCTGTGTCCAAGCGTTTCATTAAACTACGCGTTTTAAGAATAGATGTCGCACTCATTGAGAACTCATCTAGACCCATACCTACTAGCAATGGAACAGCTGTTTGATCTCCAGCCATTTCTCCACACATACCTGCCCATTTTCCTTCAGCGTGTGCTGCATCAATTACATTTTTGATCAAACGTAAAATTGATGGGTTATATGGTTGGTACAAGTAAGAAACGCGTTCGTTCATACGGTCTGCTGCCATTGTGTATTGAATCAAATCGTTCGTACCTACAGAGAAGAAATCTACTTCTTTTGCAAACTTGTCTGCTAAGACTGCTGCTGCTGGAATCTCGATCATGATGCCGACTTGGATCGTATCAGATACTTCCTTGCCTTCACTGATCAATTTTTGTTTTTCTTCTTCAAAGATCGCTTTTGCTGCGCGGAATTCTTTGAGTGTAGCTACCATAGGGAACATGATACGTAAGTTACCATGAACAGATGCACGAAGCAATGCACGCATTTGTGTACGGAACATTTCATCGCCTTGTTCAGATAAACTGATACGCAATGCACGATATCCTAAGAATGGATTCATTTCATGAGGTAATTGCAGATATGGTAGTTCTTTATCTCCACCGATGTCCATTGTACGAACAACTACAGGTTTTCCTTCCATACCTTCTAATACAGCTTTGTAAGCTTCATATTGGTCATCTTCTGTTGGGAAGTCTGGAGAATCCATATACAAGAATTCAGTACGGTACAGACCAACTGCTTCTCCACCATTATTATGGACACCAACTAGATCTTTTGGTGTTCCGATGTTTGCAGCTAATTCAAAATGCTTGCCGTCAGCTGTGACAGTTTCTGCATTTTTTAATTTTTCCCATTCTGCTTTTTGTGCTGCGTAATCTGCACCTGCTTTTTCAAATTCAGCTTTTTGTTCATCTGTAGGATCGATGATTACATCGCCTTCGATCCCGTTGACAGCCAAAATATCGCCTTCTTTGACTTTAGCAGTAATTTCTTTTGTACCAACGATTGCTGGAATTTCTAAAGAACGTGCCATGATAGCAGAATGTGAAGTACGTCCACCAATGTCTGTTACAAACGCTTTTACAAAATTGCGATCTAATTGTGCTGTATCACTTGGAGTCAAGTCATGTGCAACAACGACCACTTCTTCGTTGATCATTGATGGATTTGGTAAAGTAACGCCTAATAAGTGCGCTAAAATACGTTTAGCAACGTCACGAATATCTGCAGCACGCTCTTGCATATAAGCATTATCTTCCATTGCTTCGAACATACCGATATACATATCCGTTACTTCTTTTAGCGCTGATTCAGCATTTACGCTGTTGTCTTTAATATTTTGCTTGATTTGACCTACCATTTCTGGATCTGAAAGAACCATCAAATGGGCATCAAATACTTGCGCTTCTGCTTCACCTAAGCTTTGCGCTGCTTTTTCACGAATTTGCTGCAATTCTTCAGTAGATTTAGCTAATGCAGCATCCAAACGAGCTTCTTCAGCCGCAGTATCTTCTACTGTTGCCTTACTGAATGTTAAATCCGGTTGAACTAGCAGGTAAGCTTTTGCAACGGCTACACCGTCACTAGCGGCAATCCCTTTTAGCATTTCAACCATTATTCAGATAAGCCTTCTTTCTTCATTGTTTCAACGATTGCTGCCATTGCATCAGCTTCGTCAGCACCTTCTGCAGTAATAGTAACATCAGAACCTTGACCTACACCTAAAGACATAACGCCCATGATTGATTTCAAGTTTACTGATTTACCTTTATACTCTAAGTTTACATCAGAGTTAAATTTGCTTGCTGTTTGTACTAATAGTGTAGCTGGACGAGCGTGGATCCCAGTTTCTGCTACTACGTGAAATTCTTTCTTTTCCATATTAATCGGTCTCCTTTAAGTGAGTGTTGTTTTTATGTGAGGGTTTTCTTTTTTAGTAATTCAGAGAATCCTAACAAATGCCACCCTTTCATCTGTAAAGATTAACATTTTTTTTCGTTAGATACAACAGTTTTCATTCAATTTCAGATAAAAGTATTCAAATTATTCCGGATTCTTTTTCATCCTTTTCTTCACATTTTATAACAAACGTGTTTATTTTCTTTTTCTTGTCGCTTTCTCTTCTCCTGACGTTTATCATTCTTTCCTTTGACCCTCTTTGTTTTCATATGAAACGAATTACTTGCTTCCCTTTTTATTTTTAGTATAATAAGAGTCAAAGGTCAGGAATGGTCAATAGAGATTTCACCTTTTCTACCTCATAAATCTCTTAAAAAACTAGGGGTTATTCTTTTACCTCATGAAAAACGAGATGTAAAATATGGATGTACCCATTTTTGTGAAAGGACGTGAATGATTCATGCTTTGTCAAAACTGCGGCAAGAATGAGGCAACGATTCACTTGTATGCCACTGTCAATGGTCAGCGGACACAACTCGATTACTGTCAGAGCTGTTATCAAAAAATCAAAAATCAACAAAATGGAGGTCTGACTAATATGGCCCAAAATGATCCATTTGGATTTGGCAGTTTGGACGATCTTTTCCGTTCCATGTCTCGCCAAATGCAACAGCAAGGAAATTATGAGCAAACACCACCAACACAATTTGGCGGAAACAACAACTTCAATGGTGGTCAGCCACCTCAAGGCAATACAGAAGGTTTATTGGGAGAATACGGAATCAATATCACAGAACAAGCACGACAAGGTGATATCGATCCTGTGATCGGACGCGATGACGAAATCAAACGAGTCATTGAAATTTTAAATCGCCGAACCAAGAACAATCCTGTCTTGATTGGAGAACCAGGTGTTGGTAAAACAGCAGTTGTTGAAGGTTTAGCACAAAAAATCGTAGATGGTGATGTACCGCAAAAATTAATGGACAAAGAAGTCATTCGTTTAGATGTCGTATCTTTAGTCCAAGGTACTGGTATACGAGGACAATTTGAAGAACGTATGCAAAAATTGATTGAAGAGATCCGTCAAGCAGAAAATGTGATCCTATTCATAGATGAAGTTCACGAAATCGTCGGTGCTGGTTCTGCTGGTGATGGAAATATGGATGCTGGTAATATTTTAAAACCAGCTTTAGCTCGAGGAGAATTGCAAATGGTTGGTGCTACTACCTTAAATGAGTACCGCATCATCGAAAAAGACGCTGCTTTAGAACGTCGTATGCAACCTGTACGGGTAGATGAACCAACTGTCGAAGAAACGATCAGTATTTTGAAAGGTTTGCAAAAACGTTATGAAGACTATCATCATGTAAAATATACTGATGAGGCCATCGAAGCAGCCGCAACTTTATCCAATCGTTACGTCCAAGATCGCTTCTTGCCGGATAAAGCCATCGATTTGCTAGATGAAACAGGTTCTAAGAAAAACTTGACGATCCAAATCGTTGATCCTAAAACAATCGAGAAAAAACTGCAAGAAGCAGAAGAACAAAAAGTTTTAGCTTCTCGAGAAGAAGATTTCGAAAAAGCAGCTTATTATCGCGATCAGATCAATAAACTTCAAAAAATGAAAGAACGTCAGCTCACTGAAGAGGAAACACCTGTGATTACCGAAAAAGATATGGAAAAAATCGTTGAACAACGGACAGGTATTCCAGTGGGTGAATTAAAAGAAAAAGAACAGACACAACTGAAAAACTTAGCAGATGACTTGAAAGCTCATGTCATCGGACAAGATAACGCTGTAGATCGAGTAGCGAAAGCGATTCGCCGAAACCGTGTTGGATTAAACAAACAGAATCGTCCAATCGGCTCCTTCTTATTTGTTGGACCAACTGGTGTAGGTAAAACAGAGCTTGCGAAACAACTTGCCTACGAACTATTCGGTTCACAAGATTCAATGATTCGTTTCGATATGTCTGAATATATGGAAAAACATAGTGTCTCTAAATTGATTGGTTCTCCTCCAGGTTATGTCGGATACGAAGAAGCTGGTCAATTAACAGAAAAAGTACGGAGAAATCCTTACAGTCTTGTCTTGTTAGATGAAGTAGAAAAAGCTCATCCAGATGTTTTGCATATGTTCTTGCAAATCTTAGATGATGGTCGATTGACAGATGCACAAGGAAGAACGGTCAGCTTTAAAGATACGATCATCATTATGACAAGTAATGCCGGAACTGGTAAAGTAGAAGCAAACGTTGGTTTTGGTGCGGCACGCGAAGGTGTTACTCGTTCTGTATTGAACCAATTAAACAACTACTTTACACCAGAATTTCTGAACCGTTTTGACGGGATCATCGAATTCAGTGCATTATCAAAAGAAAACTTGATGACAATCGTCACACTAATGCTAGACGATGTCAACCAAATGCTGGCAGCACAGCAACTTCACATCGAAGTTCCTACGAATGTCAAAGAAAAATTAGTTGACTTAGGCTATGATCCATCTATGGGTGCTCGTCCTCTTCGACGCACGATCCAAGAACAAATCGAAGATGGTATCGCTGAATTTTATCTTGATCACCCTTCTATCCATGAGTTGAAAGCAAAACTGGATAAAGATGGAAAAATCATCGTTACTTCTAAACCAGAACGTTTGGCTAAAGAATCAGCCGAAGAAACGGCTGAATAAATCCAGTTTTATAGCGTGAGACGGTATTTCTTTGAGAAATGCCGTCTCATTCTTTTTTCAGAAAAGTCAAAATACTGTTCATTTTATAAAAAAGAAATTATAATAAGAGAAACAAGCAATTAAAAATACATAAAAGAGGTGAGCGCCATGAAATTGGTAAATGTAACAAACAGCCATTCCCGTCTTGTATTAAACCAGCTTGAAAACACTGATGCCCATCTAGTCAAGGTCTACACAGCCGGAAATACCACTATTGTCTACACTGAAGCCCCTGAACATAATGAAATTCTGCTGATCAATGACAAACGTAAAATCCAGCCGAAAGAAATCGAAGATGCTAAAAATTATTTCTTAGATAAAATCAAAGACGCCGTTTACCACGAGGATGAAATCAAAGTAATCGAATTGGCAGGCCTTGTTGAAATCTCGATTCCAAAACATGAATTAGGCGCTACATTAGCCGTGTAAACAAATTTTGAACATAATAATTAAAGAGCGTGGGACAAAAGTAAAGAACACTTTTGTCTCACGCTCTAAACACGTATAAACGGCGGAAGCAGAAGCAACTCCTTCGGAAATAAGCTGAAATTCACGAAAATTGCTTTTCAAATTTTTGTGAATTCCAGCTTATTTCTTGGAGTTAAACGCTTCTGTCTCAGCCTCTTTTTCTTTCTAGCTTTTTGATTTTTCTCTTTTCTTTTGTACTTTTCTCTTTTCATTTTCAGTTCTACGCGTGTCTTTATTTTTAACTTTTTCCTCTTTATGGATGATTGATCGTACTTTTTGTGCAATTTGCTCGTTTTTGTCCCAGTCTTTTACATCTAATAATCGACATAATCGTAACATCTCTTCTTTTTTCTGTTTTTTTCTTTCACGTCTTTGCCATTCTGTTTCCATGTGTCACACTCTCCTTTCTTTAATCATATGTACGCAAAATAATTTTTATATTTTTTTGATTAGACATTTCTATGATTTTAATATAGTATTATTTGTCAAATTAAGCGAGACAAAACTTTCCATTTACGTAACTCAAAAAAACTTCTAATGGTGTTTGGTAATTTAGTGATTTTCTAGGGATATGGTTTCTTTTGGACGCAACGGATGAGATGAATCCTTGATTGACTTGGTTGAATTCCATTTCTTTTGGTAGTCCATCTTTTCGGAGGAGTCCGTTTGAATGTTCATTTAATCCCCGTTGGGAAGGCGTTCCTGGGTCTGCGAAATAAATATCAATATCATTCGTATTACTAATACTTTTCCAATTAGAGAATTCTTTTCCACAATCAAAGGTAATTGATTTGAAAAGATTTTTGGGTACGGATTGAAGCCATTCATTAATCGAATTTTCAATATCAACTGCCTTACGGCCTTCTGGTTTCAAGGCGATAATGGCTTTTGAAAGTCGCTCAACGAGTGTGATGACGGCACTTTTATGGTGGATGCCGTCAATCGTATCACCCTCTAAATGTCCAAATTCTTCTTCGAAAACGACATAATCTTTTTTACGTTCAGAAATATTTCTTTTGAATGCCTGTTTTCCACGTTTTTCCTTATAACCATTTGGTTTTCGTTTTCCTTGCATCGGTAAATGTAAAACATTGAATTCTCCCGTCTTAAACCGGCGATAGAGGGTACTTACTGAACAAGAGAAGGTTCGCTCTGCACGGCCAATAATGACGTCTGGGGTCCAACCTTCAGTTGATCTTTTTTCAATGTATTCTTTTTCCTCAGCAGGAAAAATGATTTCGGTTCTCCCACAACGTCGCTTATTTTCTTTGTATTGTTCAAAGTATTCAAGTGCTGTTCCACCACATTTGAGAAAGTTATAGACATTGTAAATTGTTTGGCGTCCACGTTTAAGCTGCTTCGCAACGATAGCAACCGGAGTTTCTTGATGAAAATATGCTTCTATCATTACAAGCTCGTTTGGTGTAAGATGGGTATAAGTCATTTATGTTCACTCTCCTTGTATGCTTTAGCGGGTATTACAATTTGAGTGTAACATAAATGGCTTTTTTATTTGTCTCGCTTAATTATACAAACGGCGTAGTAAAAAGAGCCGTCACGGAAAATCCGTCACGGCTCTAAACAAAATATGAGAGGCTGTTTTTGTTTGGCTATTCTTATTACTTGATGCAGGGCAGCTTGTGTCAAGACTTCTTTACATCAAACTTTTTAATTTTACATTAGGATATTTATCCGCAAACCAGCGTTCTGCAAATTGGTTCTCGAATAAGAACAATGGTTGGTCGAAACGGTCACGAGCCAAGATATTGCGACTTGAACTCATCTTCTCATCCAAATCTTCTGGATCGATCCAGCGAGCGATTTTGTGTCCCATTGGAGACATGATTACTTCGGCGTTATACTCATTTAACATACGATATTGGAATACTTCGAATTGTAGCTGACCAACAGCTCCAATGATATATTCTTCCGTTAGATATGTTTTATAAAGCTGAATCGCTCCTTCTTGAACTAATTGATAGATTCCTTTGTGGAAGGATTTTTGTTTCATGACATTTTTTGCAGTCACTTTCATAAACAGCTCTGGAGTAAATGAAGGGAGTTCTTCATAAGCAACTTTTAGTTTTCCTTCGAACAATGTATCCCCAATCTGATAATTGCCTGTATCATATACACCGATGATATCGCCTGCTACTGCTTTTTCGACGTTTTCTCTCGAATCTGCCATAAATTGTGTGACATTGCTTAATTTCAGTTTTTTATTTGTACGTTCCAACCAGACATCCATTCCTCGTTCGAATGTTCCAGAACAGATTCGGACAAAAGCGATTCGGTCACGATGGGCTGGATTCATATTTGCTTGGATCTTGAATACGAAACCTGAAAATTCTTCCTCATAAGGACTTACCATCTGATCATCTTGTGTTTTGTGTCCATAAGGAGCTGGTGCCAATTCAACGAAAGTCTCTAAAAAAGTCTGTACACCGAAGTTAGTCAATGCAGAACCAAAAAATACTGGTGTCTGATCGCCACGAGCAATTTTTTCTTGATTAAATGCATCTCCAGCCTCTTTGATTAGTTCTACTTCTTCTAAGACTTGTTCATATAAGGAATTTTCAGTTAGAGGATGATTTTCGGGAAGCAGTCCATCTTCATCCAATTCTACTAATCGTTCATCCTGATAATTTTCCGGACGATAAAACTCTACACGATTATGGTAGATGTCATAAAGACCTTCTAGCCCTTTACCCATACCGATTGGCCAATTCATCGGATAAGATTCGATATCTAATAGCTCTTCTAATTCTTCTAACAATTCCAATGGTTCACGACCATCACGATCTAGTTTGTTGATAAAAGTAAATATCGGGATGCCACGTTTTTTTACAACTTGGAATAATTTCTTTGTCTGTGCTTCGATCCCTTTTGCACTATCGATTACCATGACCGCACTATCCACGGCCATCAAAGTACGATAAGTATCTTCAGAAAAATCTTCATGTCCTGGTGTATCCAAGATATTTACTCGTTTCCCTTGATAATCAAACTGCATAACAGAACTAGTAACAGAAATCCCACGTTGTTTCTCGATTTCCATCCAGTCTGATTTGGCAAAATTACCTGTTTTTTTGCCTTTTACGGTCCCGGCTTGACGGATAGCCCCACCAAACAATAGTAATTGTTCTGTAATCGTTGTTTTCCCAGCATCCGGATGGGAAATGATCGCAAAAGTTCTGCGATTGTCCACTTGTTGCTTTAATTCTGGATTATTCATAACCTAACTCCATTTCTTCCATTCAATTATTTATATTTTCTCTAGGCACAGATTGTCCGATCTCTTAAAGAAAGACAATTTCATATAGGGCTGTGACAAAAGCCGTGTAGCAGTCTCTTTTTCCGAGTAAACGGCGTTCTAGAGACAGCCTATCAGCAATAAGCCCACCCAAGCCAAAAATACGAAAAGCTGTTTTTGCTTGGCTGCTCTTATTACTTAATGCAGGATAGCTTTTTCACAACCTTTGTCAACTACTACAACTGAATCAGTATAGCATGGATTCAGCGAATGAAAAAGCCACCAAACCATAAGAGTCAAATATTTTTTTGTCAGCTGACTAAAAGAAAAGACGTGTTGCTTGTTTATTCAAGCAACACGTCTTTCATAACCAAGTTTCCAATTATCTTCTTGGCTCGTCATCTTCGAATTCTTTTCTGAAGTATCTTCGTTCTTCTTCAGGTTCCGCTTCTGTTTCTTCCGGATCATGAAAAATGACACGGATTTTAAGGATTCGAGAACCTTCCATTTCTTCAGAAACCAGCGTAATATTATCGACATCAAACGATAACTTTTCGCCTTCATCCGGAATCATGCCTAATGCTGTAATCAAATAACCAGCCATCGTATCTACATCACTCATATGCAGATCGCTGTCAAAAGCTTCATTGAACTCATCAATCAGCATACGTCCTTGGATGATATATTCGTGTTCATCGATTTTTTCATAAAGATTCTCGACTTCATCTGATTCATCATCGATTTCTCCGACGATTTCTTCTAAAAGGTCTTCTAGTGTTGCTAACCCAACGACGCCGCCATATTCATCTAATAAAATAGCCATCTGATTCTGCGTCTTTTTCATTTCATATAACAGATCATCAATAAAGACCGTTTCAGGAACGAATAAAGGCTCCTGCATGATTTTCTTGATATCTAAATTATCAAAGCCGAATTTATGGGCAGCTTTTAGTAAATTCTTTGTATGAAGGATTCCGACTACTTTATCTTTGTCTTCGTTATAAACAGGGATTCTTGAATAGTTTTCGGATAAAACTTCATTCACATTTTCTTCCACAGTGTCGTTGATATCAATCATAAATGCATCCGTTCGTGGGACCATGACTTCTCGGGCAACTTTCGTATCAAGAGAAAAAACCCCTTGGAGCATTTCTAATTCTTCATTATTCAATACGCCTTCGTTTTCAAGCATATAACGCATTTCATCTCTGGTCATTTTTGAATCTTCATCATCAAAAGTCATCGGCGTGATACGCGCCAATAAACTTGTGGAAGCAGAAAGCAGCCAGACGAAGGGCTTAGCTACTACACCAATCAAGCGTATCAGCCCTGAAGTGAACTTTGCGACTTCTTCTGATTTATTTAAAGCAATACGTTTAGGGTACAATTCTCCAAAAACAATCGATACATAGGTCAAAATAGCCAGCACAATGATATTTGCAATATTTTTTGCCGCTGTGCCGCCACCTAATACCGGAGCTAACCGTTCCGATAAAGTATTAGCTAGTGAAGCACCAGACAAAATGTTGACCAAAGTGATTCCTACTTGGATTGTCGATAGGAAATTATTTGGATTCTGCAATATTTTTAAAAGCTTTTGAGATTTCACATCTCCTTCATCAGCTTTTTGCTCGATTCGATTCTTATTGATCGAAACAACAGCAATTTCGGAAGCTGCTAAAAAAGCATTGATCAATGTCAAAACGATCAATAATAAAATCTGCGCTAACAGCGACTGACTCTCAGGGTCAGCATTCATAATCGCATTCTCTCCTTATAAAATTAATTTTTAGTTTACGATAGAAAAAAACGTGGCACTATAGCCACGTTAAAATGGTATCACAAAGCAATTTTCTTTGCAATAAAAACAAGTGTACTAAAACTACCTACGAGGTCGTAGCAATTTTCTTCTTGTTTTCATTTTGCTTGTCTTCTTTGACGATTTTGATTATATAGGAAATGATCGTCTTGCAGATTGCGTAAAAAGGAACACCTAAGAAGATACCAAGCAATCCGGCAATATTTCCAGCTACTAGAAGAACGATAATGATCGTTAATGGATGGATTTTCAGTGATTTCCCAATTACATTAGGATAAATGATATTCCCATCCAACTGTTGAACGATTAGCACAACCACACAACAAAGTAATGCTTTTACCGGATCATTGAAGACTGTTACTAGAAATGCAGGTGCTAGTCCTAGATAAGGTCCTAAATATGGAATTAGGTTTGTCAATCCCGCAATGACCCCAAATAAGAAAGCATAATCCACACCAATTACCATATATCCTAAAAATGTGAAGGTACCAACGAATAAACATTCGATTGCTTGTCCGCTAATGTAATTAGCCAATGTTTTATTCAGTTGCCCCAATAACTCCACAATTTGGTTTCTTCTTTTTTCTGGGAAAAACTGTTGGATGTTTGGGACTAGTTTTTCTCCGTCTTTCAACATATAGAACAAGATGAATGGTGCTGTAATGATTACTACGGTTGCCGAAGCGATCGTTCCAACGATCGAACCTAAACTATTGGATACTCCACTAAGGAATTGCTGAATGATTGTCCCGTAAGAAATGTCTAATTGCTCAAAATATTTATTGATATCTACTTCCTTGAACAAAGGCAATTCGGCTACCTCTTTTAACCAGCTTTCTACCTGTTTGATGAAATCAGGCATATTAGATGCCAATGAGGAAATTTGCTGTACTAGACTTGGGATGACACTAAGTAAAATCCAAATAATTGCTGCAACTAAAAGGAGCAGCACAATTGCGACAGCCCATATTCTTTTGATTTTTGCTTTCATCAACAGCTTGACAATAGGATTCAATAAATAGTAAAGAAAGCCTGCAATCAGTACAGGTGCAAATAACGTGGAAAAAAATGTCCCGATCGGTTCGAAAATAAAGTTTATTTCTGATGAAATCATGATCAATGCAGCTATGATCAATAATTCAAGCGACCAAAACATTAGTTTAGACTGTCTAAGTTTTTCAAACAATAGATTTCCTCCTTTCTTTCTTACTAGTATATATTATATTCGTTAAAAATTCTTTTATTCTTTTTTTATTTTTGAAAACTTGCCATACTTTTTATTTGTTTTATTTTCCAGTATACTATACGAAAGGAAGGTGGCTAGACCATGAAAGTTGTACAAACAAAAGATACAATGAGCAATATTTACTTAGATGCTGTACGGATCAGGCATCAAGTTTTTGTAGTCGAACAGGGTGTGCCTTTGTCTCGAGAAATAGACAAAGATGAAGCCCATTGTATCCACTTCGTCCTGTACTCAGATAAAAAAGAACCGCAAGGAACTGTACGTCTTTTGCCTTTAGAAAACGGAAAAATGAAATTACAGCGGATGGCGATTCTTTCTGAATACAGACACCAAGGGTTAGGAAAAATATTGATTGAAGAAGCAGAAAACTTTGCTAAGAATCAAGGCTATAATACGATTTTATTAGGGGCACAGTCCACAGCTGAAACTTTTTACGAAAAACTAGGATATACAGCTTACGGCGATCCTTTTGAAGATGCTGGCATGCCTCATATTTATATGAAAAAGACTTTATAAAAATTTATTTCGAAAAAAGCAAAAAACAGCAAGCTTTTGAGAAAAATCTCTCACTGGCTTACTGTTCTTTTTTGTGTTTACTTACGCGACAATTGCTTGTAACGGTTATACCAAATATCAATATAGCCTTCCGAGAACGGGCCATCTCCATTATTGATCCAGTCAACCAGAATCTTCACATTTTCTTTTAGGATGAAGTCAATATCGTTCGGATAATTCATCATTTTGCTGTGCATCTCATATTCATCGACATCCAATAGTCGTTTCTCGCCGTCAGGAAATACCTTGATATCCAAGTCATAGTCGATATATTTCAAGGCCTCATCGTCCAGCAAAAAAGGTGAAGCTAGATTACAATAATAGGAAACCCCCTTTTCTCTGATCATTGCTATTACATTGAACCAGTATTTTTTATGAAAATAAACAATCGCTGGTTCGCGCGTTACCCATCGGCGTCCATCAGATTCAGTGACTAATGTGTGATCATTCACGCCGATCATAGAGTGTTCGCTTGTTTTTAATACCATGGTATCTCGCCACGTTCGATGCAATTTGCCGTCGTGCTTGTAACTTTGGATCGTCACAAACTCTCCTTCTTTTGGAACTCCCATAGCAACCCTTCCTTAAGCAGCATTTTGTGCTTTGTGTTTGGGTGTTCATTACACCGACATCATAATTATTATATCAATAAAAATGAGCTTTGCCTAGAAAGGATTCCTATTGTTTCGATTTTTCTCTAACTGATCTACCAGTTTCATTTGGACCTTAGGAAAAACGACCGAATCAAATGCATCAGGCTTCAACCACTTCGAAGTTTTGTTCTCGGTAAATTCTTGTTCTGCTCCCTCGGTTGCCCGTCCGTAAAAAAGGAGAACATGCCATTTCAGATGACTAAAAATATGAGTAACTTCTCCTAAATGTCGTGTCTGCCAAACAAAGAGTTCCTGCTTTTCAAATGGGAGATTTTGCTCTTCTTCTGCTACTAGGTCATCAAACAGATCGATTTCTGGCTTTGTTTCCCATTCTTTTTTCAATCGCTCATACTCCTCTTGTGTCACTTCCATCATTGGAAATGTCCACATATTCGCCAGCAATTTTTGGCTATCTCTTTCTTCAAAATAATACGCTCCAGAATGATTTTGAAGAGCCGCACTGATATAATAAACGTCTTTTGGCTTTGCTTTTTTTGTTTTTACAGGAAAACTCGTTTTGATTCCTCGTTTGTTAGCTAAACAAAAGGCTTGGATCGGACAAGTCTCACACTTTGGAGAAGTTGGTGTACAGATAGCTGAACCTAGATCCATCATTGCTTGGTTGAATTCACCTGGATGCTTTTCATCAATGATTTTCCGCATCGCTTCATCAAAGATTTTCCTGCTAGAAGCTTTTGCGATGTCTGCTTCAATGCAAAACAATCTGCTGACTACTCGCATCACGTTGCCGTCAACTGCAGGTTCTGGAAGTCCAAATGCGATACTTGCAATCGCGCCTGTCGTATATGGTCCTATTCCCTTCAATGAGCTAATTTCTTCAGGCGTTTGCGGCATTTCCCCATCAAATTCTGACATGATCTGTTTAGCAGCAGCTTGGATGTTCCGGGCTCTTGAGTAATAACCAAGGCCCTCCCATGCTTTTAAAAGCTTTTCTTCTGGAGCATTTGCTAGCTCTTCAATTGTAGGAAACCATTCCATGAAACGATAAAAATAATCGATCACTGTGTCTACTCTGGTTTGCTGAAGCATGATCTCAGAGATCCAGATACGATAAGGATCACGATTATAGCGCCAAGGCAGGTTTCTTTTTTCTTGTTCATACCATTGAATGAACTGATCTTGAAATTCTTTTGTTTCTTTATCTGTCCATTTTTCCCATTCTTTATTCACTTTCCTCTTCCTTTTCCGTAATGAATCGCTGGATCATATCCAAATCAAATCCTTTTTGATATAAGCTTTGCTTTACTTTTAGATTTCTTTTTTTAGGTTCAAACCTTAAATTTCTTCGCCATAGTTTATCTCCTTGTTTGACTAAATAATCATATTCTATTTCTTGATCTGCTTCTTGCGGAAGATCAGCCATCGCTTGTTGGATCACTTCTTGAGAAAAGCCTTTCGTCATCAATGTTTGTTGGATTTTTCTCAATAATTCTTTTTGGCTTTTTCCGTGATTTTTTCCAAACGCTTTTTCGGCTGTCTGATGTGCATTTTGAACTTGGTCTTCAAATGTATATTGGCTGAGCGCTTGTTCAATGATTTCAGGTTTCAAACCTTTTTGCTGCATCTGCTGCGCTAATTTCTTTGGTCCTTTGTCACTTAAGCGCATATTTGTGCGCACATAACTTTCCCCATAGACCAAATCATCGACAAGGTCCAATTCTTTTAAGCGGGCTACGATTTTATTTCGATCTTCTTGAAGGATTTCCTTTTCTTTTAAGTATGTTCGGATTTCTTTTTCCGATCGCAACTGATAACTTAAGTAATTCATTGCTAGGTGAAAACCGAAATCAGCTCCGCTACTCTTCTTGATCTCTTGGATAGTTTCTTCGTCTAATTCCCGTCCTTTTAATAATCGATAGCGTACTAATACATCTTCAGATACTTGTAAAGCTTCTCCTTCAGATAAATCTACGCGATAGAAAGGGCCTTTGCCTTTACTGATTCTCGTAACGGTTAACATAAACATCCTCCTCGAACATATATTCTCTATCATACCACAGAAAATCCCCGTAATCAGGTATTATATGTTAGAATAAACCACAGAAAAAAGAAAAAGGGAGATACTTATGGCAGAAACAATTGTCAAAACTGGACAAACGGTTCCTTTGAAAATCAAGCGTTTAGGCATAAATGGTGAAGGAATCGGTTATTTCAAACGGTTGATCATATTTGTTCCATATGCACTACCAAAAGAAGAAGTACTAGTGAAAATCACGAAAGCAACTCCTCGCTATGCAGAAGGAGAATTAATAAAAGTCAAAAAAACAAGCAAAGATCGCGTAGTGGCACCATGTCCTGTTTACTATGAATGCGGTGGCTGTCAATTACAACACTTAGCTTATCAAGCTCAATTGGATTTTAAAAAGGATCTGCTTTTGCAAGCATTGGAAAAATTCAAACCAGCAGGCTTTCGATCTTATCAACTTTTGCCGACGATCGGGATGGATGAGCCTTGGCATTATAGAAACAAAGCACAATTTCAGTTACGAAAAAATAAGCAGACTCAAAAAATTGAAGCTGGTTTATACGAAGCAAACTCTCATCAGTTAGTCCCTATAACAGACTGCTTGGTTCAAGAACCTCGAACACAAAAAGTAATGAATACTGTTGTTCAACTATTGAATAAATTTGATGCACCCATCTATGATGAACGGACAAACAGTGGAATCTTCCGCACAATCATGGTTAGAATCGGTGTCAAAACTGGGGAGTTACAAGTTGTTTTTATTACTCGCAGTAAAAAATTCCCGCAAAAAAACGCAATGATCCGTGAGATCAATGAACGACTGCCCGAAGTTGTTTCAATCATGCAAAATGTCCAGGCACAAAAAACGTCTCTCGTGATGGGGGATGAAACGATCCACTTATGGGGAAAAGAAGCCATTGAAGAACAAATCAATGAAGTGACTTTCGATCTTTCTCCTCGTGCCTTCTTTCAACTCAATCCTCAGCAGACCGAATTGCTTTATGGCGAAGGAATCAAAGCATTAGATGTCCAGCCTAATGAAACGATCGTGGATGCTTATTGCGGAGTTGGGACGATCGGCTTAAGTGTAGCAAAACAAGCCAAAGAAGTACGGGGAATGGATACCGTTCCTCAAGCAATCGCTGATGCAAAAAAAAATGCGGAAAGATTAGGATATCACAACACTCGATATGAAGTAGGGACAGCAGAGCAAGTTCTGCCTAAATGGTTGAATGAAGGTTTTCAGCCTGATGGTATCATCGTAGATCCACCACGTACGGGTTTGGATAACGCATTGATTCAATCATTATTGAAATACCCTCCAAAAAAACTTGTTTATATCTCCTGTAATGTTTCTACACTTGCCAGAGATCTGGTTAATTTAAGTAAAAAGTTCAAGATTGAATATTTACAGTCTGTCGACATGTTTCCTCAGACTGCACGTTGTGAAGTTGTCGTGAAGATGACGAGACTCGCTGACTAAATGAAAGAGGTTGTGAAAAAGTCTGCCCTGTATCAAGTAATAAGAATAGCCAAACAAAAATAGCTCTTCATGTTTTATGAATACTGTACTTGTGACCGAAGAGTTAACAGGAGGTCACTATTTATTTAAAAAAAGGGTTGTGACATAGTTTTTGTCACAGCCCTTTTTGATTATTATTGGATATTCACGTCTATCACTTGATAAAATGCATTTGTCGTATCGCTGATATTCCATACTGCTAAAATCACATTATATCCTTTTCGATCCTGCGGAAGTGTGATCGTTTGGTTGACTGTTTTTGGTGGAACAGTTGCTTTGTCGTCTATTTTTGTGATCAATTCAAAATCACTAAATTTCAAAGGTTGATTAGGATTCCAAGTTGGTTTGGTAATGTAGTAATCCCAAGTACTTGTCCGATGTTGTGCTGTTAAATTCCAAGTAATATTTAATGTTCCTGGATTAACCATGTTTTTATGCCATCTGTTAGATGTCTGTTCATCTAAAGGCTCAAAGCCGCTGACTCCTGCACTAGCAATTTTTCCATCAATGAATGTATTTTTGGTAGCTTCGATACTTTGCGGTTCCCATTGTGCTCTTCCGACATTTTGATTTAAGTTTCCTGCTGCTGATGTTCCTAGGTATGCACGGCTTCCTGGAGAAGTAATATAACCATGCGCAAAACCTGGAATGCTAAAACCGAACAACCCTAAACTAACTAACCCAATAAACAATAACGTACTAATCTTTTTCATGTAGAAACCTCCTTCATTTGATAACCACATTGTAAACGCTTTATTGCATTAACACAAACATTATGCTTTTATAATTTTATGTTGAAGTAAAAAAGGTGAAAAAAGTAAGATGCAGATTATAACAGAAGTAGACGAGAAAAGTACAAATAGAAAACATGAGAATCAAATCATATGATCTTTTTCAAAAACATCATTCATATAAACAAATGTTCAACTTTTTAATAACAACAATCATCAATTTTTTTCTTACTTCACAAACTAAATACAGGTCTTGCTGTGAGCCTTCATGGTAAACTAATATTATAGAAAGGAGTTAGTAAAATGAAGATGATAAAAGATATTCGTTTTTGGGTTTGTGTTATAGGAATTGTCATATTAGGCTTTTTATCAGGGTTGCTTAGCGGAAATCCCGGAGAATATTACTATTCTTTGCAACTTCCACCATTTGCACCACCTAGCTGGATATTTGGGCCGATGTGGACCTTACTGTATATATTGATGGGTATTTCTCTTTATTTGTTACTTAATCACAACAACAAAAAACAGCGAAACAATCTTGTCGGTCTTTTTGTGATTCAGTTCATTTTTAATTTTATATGGTCTGCTCTATTTTTTAATTTAAGAAATATTTTCATTGCAGCAATCGATATTACACTTTTAGTTATTTTCTTGTCAGTGCTTATGTATCAGTTGTGGCTGCATCATCGCCTGGCAATGTGGCTCATGATTCCTTATTATTTATGGGTACTATTCGCAACTCTATTGAATTATTCAATTTATTTTTTAAACTAAGCGTTAAAAAGAGACGTCCTGTAATTTAACACATAGAAAAAGTGCCACCTAAGTTAGATTTTTTGTCTAATTTAGGTGGCACTCTTTATTAACCAAACTATTTTTTTCTAGTACCCACTTGTTGTTCCATACTCATTATTCTGGTCATAACCATAACCATTTTGTTCCTGTCCAGCGTAAGGATCATAACTTTGAGTATCTTGACTTGGTGTATAGTACTGACTTGTATCTTCTGTTTGCTGATAATAGGTATTCGGATCTTGGTACTGATCATATGTGTTTTCTGAATAGGAAGAATAATCGGTGTACCCTTCACTATTCGATCCATCACCGTTTGTCGAATCGCCATCTTCCGAATCATCAAAGAACATCATTGAAGCATTCTCATTTTTCAAATTAGGTAATGTATCGCTTGTTTTTATATTTAATTGTTTCTTCAGTTCATTTTGGATCGAAAGAAGATCATTTTTTCCTAAAATTTGATAGTAGATATCATTGATCATTTGTCCTTCGCCTTGCAACTGGTCTTGTTTGATTGTTTCAAACGCCGGGGTGTAGTTCGTCGCTACATCAAGCATGTCATCCCAATCTAAGTCCGTCGTCACATTGTTCTCAACTGCTTTTAAAATTTTTCTATAATTGCTTACGCCATCTAAACTTAAAACTTTATTGACGATTTTCGTCACTACTTCCCGCTGACGACGTTGTCGACCGATATCGCCTTCTGGATCTTCGTGTCGCATTCGAGAATAGGCTAAACCTTTTTCTCCATTCAATGTTTGTTCACCTACTGGTACATGGACACCATCCAAAGTAAAGTCAATTTTATTATTCACTTTGATGCCACCGACCGCATTGATCAAATCTTCCATGCCATCCAAATTGATCGTTACATAATGATCAATAGGAATATCGAGCAGTTGCTCAATTGAATCCATGGCCATTTCGACACCACCAAATGCATAGGCATGATTTAATTTATCTACCGTTCCATAACCTACGATATTCGTATAAATATCTCGGTCCAAACTGATGATCGTTGATTTTTTTTGTTTCGGATTAACTGTTACTACCATCATCGTATCAGAACGTCCTTGTTCCGTTCTTCCTAATCCACCGGTATCTAAACCTAATAGCAAAACCGAAAAAGGTTCTTTGTCATCAATGCTTACTCTCTCAGAACGTTTGGAGGATATTCGATTAGAGTTTTTAGAAATTTTGTTTACTGTTTGGCTCGCTTCTCCCATAAATCTGATTCCGTATGCTGATAATCCGGCAATCAGCAAAACGAATACCCCTAACAAGGTTAATAGAACTTTTTGCCATCGCTTCATAATACACCTCTGTTTCACATTTTCTAAAATATTGTCTCATATAACTGTTCAATCAGCAAATTCACTTTTTAATCATAAGAAAACTTTAAAAAACATTTTTGTGTAACGATTATTATTTTTTAAAATTTCTCAAAATTCTTAACTATCATACCATACCGTGAAAAAGATCGAAAGACCGAATACACGCAGTTCGCAATCGTTTTATCTTTTTTTATGTATTTTTTCCAGAAAAAGCGAACAACAAGGTATTTTCCAAATAATCGTGCAGTAAAATGATCGCACATACCTTTCCCATCTTTTTAACAGTCTTTGCCTACCGTTCAGATTATCATTCGATTTCACGAAAATTTCTTCCTATGACTGGTCCTTTTGTTAAACCCATCTTCTATTCGTTTTATTTCCAGCTCACTGCATGGCTCTTAAAATGACTCGAACTAGTGATTGCATTACCATCATCTTTTAATGGATAGATATGCTCCTCTTCAAAGTAAAACGATTTTCTTTTAAAGTAATAGAATTGACATGGTAATGAGTATGTATACTAGTGGTTTCACAAATGGTCTTTTATTCAACATCCAAAAACTGAAATTTCTTTAAAATCCATTACTAACGAAGAAAATGTTCCTTGCTTGATAATTAGTTAGGACATGTCAAGTGAACAAATGCATTTACTTAGCCAAAAAATCTAAAAACTTCATAAATAGACAAAAAGACACGACTCTCTAAGAAGTCGTGTCTTTATTCAACAAATTATTATAATTTAGTCACTTCAGCAGCTTGAGGTCCGCGTGCACCTTCAACAATCGTGAATTCTACTTCTTGACCTTCTTCTAGGCTCTTGAAGCCGTCTCCTTGAATTGCTGAGAAATGAACAAATACGTCATCTCCGCCGTCTACTGTAATAAACCCAAATCCTTTTTCATTGTTGAACCATTTAACCGTTCCGTGTTCCATAAATGTATAGCCTCCAAAAAAGTTCTTGCAAGTAACCTTGCAAGAACATTATACCCAATTTAGAAAACGCTAGCAAGCTTTCGCTCTTTTATTTTCCAAATTATTTTTAAGACTGATATGACGGAGGAAATGGTTATTTTGCTGCTTCGAAACGTTTGTTTACTTCATCCCAATTAATAACATTCCAGAATGCTGCAATATAATCTGGTCGGACATTTTTATATTTCAAATAATAAGCATGTTCCCATACGTCCAAACCTAGAATTGGTGTCTTTCCTTCCATCAATGGAGAATCTTGATTTGCAGTAGAGGTAATAGCTAATTTTCCATTTTCCATTACAAGCCAAGCCCATCCAGAACCAAATCGTCCAGCGGCTGCTTTTTTGAATTCTTCTTTAAAAGAAGAAAAATCACCAAAAGCTTCATTAATCGCTTCTTTTATTTCTCCTGTAGGTTCGCCACCAGCATTTGGTGCCATGATTTCCCAGAAAAATGAATGGTTAGCATGTCCGCCACCATTGTTACGTACAGCTGTCTTGATATCTGTTGGAATAGCGTCCATATCAGATAATAATTCTTCTATTGTTTTTTCGCCTAATTCTGGGTATTTCTCAATTGCTGCATTTAAATTCGTCACATAAGTATTGTGATGCTTATCATGATGCAGATGCATCGTTTCTTCGTCAATATAAGGTTCCAATGCGTCATATGCATAAGGTAGATCTGGTAATGTGTAAGTCATAAAAAAATTCCTCCTCAATGTTTTCTTAATAATGTCTACATTACAAAGAGTAACAAAGAGAAGGAAATTCTTCAATTGTTATGCCTAGTCGTCTTTTTCACTTTGACCTACTTCTTCTTCAAAAACCTCAGTTTCTTTAAAAATAAACAACTTGCTGAAAATATAGTTCGCTAGGATAACAATAATTTGAGTGATGATTTTCGCCACATACTCATTGCTGTTCATAACATTGATCAACAATACCATTGCCCCCATGTCCAATCCGTAAGAAAGGATACGGTAGAAGAAGAACTTACCGCATTCAATAAGTGCATGTGTAAAATTCGGTGATTTTGAATGGAATACCCAAAGTTTGTTCGTTACAAAAGCAAACAATACAGAACAAAACCACGAAATAGAATTGGATAAGGCCATACTTAAATCAAAATATTGGCGTGCGAGAGCAAAACTAACAAAATTTACAATCGTAGCCAAACCACCAAAAAAGAGATAGACTAGTATCTCCCAATATCCTTTTGCTTCTAAATATCCTTTTAACTGTCGATACTGCTTCATGAGCCAACCTACCTTATTAAAAATTCTTATTTATCATACTCTATATTTCAATAACTTTCATCTTTATTTAAAAAAATTAATTTTTTTTGATCCTTTGCCTTTGTCTCTGCTTGGATCGTCACATGTGTAATGCCATATTTTAATTTTAATAAAGAAATTATACGAGGATATATCTTTTCAATCTCGCTTAGTAGCTGATCTTCAAAATCAATATGTCCGTCGAAAATAATTATCTTTTCGCTATACTGCCAAATATGGACATGATGAACATCCTTTACCCCATCGATTGCTTCAATTTCTTGTTCCATTTTTTCATAGTCGATAGCAGGTGCACTTTGTATCAAAATAGCGCCAGCTTTTTTGATCACCATTATCGCTTCTATCAATATATATATCGAAATGATCAGTGTAATAACTGGATCGATCCAGTAGATATCGAAAAAACGGATCAAAATTGCTCCGATAATCACACTTACCGAAGACAGTGTATCACTTAACAAATGCAAATAACTAGATTTTATATTCAAACTTTCATCTGCTTCTTGTCGTAATAATAATACTGAGAACAAATTCGCGAGCAATCCAATAACTGCTACTGTTAGCATCAAATGACTATTTATCTTTTCTGGTGAAGTGAACCGCTTGAATGCTTCAACGGTTAAAAACAAGGATAATATGATCAATATGAATGAGTTGATGAAAGCACTCAATATTTCTAAACGCTGGTAGCCATACGTACGTTTTTTATTTGCTTCTTTTCGGGCCATTTTTTGTGCCCCGTAAGAAAAAATAATTGCCAATGTATCACTAAGGTTATGGAAAGCATCTGAAACAAGAGACAAACTCCCTGACATAATCCCTCCAATAAATTCTGATAAAGTGATCACCGCATTCAAAACCACTACTCCAAATAGTTTTTTTGATGATCTCTGTGGCTGTGTAGGCACTATTCCTTCCTCCATTTTATTTATATTGGATAGTCTTTAGACAAGAATAACATTTTTTTGATATTTCACCAATCATTCAGCTGTTTCCCTAAAGCACTTGTATTTCACTTGATACTTCGCTAGAATTGCAAGTGATGACACTACTAGATGAGGAGTACTTATGACAACAAAACAATTAATTATCAGTTCCTTTATACGATTCAAAGACCTAAAGGAGGCGAGAAATGTCCCATTTTGGAAAGCCATTGTCTATCTTTTAGTTTTGAGTATAATTATGGCTTTGCCAATCTCTTTTCAAGTTTTTCAAGTCTTAAACAACATTCAATTGGATGGGCAAAAGATTGCTACTCGCATTCCTGATTTTACAATCCAAAACGGGCAGCTTCAATCCGAAGAAAAAGAAGGATTCATTTACCAAACAAACTCCATTATCTTCACATTTGATCCAGAGGGAAAACGAACAGAACAGGACATCTCTACTGATTTGATGGGGAATTTTGTTAGTGTCGGGATGTTAAAAAACAAACTTATCATAGCTCTTCCTAATACAGGCACGACTTCTGCTTTGTTGAACAATAACCAATTAGAACTTCCCTACACCAATGAATCTTTAAAAAACTTAACAGGTAAGCAGCTCCGTTCTTTTTTAAGTGAAGCATCTATACCACTTTGGATAAAAGTCCTGACATTTATATTTTCTATTTATCCTAGTTTTCTGAATCTGCTGATCACTTTGCTATTTACCAACATTGCTGCTTTTCTCTATGCACGCTTTCGACTAACAAAAGCTACTTTTCTTGATTGTTTAAAAACATTGATCTATTCAATTTCATTGCCTACTATAATTGCAACAATCTTGATGGTCTTTCTTCCTTCTTTTGACACTAGCGCCTTCATTGCTTTTGCAGGAATCTTTATTTTTGCTCAAGCTGTCAAAGGATGGGCAAAAATATCGATCAATTAAGAAATAAAGACAACTCGTTATTTCTACTTCAATAGACCCTTTTAGAGGTTGTGACATTTTTTTTGTCACAGCCCCTTTTTTATTTGAAAAGTATTTCTTTCTCAAAAAACAAGCAAGGCGCTTCAAAGTTCTTCTTGTATGCGCTACACTTAGAGTAAAGAAAGGCGGGAAATTAACTATGTCAGAAAGAATCATTTATGCAGATCGTCCATTTCGTGATGAATTTATCGAAGAAATCCATACTATAGCGCCTGGTTATATCTTTAAAACAGAATTACAACCAGAGGATCTACAAAATGTAGAGATCAGTTTGGGCTGGAACTCAGACTACCAAGAAAAACTATTAGCCTCTTCTACCTTGAAATGGGTCCAATCTATCTCAGCTGGTGTTGATCAGCTACCCCTTGAGACTTTTTCAAAGAAACATATTTTACTTTCAAATGGTAGTGGCATCCACAGTGAATCGATTACGGAGCATGTCTTAGGAATCATCCTTGGGTATTCTCGTGGTCTTTTTCAAGCACAAAAGGCACAGAGTGACATGAAATGGTTAGGTTCATCGGTCCATTACCAATCTATCCAAGGAAAAAAAATACTAATCATTGGAACTGGACATATTGGAAAAATGATTGCAAAAAAATGCAAAGCATTAGACATGAACTGCTATGGAATCAATACATCCGGTCATCCAGCAGAAGGAATGGAAAAGACTTTTTCTTTAAATCAATTAAAGGAAGTTCTTCCTGAAGTAGATTTCGTAGTCAATATCTTACCTCTAACGGAGGAAACAACTGGGCTCTTTGATCAGCATATGTTTAAACACTTTGATCCAAAATCTGTATTCATCAATGTTGGCCGTGGTGCTTCTGTTAAGACACAAGATCTGGTGCAGGCTTTAAATAACCAGCAACTTTCCTTTGCAGCATTAGACGTTTTTGAGGAAGAGCCTCTTCCACAAGATCATCCTCTTTGGAAAATGGACAATGTACTGATTACTTCCCACATTGCAGGTTTGACACCTGATTTTCAAAAGAAATTAATGGCTATTTTTTTAACCAATCTGAAAAGCTACTTTGCCACCCATGAGCTTCAAACCAATCAAGTAAAATTGTCTGCAGGATATTAATAGCTGAAAACAATATTTTCAAAAGAAAAAAGAGAAGGTGACAAAAATTGTGTCACCCTCTCTTTTTTTTATTGTTTTTTAAAGTGATAGGTTGGCTCCTCCAGGTTGGGATCATAATCAACAAGTAAATCATATCCTTTAAAGAACCATTCATCTGCTTCCTCGATAAAAAAAAGTGTCCCATCCATTTCCACTTTCTTTACAGGATGTTCTGGCTGTTCAACTGACATTCCAATCGAAAAACCATCATGAACCTCTGTTTTGCCGTAGACTTTTCCAAAAAAACGTATTCCGTAAGTTTCTGGCAGATCAATTTCTGAGTCAAACCACTTTTGTGCTTTTGGCGTTACCGTTAATTCCATCCCAACAACCTACTTTCTCTTTTCTTTCTATTGATTCATCTTATCGTCTAGAATATCCACATCGCCTGTCTCTCCAATCACCAGTAGATTATCATTTTCACGAACATATTCATCTGCTGCAGGAGAAGCGATAACCGTTTGATCTACTCTTCGTATGGCGACTACTGTTAAGTCAAAACGTTGTCTGAAATTTAATTCAGCTAATGTTTTGTTGAAAAATTTAGGATTGGAGACTCGGATTTCTGCTAAAGAATATTTATCTGACAGCTCTAAGTAGTCTAGAATATTCTTTGATACTAAGTTATGTGCAATCCGTATCCCCATGTCTCGCTCAGGGTGTACGACACGATCTGCTCCGATCTTCTCTAGTACACGGGCATGGTACTCATTTTGGGCTTTTGCTAAAATATTCGGTACGCCCATTTCCTTTACCATCAGAGTAACTAAGATACTGGCTTGGATATCTTCTCCAATAGCGACAATTACATGATCGAAATTTCTTATACCTAATGAACGAAGTGTCATCTCATCCTGTGCATTTGCCACAACAGCATGAGTGGCTATATTCATATATTCATTGACTCGATCTTCATTACTGTCAATAGCCAGTACTTCTTGTCCAGCTTCGATCAGTGTACGGCAGATGCTTCCGCCAAATCGTCCAAGGCCTACAATTGCAAAATTTTGTTTCACCATTTTCCTCCTTTAGTATCTTCTTTTCTCAGTATAACAAAGCCTTTCCAAAAACAAAAGCAAGCATCATTATTGTAAAAAAGCCAAGAAAAATAATAGTTATTTTCTCAGCTTTTGATTATCCTCTTTATCATCGTTTTTATTTCACCAAACCATGTTTAAATGCATAGATAGCTGCTTGAGTTCGGTCTTCTACCTCTAACTTAGCTAATATATTCGACACATGCGTTTTAACTGTTTTCAGTGTGATAAACAATTCATCCGCGATTTCCTGATTACTTTTCCCTTCAGAAATCAGCATCAAAATTTCATTTTCTCGATTCGTTAATTCTTCATGCAATACTGGATCATTTCGCCGACTCATTTTTTCCATCATTTTTGTTGTCACTTCAGGTTCCAATACTCGCTCGCCGCGTTGCGTAGCCCTTATAGCATCAGCTATTTCATGTGCGGTAGACGTCTTCAACAAATATCCTGCTGCTCCTGCTTCAATTGCAGGATAAACTTTTTCATCATCAATAAAACTTGTGACGATAATGATTTTGGCTTTTGGCCAATCTTTTAAGATTGCTTTTGTTGATTCGATGCCATCCATTTCTTCCATGACTAGATCCATTAAAATGACATCTGGTCGAAGTGCCATCGCCTTTTCATAGCCTTGACGTCCATTTTCAGCTTCTCCAATCACTTCAATGTCTTCTTGGATAGATAAATAAGAAGAGACGCCTAAGCGTACCATTTCATGGTCATCTACTAATAAAACTTTTATCATCTTTATCTATGCCTCCTTCATCAAAGGGACCTTGATCTCCACGCTCGTACCTTGCCCTTTAAAACTAATGATTTTTACTGTTCCACCAATACCAGCTACTCGTTCTTTGATATTGTTCAATCCATAACTTCCCGTTTTGGTTTCATTCATATTAAATCCTGTCCCGTCGTCAATGATACGTAATAAAAGATTGTTATCTATTTTATGCAAATAGACTTCTAATTCATTAGCCTTAGCATGTCTTAATGTGTTTGATAACAATTCTTGAACGATTCGGAACAAGTGATCCTCAATGGAACTAGTTAATTTTACATCTTCTACATCCCATTTTAGCGAAATCTGGATTTTATTCTGCAATTCCTTCAATAACTGCTCAATGCCTTGTTTTAAACTTTTTTCTTCTAAATTGACTGGACGCAGATGAAGAAGCAGCGCACGCATCTCAGACTGGGAAGCGTTGATGATCTCTGCCACCATTTTCAACTGCTTACGGAACATTTCTGGTGTCTCACTTTTTTCTGCTTGCTCCGTCAATGCCGACATCATCATCATCGCTGCAAATAATTGCTGTGAAACTGAATCATGAAGCTCACGAGCTAATCGATGCCTTTCTAATTCTAAAATCTCTTCTTTGGTTTGTCCATCTACATATTGAGGACGGCTAGTCATAATCTGTAATTCACTGGATACTTCGATCATTTTTTCTTTTATTTTAGTAATTTCCATATCAATATCTTTGATGTACAGATCATCCGACGCGCTTGGGATCGGCTGATGCAAAAGTTTGGATTCATAATTGCCAGAAGAAAGTGCACGAAGCTTTTCTTCGATTTTCCCGTATTTTGCCTTTTGAATAAGTGATAACAATAGAAATACGATCAATCCTACACCTAATGAAATTGCCATCAAATGGAAGATAAGCGGAACGTATAATAAACGCGCACGCAGCAATTCTCCCCACCAATGACTTTGGTTACTGGCATAAAAATAAGTGAAAAGTGAAAATAGAATAATAAGGAAAGCCGCAATCCCCGAATAAACAGCTAGCATTGCTTTGGATATTCTTCCCATCATATTCGTATCACCTCGACATCTCCAACCAAGGTATTGGTAATGATCTTCAATCTGCGAGGATTTTCATCATAATCACTGCTGCAGATTTTGATCTGTTCGTTTTTTAAGGAAAACTGCTCTTCTTCAAACAAGACATTTCCTACTAATGTCGCATGCTCTAAACGAATAGCCACTCCCAGGGGTACTAAGATCCGTGTTCTGCCTATCCCTTTTCTTACAATCACAATATTATCATCTTTTGGCAAAAGTGTATTGCCCAAATCGATGATAGTATCACCAGAAATGATGGCAATGTTGATATCATCCCATTCATAGACGTCGTTTCCAATACGTTGGTTACCAAATAATTGCTGTCTTTTACGCTCATTATTATGTGTTTTTAATTGCTCTGTTTGGACCATCATGATCTGTTTTTTTCGCCAAAAAGCATTTTTTGTCAAATCTATTCCTGAAATCTCTACACCTTTCAGCCCGATAAATAAAACGGCCAATACAACCATCATCCATAAAGCAGGACTGTTGACTAAGCTAAAAAAAATGACCAAGCTCCCTAAGATCAATTGAAAATTTTGAAATTTAGTACGAGGATATTTGCGCATAGCTAGATATATATTGAAAATACCGAATATTACTAAAAGCAAAAGTCCAGTATTGTTTACGATTTGCCAAACAGCAAATAACAGCAGCAGTGCTTCGACTACCACAAAAAAACGCCAAGAACTATTCATCGCTTTTTCTCCCTCCTGACACATTCTCATTTCATCATACCTATTTTTTTGACTGTTGGCTATAGGACTTTAGATGTAAGATCGTTCAGTGAAACCTGCAATACTCAAAGAGAAAAGATCTAGAGTGCGTCATCAGTAAGATGAACTCTCTAGATCTTTCAGTCAGACTACGCTTGTTCTACTTTGACGATTTTAACTAACATATCGCCACCTGGTGTAGCAATGGTTACTTCATCATTTTTACGTTTGCCAATCAATGCTTGCGCGATAGGAGAATCATTGGAAATCTTTCCAGAAAACGGGTCTGCTTCAGCACTTCCGACAATCGTGTACTCTTCTTCATCTCCATCAGGCAACTCGATGAACGTAACTGTTTTACCGATCGATACCTCATCTGCATCTACGCCGTCATTATCGATGATTTGTGCAAAACGGATCATATTTTCAATTGTTGTGATTCTTCCTTCAACAAATGCTTGTTCATCTTTAGCTGATTCGTATTCGGAGTTTTCGGAAAGATCTCCGAAACCGCGAGCGATTTTGATTCGTTCAATGATTTCTCCGCGTTTAACTGTTTTTAGTTCTTCTAATTCTTTTTCTAATTTTTCTTTACCTTCTAGAGTCATTGGATAAACTTTCTCTACCATGTGTAACGTCTCCTTTTTTCGATAAAATACCGCAAAAGGTAATCTTTTGAGGAATATAGTCCAAAAAAGATTACCACGCTTTTCTTAAAATGTAAATGTTTTTCTAAAAATGATCAATGACTAGCCCCTGTTTTTCTAAGAATTATTTACATATTTTTGCACTAGTTCCATATGTTCTTCATACGTTTTAGCGAAATAAACATTTCCAGTGCTCGTATCTGCTACGAAATAATAATAGTCATTTTCTGCTGGTTCTAATACTGCCTTGATTGCCTCTTCGCTTGGATTGTCAAAAGGACCAGGCCCATAGCCGGTATTGGTATACAAATTGTATGGTGAATCTACAGCTGTATCTTCATACGTCACCAATTCTTTATGTTCTCCTAATGCATATAAAACAGAGATATCTGACTGAAGTGGCATATTTGCCTTGATTCGGTTAAAGAAGACTTGTGCAATATTTTTACGATCATTTTCTTTTACGCCTTCTTTTTCAACTAGAGAGGCCAAAGTTAAAACTTCTTGTACAGTCAAATTTTTCTGTTTGATAGCTGAATAATAGTTTTGCATGACCGTATTTGTCTTGTTCACCATCTCAATCACAAGATCCTTAAGCGAAGTACTCGTGTAGTAATCATAAGTAGCTGGGAATAAGTAGCCTTCCAAACGGTATTTTGTGTTCTCAGCTTTAGAGGCACTTTCCAACAATTCTGGGAATTTTTGATACAACTCGTTAAAGAAAGTCTCATCATTTACTAAATCTAAAAATTCTTTCTTGTCTTTACCAGTTACCTTCGCTACCCGCTCAGCAATCTGATCGATGTCGTAGCCTTCTGGAATGGCAATTTTCCCATCTGCAACTTTTGTTGGCTCAGATGTGCCGCCTTCTTGCAACTGCTTGCCAATCTCATCAAGAGTCATATTAGGCGCTAACTGATAATAACCAGCTTGAAAGCCAGTTAAGTTTTTAAATTTTGTATAATAATTGAAAACAATCCCACTTTTAATAATATTGTCTTTCTCCAAAATTTCGCCAATCTGCTTATTAGAAGAGCCGCTTGGGATTTCCACTTGGACTAATTGGTCGTCCGATTTATCTAAAGGCTTCAACCCGCTATCTACATAACGATATACGGTAAACCCGAGAAATCCGCCAATAATCAATAATGTAAGAGCGATCACTAAAATGATCTTCCTCACGATCTTATCTTCTTTTTTACGCAGATTTCTCCGCTTGTCGATTATATCTGCTGTAGCTGCCTTACTGGCTTCTTTTTTGTCTTTGCTTGGGTGTTGTTTGTTTCCTGACAAAACAACTCCTCCTTACTATCATCTTCGTAACTCTGTTTATTATACATGAAATTTCTACTGCCGTGAATTATTTTACCAAATATTATGTCAAAATTGTAAGTGGCAAATGCTCTTTTTGAGGATTACAATGAAAAATAGTTAAAAATGGATAGAAAGGAATTAACATGGCAAAAGGAAAACATCAAAAAAAACAGCAGATCTCTCTTTCTTTTCTCGCAGTTTTGTTGCTGGCTGTCAGCTTCTTTTCAACAGGCATCATTACAGGATGGCAATTAACAAAACAACCTCAACCACAAATTTATAAAACGGAACCCGCACAACTTGCTTCCAATTTAACATCTAATGAGCAGATGCTTGCCAGCAAAATTGATCAATTACTGCAAAAATCAGATTATATCGGTTCGATTTATGTACGCAAAAATAATCGAGTGATATTAGAAAAAGGATATGGGTACGCAAATCTACGCATAAAAGAATCGAATTCTCCTTCTCTTTACTATCAAATCGGTTCGATCCAAAAAGCGATGACTGCTTTACTTATCCTAAAACAAATTCAATCTGGCAAGATAACTTTTGACACAAAGCTATCTGAATTTTATCCTCAGATTCCTGGAAGTCAGCAAATCTCAATCAAAAATATGCTTTACATGCGCTCTGGTCTTCATCGAACCGCTTCTCCAAAAAAACCTATGTCAGATAGTGAGATCATTCAGTTTGCCCTTCATCATTTGAAATTTACTGATTATGATACGTATCATTATGAACCATTAAATTATACATTGCTTACAGGGGTATTGATCAAACTAACGAATCAGCCTTATGAAACTCTTTTAAAAAAAGAAATCATTCGGCCACTCCATCTAGAACATACAGATTTTTATGAAAATGTAAAAAATTCCCCTCAGCATGCTGTATCTTACCAAATGTCTGCAACTGACGATTATTCAAAAGCATTGGTCGAGCCTGAAACAGACATCCGAAATGAATTAGGCACAGGAAATATAAGTATGTCTGTTTATGACTTGAACAAATTCTTTACCAGTGTTCTGTCTGGCGATATTATACCAAAAGAACTACTTTTCTCATTGTGGCAAAATAATGGTGATAAACATCCTTACAGCGGCGGTGTTTACAGTGGAAATGATTATATCCTTGCTCAGGGAAATATCAATCGATTCCATGCAGTAGCGGCGATGAAAAAAGACACAAAAGATGCAATCGTCATGGAAAGTAATATCCAATCTGATAAAAACATCAAATTGCCGGCCACTGATTTAAGAAATCAGATTTACGAACTGATGGACGGTGTTAATTTAAAAAGCTAAGTCGAAACAAAAAAACCAGCAGGATGCTGGTTTTTTGTTTTAATCGATTTCTGTCTTTAAATAACGTTCCATTCCGTTCAATATATCAAATTTGGGTTGATAACCTAAAGAACGGATCTTTGAAATATCCGCTAAAGAATCACGAATATCCCCTGAACGCTCCGCTTCATATTTAAGCGCTAGCTCTGTTCCTAAGATTTGATCAATTGAATGAATCAATTCAAGTAGCGTAGTGCTTTTTCCTGTACCGACATTGAATTGCTGTCCTAAAGCTTTTTCTTCCTTAGCAACAAGTAAAAGTGCTTGTATAACATCTTCTATATAAACGAAGTCTCTAGATTGGCTACCATCACCAAATAAAGTAAATTCTGTTTTTTCTCCTGCCAATTGTTTTTTGTATCGGTCCACTAGAATCGAAATAACTCCGCTATATGGAGAGTTAGGATTTTGATTTGGACCATAAACGTTAAAAAATCGGACAGCACTAGTCGGAACATCATATAAATGACAGTAATCCAAAACATATTGTTCTGCTGCAAACTTATCGATGGCATATGGTGTTAAAGGACGGATGACCGATTCTTCTTTTTTTGGCAACGTTGGTTCATCGCCATAAACTGCAGCTGATGAACTAAATACCAATCGTTTTAAACCAGATTGATATTTTCGTACCAATTCAAGCAATAAAAGCGCACTGTCAAAATTTACACGATGAGTTTCTAGAGGACGTTCTACAGAATCTGCCACACTAGCTACAGCAGCTAAATGAAAAATATAGGCAAACTGATACTGTTTCATGATTCTTTCCATCAATTGAGGATCTGATACATCCCCCTCAATGAAAGTCACTTGTTTCTCCATATCCAAGTTTTCTTTTTTTCCCATTGATAAATCGTCGACTACTACGATTTTGTTTTCTTTTCCCAAATAATTCGCTAGCGTTGAACCGATAAAACCAGCTCCGCCAGTAATCAATATAGTATCCATCAAATTCACTCCAATTATGCATTCTCATACTTAATACAGTTAGTTTACCATTTTTAACCAGGAAAAACTATATAAAGAATATACTGCCAGTATGTGCTGATTGCCGAATTTAACAAATTAATCGCTTCAAAAAATAAAAACAGCAGAGTAAATCCTAATCGGACTTACTCTGTATTATTTTATATTTCAATATAGCTTAGCTTAACGATCTTTTAGTAGAGAGCGGAATTCACCAAAGCTAGCAAGGAAGCTGCGATGTACATATAGCAAATAAATCACATAAATCAAGCTATAGATACCTAGACTAATAAAGTTACCGCCAAACCAGATGTTACTAAAGATAAAAGCAATCGTTAGAATCGTTTCTACCAATTGTCTGTATCCAACAGGTAATTTCATTCCACGACAAAGAAAATATTCTGCTAAATTACATCGAAACGCTAGACTCAACAATATCAAGCCTACTGCTAAATTCAAGTTACCTATCACAAATATAATGACTAATGAAGCCACTAATGAAAAGGATAGCGTCATCACATTGACCATCAATATCGTTTTTTCTTTACGCAAGCTCTTTAAATACGTATTGATAAGTAAAGACATTCTTCCTTCATAAATGACGATTGGAAACAAGATTCCCATAAAATTCAGACTTTCCGTATATTCGGGTAGCCACATGGTCAAAACAATTTTTGCTGGGACGTAAAAAATCAATAAACCATAGGTTAAAGGAACAAATAAGTCCCGTAAGATACGGAAGAGTTCAGGGAGTCTTTGCTGATTTGTCCTTCTTAATAATGGAAACATAACAATTCCTACTGCATTGACAAATGTTAGGAACATATTTGAAATACTCAATGTAAAGGATAGTTTACCAAAAGTTTCAATTGACCATCGTTGTTGTACGAAGAATCGAATAGTTCCAAGAATGAGCATGCTAGCAATACTACTCAACATTAACTTACTACCAATATTGATATTATCAAAAATTTCAGGGACAAGTTCTTTTAGACTAATCATATTGACTTGCAACATATCTTTGATTCGAGACATTCCCCAAAGTGTCACGATCAATTTAGAAGCGATATCCATAATGATCAGCCAATAAAAATCTCTGCCGCCTAAAGCAAAGTAAATAGCAATAAACAAGACATAAAGATAGCGATCATTCCTAGAAAGCTGTGCATATTCTTTTATTCGATTCGTCGACTGGAAAATATACAGAATAAAAGTTTTAACGATCGTAATCACTGAAACAACAGCTGTCAATATTAAAATAAGTGATTGGGAACTGTTTGGCATAAAGAAATAAGCCCAAACAACTATAGCTATTGAAACAAAGAACTCAAAAATCGTTAGATACCAAAACTGTGATCCGAGCGAGCGTTTATCAAGTTTATTATATTCTTCCCCTCCTATTTTTAAATAGATTCCATCAATCCATCCAAAATGCAAAAAGCCTACGTATGAAGAATAGAACACATACAACTGCCAATAACTATACTCTGTTACTCCCAATAGTTTTGGTACAAATAAATTAAGCAAGATTGAGATACCTAATGTAGCAAAATTTGCGGCTACTGTATAATAAAGATTTTTTATAACTGATTTTGCTTTAGTATTCATATTGATATCCTCACTTTTTATACTTATGTTTTAGAAGATGATAGATATCAGTTCCAAAATAAAATTTATGTTTGTATTTCCAGAACGAGAAAATAACTGTTCGTATTTTTTCTTTTTCTAACATGTAAATACGCATTTCTAACTCTTTAATCAAATTATCCAGTAATTTTTTCTTTTTGTCATAATCTACTATAGTCACATTATTTATCAAGTAATTTCTGGCAGCTTCAACACGTTGCAATCTTCTTTGCAAAGTCATGAGCCTTTTGTAGTATAATTGCTCTTTATTTGACTGATCTATTTCTTTTTTAAAAGAACTTTGTCCATGTTTTCTCCATTCTATCAACGGTTTTCTCAATAAATATAAACCATTTGTTAGAACCGCGCTCCCCCACATCGACATATCATGAACCGGGTTTTCCATGTTAGACGCATAGAGATTAACTTGTGGGATAAATTCTTTCCTAACTGCATAGACGCACCCTGGTCTTCGGAGAAACAAATTATTCTCATTAAAAATGACTCGCTCTTCTATTTGTTGCTCATTTTTTTCTGTATCAACTTTTTTCAGTTCTTCACATAAACCGCCAAGTTCTACTAATTCATGATAATCCGTAACTAATACTTGAATTTTCTTATTTCTGAAGAGGCTACTCATCTCTTCAATTTTTGTTTCGTGCCAAATATCATCTTGATCACACGTAAATATGATATCCTGGCTAGCTAAATTTAATAAATGAAAGAAATTTTTTCTCCATCCTAGATTTTTTTCGTTAATTTTTAAATGCCAAGTTGATGACAAATTGTTTTTCTCAATAAAACTACTGATAATATCAACTGTATTATCAGTAGAACAATCATCACAAATCAGTACTTCATTGATTTTTTTTGTCTGGCTTAGTAGTGAATCTAATTGTTCCAAGATATTCTTTTCACCATTGTATGTAGCCATTACAACAGACGTACTTAGTTGCTCATACATAAAATTTCACTCTCTCTAATTTTTAAAAATCTGTGGTTTGTATTTAGATAATCAAATCAGTTGGATCACTTTTCATAAAAATCATAAGGATGGTGTGTTACTCGCTCTTTTTCAGGAGGCATTTCCATGTAGTTTCCATAACGCAACTTCAAGAATTTTTTTCTATCTTTGATAGCCATGACTTTATGACCTTCAAATTCTACATCTTCAAATTCATGAAACCATTCTGTTGGAAAAACACCCCAGTTAATATGAATCCATTCCATATAACCACATGTTTTAGTTTCCCCAAAAGGAATACTTTTGGCCATCTCTTGATACTTATCTCTCCAATATCTATCATTTCCTTCTTTTAATAATTTTCGGTGATATGGATACCGCATAATAAGTTTTATTAAAGCTTTTGAAAAATAAAAACTCCGAGCATAGCACCATTTAAATGTGTCCATCAGATTCAAACGATATTGCTCTGTAATTTCTCTCAATTTTTCTCTTTCTTTTTCTGTATCTGGTATTCCATCAATAGGAAATATATCTACAAAGACACCTAAGTCAGGGTCTTCCCCACCAAAATATTGTTTTGTTTTTGCAATTGTATTGGGATCTATAAGTTTCGCAAAAGGGTAGCGATAGTGTGTTCTAGTTTCAAAAGCTAATAACGTATAATTTTCATCTGTTTTCAATAAATCAATCAGCTTGTTGTAGTCTGGCCTTGGCATAACTATATCAATATCATCATCCCAAGGAATAAAACCTTTATGTCTTTCTACCCCAATCAAACTGCCGTAAAAAATTGTATATTTCAACTCATTTTTTCGACAAATCTTATCAATATACATCAAAATATTCACTGCTCTTTGCTGTACCTCTATCATCGTTAATTTTTTCATTTTTGTACTCTCCTAAAGCCGCCTATATCAAACAACTATTTCTTATTACGTAATTTCACTTTCATCAAATCAAAAGTGTGCTGAAGTTTTCCTAAATACAACCAAAAGACAAAAGTTGCTGTACGCCGTGTAAGAACAATTTCTGTAATCAGTAGGCTTGATACCAAAATAACCAGTACAACCTGATTATCAATAATGAATTCAATATAATCTTTATTGTTATTAGAAAAAAGGATTCGAAGAGAATTCACCATTTTAGTGATTAAAAATACTACGAAAATAATCGTTCCTGTAATACCAGTGGCTGCTAGCAAATAGAAAAAGGCACTGTGCGGTGTTTGCCCAGTTCTTGCTATATGAGTCTCAGGAATTTTTTCTTTAGCAACATCTACAAATCCTTTTGGCGTAACTCCGAATAATGGGTTTAACCTCATAAGTTCTGTTGCACTTTTCCATAATTTAAATCGACTATTTGAAATATCCGTATTCTCTTCTACATCGGGTCTTTTAGCAGACAATTTATTATTTTCTGTGTTAGCTGGCGTTCTTTTTTCAAAACTATCTAACATCTTAGGACTGCTTACATGGATTTCATTCCCCAAAAAAATGTAACCGGATTGAACAAACGACACTCCACCATAAGCAATAGCTGAACAGACTATTGCTGATAATACAGCTTGAACGAGTTTGGTAGCAACAAATTTACGATTTGTAGGATTCTTATATAAATAAACAAAAAAAACACCAAAGAAGGTTGCAGCCATTAATTGTATAATACCTGATCTAGATCCTGAAAGAGCTACATAACTGAATTGAATCAAAGCTATAAACGAGTATAGTGTTCTTTGAATAATTTTTTTATTTTTAATTATGTTTCTTATAGCAAATAATATACAGATTAAAGAAATAGTGCAGGCATAATTTGGATCAACAAAGATCCCATATAATCGGTTTTCATAAAATCCTATTCTCATTCCGTAATACAATGTTTTTACAGGCATTGAAAAATTGACGTGTGCGAAAAACAAATACAAGGCAATACTCGTAAGAACTGTCCAAACGATAAGCAAAACATATTCAAAAATTTTAAAAATACGCTGGTTATTTGTTCTTCCAACTTCAAATACACAAAAGAAAAAAATACATTGCCAAATAATAAGTTTGATATTTTCTGTAAATGCATAAGAGTGATTGATTAAAGTAGTTATAACCAATATAACTATAAATAAGACTAACCAGTATTCAATTTGTATCTTCTTTTTTTTTAGTATCATAGGAAAAAAATGACAAAAAAATACTATTCCTGAAAATACAATGATTATCAATGTAAAAATTGAATCAATTTTTGTTGGAAGTGTCGAATAGACACTAACCATTCTTGCTATTAAAACCAACTCGAAAAAAATGATGTATGGTAATGATAGTTTATTCCCTATTTTTTCTATTCGTTCTAAAACATTACTAGACATATGAACCTCCGATAATCTATATTTATCCATGAAATTTAAAAATCTTTTAGTTAAAATCCAACATTGCTATTTATTATTGGCCAATTTTTTTCTTCTCAACTCCACAGGAAATTTATATAAATGAATACTAAATAGCAATAAAAGCATGGAAAGTTTGCGACTTCTCGTAAAAATTCGATTTCTCATAATAAATAGGAAATTATTTCTTAGATAATGAACGATTTTTTTGGTCTCTGGCAAGTTGGTTGCCTTGGCTGTTACAATTTTATCTAAAACTAAAAAATTGGCAAAACAGACTCTTTGGTGCGCAGCTTCTTCAATTTTTTTGCCTCTTCCTCTTAGCTTATTCTCGTTTATCACCCATGCTTCAATGAACTCAAATTGTTTGGCAGAGAATGTTTCCGTATTTATACTATCTAAACGATGATAGTAATAATATTTTTGCTTTGAATCTATTGCTATTTTTTTGCAACGGTCTAAAAGATCAACAATAACAAAAGAATCTTCATGATATTTTCCCTCAGGATAGCGGAGTGTAGAAAACAGCTCTCGTTTGTATAGTTTATTCACAGCATGAACAGAAATAATATTTCCATGTAATATTAATAACAATCCTTCCGTTGCAGTTACCGTTTTTTTGATAGTTGGTTTATTTACTGGTTTTTTCCCCTCATATACATCATAAATCCCACAAATAGAAAGATCTGCTTGTTCTTTGACAATGTTGTCGTACAAAAGTTCATACATATCTTTTTCGATATAATCATCACTGTCAACAAAACCTAAATACTTTCCTCGTGCCACATCAATCCCGGCATTTCTTGCACTACTTAATCCGCCATTTTTTTTATGGATAACACGGACACGACTGTCTTTCGATGCATATTCATCACATATTTTACCGCTATTGTCAGGAGAACCGTCATCTACTAATATCACTTCGAAATCAGTAAATGTTTGTGCTAAGATTGAATCTACACATTTTCTTAAATAAGGTTCTACTTTATAGACAGGAACAATAATACTAATCTCACACATTTTGCTTCTCACCTTTAACTAATTCTACTGTGTGTATCAATGATTCTTTCAATTCAAATATTGGATACCAACCATTTTCTTTGATTTTCTTGTTATCAAGTATCGCTGTGCTAGCTTTTGAGAAACCTTTTTGTTCAATCTCATCCGGCAATTCAAAAATTACTTGTTTGCCGCTGATATCAGCTAGCTGTTGGGCTAATTCTTTTAGTCGTAAATCAAAGTTTTCTGAAGAAACGTTGTACGCCTCTCCTTTTTCTCCTTCAAGCAGTAAATGAAGAGTAGCAGAAACAGCATCTCCAACATATACATACGAAAAATATTGGTTTCCTTCACTTTTTAAAACAATATCTTTTTGTTCGACTGCATTTAAAATAAATTGTGAGGATGCTTTCGTATCAGATAAAAGCATCGTCGGACCAAACGTACGGCAAAGCCTTGGAATCACGATGTCGAGGTCGTGTTTTGCGATGTAGGCTTGGCATAATGATTCACTGACTCTTTTTCCTTCAGGGTAGCCTGCTCTCAGTGTATTACAATCGATGTATCCACAGTAATCTTCTGTGAATTTTTCTATATCGCCTCGATTTTCGCCATAGATTTCTACTGTTGATAAAAATAATACTCTAACCGGTTGGGTTGCTACTGCATGTTTCAATACTTGCTCTGTACCTGCAAGATTAGTCATGATCGTACCGATTGGATCAGTTGCGTAAGCCTTAGGATGTGTGTTACTTGCACCGTGTATCAAATAGTCAGCTTGAATTTCTTTTGGTAAGGGTTCTGTGACGTCACCTTCAACAATTTCGAAAGTATCTAATTCAAGATAACTGGCAAACCTTTTTTCAAGCTTCTGACGGTTTCTGCCCATTGCATAAACTTTGATTTTGATGCCTAGTTGTTCATTAGCAGCCATCAACGTATCAATCAAAAAAGAGCCAATCATTCCAGAAGCACCAATCATCAGAACGGATTTTCCATGTAGCTGTTTTATTTTTGGTGTATGATTGATTACTTTTGCCAAATCTTCTTGGTACATTGGTTGTTTAATCAACGTCATCATCTTTCACCTAGTCTTTCATTTTTAAATATGCTTTGAACAATTCTAGATCATCTGTTGTTGTCAATTTGATATTTTTATCAGAACCAGCAGCAAAATATAAAGTTTCTCCCAAATCTACCATCATGGTATTCGTATAAGAAGAATCAGTCATACCGATGTCTTCTTTCACTGCCCGGTCATATGCTGCCCGTAGTTTTCCGTATTGATAAGCTTGTGGAGTTGAGACACGCCTCAATGTGTTACGATCGACATACTGTTCCGTCGTTTCTTCTGTTTTCTTGATAAAAATTTGTTCGTTGTAAGGTAGAGAGGTTACACCGTTACCAAATTCTTTACATTTAACGATTACATCTGACAATACCAGTTCGTCTACTAGTGGACGGATTCCATCATGGATGATGATCGTATCATCATCTTCAGAATAGTCTTTCAAAAACTGAACACCATTATTGATCGACTCTTGTCCTTTTGATCCACCTGTAATGACCCATTTGACTTTGCTAATATTGAATTCTTTGATATACGCCCACATCGTTTCTTCCCAACCAGATTTGCAAACGACTAAAATCCGGTCAACTTGAGGATGGTGTTGAAATGATTCTAAAGTATAGATAATAATAGGTTTTCCTTCAATTGTAATGAACTGTTTTGGGATATCTTGTCCCATTCGTTTACCCACACCACCGGCAATAATAATAGCTGTAATCATTTTTTTTCTGCTCCTTTAGTTAAATAATATTTTCCTTTGTACATTGTGTATGGATGTTCTGGATCAATATAAACTGCTTCATGATGAGAAACCTGATCTTTTTCAGGCGGAAGCTGCATATAGTCACCAAAAACTTGACTTAAATAATTATCATAACCAATCGGTACTGGCATCTCTGTATCTTCGAATGGCACCCACACAGCAGATTCAAAGTCTTTTGCAGGATAAACATTCCCCATATATCGAGGTCCGACACAAAGTTCTGTAACGAAATTCGTTGGATTATCATTGTATTTGGTCATCTGCTTTTCAGCATATCTCCATATTTTATACTTCGTTTTTGCAGATACACTATTTAACAATAGCTTTCCAGCTAATTCCATCGCTTTCCCATGGTTTTGCGGTACTTGCTGACTTCGATAAATCGCATAGATCATTGCCCATATCTTTTGCTTTTTCCGTTCAGTTTGCTTTTCAGGTGCAGTATCTAATGGAAAAATATCTAATTGGATACCATGAGGGATATCTAAATCTTCCTGATACGTTTTGATAAAGGTCGTATGGACGTTACGGATAGTTGTAAAGGAGTTCCGATCGTGATTCGTCAGAGCTGGTCTTAATAAAACAAATTTATCTTTTTGTGGGCCGGTTTCCCATAATTCTGCTAAACGATCATAATCCCTTCTAGGCATGAAAAAATCTAAATCATCATCCCATGGGATAAAACCTTTATGCCGGATTGCTCCGATTGCGCCGCCACCACAAAAATAACACAACAAATCGTGACTTTTACAAAAATCTACAAAGTATTGTGCCATTTCGAGATTTACTTTTTGAATTTTTTTTAATTCAGGATCTGTACTGTACATTATAGTTGCCTCAACCATTCTTTTATTAATCTTCCCTATTTTCTCATAAATAGAGGCGGTTTTCAATCTTATGCAAATGGTTCTTTCTTTACTGACTGAAAACGGATAGATAAATAGCTATTTTTTGTTTTTAAAAGGGTTGTGACAAAAGACAGTCACAACCCCTTATTCCGACTTTTTTAATAAACTCTCTTCAACAATGCCATGATGCTTGGCATTTTCACTTCCACAAAGCTGCCAGCTTTCACCGCAGATAATAAGAGAGGAGCTGGCAAATTATACAGCCATTTTGTTACTTTTTTCGCGCTAGAATCAGTCAATGCAATCTTTTTAGCTTCTTGGATGGCTGGATCATTCAAAATATGCATGGCTTCTTCTCTTTTTTCTTTAGCAGTTCGCTCAGAATTCTCATAAATAGAAAAAATCACAGAGGTTGTTCCTTTTAAAAGAAGAGAAGCCATACCTGGTTTATCTTTATCACTTGTCACGACATTTGCTAATTCATAAAATTCTTTAAAGGTTTCAAATTTATTCGGTTTATATTGGTTGGTTATCCCTTTTCCACCTTCAAAATGATAGATATACTCGATTCTTGGATTCAATACTACTTGCTGACAATGTTCATAATAGTTCAAATTGAAGATACGGTCTTCACAACTGCTGTAATTTTTGAATAAAATCTGTTTTTCCATCAAGATTTCCCTCTTGTAACATTTGTTCCAAACCACATACATCAGCTGTTGATTCATCAGTTGATACATATCATCCACGAACTGTTTATGATCTGTATATTGGTATTCTGGAACAAGATAGTCCTTTTCCGAAATAATTTCTTCCCCGCTTAACGTACGGAATGTAAAAGAACTGATAAGCAAATCTGCTTCAGGATGCTGTTCAAACAACTGCTGATAATCTGCCAAAATTTCTTTGACTGGCTCATCGTCTGCATCGAAAAATAATACATATTTCCCTGTAGATTGCTTGATGCCTTCATTTCGAGCAAGTCCAGGGCCTTGGTTTTCGGTTGTAAAAAGTTGAAAATGACTATCTCCTTGGATAGCTGATTGAATCAGCTGTTCTGTTTTGTCCGTTGAACCGTCATTGACCAAAATCACTTCATATTCTTCGAATGCCAGATTTTTTAAAACTTCTATTGTATGAGCAATCGTGTCTTCTGCATTATAAATTGGAATAATTATACTAAATATCGGATGGCTCATTTCATTTCTTTCCTCCAGCCTAGCGATAAATTTTCTCTTGTGAAAAGTCGATTTCTGCTAATGAACTAATATTTTCATCTTCATCTAGTCCTTGAGATGACATCTTATCAAATAAGATTTTGATTGTTTGAAGTAAAATCTTCAAATCTAATAGTAATGAATATTTTTTGATATACAACAAATCAAAACGTAGTTTACTGTTATAATCTGATACATATTTTCCGTATACTTGTGCATATCCGGTAATTCCCGCACGTACATTGTGTCTTAAATAATAATAAGGATTTTCTTCATTGAACTGATCAACGAAAAATGGTCTTTCTGGCCTTGGACCGACAATCGACATATCGCCTTTCAATACATTAAAGATTTGAGGTAATTCGTCAAAACGTACAGCACGGATAAATTTACCTACTGGTGTCACACGTGCATCGTTACTTTTAGCCAAGACTGGTCCTGATTTTGCTTCAGCTGTCGCGCTCATGGAACGGAATTTATAGATTGAAAATTCCTTTTGATTTTTCGTAATACGTACTTGTTTATAGATGATTGGTCCAGGTGAAGTTGTTTTTACCAAAATCGCTGTGATTAGCATAAAAGGTGAGGCGAGGATCAGTAAAATAAGCGAAACGATGATATCAAAGAGACGCTTGAATAGTTCGTATTCTGGTTGGATTCTGAACCCAGAAGCTTCAATGATGCTTTCATCTTCAAAATTCATAATATTCGGATTTATCATTGTCAGATTCTCAAAAGTCGTATTTAAAAATAACTTCTTCTCTTTTTTAGTCACTAATTGATAAATGCTGATTTTTTCATCTTCTGGGATTTTAGAAGCCAAATAGACGATATCCATATCATCGATCAATTTTTTTGTATTTTCGTAATAATTATCGATTGCCACTGCTTCAACCTTATGTTTATTGTTTTTCTTAGATTGAAAATTTTGGATAGCTGGTGCGACATCTTTCTCCAAACCTACGATAAGGACTTTCTTATCACGACTGACTCTTAAGTACAGTTTGTAAACGACTATCCGGTAAACACTAAGTAATATCGTACCTAGGATAAACGAGATCAAAATGACGCCACGCGGAAATGCAAACCATCGGCCAGCAAAAGTAACTACCATGATCCCCAATGCTATTAGTACTTGTCCAATAACAGTAATGAAGACAATATCACTGATCATTCGGTTATAGAATACATAAGCTCCTAACAAAATATTCAACGCAATAAAGATGATGGAAATAAAAATTGCTGAATGCTGAAAGGTCTCTAAGTTTCTCACTGGTACTTCTCCCTGGAATTTCAGCAAAAAACTAAGATAGATCGACACATTTAATACAAGTACATCCATAAGAATAATGAATATTCTGCGTGCCGCATTCCACTCCCCATTTTTATTCATATATACACTCCTAACCATAAAATAATGCCTCTATCATCTTACCATAGCAAAGTTTAAAAACCTAGTGAATAACCAAATTGTAAAGGAAATTAAAAGAAACGGGGAAAAGCGTTTATTGTCTGTTTATATGTGTATTTCTGCATAACAGAAAGTTGTCTCAGAAGTCCCATCACTTCCTTTATGCTGAACTAGTATTCTCCTGCTAATTCCTTATTCACAAGTTACAATATTCATATAATTAAATTAAAAGAACTGTATTTTCATTAATAAAAATGAAAATACAGTTCTTTTAATCAATCAGGTCTCAACGAAAAATCGCCGATTCCTTCTTTAGTTAGATTATCGTTATAAAATGGGTCATGAGCAATATAAGAAGGCCACTTATCTTGCATTTTTTTGATTTCCCCAGCAAAACGTCTTTGTTTTTCTGGTGTATCTTCATAACCTCTTGATTTAGATTCGAAATGGTACAATTCTGCTTGATGTGCATAGACATTGTAACGACCCAGTTCATAAACTTTCAAGCACAAGTCAACATCGTTGAATGCTACTTCTAATGTTTCATCAAATCCATTGACAGCATTGAAGTCAGCTGCCTTGACCATCATACAAGCTGCAGTGACTGCTAAGTAATTGACGTCAATGACCAATCGGCCAAAGTAACCACAATGTGTTCGATCATAGTTATTCAATGCATGTCCTGCAACGCCACCGATCCCTAATAATACACCTGCATGCTGCGTTGTATCATCCGGATAAAATAATTTTGCTCCTACACAGCCGATTCGATCAAACTGTGCATAAGAAACCATCGCTGTCATCCAGTCAGGTTCAATCACTTCTGTATCGTTATTCAAGAATAAAAAGTATTTGCCGTTTGCTTTTTCTGCTGCCAGATTGTTGATACGTGAATAATTGAATGGAATGTCAATTAATTCGACGATAAATCGGTCTTTCAGCTGATGCTTGTATTCTGCAAATAATTCTTGCATTTTAGGATCTGTACTTCCATTATCTGCAATAATGATTTCATAATTTGGATAAGACGTTTTTTCGATGATCGAATCCACACAAGTTTTTAGATCTTCATAGCCATTCTTAGTTGGAATGATCACACTGACCAAGTCTTCTTGCAAAACATCATAAGTGATTTCATAAAAACCAGAAATTCTGCCAGGATGTACGCTTCCCTTGATATTTCTTCTAGATAGAGCATCTGTCAATGCTTTCACTCCAGAATCATAGATGTAGCTTTTAGCTTCTCCATTGCTTGCAGTTGATCCCGGGATCGTCCGCCAATGATACAAGACACGGTCAATGTGGTAAATGTGTTCTGCAGGAATTTGTTCTGTCACACGAAGAACCAAATCATAATCTTGAGAGCCTTCATATCCTTTACGGAAACCGCCAAGTTCCTTAACAATGCTTGTCCGATATACGCCTAAGTGAGAGATATAATTATTTCCCATCAATGTATCGGGAGACCAGTCTGCTTTGAAGTGCGGGTCAAAGCGATTCCCATCTGCATCGATTTTATCTTCGTCACTGTAGATCAAATCCAGTTCTGGATGTACGTTTAGCACTTTTGCCACTTCATATAAGGCAAATGGAGGTAATTCGTCATCATTATCTAAGAGCGCTATAAACTCTCCTTCTGCCATTTCCAATGCAGAATTAGTTGCCAGACTGATGTGTCCATTTTCTTGTCGGAAAACGACTTTGATTCTATCATCTTTTGCTTGATAGGATTCTAGACACTTTCGGATAGCTGGATCAGTAGAAGCATCATCACTAATACATAGTTCCCAGTGATCATACGTTTGATCAAGTACTGAATCAATGCATTTTTCGAGCCATTTGATTTCAACGTTATAGACAGGCATAAGTATGGAAATCAATGGGCGGTAGGCAAATCCTTGTACTTCTTTCCTTTGCTCTTTCAGATCAGGTTTCTCATGACGACTGATCCACTCTGCATAGTCGATCGATCCTGGTTTCAATTCCAGTTTGACCCGGCGGATTGCTTTTTTTACGCCATGAGTCCTTGCATAATTTATCCCTTTTTTCAGTAATCTTTTTTTTCTTTCCCATGAAGATTCAATGCCGTCATCATAAGGATATTTACCGTTTAATTTCACAGCTATGCCATTTTGATGTCTTGCTGTTTGGAAGTCTAAGATTGCTTTTCCTCTCATTTTCCCTGATAAACGTACCTTAAAACCGCTTTGGGTCTTAACATCAAGATTATATAAATGATTGATATCCAATCTTACGACATGTGTTGCTTCAGCAATCACATTTTCTTTTTCTACCTTTATCGTAGGGATTTTTTTGGTCACTTCATCAATTGCCCAGCCCACAATAAGCAAATCGCCAGTGGCCCGTTCACGAGTGATTTGATCGATAAATACGGCAATTTCTTTTTTTTGCACGATTCGTTTACTCCTTATCTTTATAAGTTAATCATTATTTACATTTCAATGATCCATGATTGACCATTTTGAGCCACTGCTTCAACTAAGAATGAACGTTCCTTCTCGCAAAGGATCCGCAGTTCAAATCCTGCTTTTGCTCCTTCAGCTAGCTGTTTTGCTTGATTGACTTCTTCTCGTAAAACAGGAATTGCTTCAAAAAATGGTGATTGGTCGGCTGATAACTTATAGGACAATGGTTGGCGATCCGAATTAGCGATTCCCCACCCGATGATTTTCAATATCTTTGTTTCTGCATCCCAGATTTTTTCGTCAATACATAGAGAAAGCTCTTTTTCTTGGATTTTTTTCGATGTTTCTTTCTTACGTCGCCCTAATCTATGTTTGATTGTCCATTCATCACTTTCCAACAACGTGCAATAGCGATTTATGGTTGTTTTCAACGTCTGATCTAATCTTGTATTATTCTCAATAAGATGATGATTTTCTCTTTCTAATTCATCATTTTTCTCAGAAAGCTGCTTTGTAACTTCAGCCATTGGACGGATCGTTTCCAGCAATTCTTTCATTGTTGGTGTCAATTCTCCAATAAAACGATAGTGACAATGGATAGTCACTTCTTTCCCTGCAATATCCGTTAAAAAGAACTCTGGTAAATCTTTACCATCAAACAAATAACAATCATTTACTGTTTTGACTACAGCATTTGAATCGATAAATGTGAGTTTTTCTCCAGCAGCTTCTGCGCTGAATTCGATAAAGCTAGGTTGCTGCGCGAAGCGAAACACCATTCGTTCTGCTAATTCTGATACATGGAAACTTAGTGTCTCATTTTCCCCTGTGAAATTATTGAATGGTATTTGTTGAATTATTTCATCTTGTTTCGTTTGCTGGATTACTTCTAATACTTTCACATAATTAGAATTTTGTGGCTGCGCAATGGAACTTTGTGCTACTGGATGTTTCATCAATGAGAAGAAGTATTGGTAGACTTCGCCAAATGGTCGCATTTTGAAATCATAACGTACAGCTTCCGGCAATTCTTCATAAGTTGATTTTAATTCTGTATCACCTACAGCTAAGTACAAATAATCTTCAATATTGATGTATAATCCTGCTTTTTCAAAAACTTTTTGGAAGCCATCATGAGTATAAAAAGAATTATGAGTTTCATCTAGCAAACCATAAGAAGCCCATGGCAATTGATTATTGAACAAATCAATCATGACAGAATTATGCGCCAAGTTAGGGAATGTAATTAGAATTTCTCCTTCTTCATTCAAAAATTTTCTAACTTTCTTCAACGTTTTTCCAGGATCTACCAAATGTTCTAAAACATCGGCAAACAAAACGTAATCAAATGTTTGTCCAGCATAATAGTTTGCCCATTCAAAACTTTCGATATCTCCATAAAATCCATCTTGGGCAAACTCGCTGACAAAATCGAACAATTCCTTATCTAGCTCGACAATGCTCACTTCACATTGTTTTGCTCCGATCAAATGTTTCGTTAATCGGCCGTTTCCAGGACCAAACTCTAAAACTTTACTTCCTGGTTTGATCTGTGCGGCAATTTTTCCCACACTGCTTTGTTCATCTAGGTCCATTTCAAAATCATATTTCATTGCTATGAGTCCCTTCTTCCCATTTATGGTCTAAGACCACGATGCCTTCTCCGATATAAGAACCGCTGACAAACAAGTTCATGTATTTTGTCTTGTATACCAAAGGAACCGTTGCATTTTCTTCAAAGACCGCAACGTCAAAATAATATTCACCAGCTAACAAACCTAACTTTTCATACTCCAGATAAAAGATATTCTCACCTTTTTTCCAAGGGATCTTGATACCATCTAGTAGAGTATTGAGTCCGCACACATAAAAATTGTCGACTGTACGCAGAGCAATTCCTAAAACTGGATTTTTGATTGTATCGTCTTTTACTTCATAGGTTACTTTAACGTATAGTTTTTCTCCTTGTTCCAGCATATCCACTGGATTTTTATCTTTATCCAACAATTCGGCTTTCGTCACGTCTACGATATCTGGAGCTGCGAAGCGTTCTACTTGGTTTTTATTTCGATCTACTGTTTTAACTGATTTTTTCTTCAAAAAGTTTTCGTAATTCGTCGTTACTTCCATCGTATCACCATATTCGACAACTTCTCCATTTTTCAACCAATAGGAACGATCACAAAAACGGCGAATCGAACTAATATCATGAGAAACGAATAAAATCGTTTTTCCCGAGTTCTTAATTTCTGTAAATTTTTCCATACATTTCAGTTGGAATTCAAGATCTCCTACTGCCAATGCTTCATCCACAATCAAAATATCAGGATTCACATTGATCGCTACAGCAAAAGCTAGACGAACGAACATCCCACTTGAATAGGTTTTTACAGGTTGATAAATATGGTCGCCAATATCAGCAAATTCAATGATATCATCGACCATTTCATCGACTTCTTCTCTTGAAAATCCTAGAACCATTCCATTTAAATAGATATTTTCATAGCCAGAATACTCAGGATTGAATCCTGATCCTAGTTCTAGCAAAGCTGAGATTTTTCCTTCGATTTCCATCGTGCCGGATGTTGGTGTCAGTACTCCCGTAATGATTTTCAACATTGTAGATTTTCCCGATCCGTTTTCTCCCACGAAACCGATCATCTCACCTTTTTTTATTTCTACATTCACGTTTTTCAACGCATAAAATACATCATGATAGGATTTCTTAAAAGGATTGAGGGCTTCACGAAATCGATCCGAAGGTTTTGCGTACATATTATAAGATTTTGTGATATCTTTTAGTCTAATTGCATATTCTGTCATAGCTATTCTCCTTACAGCACATCTGAAAAATGTGGTTTCAATCTACGGAACACTGCAGAGCCGATTACGAACATTACTAACGTGAAAACCCAGAAATACAAAGTATATGTTCCATGCTCCCAGAACCAAGCTTCACTTAAAAATGACTCACGATAACCTTGAACAACATAGTACAGCGGATTTAATTTCAATATGCTTACAAGACCTGAATCAAACTGATTAGGGCTCCATAATATCGGTAGTGTCCACATGATCAACTGCAGCACGATCGTAATTAATTGCATGATATCAGGTAGAAATGGTTGGATCGATGCCGTCAGCCAAGTCAATCCTGTCAAGAAAGCACACATGCAAAATAAATAATAAATCAGCTGTAAAGACATTGCTGAAGGATATATACCATTTATAAGCGCGACAGCTATGCCAATCAGAATGAAGAATAAATGGGTGTACAGATTGGATAGGATTTTCGTCGTGGGCAAGATACGAATATTGAATACGACTTTCTTTACTAAATAAGTATATTCCCGAAAAACAACCGTAGTTGATGCAAATGCATCTGAGAAGAAGAACCAGGGAATCATCCCGGTAACTAAATATACGATAAATGGGTATTTTGCATCGATCATTTGTGCTTTCAGTCCAACACCAAATACCAGCCAATAAATCAATACAGTAAATAGCGGATTGATAAACGCCCATAAGATTCCTAAAAACGATCCTGCATATCTTGATTTGAAGTCATTGATCGAAAACTGTAGCAGTAATTTTCTGTTCTGATAAATGTCCTTCATAAATAAATACAAATCTTTAAACATTTGTGTTCCTCCAAGCGATTTTCAGTGAATTACAGTCAAGTGCCATTTTACCATATTTTTGGTACCGAGCTGCGTTCTTATTTCTTTCTTAATTTTCTATGATACAAGATTTTCTCTAACGTTTCTATTTTACAGAAGATGCTAGACAATTGCAATAAACCAAAAAAGGCTGCGACGGTTGTCACAGCCTCTCTCGTATTTTGTGCCTATCAATGATAGCGTTGGATCCTGGAAGAATGAGCGCTATCTGGTTGTTCCTCATAAGATGTATCATCATAAGTCATATCGTCATATGCCTCTTCCATAACATAGAATTCCTCCGCAACTTCTGGTTCATCATATCGATGAACGGCCATAGCCAACAGGATATAAATAATCGGAACCCATGGGTATGAAGTCAATGTATCCTCCATAAATGACTGCATCATCACCGCAAAAAAGGCCCAGATAAAAGTCATCTGCCCGTTGGATAAATCTGCTTTCAACGTTAAGCGACCAATAAAAAGGATAAGCAGCAAAGCAGCAATCCCAAATCCTATCAATCCATAGATATTCAAAATAGAATTATAACTATTGTGGTTTCCTAAAAATTGGTTTCCTCGTTGGAAGATAAATGTTTTCATTCCTAGTAAAACTTGTTCAGATTTTTCTCCTAGCGTCTGATAGAATTTATGCCAAATATCTTCTCGACCGGTAAACAAATTGACTTTTTCAGAGACAGCCGCCAAATAAGAAATCGGCAAAGCTAAAAGAATCGTAACCGTGTAGGCAATAAATGGCGCACGAATGACACGCATCAACGATTTAGGTAAAAGATCCAATATCGCAAAAACAATCAACGCGACTAATGCACCTCTAGATTGGCAGACCCAAATACCTAAAAAGGCTGCAACAACTGCTACTGCACCGATGATTCGTACATACCATCGTTCAAAAGAACTGGCAAATCCACTGATCAATAAAGCAAGAGTCATCAAAGAACTTCCGATTGTATTCGTATTGATCCAAATATCAGAAAGCGAATTGCCTGGAGCCCAGATGCTTTGTCCTTCTGGTACTTGGATCTCTGTAAATACACGATATAACGTGATTCCGAGGAAGACCGTAAAGACAATCAGATAAATACCGCGATCCCATTTTGTCCACTCGATCCATTTAATTACTAAACAAAATAAAATAATCAAAGGAAACAGTAAATCTCCAAATAAAGACTCATTTCTTAATTCCCGAAAGTAAGAAAAGAAAATGAAAAGGGCAAGCGCAACACCTAGATAAAGAAAATCGACGCCTTTTGCTTTATAAACATTTAAAATGAGCAAAATAGCCACACTAAAAGCGATAAGTAATGAACTATTGTTATATATAAACAAAGTTGCTGGAAAACCTAACCCTGCTGTCCAAACAAAAAAGACTAGCGTCAGCAACAAAAGCAAGAAACCGACACTCATTTTGTTGACAAATTTTTGTACGATTGCTTGAATTATCTCCACTCTCCTTTCTACTAATATTTCAGGATTATTCTCAGCTAGCCTATTACTGTACGACTAGCTGATTTTCCTGAGTTTGTGTTTGTGGTACATCTGGATAATCCGGATATTCTACTTTAAAAATCATATAACCGTCTTTATCCGGTCCATATAGCTGCGTGAACTGCGCTTCATATAATTGGTTGTAATCAGTTAATGGTCGTTTACTGATCACATAGTCGATCCCTAATTTTTCTGCGTCTTCAAAATTCAACGTGACCGAAAACATATCTGGACGATCTAAAATGAACTTTGTATCTTCCTTAGCGATAAAAGCTCTTGTATGAGCATACCGATTATAATACTTCTCGTATTCTTCTTTCGGATCGATTTTCTTCCATGCAGCTATATCTGGATAAAAGCGTACTGTATTGAAGGATTTCACTCCCAATGTTGGGGTGAAGTTATATAATTCATCTTCAGACAACCAAACTTTACCAGGATCTTGTTGATCGATTTTTTGGATTTCTTTTGCCAGTGTTTTTTCAAAAATCGCTCCTGTACCTTCTACGACTGGATTGACGAAAAAGCCAGATACGATAACTAAGGCGGCAAAAGCGAGGTAAAACAAGCGTCTCCAGCCAAATAATGCAAAAGCTAAAATCACTGTTCCCAACACAGCAACTGCGATGGTTTCAAAATCCGAAAAATAATTATCTATTTTCGAATGCGTAATCGCATAGAAATAAGACCATGCATTTACTGCCAACAAAATGAATTTATACCAAATAGGAATAACATCTTCTCTCCAAATATAAGCGATAAACCAGATCGATAATAAACAAGCCGCAAAACTAAAAGTAAGGATGGCTCTTAATGGAGGAACATAAGACAGCAGAGTGATTTCTGCTAGCCATTTTGGCAACCCAACGGTAATCCAAAAGATAGAAAACAGACAAAAAATCATCAAAATACGTCCCAGTAACTTTTGTTCGCTATCTTTTTTGCCAAATAACACAAATGGACTTGCTAGGAATACAGTTGGAAAAAAGTGATAGAACAGGGCCACTTCAGAGTTATTCGAATAGTTGATATCTTCAAAAGGAATTTTCCAATTTGTAAGGAAAGAAAAAAATTCGCCAATCGTCCACTTTCCTCCAGTACTTACCCGTTTTCCTGGATATAAGGTATTCAAAGAAGCTAACAATGCGTCTTTTGACGTTAGCCAGAAATGAACCATGACTCCGCCAATAAATAAAACTGCCCCTCCAATCAACACTACATCCAACAGATCCCATGAAACTTTCTTGCTATAGTAAATAAGCAGGCCAACAAAATAAAAAATCAGCAAGTACGACAGCATCACTTGATGGGCTGGGTAAATCACTAAAATAAACCCAATACCGAAAATAACCACCAAAAGCATCATCAACGTTCGTAGCCATTTTTTATCATGATTGTAGAAATAATGATAAAAAGCAGTCATCAGTCCCAAAGTAAAGAAAATCAAATCGCCCACATGTTGCATGAACCACCACTGGACTGCTGGAGAAAATGTCAGCGCAAATGCACCGATTAGCGATAGAGCTTTTTTTCTCTTCGTTAATATCATCAGTACTTCGAATCCAAGCAAGACCATGACGACTAATTTCATCGCCCAATAAAAGGAAAGTCCTCGATCTCTTCCGAGGAAAAAGAATCCCCAGTTGAATGGTTTTCCGATAACCGTAATATCCTTTACAGGAGAATTATACGCAATGATCATGTTTTGTCCGTTTAATGAATAATCCTCGTTCACCAACGGAAAGTCCTCTTCAGCTTGTGAGAGGTAAAAAGGTGTCTGCACCAGCCATTCGTCTGACCGCACTTCCCGATTCTGTCCAAAAATCACATCAGTTTTTTTCCCATCGTCTCTTTGCGACACATATTTATCCCAAACACCAAGTGAACTTCCGTTTAAATTAAAAGTAACGATGACCACGATGACTAAAACGCCAATAAGATAGCGGAGTTTTAGAAACAGGTCAAGCACCAAATTCGAACCTGCCTGGTTCGCTTTTGGCTTTTCTTTTCGTCGTGCACTTCTTGTTTGTTTTTCCATATCATGCTCCAAATTCTATTTGATAAAAAGGAAATTACTTATTCATTTTTTTGGCAGCTTCCAGCATTTGCGCAAGTGCTTCTTGCCAAGTTGGTATGACAAATCCTAACGCTTCTGTCTTTTTCAGGCTCATGACTGAATACTGCGGACGTGTTGCTTTTTGCGGAAATTCTTCTGACGTAACAGGTGCAACTTCTACATCTGTATCTTTCAATATTTCTTTTGCGAATTCATACCAAGAACAGCTATTTTCGTTCGACAAATGATAAATACCAAATGGTGCTTTTTCTTCGATGACATATACCATAAATTCTGCCAAAGTACGTGTCCAAGTTGGTCGCCCAAACTGGTCATTTACTACAGTCAGTTTGTCGCGGGTTTCCGCTAGGCGTTGCATCGTGAAGACGAAATTGTGTCCATAGATCCCGAAAACCCAAGAAGTTCGTATGATATAATAGTCTTCTAAAATCTCTTCTACTGCTTTTTCGCCTAATAATTTCGTACGACCATATTCATTTAGTGGATTCGTTTGGTCGTCTACTTCGTATTCTACATTTTTGTTTTTTCCATCGAAAACATAGTCTGTACTGATATAGACGAATTGAGCATTCACAGCTTTTGCTGCAAGTGCTACATTTCTTGTACCATCAACATTGATCTTCTCATCTAATTCTTTTGCTTCTTCTTCTGCTTTATCTACTGCTGTGTAAGCTGCACAATGGAAAATAACATCAGGTTTTAATTCTGTGATGTAAGCCATTGTTTTCTCGGCATCTGTGATATCCAAGTCTTTTGCATCTGTTGAAACATATGGCAGATTTTTTTCATCTAATAAATGGCGCAATTCTGTACCTAGTTGCCCATTTCCTCCAGTTAATAAAAACATATGATTATCCGCTCCTTGATTTTTATTTTAAAAAAGAGACAGGCGAGCGCCTGCCTCACATGTGTTTTTCCATTAATACAGTGACATTTTCTCTGTATTATTGTCCATTTTTGGCATATGCTGCTTCAACGGCCTCTTTTTCTTTTTTCCACCAGTCTTCATGTTCTTCGTACCATTTGATCGTGTCAGCCAACCCATCACGGAAGTTCGTAAACTCAGGCTTCCATCCTAACTCTTCCCGTAATTTTGTCGAATCGATTGCATAACGCAAGTCGTGTCCTGCACGGTCGTTTACATGGTCGTACGCATCTTTTGGTTGACCCATCATTTCTAAGATCAATTCCATCACGGTCTTATTATCTTCTTCACCGTCTGCACCGATCAGATAGGTTTCGCCAATTCTGCCTTTCGTCAAAATCAGCCACACTGCTGAAGAATGATCATTCGTATGGATCCAGTCACGAACATTCTTTCCTTCGCCATATAATTTTGGACGAATACCGCTTAAGATATTCGTTACTTGGCGAGGAATAAATTTTTCAATATGCTGATAAGGACCATAGTTGTTTGAACAGTTTGAAATGGTTGCACGTAAGCCAAAAGAACGCACCCATGCTTTTACTAACAGATCTGAACCAGCTTTTGTAGAAGAATATGGACTTGAAGGATTATATGGTGTTTCCGCAGTGAATTTTTCTCCTTCGCCTTCCCCATGTCCTGGCAGGTCTTCACGTAATGGAAGATCGCCGTAAACCTCGTCAGTAGATACGTGATGATAGCGTACATCATACTTGCGGCAAGCTTCTAAAAGTGTATACGTACCAATGATATTCGTTTGTACAAATGGGAAAGGATCTTTTAATGAATTATCGTTATGGGATTCTGCCGCGTAATGAACAACTGCGTCCGCTTCTTTTACTAGACGGTCCACTAATTCTGCATCTGCAACATCTCCTACGACCAATTCTACGCGATCGCTAGGAAGTCCAGCCAAGTTCTCTTTGTTTCCTGCATAAGTCAGTTTATCCAAAACAGTGACATGCACTTCTGGATGATTGTTTACCACGTAATGAACGAAATTAGAGCCGATGAATCCGGCACCTCCGGTAACAATGATGTTTTTCATAAGAAAATTTCTCCTTAATTCTTAGATTTCTCCGTAAACAAATGGATTTTCTGCTTCAAATTCTTTTAATGTCGGATGACGGTGATCTTTTTCCGACATAATCGCTCTTGATGGATCAATTGGCCAATCAATCGCTAAATCTGGATCATCAAATGCGATGCCCCCATCTGCTTCTGCATTATAGTAATTATCACACTTATAAAGGAAGTTCACATTTGGTGTCAAAGTAACGAATCCATGGGCATATCCTTTAGGTACAAGCAACTGTCGATGATTATGTTCAGATAAGATAAATCCGTCCCATTGACCATAAGTCGGGCTACCTTTGCGGATATCCACTACTACATCTAAAACTGCTCCAGTGACTACCCGAATCAATTTTGTCTGTGCAGCTTCTCCTTTTTGGAAATGAAGCCCCCGAAGGACACCAGCTTCAGCTGATAGTGAATGGTTGTCTTGAACAAAGTCATATTTCAATCCATGTTCTGCAAATTTTGCTTTTGAATAACTTTCTGTGAAGAAACCGCGATGATCGCCAAAGACGTCCATTTCTACGATTTTGACATCTGTTAATTTTGTATCTGTTACTTTCATCTGTAAGGACTCCTTATTCAGCGGCCAAATTCAATAAATATTGACCGTATTGATTTTTTTTCAATGGCTGTGCAAGGGCCAGCAATTGTTCCTTATCGATGTAGCCCATACGGTAAGCAATTTCTTCCAAACAAGCCACTTTTAAGTTCTGACGTTTTTCAATTGTTTCGATAAAGGTAGATGCTTCAAGCAATGATTCATGTGTTCCTGTATCAAGCCAAGCAAATCCGCGTCCCATAAGTTCTACGGATAGTTTTCCTTTATCCAAATATGCTTTATTGACATCCGTAATCTCTAGTTCTCCACGTTCTGAAGGTTTGATACCTTTAGCGATAGAAATTACCTCATTGTCATAAAAATAAAGGCCAGTTACAGCGTAATTTGATTTTGGCTGAGCAGGCTTTTCTTCAATCGACAAAGCTTGCATATTCTCATCAAATTCTACTACACCAAAGCGTTCTGGATCATTGACATGATAGCCAAATACTGTCGCGCCTGTATCTTTTGAAGCTGCTCGTTGCAACATTTTAGACAGACCGCCACCATAGTAAATATTGTCCCCTAATACCAAGCAGACACTATCATCTCCAATAAATTCTTCTCCAATGATAAACGCTTGTGCCAATCCATCTGGACTTTCTTGTACTGCATATTCGATCTGCAGTCCTAAATCATTTCCGTTTCCAAATAATTCCTTGAAACGTGGTGTATCTTGTGGCGTTGAAATAATCAGAATTTCTTTGATTCCCGCCAACATCAGAGTAGACATTGGATAATAAATCATTGGTTTGTCATAAATCGGCATCAATTGTTTCGATGTTGCCTTTGTTAAAGGGTACAGACGTGTTCCGCTGCCCCCAGCAAGAATGATTCCCTTCATGGATATATGCTCTCCTTTTTGATTTCAAATTTCACTTTGTTATTATCTCATCAATTGTTATATTTGTCATGGAAATATTAAGGATTTAAACATCTTTTATCAACGTTTAAACCATTTTCGTTTGATCAACGCCGTAATCAGATGAACACGCCAAGAAATTTTTTGCCGTAATTTAGAATGTGTTTCAATCTCACTCGCGTTTAAATCATGTCTTCGGTACAGAGTTAACGGTTCTCTTAGGAACCCAGTCTTCTTTCCTCCCAGCAAACCAATCCACATATCATGCATCGGCACTTCTGACGGGATCGGCAAAATATCGGGTTTTAAAGAAGACCGGAAAGCCATACCAGCACCAATATAGTGACTTCTTATCACATTATTAAGCCATCCTTCTTTGGAATTTCGAAACGAAAAATACGAATCATGGATCTCTTGCAGCTCGCTGTCCACAATGATTAAATCAGAAACTACTACTAGCTGATCCGGATTCTGCTCAAAATAGTCAGTGATCTTTTTCACTTTTGTCTCCAACCAAACATCATCTTGGTCTGCCAAAAAGATTAGATCTCCTTTCGTCTGCTGGATCGCATAACCAAAATTAGCGATCAATCCTTGACGAGGCCCCGAAAAAAGCTGGATTCGCTTATCTTTTTCTGCGTATTCAGTTAATATATCCCATGTATCATCTACTGACCCATCATCAGAAATGACTACTTCATCTTCTGCTGAAAGCTGAGATAAAATACTATCTAACTGCTCTCTTAAATATCTGCCTCCATTAAAGGTAGCTATACAAACCGAACGCACGAATTCACACCTTCCAATTCTTAACATATGAGCGCAAAGTCATCCGCCAGATATGCCGGTTTTTGACGGTCAAGAACTGTTTAGCTGTTCTTAACAATAATTGTCGTCGGTGACTGGATAAATGCCTTTGATCATATTCATGATAAAATCGATTTTCTGCTTGTAAAATAGAACGGTATCGATTACTTGAAACTTTTTCATAGTCTAAAACCGAAAGATCATGTTCCATTCGTACAGGAAGGATCTCCACAGTTTTTTCCAACTGATCCACTTTCCAAAACAGCCAATGATCCAAAAAATCTAAAGAAAAAGCAGGATTAAACCCGCCAATCTTTTTTAGAAATTTGACAGACCAGGCAACACCTGAATTGATTGCCATGATTCGTTCAGCTGTTGGGCCTTCAACTTCTACTGCTTGAGCTGTACGATTGATATAACGATCTGAATATAGGGGAGAAACTTGTCGGCTCCCAGAAAAAATCATCGGAACTGCAGCAACACATTCATCTGTAAAGGTTACTTTACGCAATAGTTCAAAATAATCGTCGACTAGCCTCGTATCCTGATCCAGAGTGACGAGACAACGTGTTCCTTCATCTGCTTGAGACAACGCAAAATTATAAGCCACCGCTAAACCAGGATTTTGCGGATCATGATGATAAACGATATTTTCTTTTTCAAACAGCTCATTTTGCTGCCTTTGAGGACTATTATCGTAAATAATAAGCTGAATTTGCTTTTCGCTAAGTGCTTTGCTTAATGGTCCATAAGCTGGAGATTGACTGAATAGTTGCTGATAAAGCACAACGACTACTAATATTTCTGGTTTCATCAGAAAAAACGCCACCCCCACTTATTGAAAAATTTCATCATAGAAGTCAAAAACACGCGAAACAGTTTTGCATTTCGATGCGCACCCTTCCCGTAAAAATGGATAACTGCATAAAAGGGTGTGTACAATAACTTGTAACCTGCTTTTTCAAAACTCAAACACAAGTCGTTGTCTTCAAAGTACATGAAGAAACGCTCATCAAACCCCTTTATCTCTTTAAATTTATCAATATCAGCTACCATAAAACTACCTGAGATCATCCGTACATAACTATTAGCATCAGTAGGCAATCCTCGGCATTCAAACACAGCCAGTCGTTTGTCAAACTTTTTTTTGACCCATTTGAAAGGCACAAAGCGCAAAACGTAATCAAAAACAGCCAGCTGCTCACGGATGAGGTGCTGAGTTGTTCCATCTTCATTAAGAATCTTAGGTGCTAACATCGCACATTCCGGATGTTCTTTCAATAACAAGACCAATGCTGTAACTGTCTCTTCATCCACTAAAATATCTGGGTTACAAATAATGCCATAGCGAGAATCGCTAGCTATCAGATTGTGATTATGTCCATAACCAAATCCGGAATTTTCATCATGAAAATAGATATCGATGTAGGGATATTTCCTATACTCTGTTAGTCTTTTTTTGTACTCGGGAAGTGAATTGTTGTCAAAAATTCGGATTTTTACTGCTGTTTCATCTTTTACAGTTGAAATAAAATTATCTAGTGTCCGAAAAATTTTATCACTGTTTGCCGTCACAATACTAATAAGGATCGGCTGGTTTAATTTGTTATTCATCTATATGACGGTTCCATTTCTTCAAATATTTCTGTTTTACTTGCGTACGGTACTCTTTATTCCCTAAAAATCGCAATGTTTTTAAAATAAACTGATGTTTTTCATTGATCAGACCAATCAATTCAAATAATAAAATTGCAGCAAACAACATGGCAATAATCAATATGATCGTTCCGATTCTTCCAGTATAATTCATGACCATAGCTGTGAAAGAAAACATCAAAGCCATCGCATAAATCGTCAGGACAGCACCTTTATGAGTAAAGCCTAAACTGATTAGTCGGTGATGAAGATGTTTTTTATCTGCTGTAGAAAAAGAAACACGGTTTGCTTTTCTCCTAATGATAGCAAAAAACGTGTCTGTTACCGGCACTCCCATGACGATCAGCAAAGAAATCGATGAAACAAAAGTCACGTTCTTCAGCCCTTGTAGTGAAAGGACGGCCATCATAAACCCTAGGAATAGAGCTCCTGTATCGCCTAAATAAATCTTTGCCGGATAAAAATTGTAAGGAAAAAAACCGATAATACTTGCTACAAGACAGAAAATAACAACTGGAATATACACTGTAGAAGCATGGAGGAAAAAATATCCAATGATTCCTATCGTAATTAAACCGATCAATGAAATCCCTGCCGCCAGCCCATCCAAACCGTCAATCAGATTGACCGCATTCGTGATACCGAAGATCCAAAAAATCGTTACGGGAAAACTAAGCCAGCCTAGTTGGATATATCCAATAAAAGGAAGCGTGAAGGAATCAATACGTATATCTGCTACAAAATAAATAATAAGAGAAGCAATCAAGATCCCTATACTTTTTTGTTTAGGTGTCAGCTCATATTTATCATCGAGCACTCCTGTGACTATGATTACTAAAGAAGCAATCAAGATCGGTACAATATACGATTGAGGGATAATTTTACGGAATAAGAATAAAGTCGATATAACAAATGAAATAAAGATAGGCAGTCCGCCCGCTGAAGGCATTGGAACTTTATTTATTCTTCTTTCATTTGGTTTGTCGACCATACCTGTTTGTACTGAAATGATTTTGAATACAGGTGTTAATATCAGTGATAATAAAATTGTCAGAAAAAATCTTATAACCATACTAAAAGAAACAAGCATATGGGCACCTACTTTAATTAAGAGTCATAATTATTATAAATTACTGATATAAATTTACAATAAGAACTCTTGTTTCTACTTTTTTTTATGAGAAAATTTAGTTTTCAATTTATTGAACCATTTTCGGCTTGGATCTCGACGTTTTTTGATTTGATGACCCGTCACGTATTCTTGAACAACTGCATTGATGATTCCGCCCAAAATGATGATCGTAGCAGCAAAATTAAGCCAAAGCATGAGTACAATAAAACTTCCTATGATCTGATAACCGCTGATCCTCGTTGCAAAATACCTAGCATAGATACTAAACACTTGTGATAACAGCATCCAGCCGACAGTAGCGAAGATCGTGCCCGGAATGATCGTCTTCAACTTCAACTGAGCATTAGGGACAATTAAATAAATCAAGAACATGATGACAAATAAAGCTACCAATGTGATTGGCCACTTCAAAGTTTGGAACTGATCGATAAAGTTCACGGGTATTTGTACGATTGGCTGAATAGCATCCAAAATCAGCTGTCCCAACCCAAGAACGATAGTTACCCCACTAATAGCAATCATGAACAAGACAATGACAATTAGTGAGAAGAAACGGACGATCAAAAAATTTTTTCTATTTTCTACGCCATACGCTTTATTCATCGCAATTTGCAAAGCATTGATACTTTGACTTGCAGACCATAAAGCCGCTAATGCAGAAACGGATAACAAGCCTCCTGAACTTTGTGTCAAAAGGTCTTTGATTGCAGGACCGATAAACTGGTAAACGGTCTCAGGAATCACTTCTCGTAAATAGGTCAGTACAGTCTCTTGATCGATGTGGAGAAACGGTAAAATATTACCAAAAGCAATAATCAATGGAAATAAAGACAAGAGTAAATAATAAGCAACGACGACAGAGGTCGTACTCATTTCTGAATCAGTGATGCGCTTTTGAGTCGTCTCAATAAAGCGCATCAGATTTTCATTTTGTTTTATTTTGTTCCAAACTTTCATGTACCTCTCCCGTACCTATTGACTGGCTAGATCAATAAGTGCCTTCTTCTCCTTGTGATGTCAAAATTCTTGGACCATCTTTAGTAATAGCCAATGTATGTTCATATTGGCAAGAAAGTCCGCCGTCTCTTGTATACGCAGTCCAGCCGTTAGGATCCATTTTCATTTTCCAAGTTCCGGTATTAACCATAGGTTCGATCGTGATAACCATGCCTTCTTTCAACCGCAACCCTTTTCCAGCTTCTCCGTAATGAGGAACTGCTGGTTCTTCATGAATCGTAGGACCAACGCCATGACCAATAAAATCACGAACGATCGCTAGATTTTCGCCTTCTACATAAGTTTGGATAGCATGACCGATGTCACCAATCCGATTCCCTACTTGTGCTTGCTCAATACCGATGTACAAAGCTTTCTTCGTTACTTCCATCAATCGGTCGATCTCAGGTGTAGATTCTCCAACTACATAGGCCCAACAAGAATCAGAAATGCCGCCTTTCAAATCGATACACATATCGACTTTTACCAAATCACCGTTTTTCAAAGGCTTTTTACGAGGGAATCCATGACAAATTTCATCATTTATACTGATACAAGTCGCATATTCATACCCTTCAAAGCCAATTTGCGCAGCAATTCCGCCATGACTCTCGATATAGTTTCTGACAAATACCTCAATATCCCAACTTGTGATTCCTGGTTTTATAAAATCACGCAGATTTTTATGTACATCTGCTAATAAAGCTCCAGATTCTGCCATCATTTCAATTTCACGTGCTGATTTTAAAGTAATCATATTTTCGTCTCCTTTTTACAAATCCCTCTCATTTTAACATAGCGGCATACATTTAGCCAAATGACATTCCCCAGGTGTCTCTAGGTTTTATTTTCTTTTCAATGATGTTTTGGTATAATTCATAATTGTTAAATAATTATAAACGAGGAGGCACATCATGGCTTTAGCAAAAATCGTATATGCTAGCATGACAGGAAACACTGAAGAAATCGCCGATATTGTTGCAGAAGCATTTGAAAATCTGGATATCGAAGTCGAAATCAACGAATGTACCCAAGTAGATGCAGATGAATTCGAGGAGGCAGATATTTGCGTAGTAGCTACTTATACATACGATGATGGCGATCTGCCTGATGAGATCGTAGACTTTTATGAAGACTTGCAAGAATTGGATCTATCGGGAAAAATTTACGGTGTCTGCGGATCTGGTGATACTTTTTACGATGAATTCTGCAAATCGGTGGATGATTTCGATGCTGCTTTTGCAAAAACAGGCGCATCAAAAGGAGCCGAAAATGTTAAAGTGGATCTGAATGCTGAAGAAGAAGATATCGAAAATTTAGAAGCTTTCGCTAAAGAACTAGTCGCAAAAATTTAATATACTTGCAATAAAAGAGCCATCCAGATTTATTCAATCTGTATGGCTCTTTTATTCATTGCATTCATGGAAGAGTTCTTCGGGAGTTAAAAATGCATACGCTGTAAGAAAAACGAACTTTTCCTTATTTTGACACATCTCTTGTTACCTACTGATTTGTGGAACTTTTGAGTATATTCAATCGATTTCGATTGGTTCTTTGAATTTCAAGATAGCATCTATACTGTCTTGGATCATCTTTTCAATCTGTTCATCAGTTGGATGGATGATGCTTGAAGACATCAAAGCTGCGATCCCAGTAGCTATGATCCATGTCCCATTATACAAAGATTCGATCTGCTCTTCTGAAAGATTCACATAAGCTGGATCGCGTTTCACTGTATTCACAAAGTAAGTATAAGAGAAATTCTGCATCTCTTTTCCTCCACCATATTCTTCTAAGTACAGTGAACGATACAACTTCTTCTCTCTTCTTGCAAAATGGATATAATTAAAAGCAAGATCGATAATCGTATTCCCTGTATGCTCAACAGTGAACACTTCATATTGTAAATGATCATAGATCTGCTCAAAAAGAGCTTGTCTCAAGTCATCCATATTTTTAAACTCAAGATAAATCGGTTGCGTGGAACAATTCATTTTGTTCGCGATGTTTCTCGCAGTAAATCGTGTAAATCCATCGGTGGCAGCTACTTCATAAGCAGCTGCCAAAATCTGTTCTCTAGTAATCGTCTTTTTTCTTGCCATATTTTTTTAATCTCCTTAATTTTTTTATAACGCTTCCACCATTGATTAATTTCATTGTAACATGTTTTTTTTGATATGCAAAATTAGTTTTTGATTTTCTTCACAAGCTGAAATAGCAAGTAGTAACATATATCATGAAACTTAACCTTAAAAAAATAACCTCCTTTTTTTATTTAAAGCCTCATTGTTTGAATCATAATTAAATGGTATCATGCTAATAGTTACCAGAAAAAATGGTGAGGAGGAATTTTTATTATGTTATCTGATTTTAATGAACTTCTAAAAAAATATGCACGCTTAATTGCAGAAACTGGCGTAGCCACAGAAAAAGGACACACAGTTGTTTTACAGATCAGCGTGGAACAGGCACCCCTTGCTCGATTGATCACACAAGAAGCTTATAAACTAGGAGCCGCTGAGGTTATCGTTCAATGGACTGACGACCAGATCCAAAGAGAATTTCTTTTACATGCTGCAACGGATCGTATTGAGAATGTACCACAATCTAAAATCGATCAAGCGGATGAATGGCTTGAAAAAGGAGCAAGCAGGATCAGCGTTGTTTCTGCCGATCCCGATGCATTTGCTGGTGTAGATAGCCATCGAGTAGCGTCTTATCAATCAGCGAATGGCAAAGCACTAATGAATTTACGCAAGGCAACTCAAGCAAATAAAGTCAGTTGGACTGTCGTGGCTGCGGCTGGTAAACAATGGGCAGCAAAAGTCTTCCCAGAACTGCCAGAAGAAAAACAAGTTGAGGCATTATGGGATCAGATTTTCAAAACGACTCGTGTCTATGAAGAAGACCCTGTCTTAGCATGGAAGAAGCATGATGAAAAATTAGCAAAAAAAGCAGAAGAATTGAATCGAGAACAATTTTCTGCCCTTCACTATACTGCTCCCGGTACAGATATCATTATCGGATTGCCTAAAAACCATCTTTGGGAAGGCGCTGGAAGCTATAATGCTCGTGGAGAAAAATTCATGGCAAATATGCCGACGGAAGAAGTGTTCACAGCACCTGACAGTCATCGAGTAGATGGTTACATTTCAAGTACAAAGCCACTGAGTTATGCTGGCACCATCATCTCGGGTATGAAATTTACTTTTAAAGATGGAAAAGTTGTTGATTTTTCTGCCGAACAAGGAGAAGATGTCTTAGCAAAACTGCTTGATACAGATGAAGGTGCGCGTCGTTTAGGAGAAGTCGCACTTGTACCTGACCCTTCACCTATTTCTCAATCTGGCATCATCTTTTTCAATACATTATTTGATGAAAACGCATCGAATCACTTAGCACTAGGTTCTGCTTATGCCTTCAGTGTGAAAGGCGGTACAGAAATGTCCGATGAAGAATTAGCAGAAGCTGGATTGAATAGAAGTCAAACCCACGTAGATTTCATGGTAGGATCTGACAAGATGGATATCGACGGAATCCGTGAAGATGGCTCTACAGTACCGATTTTCCGAAATGGCGATTGGGCTTGAGTATACTTTCGCACACATGCAAAAAATAATATAAAGCATAGAATAAAGGATCTAAGCTATTGGCTTAGATCCTTTATTTCGCTAAACAACCCCACCGTTTTTTTATATGGTACTTTGAAAAGGAAAGTTGTAAGTATTAACCCATCAGCTATTACTAAAAATAATAAAAAGTCATCTCCAGTTCATTCCCATTGGCTTTACGTAAAGCTTCAAGTTATACCGCTAGAGTTAAGAACGATATATCTTTCGTTGGATAGGACTGGTATAAGCCAATCGAAATCGTTTAATTCGAATCTATTGAAGTATGAAAATCAACTACACCGTCGACCTAGTAAGTTTTTCTTTAGTAATCAATTTTTCCCTATTTTCTCTTCGACTGTTTATTGATGGACTAAGACATACGCATGCATCTATTTTACTTTATCAAGGAGTAAATATACTTAGCGTATCGAAACGTTTAGGACATAGCAGTTTAGAAACTACAATGTCTACTTATACAAAATAACCCCCTGTACCGCAAAGGATACAGGGGTTATTTGTACGTTCCTGACTGGAATTGAACCAGCGACCTATCGCTTAGGAGGCGATTGCTCTATCCTACTGAGCTACAGGAACAATTTCAATAAATCAATTGTAGCTTGTTTGTTTTTTACTTGCAAGCTTATCTGCTAAAAAAATCAGCTTATAAGTTAGGCAAAACGTTTCCACTAGTCCTTAACAGATGATAAACTAGAGGTAGAATGAAATAATGTAGGGAGGTTCTTTCCAATGAATGATAAGCCAAAAGAAAAAGTATACGCAGAACGCTTAGATTCATCTAAAAAAAATCGGGAAAAGATTACGAAAGAAGCAATCCAAGACCACAAAAAAGAAAACCCTAAAACAAAAGAAAACAAAAAATTCAAATTTACGAAAAAAGAGGATTTACTTTAACATTTTCCTTCAAATGCCAAATGAAAAACAAAAGGGTGGTGACAAAAATATTGTCATCACCCGTTTTTTATCAAAAATAGTCATTAAGAATTGGCTGTTGCTGTGGCAAGATTGAGCTTAACGTTTCTTCATATTCTTTTGTCACCTGTATTCTTTCTTGGAATACCAACTCTTCCACTTTACGATACCCTAATAATAGCTGCGTGATATGTTGGATACTTCCTCGAACGATTGGGAGTTTTGTTTGTTCTACTTTTGAGAGATGATTTTTTCCATTTTCGATTGTTACTTCCACGATTCCTTCATTCCATTTCGCATAATGATCTTCTTTTATTTGTAGGGCAAATGCAGCTTGTCTCTTTTTAAATGGATAATTTTCCAAAAACAAAGAAATATCTACGATCCTCGCCATCATATAAGGTGTGATCATTACAGAAGCAAATGGATTTTCTAATAGATAATTTTGATCATTACCGCCGTAGCCGCATGAATATTCAAATGTTTCAAAAGCACCATTGTGAGAACTTACGAAGCGAACAAGGCTGCAAAAAGCATCATGATCCAAAAATCCCCACTCCGCAATAATAAAGGAAGACGTTGCAAGCTGATAAACGATATATCCCGTTGCTTCCTCATTATCATCAAAATGCAAAGCAAACTGGTAATCGCCTTTTTGCTTGAATTTATACGTATACCACCAGTCTTCGCGCTTCAGACCAGCTCGTTGGTTTTCCGGCATCTGTTCATAAATTCTTCTGATTGCAGCTTTTGCATCTTCAAAATCCATACGCTTTATTTTTCCAGATTTTTTTTTGATAAACGGCACATCACGACTGTTTAGTTGATAACTGATTTTATCAAATGATTGTTCATAGCCATAGCGCCGATAGAAGGGATAGGAGAATGGCGCCAGATAAGATAAGCTTACTTTACGATCACGGCAATCTTCAAGGATCTTTTCCATGATCTGATTGATCCCGCCTTGTCCCCTTGCTTCTGGATAAGAAGCAACATAGCCAATGCCGGCCATTAGGTACTCTTGTCCGTAAAAATTCACTGGAAAAGGGGTCGCCATGACTTGACTTGTTAGCCGATCCTCCTCATCAAAAAATCCGTAATTCCAAGAATTCTCCGCAAGTGTACGAAAACGTTCTCGCCTTTCAGGTGTATCTGCCCCATTAAATGCATAAGTGGCTAAATCAAACATTTCCTCAATCGAAGATACACCTAGCTCTCTTACTTTGTTTGTCATTTTGCTGCCCCTTCCTACAAAAAAGCTAGTGAGGATTCGCAGGAAAGATCTATCTTCCTATGAAAAATTCCTTCTAGCTTACTTCATTTTTCAATAACTAAATAGTACCATGTTTCATTGATTTAATACGTTGCTTCGATCATATCTAGCATTTTTTTGAAACGTCTCCGTTTAAAATACATCAAGATTGTTCCTAAAAGCATATCATTCAACTTTTGAAGCATGCCATAAGACTCCATTTTTTCTGTGTAATGAACCTCACAGGTCGAATCGTCCAATGGTTTGATTTGATAATGAACGACGAATTCATTCTTCGTTGTCGATGTACGAAACTTATAAGACTGGTTTTCAATGACTTCTTCGATTTTTATGCGAGCCCGGTTATTTTGCGAGAATTGTTTGACGTACTCCAAATTTTTCAGCTGTTTTCTAGTTACTGATTTGCCGGTCGCTTTACGTACATCGAAAAGGACAGAGTCCATAACTTTATCGTAAAAAAACGATGCTGGAATATTTAATTTTTTCGTGATTTCCATTAGTTATTTTTCTCCTTTGCTTCTTCTCTTTTTTTCCCCTTCATGAAGAAATAGATTCCTAATCCTGTTAGAAAAAGACCTGTGACCATACTATACAAATCATACCTTTGCGAATGTGGATTCAAACTATACAACACGATCAAAGAACCAATACTACATAAAAATAAACCGTTTTTTATCATCTCAACCATCCTATCTTTTTAAACCATTTTCTAAACAGCTGTTGATTGAAAATAAAGGACTGTTCCCCAAGGCTGTGCTTTGATTAGTTCCTTTGCTTTTTTAGCCGCAACTTCCGGATCTTCTGCACTTGTTTCAAAGAACAGCTTGATTCCTTGTTTTTCTTTAAATGTAAAAGTCATTCCTTCTTCATTGTATCCTTCTAACAATTCTTTGATTTCATCTTGTTGCATTGCACTGGCAATTGTAATCATTTCAGTTCCTCCTCGAAAATTCATTATGAGGAACGAAACTTAAAGCGTCCCGCTCCTCACGTTCATCTTATTGTTGTTCGCCTGCGGCAGGGTCCATTTTGTTTGCAGAGATGACAAATGGTGCCCAAATCAAGAAAGTCACGACCATACATACTAATGTTACGATCGGTGCCCGCCAATCCGCTCCTGTTGCTAAGAATGACAATAAGAACGGCGGTACTACCCATGTGACTTGCTGCGATACCGGAGCGACTAGGCCAAGATAAGTAGCTGTCCATCCAATTGCTGTTGCTACTACTGGAGCAATCAAGAATGGGATAAACATGATTGCATTCAATACGATTGGCAGACCAAACATCACTGGTTCGTTGATATTGAAGATACCAGGCCCAATGGATAATTTAGCTACTGTTAGATAATCTGCACGTTTAGAGAAAATCAAGATAGCTATCAGTAAGACGATCGTTCCGCCTGATCCGCCAAACCATGCAAAAGCATCGAACGATCCGCGGACCCACATATAAGCTTTTCCATCTTCGATTGCATCTAACACGGCTGGTGTACCAGTTTTTCCGTTATAACCTTTTTGGAAAATATCAATATTGATTAGTTGTGCTTGTCCCCAGATTCCCTCTAGCACTGGTGCCAATACATTTGGTCCATGAATACCAAAGAACCAGAATACTTGAACAAATACTGTGACGATCAATACTGCTCCCAACCCTTGAGATAATCCTAGGAATGGTTCTGCAATATATTTTTGCACCAAATCAATGATCAGTTGCCCATCAGCTACACGACCTACGATATAATTGATAATAGCAATGACGTATAAAGCGATCGTCGCTGGTAAAATGGCTGCAAATGCTTTAGATACTGCTGGTGGTACTGAATCAGGCATTTTGATCGTAATGTTGGCAAGCATCAATTTACAAAAAATAATGACTGAAATAGCTCCCATGATCATAACTGTAAAATAAGCGTTTCCATTCAAATGATCTAGTTTTAGCCAACCCCATAATCCAACTGACAGTGTGCCATCTGCAATCGTTGCACCAATCTCAGAACTATTGATTGCATCTGCGACATTTGAAGGAACATTCACATCTAATGCTGCTGATAATGCTGGACCAAAGGAAATACCTTGAATCAAGGTAGCTAAACCAACGATCCCCCCAGCTAGATCATTTACTCCATAAGCTCGGGCAAGATTATACCCCCAAGAAAAGGCAAAGATCAATCCGGCGATTGCTAGTGTACCGTTCCAGACAAAACCATTGATTCCGATGATGACATTCAATACGGCAAAGATTCCTTTGTCTGCTGCTAAACTGTCAGCATAGGTACTGTTAAACTGTTGCGGTAAATCACGAATAATTGCATTGATCATTACAGCGACTGATCCCGCCATTGTTGCGGGCAGTGTGCCGATAAAAGCATCACGCAAAGCAACTAAATGTTTTTGCGCTCCGATTTTTGCGGCAACCGGCAGGATGTATTTCTCCATCCAACTTGATAGTCCGTTCATTTTTTACTTCCTCCTATAAGTTTTTTATATAAAGAGAGTTCTCCTTATAACAAAATAAAAAATCCGTTCAAAAATTTTTCTTCTTCCGTTCAAAAAAGAAGTTGTATTTATTCGCTGTATACGCGACGATAAAGTTCGATGATTTCTTTTGCTAAATCAGTAAACGCAATAGATGTCATTAAGTGATCTTGACTGTGAACAGTCAATAATGTCACTTGCATATGATTTCCTTGTGCTTCTTGTGTCAACATGTCTGTTTGTGCATGATGCGCTTGTATAAGTGATTCTTCTGCATCAGCGATTTTCCTATCCGCTAACTCAAAATCACCGATTTTAGCAGCCGCAATCGCTTCCATTGCATCGCTCTTTGCATTACCGCCAAACATGATTAACCCCATGATGGCTTCTAGATTTTGTTGATCTTCCACGTTGTTATACCCCCAACTGCATACTTGATTTATTTCATTAGATTTTCTGCTTGTGCAAGAACTTTTTCTCCGTTCATCATGCCATAGTCTTGCATATTGATGACATCTAATGGAATACCTTTAGGCGCAAGTTTTTGTTCAAATTGAGCTTTCATGAAACGTACTTGAGGACCTAATAATAATACATCGACATTCTTAGATTCTAAATTATTATCTGCATCTGAGGCAGAGACCGCAAAAATATCGGCTTCCATCCCTTTTTCTTCTGCTGCTTTTTGCATTTTTGTGACCAATAAACTCGTACTCATCCCTGCTGAACAAACTAACATGATTGTTTTTTTTGCCATTTTTAACACTCCTTTTATTTTTTTACACTTTTATATAACGCAAGAAGCATGCCAATAAAAAAAAGAGCCGAAATAGCGTTTTCATGCTTTTTAGCTCTTTTTTATAGTGCGCACACAGATGTTTAGTGTGTAAACAGTATGATTAGTGTGTTCATTTTTTTATTTTATTTTCAAGAAACATTTGTGTAAGAAATGCGATATCATCTTCTGGAATTTTTACCTGATATTTTCGTTCTAGTGCCATCAAGTTTGCCCGAACGATATCCATTTCCAAACGATAAATTTTTGAGAAAATAGACAGTTTCTCAAATTGCCGATGGCTTTCTTGTTTGATCAATCCGTCTAACATGAAGGCTAAATGGATAACGATTCCAGTATCTACTCCAGGTTCCACGATAATCGACAAATCGGTCTGGATCTGCTGAACTGTCTTTTGCAATGAACGGATCAGTTCATCAATAGAAAAGACATCGCTTAATGATCCAGCAAGTGAATCGACAATTTTAGCTGTCGGGATCTCATCATCAGCTATACGCTTTAAAATATTTAGTTTTTCATCATCAAAAACGTCATAGGCTGAAAAAAATGGGATATTTTGATAATCAACATCAACTGTTCCCGCAATTGCTTTGATCTCATATTCTTCCAATAAGGCATCGATGTGTTTTTTGAATGATTCACGTTCTAAAAACTGCATCTGGATCAGTTCTACCTTATTTTGATTAATCACTGGCATAATACGCTGATATAATTTGGCAGCTACTCCTTCACCAGTAAAGCATGTCACGATTACGGCTTTTTTACGCTGTAAAGTTTCAGACTTTTCCGCTTTGAACTGATCACGTACGATCGATTCAAAGGAAAGCTGGATATTTTGATAAATATCTTCTAAGCTTCTTCCAACACTTGCCATCCGTATCGCTTCTATCACAATCATGGTACTTGTCATCGTGATAGCTTTCGTCCGAATGCCAGTCTCTTCATAAATCAAATCACTGAAGGTGTTTAATGATCCCATATCTGTTAACAAGAGTAGGCCATTCGTCAAATGCTCTTGATAGTTTTTGACATATTGTAACACTTCTTCATACATTGTTTGAACTTCCATAACCAGTGGCATATTAAAAGCTTTCCCTACTTTTGTTCCTAATAGTTCTTGTGCCATCTCCAACATGCTTGAAGCAGTCTGTCTGCCGTGCATCAATACGAGAACATCTACTTTGTTTTCTTTAACAGGCTCACTTTCTCCTAGATTGATAGAAAGAAACATACTAATAAAGCCGATTTCATCAAAAGGAATCTCAACTTGTTCTTCTTCTTCAATGATCGTTGAAAGATCGATTGCTACCTGGAATTCCCTCTTAAAATTTTTTCGTACGTTATTCAAATCTGGATGGACGATCATATGACCTTCTCTCACACGATCCAATGTACTTTGCAAATGCAAAGCAAAAGCAAAACGAGCTTTTTCATTATAAATACGGTCTAACCGTTTTTCAGCCACATCATACAATTGATTGGTTAACCGCCAGATTTCATCTGGCAAAAGATCTTTGGGAATCGAACTTTTAGTCAATTCTTTGACATATGTCTGGAAATAAGCATCCACATCTTTTGAAATGAGGGTCTCTAGATCAATGTTCTCCACACCGGTTTCGGAAAGAGAAGTGACTTTTTCCTCAATATCGTTATAGACCTGCATGTTTCGTTCTGGATCTTGTGACCAGACAACATCAGCAAATCCTGGTTCAAATGTCAAATACTGACTTTTGCTGTCCATGAATCGGTCGAGACGTTCCGGTATTTCCTTGATTTTCAGTAATCCTTTTTGTACTTGAAGGGAAAGTTCTTCTTTTCGAATGATTAGCTTTTTCTCATGATGAGTACGGTAATGTAAAAAAGATTTTGCACAGACTAGTTTCAAGTCTCGTTTCACTTGACCGATATTTCCTTCCGCATCATAAAGCATGAAGGCAAGAATCGCTTCTTTTTCGATATCGATACGTTGATTCAAACGATTCGCTTCTTGTTTGATAAAAAGAGAGATGATTTCATAACGCTCATCCAGTGAACGTGAAGCAAGATTCGGCAAGGTGATTGCCATAGGAATCCGTCGATTGAACGTAGATAAGAAACTTTCTGAAGATTCAGTCGTCGCCCCAATGATCTGAACAGATGCTTCATGTACTTGTGCACTTTCTCCAAGCGGACGGTAAATACCTTTATCAATGAAAGTAAACAGCATTTCCTGCCCTTCCGGCGGTAAACGGTGGATCTCATCTAAAAACAATATACCGCCGTCTGCTTTGGCTATTAGACCGGGACTATCTTGAGCTGCTCCTGTGTAAGCCCCTTTTTTGATCCCAAAGATGTGTCCAAAGAGCAGTTGCGGATTTTGAGCATAATCCGCACAATTGAAAGAAACAAATGGCGCATCTGCAGAAAGCATCTCTGAATCGATTGCAAAATGATACATACATTCAGCAAACATCGACTTCCCTGTACCAGTTTCTCCAAAAATAATCGTATGCAACCCCCGCGGTGGATAAAGAATCGCAGCTTTTGCCTGCTGTATGCTGACTTTTAAAGAATCATTTTCTCCAACGAGTGTTTCAAAAGTCACTTGCGTAGAAGAGTCGACATGCACTTCATCAGATTTTGACTTTTCCGTTGGCAAAGAGTAAACGACTGGTCGGCCAGCGGTTTTTACAATATGATGGGCCTTGTATAGTTCACTTAAATATCGGCTTGCATTGCTTCGATCGATAGTTAAGCGCTCAGCTACATCACTTGCTGTCAATCCTTGTTGGTTTTCTGTCAATAGCTGCAAGATCTCTTCTTGACGTTCTTTCACATAACCCCTCCTCTGGCAACCAATTTTGTTCCCGTTTTCATAATCATAGCATAAAAAGGCGCTTATTTGCGCCTTGCTCCTTTATTTCTCTCTTTTTTTGATTTATTTTTAACTTTTTTTCTTATTTTTTCTTTGTTATATTCTGGGTTCTGCTCCTTTCCAGAAAAAGTTTTCGCATACTTTTTATTTACTGCAGGAGCTGCATCTTCTTTGGTTGGCTGCTCATTTTGCAGCTTACCTCCGTATAAAAAAATCTCTTCAAGTGTTATATTTGATGGACGTAAAAGCCGTTTTAAATCTCTTAGATTATTATCTTGTACGAGTGTAATTACTATTCCTTCATTACCCATTCGACCAGTTCTTCCCGAACGATGCAAATAAGCTTCTTCACTTAACGGAACTTCTGCATTCACTACATAAGGAAGACCTGTAATATCTAAACCTCTAGCCGCCACATCTGTGGTCAAAAGTGCTCTGACCATTTTCTTTTTGAATTGTTCTAGCGCTGCTTTTCGGAGTAGCTTGTTCTGATCAGAGGCCAGACTTCCTACCGGTACACCTCTATACAGCAATTTTTCTTCCATCACGCCTAATTCAGTCAGTTGATTAAAGAAAATCAGACCATGAAAATCTTCTATATGCGTGAGACGTCTCAAATAGTCATCTTTCTTTCGTATCGGTACACGTAAAAAGTAATGTCTCAGTCCTTTTCGAGAATCGTCCTCTGCTGTCACGTCAATTGTCTCAAACGTTTTCCCAGTGATTTTTTCAATGCTTTCAAGGGAACGATCTGCTGTCGCTGAAAAAAAGGCTAGCTGATACTCTGTTGGAGCTTGATGAAGAATTTGATCAATGATTTGGCTGTTCCCAGCGTCAAATAGCTGGTCTGCTTCATCAAATACCATTGTTTTCACTTGATGTGCTTTTATTTTTTTTGCTTTCATCAATTCCAATATTCTTCCTGGTGTACCAATCAAGATTTCTGGTTTTTTCTTCAACCCCTCAATCTGACGTTTGACGTTGGCTCCGCCCACCAAAGATTGGACTTTCAACTCTTTGTCTTTTCCCCATTCACGTGCAACATCTGCTACTTGAATAGCTAGTTCTTGAGAAGAAGCAAAAATGACCAACGCACTTGCTTCACCTGGTTCCACGTTTAGTAGTAGAGGCCAAAGATAAGCCAGTGTTTTACCTGAACCTGTAGGAGAAACCGCTACTATACTTTGTTTATTACTTAGTGGCTGAAAAACTGCTCGTTGAATAAGAGAAGGTGAGATAAACCCTTTATCCTCATATTTTTTCTGCCAATTTTCGGGAAATACTTGTACAAATTCGTTCATTAAAAATCTTCCTCATTATCTGCATCGAATTTGATGCCGCCATTTTTTCTTAAATCATAAATCACTTGGTTCACATTTCTAGCTAGCTCGATCCACTCTTCATACAACAATCCCCAAGCTGGATCTTTCGGATGAGCCATGACATTGGCAAAATCCTCTGCTTCATCTGCCATTGGATTTTCTGCAGCTGTTACCGCCAAATCAATGATTTCTTTATGCGCGCGATCATGAAATTGTGCTTGTTCAATTGCATTGACTCCATTCATCACTAGCGTTCCTGAGTCAAAATAAATCTCTGACGGTAAATAAGAATCACCGATTTTACCTGGCTGGATCGATACATCAAAATTCTCATAACGTAAGATCCCCCATCCAAGACCATCTACACCAGTAGAAATCTTTCTTGGGAAATAATGGACTTCTTTTGGCATTCCAAACCAAGCAACAGCTGCATATACAAGGTAAACACCTAAATCCATCAATGCACCACCTGAGAAATGAGTCGAGAAGATATTCGGTTCTTCTCCATCTAATACTTGGTCATAGCGCGAAGAATATTTCATATAGCTGAAATTTGCACCGATTATCTCGTCTTTTAATGGTAAGTAATCGGCAATCTTTTTAAAACCTGATTCATGGATATTTCTTGCTGCTTCAAAAAAATACACATTGTGTTCATTTGCCAAATGGATGATTTCATCCATTTCTTTTGGCGTCGAAAAAGCTGGCTTTTCAACTATCACATTTTTTCCTGCCAAAATTGCTTGCTTAGCTTGACTAAAGTGAAGACTATTCGGAGAAGCAATATAAATGGTGTCCATATGAGTAATATTGAAAAAAGTCTTCAAATCTGTTGCGAATTCGATATCCCCTTCATAATGAGAACCAAATTCCTGTGCTTTTTCCAAATGTCTAGAATATACCGCTGTCAATTCATATTTTTTTGTGCTTAAAGCTGCTTGGACAAATTGATGAGTAATCCAATTTGTTCCGATAATACCTAAGTTGATCATTATTTTACCTTCTTTCTATTGTATAGGATCTTCAAAAGGGATATCTACATCAAATGGAATGGCCTGCTTGACAGTTACCTCATCTGCCGATACTTGACAATTATAGGCGAGGATTTGAACTCCGCTTTGCTGCGCATGTCGAACCATATCAGCTAGTGCTGGTTGCATTTCTTCATGGATCGTTGCCAGATGAAGATGTTCGAATTGAGCAATAAACAAGACATAAGCGGCATAACCATCTTGTGCGGCATACGTTAATTCTCCTATATGTTTCAATCCTCTGAGTGTGGGCGCATCAGGAAAAGCACCAATCGCTTTATTTTCAAGTGTCATACCTTTGACTTCAACAAATGCTTTTTGTCCGACCACCGTCTCTAAATAAATATCAAATTTGGAGTGAAGATAAGTTACTTCACGCTTGTATACCGTAAATGGACCAGTTAATCCTGGTAAAAGGATCGTGCCGTCTAAAATACCATCAATTGCCAGCCGATTAGGCAATTGACTATCGATATTAAACCAGTCACCCTTCTTTTTTACAGCAATCAGATCATAGGCGGTTTTCCGTTTAGGTCCAGGAACAAATACAATAGCCACTTCAGCGCCTGGTATCAGGACCTCTTTTCCTCTACCTGTATTTTTGACATGCGCAATAATTATTTCTCCGTCTTTTTTCATACAATGTGCTATAAACCGATTCGGGCGGTCAATAAAAAAAGCTATTTCCACTTGCTGATACTTCAAATTATGTCACCTTTCTTCCTACTATGTATCCTATCATAATTTGTAGAAAAACAGTAAAAAAACCAGTCGAAAGTCTTAGAGAAATTTTAGCTTTTATTCGGTACAATGAAATAAAGAAGAAAGAATATGTCTATGCGATTATTTTCTCATAAAGGAGTGATTTGGTGATAAAAAAAATGATCTATTTTCTTGGTTCACTCATTACCGTTCTCTCAAGTTTTATTTACTTGAAAAAGAAAAAACAAGCGGAAAAGTCAGAAGGACTCTCAAAGTATCAAGGTACATGGTTCTTTAGTGATAGCCAGCAAAAACAACAATTACAGATTACATCTGATTACACGTTTTTGATCAACGGTCAGTCTCTTGGCACATCTGTGGTAGAAATAGATGAATATCGTTTAGTCGTACGTGATCAGTATGGTTTTTATCTTATCTTTTCTTATCCCGAACAAACTCTTTATGACGAATCTGCAGACACTTCATATAAGTTGTTATCTGAAAAATAGATCCTTCCCAATGTATATATATCCTTTATAAACGAAAGAATGAGTCTTCTCTATCATCTTTCGTTTTTTGTTGTAAAAACGTCTAAAAATCCTTTGTTTTTTATTTAGAAAAATAGTCAATTAACGTTTTTTTTGTTACACTTACTAATGATGGTTTTTTACCATGAAAGGATGATCGAATATGACACCAAATCGAGAAGATTATTTGAAAATCATTTTAGAACTAGGTGGAGATACAACGAAAGTCAACAATAAACAAATCGTATCTAGTCTAGATGTCTCAGCTGCATCTGTCAGTGAAATGATTTCTAAACTTGTGAAAGAAGAGCTTGTAGAACATTCCCCTTATCAAGGTGTACAATTGACTGCAAGCGGACTGCAAAAAGCTAGCAGTCTGATTCGCAAACATCGCTTATGGGAAGTTTTTTTAGTTGAACATTTAGACTATAGCTGGAATGAAGTCCATGATGATGCTGAAGTATTGGAACATGTGACTTCGGAACATCTTGCAGATCATTTAGAAAACTATTTGAATCATCCTGAACATTGTCCTCATGGAGGATCGATTCCTAAAAAAGAGGAAGTTGTCCATGAAGAACGCCGACAAACATTGGAGTCCTATCCTGTCGGTACAAAAGTGCGTATCGCACGAGTGCTTGATGAAAAAGAATTGTTGGATTACTTAGTCACTATTGACCTGAATATCAACGAAGAATATGAGATCGTTGACATCGCAGCTTATGAAGGACCGATCACTATCCAAAATGATAGAAAGAAAATCCCCGTCAGCTTCAAGGCGGCCAGCACGATTTTTGTCGATAAAATATAAAGGAGTGTATCCACATGTCTAATGAAAAAAATGTATTGTTTACGATATTCGGCGGTACAGGTGACCTAGCCCAGCGTAAATTGTACCCGTCTTTGTTCCGCCTTTACAGAAAAGGAAATTTAGGCGAGCATTTTGCTGTAATCGGAACCGCTCGCCGTCCCTGGAGCGATGAGCACTACCGTGAAGTTGTCAAAGAAACAATCCGTGCATTGAATCCTTCAGATGAAGAAGCAACTACCTTTGCAAGCCATTTTTACTATCAATCCCATGATGTAAATGATTCAACGCATTATCAGACATTAAAAGAATTGTCTGACCGATTAGATGGACACTATCAATTAAACGGTAATCGTGTCTATTATTTGGCTATGGCACCTCAATTTTTTGGAACGATCGTTTCTCATTTGAAATCACAAAATATTATGACAAAAAATGGCTTCAATCGTTTGATCATAGAAAAACCGTTCGGTTCTGATTACCAGTCTGCTTTTGAATTGAACCAGCAAATCAGAGAAGTATTCCCAGAACAAGATATTTTTAGGATTGATCATTATTTAGGAAAAGAAATGATCCAAAATATCTCAGCTATCCGTTTTGCCAATAATATTTTTGAGGCTCAATGGAACAATCGCTATATCGACAATATCCAAATTACTTTTGGCGAAAACCTCGGTGTAGAAGATCGCGGGGGCTACTACGATCATAGTGGCGCACTTAAAGACATGGTGCAAAATCATATTTTACAGGTTGTAGCATTACTTGCAATGGAACCGCCAGTAGCATTTTCCGAAAAAGAAATCCGTACAGAAAAGATCAAAGCATTGAAAGCTATCCGCATTTATAACGAAGAAGAAGTGTTAGAAAACTTCGTTCGCGGGCAATATGCTCAAGGTGAATTGGATGGTGTACAATTCAAGGGCTATCGCGAAGAAGACAAAGTGGATGCTCAATCAGAGACTGAAACATTCGTCGCAGGCAAATTCACTATCGATAACTTCCGTTGGTCAGGTGTTCCTTTCTATGTACGTACAGGCAAACGTTTGACTGAAAAAGGGACTCGGATCAACATCGTATTCAAACAAGTTCCTGTTAATGTATTCAAAACATCTGTCGATGAACCATGTGACGATACGACACTTCCACCTAATGTTCTAACGATCTATATTCAGCCAACTGAAGGATTTTCTTTATCCTTGAATGGGAAAGAAGTAGGGCAAGGATTTGAAACGGAACCAATCAAATTGGAATTTAGAAATAGTGCAGAAATGGTTGAAAATAGCCCAGAAGCTTACGAAAAATTACTATTAGATGCGTTGAATGGTGATGGAACGAACTTCTCTCATTGGGAAGAAGTCGCTCAATCTTGGCATATCGTGGATGTCATTCGAAAAGCTTGGGACCAAACACAACCGGATTTTCCCAACTACAAAGCTGGATCAATGGGACCTAAAGCAGCTTTCGAACTACTTGAAAAAGACGGATTCGAATGGATCTGGCAACCAGATAACTGGTATCGTGAACGTGGAAAATTAAACGATTGATAACAAAAGGGGGTGTGACAAAGAACATGTCACACCCCCTTTTCCCTTTTACTTTTCTTCGAATCCTTCAGCTACAGCTTCAGGATAGAAGTCTTCAACGATTTTTGCACAACGACCGCATAGATGAGGAAGTTTTTCGTCTACTCCTACATCTTTACGAACTTGGCGACAGCGATCGCAAGTTTCCCCGTCTGCTTTTTCCACTGTAATAGCAACATCATCAAATACCATAGCGTTATCTGGCACTTGTTCATCTGCTGCCATAACTTCAAAGTAGTCTGATGAAACGATCAATAATTGTGCAATATCTGCATCCAAAGCTTTTAACATTTCACGAACTTGTTGTTTTGGATAAACAGTTAGTTTTGCTTCCAAAGATTTACCAATCAATTTGCTGTTTCTTGCTTCTTCCAATGCTTTTAAGACATTATCACGGAAGTCCATGAAAGCAGTCCAGGTATCCATCAATTCTTCTTGGTTTGCAAACTCTTCATAACCAGGAAACTCGCTTAACTGAACGTACTCCTCTTCTTCTTTCAGGAATGACCAGATTTCTTCTGCTGTATGCGGAATGATAGGAGTCAATAATTTTGTCAAAGCTACAGCTGTTTGATAGAAAACAGTTTGCATGCAACGACGTTGATAATCATCTTCTGCTTCAATATAAACTACATCTTTAGCAAAATCCAGGTAGAATGACGATAGATCAACCGTCAAGAAGTTCATAACTGTACGATAAATATGCATGAAGTTATATTTGTCGTACCCTTCTTCTCGGATTTCTTTGATTACTTGGTTCAATCGAACGGTCATATATTTGTCTACAGAACGTAAATCATTGTACGAAACAGTATCTTTTTTAGGATCGAAATCTTCTGTATTCGCTAATAAGAAACGCATCGTATTTCTGATTTTACGATATACTTCTGCCACTTGACTTAAGATATCCATAGAAACACGAACATCTGCTTCATAATCTACACTAGATACCCATAAGCGAAGGATATCTGCACCAAATTGTTTGATCACTTTTTCTGGTGCAATGATGTTTCCTAAAGATTTACTCATCTTACGGCCTTCACCATCTAAAGCAAATCCTTGAGAAATAACTGATTTGTATGGTGCTACACCATTGATAGCCACACTAGTCGTGATACTTGAGTTGAACCAGCCACGATATTGGTCTGATCCTTCTAAGTACATATCTGCTGGGAATGATAATTCTGGTCGTTGACGTAAAACAGCTTCATGAGAAGAACCAGAATCAAACCAGACATCCATGATATCTTTTTCTTTTGTAAATTCGCCATTAGGAGAACCTGGGTGGGTAAATCCTTCAGGAAGAAGTTCTTTCGCTTCTTTTTCAAACCAGATAATTGATCCATGTTCAGCAAATAATTTTGCCACATGTTCGATTGTTTCTGGTGTGATGATTGCTTCTCCATTTTCAGCATAGAAAATCGGAAGTGGTACTCCCCATGCACGCTGACGGGAAATTACCCAATCGCCGCGGTCACGGATCATATTATACAAACGTGTTTTACCCCATGGGATAACCCACTCTACTTTTTCTACTTCATCCAAAATATTCTGACGGAATTTATCGATAGATGCAAACCATTGTGGAGTTGCCCGATAGATCACAGGCTTTTTCGTCCGCCAATCGTGAGGATAACTATGAGTAAAGAAATCTAGCTTCAGCAAAGCTCCTTTTTCTTTTAATAGATCAGTGATCATAGGATTTGCTTTGTCATAAAAGATTCCTTCAAATCCAGGTGCTTCTTCTGTAAACAATCCTTTTGAGTCTACAGGTGACACTACAGATAGTTTATATTTGCTACCAGCGATATAGTCATCTTCCCCATGTCCTGGAGCAGTATGGACTAATCCAGTACCAGCGTCTAAAGTAACATGATCGCCTAAAATCACAAGTGATTCACGTTCATAGAATGGATGACTTGCAGTCATATATTCCATTTCTTGTCCAGCAAATTCTTTTAGAACTGTTACATTTTCCCAACCGATTTCTGATTGGACTGTTTCTAGCAAATCTTTCGCTACGACAAACTTACGGCCATCGGCTTCCACCAATACATACGTAAATTTTGGATTTACAGCAATACCTTGGTTTGCTGGCAATGTCCATGGTGTTGTCGTCCAAATGACAAAAGCTGTATCTTCATCAAGAATATCTTTGCCGTCTTTGACATTGAAAGCTACAAAAATAGATGGAGATTTTACATCTTTATATTCAATTTCAGCTTCCGCTAAAGAAGACTCACTTGACGGAGACCAGTAAATTGGTTTCAATCCTTTGTAAATATAGCCTTTTTCAGCCATTTTACCAAATACGCGTACTTGTGCAGCTTCATAAGAAGGATCTAATGTAATATAAGGATGTTCCCAATCTCCTGCAACTCCTAGGCGTTTGAAATCTGCTCGTTGCTTATCTACTTGGGAAAGTGCATATTCACGACATTTTTCCAAGTATTCTGCCATGGACATTTCTTTACGTTTCACGCCTTTATTAGCCAATACTTGTTCAATCGGCAATCCATGTGTATCCCATCCTGGAACATATGGTGCACGATAGCCAGACATTGATTTTGAACGAATGATAATGTCTTTACTGATTTTATTCAATGAATGTCCTAAATGGATATTACCATTGGCATATGGAGGTCCATCATGAAGAACAAAGCTAGGTTTTCCTTCGTTCAACTCTTGTCTTTTTTGGTAGATTCGATTTTCTTCCCATTCTTTTTGCCACTCGCCTTCTCGGTTTGGCAAATTACCACGCATAGGGAATTTTGTTTTTCCTAATTGCAAGGTTTCTTTCATTTTCATTCAACCATACACTCCTTTATTTGTTTTCCGGACACAAAAAAGCATGTTCAGCCGCAAGGGACGAACATGCCGTGGTACCACCCAAATTTAGTTGCATCTATCTAGTGCAAACTCTCTGTGACCAATAACGAGGTCAGCCGCTGCTTCTTACTCTAATTTCGGAAAAGCAGGTCTCAAGTAGAGGATCTTTCACCATGCAGTGTCTTACCGAACTTCCACTCTCATCGGCTCGCTTTAAGAATAACAAAGTGCTTTTCTGTTCTACTCGTTTTCATTTTCACCAGGCACGATCGAGATATCAATAGCCTGTGTATCAAATGCCGTCATAGGTGCTTCTATGACTCCTGTGTCTGAGTTTACATCAGTATCATTTTCATTGTCAAGCTGTTTTGCTAAAACTTCTTTGATCACTTCATGGCTGTCAGTCACGTAGCTGGAGAATGGTTGTAAAATTTCATCCCATTCCGGACTTTTCACTTGTTCTAATTGAGACTCAAGCATCAAGCTGATACGTTGATGGAATACTCGTGTTTTTTTCTTAAGATCTTCAGTTTCTGTCGCAAGCTGTCTTGCTTTTTCTGTTGCATCTGTCAAGATTTTTCTTGCTTTTTCTTCTGCATCAGTTGTTAATTGATGTGCACGTTTTTCAGCGTTCGCAACTAACTCATCTGCTTTGTTTTGTGCAGAAGTAACGATCACTTCGGATTCCTTGCTTGCACTTGTTTTTACTTTATCAGCCGTATCTTGAGCTACGATGATTGATTGGTTCAAAGCATCTTTTAATTCATTGAAGTACTCAAGTTTTTCTTCAGAATGTTTGACTGCTTTTTCTAATTCTCGATTTCTTTGAGTCAATTCCTCATAGTCACGAACAACTAAATCTAAGAAATCATCTACTTCGTCTTGATTATATCCCCGCATTTTTGTCGGGAATGTCTTATTTTGGATATCTAATGGAGTTAAAGCCATGAGTAAACCACCTTTTTATTTTATTTACGTAATACACCGAACAGTACCCTGTACTTTTCTTTTTTCGTCTTCCCCTCAAGTTCTTGGATCTGGACTCTGCCATAACCTCTGACTGAAATAATATCTAATAGTTCAAGTACAAAATCAGGTCTTGTATTTTCTGTCCAGTTCACTTTTACTTTACCAGCTTCGATCAGCTGCTTGGACCGCTGTCTGGAAATATTATAAATCTCAGAGATCACACTGTCTAGTCGCATGGAACTAACTGTTCCTCTTTCTTGTGTCCAGCTATCTTTCGGCATAATCATTTCTGTGTATTTGATTGGTTCCAAGCGTACAGCAACCTTTCCAATCTTTGTTACTTGTGCAGCAACAAAATGATCCACCTCATTTGCAATAAATACTTGCCAGCGATCACCGTCCGAGATGATATCGCCAAAGTAAGAGCGTTTGATCCCCGTTCCCACTAAAGTTCCAAGGATTTTCCCATGACTTAGGCTGGCAAATTTGCTAGGATAATGGATTTCATACAATGCTGTTTCAAAATCTTCCTCTACAGGTTCGTAATAATCGGGGAAAATCAAACATCTTTTTCTTTCTGCCTGTTCATATCCGCCATAAAACATGAAACGCAAATCACTGCTTTGTCGAATCAGTGTTTCTAAAATATAGGATTGTCTTGGGTCAAGAAATTCGGTCAGATAGGGTGCATATTGTCCTTGAACTTGTTCAATCCAATCGCCTACCGAATCGATAAATGTACGTTCATCTGCCCGAAAGTGCTGGTATACATTTGCATCCAAAATTTTCCCCTCCTATCTATTCTGAGAATAAAGATTTTGTTGCTTCAATCAATAAACTAAATGGACAGTTATCCATATAACGATCTGTGCTAAACCTTGTACGGCTAAGTTCAAGATCAGGATTGCCCCTAAAATTGTGAAATCCAAGGGTCCAATCCTCAAAGGCAGACGATCGAACAAACTGATATACGGTTCGCAGATCTTAGCTAATAATCGTCCTAGCCCTGATTGATACCCGCCTGGAAACCAAGAGAGCAATGCATATACCATCAAGATAATGCTATAGAAATAGGCTGCCCGTTGAAGTAAATGAAGTAATAGTGCAATAGTATAAATCGTAGTTCCTCCTCTTACAGATCAAACAAATTCGCATCTGCAAAAGATTGAGCGGTTGAACTGTCAATCTCCATCCCAGTCGGTGTACAAAGAAAAATCTCATCTCCAACACGTTTGATATCTCCATCTAGTGCATAAACTGTTCCTGTTAGAAAATCAACGATTCTTCTCGCTTGTTTTTCTTCTACTAAATGAAAATTCACTAAGGTTGCTTCTCCAGCAATGATTCGTTTAGCAATCGCCATAGCTTCAGAATAAGCTCTTGGTTCCATTACAGTGATTTTTCCAGCAAGATTTGCTTTAGGTTGTGTAGAGGTTCTTGAAGCTGTTCTTTCTTTCGCTACAGTTTTTGTAGGTGATTGATGTAGTTCAATTACTTTTTTCTTTTCAGCCGGCTGAATACTTTCATGCGTTACAGGACGTGAAGTCGCCGTTTTTTGTTTTTCATGAGTATTCGCAGCAGATACAGAATGAGTTGATTGATTCTGTGTTGTATTTTTTTTAGTTGGCTGTACAGCCTTTTTTGTTGTTTCAGGATAATCTTGGTATTCGTACTCTTCCTCATCAGCTAATCCGAAAAAATTAGCAATTGCTCCTCTGTTTAAAAGCGGCATTTTTGTTCCTCCTTTATTCGTCTTTGAATAGCGCTGTTCCTACACGGATAAATGTTGCACCTTCTTCAATCGCAATTTGAAAGTCTTGACTCATCCCCATACTTAATTCACTACATGGTGCATGGGCATAACCTTTTGCTTGAACAAGATCACGCAATTCTTTCAGCGTACCAAACACTTTATGGATTTGCTCATCAGAAGCTTCTTTAGGCGCCATAGTCATTAACCCAACAACCTTGATTTTTGTGCAGGCAGCTAAAGATTCCACAAACGGTAAAAGCTCATCTGGTGAAATTCCATGTTTTGATTCCTCACCAGAAACATTTACTTCAATAAAACAGGATAATTCTTTCTCTAACCGCTTCTGGATTTCTTCTGCTAATCTTAAACTGTCCAACGCATGAAAGTAATCAATTTCATTTACAATCAATTTTACCTTTCTGCGCTGTAAATTACCAATTAAATGCCACTTTATTTCAGGAAAATCAAATAAATCTTGTTTCTTTTGTAATAGTTTATCTACTCGGTTTTCTGCACAATTCATAACGCCAGCTCTAACCAATTCTTCAGCTTGAGCGGATTCAACAGATTTTGTTACAGCTACTAATGTAACTTCTTTCGGATCACGATGAACAAGAGCACACGAATCCTGAATTTCTTGCTTGATTTTCTGCAAGTTGTCAGCAATCATGTGCTCTTCCTCTCCTTTATTTTTTACGACGGAAAAACGGTGGCGTATTTAATTCATCATCGCCATGAGATTTTGTTTCTTCGCGGTTGAATGTATCAAATTCTTTTTTTTCGATATTGTCAAAATTGGAATCATCAACTCTAGGACGAACATTTTGTTCACGTCTGATATCCCAATCGCCAAAACTGTTTTCTTCTTCTGAAGAAGTTGGTTTAGCTTGATCCATATCTAATACAGTCTTTTGAGCAGGTGATTGCATTTGTGCTTGTCTAGCTGGTCGGCTAGACTTGCGTTCCTTTTTTGATTCATCGATACCTGTTGCGATGACCGTCACACGGATTTCATCGCCCATTTCTTCATTGATAGATGTACCTAGAATGATATTTACATCGCCAGTTGCTGCATTTGCTACGATATCTGAAGCATCTTGTGCTTCGAACAATGTCATATCCAAACCGCCTGTGATGTTAAGAAGTACTTGTTCAGCTCCATCAATAGATGTTTCAAGCAATGGAGAGGAGATTGCTTTTTTCGTTGCTTCTACTACGCGATCTTCTCCACTAGCCACACCGATCCCCATCAATGCTGTACCTTGGTTTTCCATCACTGTTTTCACGTCAGCAAAGTCAAGGTTAACGTAACCTGGCGCTGTGATCAAATCAGAGATACCTTGTACACCTTGTCGTAAAACATTATCTGCTTCACGGAAAGCTTCAAGCATCGGTGTCTTTTTATCTACAACTTCTAATAAACGGTTATTTGAGATAATTAATAATGTATCCACATTTTCTTTCAAACGAGCGATACCTTCTGCAGCAAAACGGCCACGTTTCGGTCCTTCAAAAGTGAATGGACGTGTCACGACACCAACAGTCAATGCGCCCAATTCTTTCGCGATACCTGCAACGATTGGTGCAGCACCTGTACCGGTTCCTCCACCCATTCCTGCAGTGATGAAAATCATATCTGCACCGTCTAAAGCTTCGCGTAAGGATTGTTCACTTTCTTCTGCCGCTTTTTGTCCAACTTCTGGCTGAGAACCAGCACCTAAACCACGAGTATATTTGGGGCCTAATTGGATAACTGTTTCAGCTTTTGAATTTTTTAATGCTTGCACGTCTGTGTTGGCTGTAATGAATTCAACACCTTTAACGTTTTCTTCAATCATTCGGTTTACAGCATTTCCACCGCCACCACCGACTCCGATGACTTTGATTACTGCGCCGTCATTGATATTATTATCAATTGAGAATTCCATATCTTATTCCTCCCAGGATGAATTAATCAAAAATATTTGTAAAGAAACCCTTGATTTTATTTTTTACATTTTCTCCGGACTCTTTTGGTTCCGGCTCATCGTAGATTGTTTCTTCAGGTGCTTCATAGCTCTCATATGTGTTTGTTGTTTCTTGTTCAACTACCATTTGACGAGCTGCTGAGGTTTCACCCGTAACAGCAATTTTTGCCAATTGATACACTTCACTCAAGTTTGCTGAATAATCCACGATACTTATTACATTTGTAAATACCGGGTTTCTCAGCCCCATGTGATTTGGAACATACAATTTTACATTTACGCCGAAGATTTCTTGTGCCAAGTCCACAACACCAGGAAGACTAGCAGCTCCGCCTGTCAATACGACGCCACCTGGCAACTCTAATGCTTCGATTTGGTCCAATGCATCTTTTGCTTTGTTGAAAATCTGTTCCATTCGAGCTGAAATAATTTCTGACAAGTAGCGTTCATCGACTTTCACTGGTTCTGACTGACCAATCACATCTACTGGAAATTCTTCATCTGGTGATGTCCGTTCTGGGTATGCATCACCGTAGTTTATTTTCAACGCTTCTGCATTGTTAAATGACGTATTTAATACAATAGAGATATCTTTAGTGACAAATTCGCCACCTTCTTGGTCAAGATTGGTAAACTTCAATTGCTTATCATGCATAACAGCCGTTGTTGTTTGGCCGCCACCCATATCAATGACGATCGTACCAAAATCTTTTTCTCCGTCAGAAAGAATTGATTCAGTCAGCGCTAAAGGAGTAATCACCATTTCATTGACGATTAATCCGGCATTTTCCACGCATTTACGTATGTTATGGATGATCGTTTTAGGTCCTGTAAACAACAGACCGTACATTTCTAATCTTACGCCGATCATTCCACGAGGATCTTTGATTCCCTCGAACCCATCGACAGTAAAATCTTGTGGCAATATTGACACGATTTGACGTTCAGGAGGTATTGAACGAACAAGGGCAGCTGAAGCCACATTTCTGACATCTTCATCGGTGATTTCCTTTGAATCTCCGTTAACTGCAATCATTCCCTGGCAATTTTCTACTTCAAGCATGTTTGCTGGCAAACCGACACTTACGCCTTTGATCTGGATACCTGCTTTTTCTTCTGCTTGTCGTACTGCTCGTTGTATCGCTTGGACCGTTTTATCGATATCAACGATAATGCCTCGGTTAATCCCTTCTGATTTTGCGTTTCCTACTCCAATAATATTCATTTGGCTGTCGATATATTCAGCCACGACAACTTTAACAGATGTCGTTCCAATATCAAGGCCTACATACATTCCTGTTTTTGCCATGAATGGGATTCCCTCCTACTTACTATTCCATATACAAGCGAACAACTAGCGTCCGTTTTAAAATATACTTATTAATAGATATATTCACTGCTTCCAATTCTACCATAAATTACTGGTTTTTAGAAAGTACATTCTTACTTTTTAAAGTTGTTTTATCAATTTTCATTTAAACTTGACGGAGTTGTACTTGGATTATCTTCTATTTGACTTGTTTCACTTGAATCATTTGAATCAGATGATCCGTTTGTGTTAGACGATCCAGGTGTTTGTGCTTCTTGCGTTTCTGCCTCTTCACTTGATTCGTTTGTTTGATCCGCATTTTCTTCACTTTCAGTTGTTTCTTCCGATTGGCCCGATTCTTCCGTTTCTTGAGTGCTACCGTAAGGATGCGAGAAGATACCAACTTCCATGTCGATCACACCTTTTTCATCCATATCTTTGGCTACTTGCGAATAATATTTCATTTGGTTCGCAAGATTATTGATATTTACAATAACTTGATTGCCGTCATTCATATTCAATTGGATCAGATTTTTATTGCTTGCTCTTGGCGTGTACTTGATTTCAGAAATTGCTTTTTGTAATTCTGATGATAACTGATTGTATTGCTTTGTTAGTTCTTTGATTTTTGCAGAGTCTTTGAACTCTTCCAAGATAGGGAGATTTTTTGTAGGATTTGCTACTTTTTCATCTAATACTGTTCCATTTTCAATCACTGGATAGTATTGATTGTTTTTTGCGATCAAAGCAATCTCTTTATATTCTGTTACATCCAAATCGAATTCATTCATTCCTTTGAAATGTATATTTGCTGTTTCGATTCTTGGCTGTGCTTTTTTAAGGCGATCGATATAAGTAGATCGATGAAAATACTGTCCCCAAACATTTTCTCCTAATGACAATTTTGTATCAGAGATGATTTCTTGGCTGTTGACTGTCTTATTGCCTGATACTGCAACTGCTTGTAATTTGCTATAAGGAGAAACATAATAGATCAAAAAAATCAGCGGTATACCCAATACAGTGATGATCAAAGCTAACCGACGAAATAGTACTTTGTGCCGTTGACTTTTTAAATTGGGCAGCCGGTTCAAAAAAGAACCGTTATATGGCCCACCGTTTTTCTTTTGCTTGATCTCTTCAAAAAATTCGATTTTTTTCTCGGACTGGCTTTCTTCTTGCTGTTCCTCTTGAACCGTTTTTTCTTCTTCAGAATCTGAAAGGGGTGTATCTAATGTTATGTCTTCTTTTTTTGGCTCTTGGTTTTTCATCTCTTGTTCTGCCAGATATTTTCGGTTAGCCTTTTGCCAAGGAGTCAAATTGTTTTCATCAGAAGACGGATGAGACAATTTTTTTGGTTCTTTTTTCTTACTCACTAAGACCACCGCCTTTATTTTTTGATTATTTGTTTTACTAAGTCATAAAGACGTTTTGAAGCATCAGGGATTCCTTGTTCTTTAGAAGCTCGGCACATTTGCTTTTGCAATTCTTCATCACCTATGATTTCATTGATTGTCTGACTTAGTGATTCACCTGTTAGTTCATTATCTGCAATCATTTTTGCTGCTCCTGCGTGAACAAGACTCATTGCATTTTTAGTCTGATGATCATTCGTAACATATGGGCTGGGAACCAACACTGCCGGTAACCCCAGAGCTGTGAATTCTGCGATCGAAGTTGCACCAGCACGCCCCACCAGCAGATCACTGGAAGCCATGACCTCTGCCATATTTTTGATATAAGGCTGGACACTAATATTTTGTATTTCAGGATTTATTTTATTTAGGATCTCTTCATAATATCTATCTCCTGAAGCATACAAAACTTGGTAAGAAGAAGGAATATATTCACTTAAAAAAACTGATACTGCTTGATTGATTTTAAGTGCTCCTTGACTACCGCCAAAAATCAAGACTGTTTTCTTTTCTGGATCCAAACCAAATGTTTTCAAAATATCTGATTTTTTAGTATCTGCTACTTCTTGTGCTCGAGGATTACCTACAAGAACTGCTTTGTTTTCAGGAAAAAAGGAAGCCGCATCTTTAAATGAAAGAGCGATCCGATCCACATATCGGCTTAAAAATTTATTGGTAACACCTGGTACACTGTTTTGTTCATGGATAATTGTTGGAATACCCATTTTGGCTGCAGCGTACACTACCGCTCCGGAAACATATCCTCCAGTACCGATAACGATATCTGGTTGAAAATCACTGAGGATTTTTTTTGCTTGACGGATACTCTTAAGAAACAATCGGACCGTCTTGATGTTATGCATGGAAATTTTTCGTTTAAATCCTTGAATCTCCAAGGTATGGAAAGGCATTCCTGTATCAGGGACGATTTTGTTTTCTAGACCTCGTTTTGCTCCCACATACATGAATTCAGCATTCGGTTCTTGAGTCTTTACATAATTGACAAAGGCAAGAGCTGGATAAATATGTCCCCCTGTTCCTCCGCCTGTAACCAAAATTTTCATTTTTTATCGCTCGCTTCTACTTTTTCTATTTTAATCGGTTCACAGCTTCCATGAATCTGTTTCCTCTAGTTTCAAAATTTGGGTATTGATCCCAGCTGGCATTCGCTGGTGATAATAAAACTACATCACCATCTGTACTGTTTTCTAATGCTAAAGGAACTGCTTGTTCTACAGAATCGGCTGTTACTATTGTCTCGATGCCTGCTTTTTTTCCAGCATCCATCAACTTTTCTTTTGTTTGGCCAAATACGACCATTGCTTTGATTCCTTTTAATGAAGGAATTAATTCATCAAATGTATTTCCTCTGTCTAATCCGCCAGCCAATAACACGACCTTAGACGTTTCAAATCCACTTAGAGCCATTTTAGTCGCTAAAATATTGGTTGCTTTTGAATCATTATAAAATTTTCTGCCTTGGATTTCTCCTACATATTGCGTACGATGTGGTACGCCATGGAATAAATTCAACGTTTCTCGTATAGCTTCATTTGATATACCATACAATTTTGCTACAGAAATAGCAGCTAGTGCATTTTCTACATTATGCTTACCTGGTACGCCAAGTTCAGATATTTCCATTATTTTTTCTTTTTTATAGTATATTGAGTAATCGTCAGCATACACACCGTCTTCCAACACTTCTTTTGTCGAGAAAGGCAGTACGCGTGCTTTTGTTCTTTGCGCTAATTCTTGTAGTTCTGACTGATTCCAGTTAAGGATCAGATAATCTTTTTCTGTCATGTTTTTTTGAAGGTTCCATTTAGCTTTGACATATTCTTTTCTTGTACCATGATAATCAATATGTGCTTCATAGATATTGGTAATCACCGCTATATGAGGGCGGAAATCTGTGATTCCCATGAGTTGAAAACTAGATAACTCCATCACGATTTTATCTTCTGGTTTCGCTTCTTGCGCGACACCACTTGCTGGATACCCAATATTTCCTGCTAAACGTGCAATTCCTTGATCTGCTCCTGCATTCAGTAGTAGTCCTGTCATCGTTGTTGTCGTTGTTTTTCCGTTCGTTCCTGTAATCCCAATAATTGGGCATTCCGCTACTTCGTAAGCTAGCTCAACTTCCGTAATTACCGGAATACCCATTTCTTGGGCTTTTGCTACTAAAGGATGACTGTAGGGAATCCCTGGATTTTTGACCATCAATGAAAATTCTTCATCCAACAATTCGATTGGATGACTGCCTGTTATTACTTTTATCCCTAAAGAAAGCAGCTCTTGTGCTTCCGGATTTTCGTCAAAAGGTTTTCCATCATTAACGGTGACAAGTGCGCCCAATTCATGTAATAATTTGGCCGCACTTACTCCGCTTTTTGCGAGTCCTAAGACAAGCACTTTCTTATTTTCATATGTTGATATTTTTTTCATTTCCCGTCATCTCCTACCAAACGATCCATAATGTGATCAACGAAGTCACAATGCTGATCAACCAAAAAACTGTATCAATCTTCCACTCCGACCATCCGCACATTTCAAAGTGATGATGAATTGGAGACATTTTAAAAATTCGTTTTCCTGTAAGCTTAAAGGAAGTAACTTGAAGCATCACACTTGCTGTTTCCATAACATAGATCAAACCAATCAAAAGCAATGTCCATTCTTGGTTTAGCATTATAGAAATTGCCGCTAAAAGTCCGCCCAACGCTAATGAACCGACATCTCCCATAAAAATCTTGGCAGGTTTTCTGTTGTAGACGAAGAAACCCAGTAAACCTCCTAAAACACTTAAGCAAATGATTAATACATCATACTGATGCTGATGCCAAGCAATTAGACCGTAAGCTGCAAAAGAGATACTTCCTAAGCCAGCAACTAATCCATCGATGCCATCTGTCAGGTTTACCGCATTTGAAAATCCAACAAGCCAGAAGAGAGCGAAAATACCATAAATGATTCCTAAAGGTAGATCTAGTCCGAAGAAATTCAATACACCTGGATAACCTTCAGAACGGTAAACAAGATAAAAGATGATTCCCCCTAGAATCTGTCCAATCAATTTCTGCTTCGAGTTCAGTCCCATGTTTCTTTTCTTGAATATTTTTATAAAATCATCAAGAAAGCCGATTACTCCGTATAACGCTAATACAAAAAGCAAGATGAAAAGAGTAGGAGTTAGCTGTTTTTGCCAAGCTCCAACCCAAATTCCTGTCAAAATAGAGCCGATCAGAAACACTAAGCCGCCCATTGTAGGAGTTCCGGCTTTGCTATTGTGCCACTTTGGTCCCTCCTCACGAATCGCCTGACCTTGCTTTTTCATTTGAAAGTAACCAATAAATAGCGGCATTGCGGCAATTGTCATTGCACAACTGCTGACAATGGGAATCAATGCTTGTGTCCATTCCATGCTCTTTTCTCTCCTATTTCTCTTCTTATTCTTCTAAAGTAAAACTAAGTTTGTCTTCAGTGATTTTTTCATATGGAGCAAGTTCTTGTTTGACACAATAACCATCTCCATCAAAACTAACTTCAATACCAAGGATTTTCCCCAGCTTCATGATATCTGCTTTTGACCATCCTGTTACGTCAGGCATCAGCTTATCACCACCAGTGTATAGGATCAGTTTTTCTCCAGAGATCAACTGATCACCGTTGGCAGTAGATTGTTTTTGTACTTTTTTACCATTACCGATCACTACAGGTTGCAGTCCACTTTTTTGAGCATCAGCTGCTGCAACGTCCGCTTCAAGATTACGATAATCGGCTACGGATACTTTTTCTGTTTTTGTTTCTGTATCTGAATCTTCTTCAGTTTCTTTAAAATCCATTGCCCGTTTCATCAATGGATTTGCGATTTTAGCCAAGGCCATTCGATCATATGTCTTAGGGTGTTTCATTGTTAGATACAAGACATAGTCTGGATCTTCAGAAGGAACCATCTCCACAATCGAATACAGGTAGGCTGTATCTCCTGTTTGATATCCCCCTGTATCAGAAGCGATTTGGGCTGTTCCGGTTTTTGCCGATACATTGTATCCAGGTACACTATATACACCATAAGCACTACCGTAGTTTTCGCTTTCGACAACATCTCTCATATATTCACGGACTTTTTCTGTTGTTTCTTTTGAAAAAGGTTGCCCTAGAACTTCTGTTTGAGTTGTTCGCTCTTCTCCAGTTTGGGGATCCACCACTTTGCTGATATATCGAGGTTGAATCATTGTACCGTTATTCGCAATAGAAGTGAAAGCTTTCATCATTTGGAAATTCGTCACACCTACCGCTTGTCCATAAGCACTCATTGCTCGGTCGACAATATTTGATGTAGGTAAAGCACCGTTTACTTCATCATCTAATCCAGAATGAGTACTTTGTCCAAATCCCAGTTTTTGTAAATAGTTATACCATCGTCCGCCTAATCGCTGTTCCAGTATGACCATCCCGACGTTACTTGACCATGAAAGAGCTTGACGCATGGTCAGCACACCTTTTTCACCAAAGTCATGGTCATTGATCGTAGCATCTTCTACTTGGATTTTTCCAGATTGGAAGGTTTCATTCTCGTTGAATTCTCCTTCTTCGATAGCAGCTGCAGTAGTGAAAACTTTCATGGTTGATCCTGGTTCATAACTATCTTGTACCAAGAAATTACGCCAGATAGCATCTTTTCCAGTCAATCCTTCCATTGTTTCAGGATTGAAAGTAGGTCGTTGTCCCATTGCCAAGATTTCTCCGGTTTTTGCTTTCATCAGGACTGCTGTCAATTCTTCTGGCTGATATTCTTCATTTACTTGATCCATCAGTGTTTCTAAATAACTTTGTAGTCTGCTGTCTAAAGTCGTGTAGATATCTTGTCCGTCGACAGCTTTTTCTTCTTCTGCCACTGTACCTGGCAGAGGATTTTGAAAATTATCTTTTTGATAAATAATCTTACCATCTTTACCGCTCAAGATATCATTGTAAGCAGACTCCAAACCTAGTTTACCAACTAAGCCATTCTCATCTTTGTCTGGAACTGCGTATCCAATAAAATGAGAAGAAAAGACGCCATTTGGATACATCCGAGCCTGATGGTCGACAAAGTAAAGACCAGCGACACCTTCTTTTTTCATGTCCGCTTCGATGTTTTGCTTGGTTTCTTGGGAGATATTTTTCCCATAGCTACCAAATTCAACTTGATACAGCTCTTTTTTTGCGCCGTCTTCTAAAATATTCAGTGCATCTTTTTTGTCTATAGAAAGATTCTTATGCAGGATTTCTGCTATTTTATCAAAATTCTTTTCTTCAACATACAGTTTTTTATCCCCAGAGGTATATGTTTTTGAGAGTATCGCTTTAATTGAATAAGAGGAGGCATCTTCTGCGAGCGCCACACCGTTACGATCATAAATCGTTCCTCTTTTTGCTTTTACTACTTCACTTCCTTGGTACAACTGTTTTGTTTTTTCAGCTAATGAGGTACCAGCAACATGACCTCCAATAACGATATACGAGAAACGGACGGCAAATAAAAAGAACAATCCAATACTCGTAGCAAATAAAATGATACCTACTTTTTTGCGATTGTTCATCGGATTTAGATTTTTCTTTTCCATAAACCGCCGAATTTTATTTTTAAGACTCATTTACTTCACTTTCCTTAAATTGTCGTCATTAATAGACAATCCTTTTTCTTCTGCGATTTGTTTAATCCGTTCAGTACGAGAAAGTTCGTTTTTTTCTTGTTCTAAACTCGTTTTTTCTTGCTTTTTATCATTGATTTCTGTTTGTATTGACGTGATTTCTTTTTCAGCTCCGCTGATATTTGTGCGCAGCATAACTGTTAAAACACATAAAGCAACAATAGCAATCGCCACGCTTGCCACAGCAATTTTTTCCAAAGCAGAAATCTGCTTTAATCGTTTTGCCGGTGATTGTGGAAGAATGATTTCTTGATTCGAAGAAGAATCAGGCATTTGTTGTTCCGGCTGATCCACCAATTCAGGTAAATCATATTCGTAATCTTGCATTTTCTTTAATTCTGCCATCATTCTACTCCTCTTTCATTCTTATTTTTTCTGCAATACGTAACTTTGCACTGCGTGATCGATTGTTTTCTGTTAGCTCTTCCTCTGAAGGAAGGATTGGTTTACGAGTAATGACTTTCAGTTCTGGTTGGAATTCGTCAGGTATGACAGGAAGTCCCGGTGGTAGATCTTGTACCGTACTATATTCTTTAAACATACTTTTGACAATTCTGTCTTCCAATGAATGGAATGTGATTACGCTGATTCTTCCATTGACTTTCAATAACCGGATTGCCTGTTCTAAAGAGGCCTCTTCGGCACCGAGTTCGTCATTTACTGCAATCCGCACAGCTTGAAAAATTCTTTTTGCAGGATGCCCGCCTTTTCTTCTTGCGGGAGCTGGGATGACTTGTTTAATGATTTCGACAAGCTCACCAGTTGTTTGGATTGGTTTTGTTTTTCGTACTCGTTCGATTTCACGAGCAATTTGTTTGGAAAATTTCTCCTCGCCATAGCGGAAGAAAATCTTTACTAATTCATGGTAGGAATATTCATTAATTACGTGATAAGCGGATAAAGGAGCTGACTGATCCATGCGCATATCCAACGGTGCATCTTGATGATAACTAAATCCACGTTCTGCTTCATCTAGCTGAGGAGAGGAAACCCCTAGATCATACAAAATGCCGTCTACCTTATCTACATGTTCACTCAAGCGTTCTTCTAATTCTCTGAAATTCGCTTTGATAAATGTGACCATACCTTGTTCGACATAAGAAGCTAAACGCAGCTTGGCGTGATCGATTGCTTTTTGATCTTGGTCAAACGCATACAGATGCCCTTTAGAACTTAGTTGGCTTAATAAATATTCACTATGTCCGGCACCGCCGAGTGTACAGTCTACATAAACGCCATCCGGTTTGATGTTCAATCCATCTACCGTTTCTTTCAACATGACTGTATAGTGTTGAAATGTTTCAGTCATTAGTCAGCCTCTTCCTATTCTTATAGTCCGAAATCAATCATACTTTCAGCAATTTCGTCAAAGTTATCTTCTGCTGCTGCAGAAAAATCTTGCCATCGTGTCTCATCCCAAATTTCAATTCGGTTAGATACACCGATGACTACGCAACCTTTTGTCAAAGCTGCATAATTTCTTAACGTGCTGGGTATATTGATTCGTCCTTGTTTATCAAGTTCGCATTCAGTGGCAGCCGAATAGAAGAATCGCACAAAAGTACGTGCGTCTTTTTTAGCCAACGGCATTTCGTTCAGTTTAGCTTCCAGATTTTCCCATTCGCTCATCGGATAGCCGAAAAGACAGCCATCCAATCCGCGTGTCAGAACAAACTTTTCGCCAAGTTCTTCACGAAGTTTTGAGGGCACGATTAAACGTCCTTTTGCATCAATATTATGTTGGAATTCACCCATCAACATTGAAAGCCCCCCATTCCTCCACTAACTAAAATTAGTCTACCACAATCCCCCACTTTCTACCACCTTTTCTGGGAAATCCGGGAACAACTTTTTTTATTCATAAACATTTTTTTTAAAATCAAGCTGCAAAAAGCCTTTTAAAAGACTTTTTACAGCTTTTCTATTTTTTTCATAGGTAAGAAAGTATGTTCACAATGATCAAGACAGCGTACAAGACGATTGTCAACAGAAAAACCAAACGCCAAGTCATCTTGAAATAACGCGGATAAATAATTTCTTCATAATAATATGCTTGGAAAACAGCAATACAAATTCCCATTAGCAAAACAGAAATAAAGAAAAACGGTAAGATAGAAATTGTCCCTGTATTTCTAGACAATGCATGCATACCGCCCCACAAAAAAGGAATCGCCAAATCAGGGGCTTTTATTTTAAAACGACGATTTAACGAAAATAATTTTACAAGAAATTGGCAACCAAACAAAACGATTACCGGGTAAATATACCAAAACAAGATAAGTGGTGTGAATGTGCCCATGAACGTAAACTCCTTTTTTATCGTTGCTTCAAGTATACTGTATATACTTTACACAACTGTTTCATTTTATTTAAATTTATGCAGTTATATTCTATATCTTACAAACACATTCCATGTATTCCAATTCCCTATCCGTTATAATAAAAGAAACAGGCAACAGGAGGAAAATCATGATCAAATATTTTACATTAGATAATGAGAAACTGCGTAATACCGGAAAGGAAACTGACCAAACGATCTGGTATTGTGTAGAACGTCCTAATCAAGAAGAGATTCATCAGCTGACACATCAATTTGAAATTCCGTCAGATTACATCACTTCCATATTGGACGATGCAGAAAATTCCCGTACAGAAGAATTCAATCAATCAAAGTTGACAAAGCCAGCGTTATTATTGTTACAATATCCTTTTGCTAAAACAAGTCCTAGCGGTTATTTTCAAGTGGATACATACCCGCTCTCTATTATTTTGACGCCCAAAAAGAAGCTTATCACAATTACGAATCATGAACCACTGTTTTTAAAGAAAGTCTTTAGCCAGACCTTTCCAAAAAGTGATATTTCGCCTAATCTCAATATCTTCTTTCAATTCATTTGGCAGGTCACACTCTCTTACAACAGTTATTTAGCTACGCTTCAATCTCAATGCGATACTTTGGAAGCCAAACTTCAAGTATCCACTGAAAACAAACAACTTTATCAAATCATGGATATCCAAAAAAGCCTCGTTTATTTCAGAGAAGCGACTTCTGCTAATTTAGATGCATTGAAAGAACTAGCGCAAAATAAACTTTTCCAAGAAAATCATGCTTTGAAAAATCATTTACGTGATGTATTGGTGGAAACAGAGCAGGCAATGACTACTTCTCGCATTCAATTAAAACTAGTAGAACAAATGAATCAGACTTTTTCAGCAATCGTATCGAATAATCTGAATAATATTATGAAAATTTTAACTTCTTTAACGATTATTTTAACTATACCGACAATCGTCGGCAGTATCTATGGAATGAACATTAAGTTACCTATTGCTGAAAGGGATGATGCCTTTATATGGCTAGTTCTATTAACATTATTTATTTGTATCGTAACTACCTATTATTTAAAAAAAGGGAAGTTTTTATAAAAAAGCCCTCTTGTGGAAATGGAAAAAAGATTGTACACTTGAATCAACTAATTAATGACGAGGTTGAAAACAATGCGTGAAAAAAAACAAACAAGTACTTTTGCTAAAGTAACAAAATTTGTCATTTGGACAATGCTGATTTTAACGATTGGATCTGTTGTATTGACTGCTGTAATGAGTGTCATGTAAAAATAAAATATAGCTATCAGCTGCTGAAAAGGACCTGAACCACTGCGAGGTGGCTCAGGTCCTTTTTGCGAGTTTCAATAGTTCTTTTGCATGTTCGAGTGTGAGTTTTGTAATCTCACTTCCAGCCAGCATACGTGCAATTTCTTCTTCTCTTTCTTTTGTTTTCAACTCTGAAACAGAAGTTTGCGTACGTCCATCAATCACTGCTTTCACAATATAATATTGATAGTCGGCGACTGCAGCAACTTGAGGCAGATGAGTGATGCACAAAACTTGAGAGTATTTCGATATTTGAGAAATTTTATCTGCGATGGCTTGTGCAACTCTTCCGCTCACACCTGTATCCACTTCATCAAAAATAATACTTGTCACACCTTGCTCAGAAGAAAAAATAGTTTTCAAAGCAAGCAACATCCGAGACAGTTCGCCACCAGAAGCGACTTTCACCAAAGGCTTCAGTGGCTCTCCTGGATTGGTCGTAATGTAAAATTCGATTTGGTCAAATCCATCATGATTCAATTGTCTATTTTCTTCTTTTAAGAAACGTACCTCAAACTCAGTGTTTTCCATATACAGACTTTTCAATTCATGCAGAATGGATTTTTCCAATTCTTTTGCGATTTTTTTACGCGCTTCATGAAGATCTGCGGCTTGTTGCTGAAGTAGAAGCTCTTTTTGCTCTAGTTCCTCTTTCATTTTGTCCAATTGACCTTCTGAAAAATCAGAAGAAGCTAGCTCTTCGGTGATTTCGTCATAGTAAGCCAATATTGACTCAATGGATTCGCCGTATTTACGTTTCAACTGTCGGATTAATTCTAAACGTTGCGTCACTTCTTCTAAACGACTCTCATCTAACTCCAATAAATCAATCTGACGACTCATATCGCCGATTGCATCTTGCAGCAAATAGTAAGCACTTTGGATATTTTCATAAATTGCTTCATACTCCACATCTAGATGGGCGATCCCTTGCAGTTCTGAAACGGCCAAGCCAACACCATCTACACTGTTTTGTTCATTATTCGTCAGTGCTCCGTAACCTGCAGCTAATCCATCAGCAATTTTTTGATAATTGCTAAGTTTTTCTCTTTCTTCTTTTAATTTCTCTTCTTCTCCGACTTGCAAATCAGCAGCAGCTATTTCTTCTTGCTGGAAATGGAGCATATCTATTCTCTGAACATAGGATTTTTCATTTTGCTGCACTTTTCGTACCCTTTTTTCCAGCTCACGATAAGAGATATATTCTTGCTGATAACTCTTTTTCTTCTGTTGGAAAGCTACATCTCCAAAACGATCCAATAAAGCAAGATGTGATTCAGGCTGGAGCAGTTCCTGATGTTCGTTTTGTCCTTGGATATCTACTAAATAACTGCCGATTCTTCTTAAATTAGCTAATGTGATGATATGACCATTCACTCGACAAACATTTTTTCCAGTTAAGGACATATCCCGTCGAACAATCAGATTGTCCTCATCTGTTTCGATCCCTAATTCAACCATCAGTTCAGAGAATCCTTCTTGTTTTGGTAGTTCAAACAACCCTTCAAGCACACATTTTTCTGCTCCTTGACGTATATAATCGCTTGAACCTCTTCCTCCTGCTAACAGACCTAAAGCATCGATAATAATGGATTTACCCGCACCAGTCTCTCCGGTCAGCGCGGTCATTCCTTCGTGAAAAGAAAGCCGCAATTCCGGAATAATCGCAAAGTTAGTAATACTGATTTCTTGTAGCATCACATTCGCTCCTCAACTTAAAGGTAATGCAGGAAGTCTTTCTTCAATAAAACTGCCTGGTCTTCAGTTCGTGTAATCATCAAAACATTATCGTCATCATTGATAATCGAAAATAATTCTTTCTTGTAACGTTTATCAATCAAATTTGCTGCTGCCGAAGCATTTCCCGGCAATGTTTTCAAAATAACAAATTTTTCCATTTGGTCAACTGCCACGAAAGCGTCTTTTAATAGTTTTTCCAATTTAGTATTTACATCTTCGTTTGTTTCAGCTGGTATGCTATAACGGTAGCCGCCATCTGAAGCCGGTACCTTGATCAGTTTCAGTTCCTTTATATCTCTGGAAATCGTAGCTTGAGTAACAGATATTCCTTTGCTTTTCAGGATTTCAACAAATTCTTCCTGCTTTCGGATATCTTGCTCACTCAACAATCGAGTAATCAAACGATGCCGATCTTTTTTTCTCATTACGTCTTCGCTCCTTAGCATATTCTTCTTAATCAATGATAGCTTATTTCCTTGGTATAATAAAGAAGAATCCGCATACTTCTCACTTGATTTTCACAGTTACAATTTATTTATGGTCAAACTGTTCGTGTGCATTTGAAACCACTTCTGCCATATTAATAGCTGAATTGATTGTTCCGCTTTCGGGTACTTTCCTCAAGTGAGCCAAGAACTCGATATTTCCTTCTCCCCCCGTGATCGGAGAATAACTTAATTCCAGCACATCATATCCACCTTGTGCCGCAAATGACAAAATGTCTTCTAAAACTTTTTGATGGGTCTGAGGGTCACGAACAATTCCGTTTTTCCCTACAGCTTCTCTGCCTGCTTCGAATTGGGGTTTGATTAAGGCAATCACTTCTCCCTCTTCTTTTAAAATAGCATGTAATGGAGGCAGCATCAGTTTTAGTGAAATAAAAGAAACATCGATAACAGCAACTTCTGGAATTCCTAAGGTAAAGTCTTCGGGTTTTGCATAACGAAAATTCACTCTTTCCATTACGACGACTCTAGGATCTTGTCTTATTTTCCAAGCTAGCTGATTGTAGCCAACGTCTAAAGCATAACTCATTTTTGCGCCATTTTGCAAAGCTGCATCAGTAAATCCGCCAGTGGAAGCACCAATATCTAACAATGTTTTTCCTTCAACAGATAGATCAAATGCTTTGAGTGCTTTTTCTAATTTTAATCCACCCCGAGAAACATAAGGAAGTTTTTTACCTTTGACTCTTAATTCACTACTCACTGGAATTTTTTCTCCCGGTTTATCAAACCGCTCGTTTTTTTCGTTGTAAATCAAACCAGCCATAACTGAACGTTTGGCTTGTTCTCTTGTTTCAAATAATCCTTGTTTGACCGCTAATACATCTACGCGTTCTTTTTCCATTCTTTCCCTCATTTCTCCACATCAAATTGCTTGATCATCTGGCGCATCAGCCCGCCATCAAAAGAAAAAACGTCCTCTTCTAATTTGTCTATGATCTTGTTGGCGGATAACAGCTCAATCTCCAACGCCTCACGTGTCTTTTCTAGGCCTAATAAACGCGGGTAAGTATTTTTTTCCATACGTTCATCTTTACCAGCTGTTTTCCCTAATGTTTTCGTTGTACCAATCACATCGAGTAGATCATCTCTTATCTGAAAAGCTAAACCTAAATGTTCGGCTAATCGTTGAAGTAGCAATAAGATTTCTTCAGGTTGCTTCGCTAATATGCCACCAGCCAGCAAGGCATAACGAATCAAATGCCCTGTCTTTCTTTCATGAATAAATGCTAATTCTTCTAAAGAAAGCTTTTTCGATTCGCCCTCGATATCTGCAGCTTGCCCAGCAACCATACCTTGTGATCCCGCACAAACAGCTAATTGCTGAAGCAGCAGAAGCTTAGGAGAATTACCTAAGTGTGCCATACTGATTAGCTGGAATGCTCCTGTAAGCAAACCATCTCCGGCCAATATAGCTAATGCTTCGCCGAATACTTTATGATTGGTAGGTTTTCCTCTACGAAGATCATCATTGTCCATCGCAGGCAAATCATCGTGGATCAAGGAATACGTATGCACCATTTCTAAAGCAGCTGCTACTTGATAGACGGGAACATCAATAGGCTCATCAAAGGAAGCAACGGCCGTTAAAAGTAATAAGGGACGTATTCTTTTCCCGCCTGCTTTCACTGAATAACTCATCGCATCATAGAGTCCACTATCCGTTGTATGCTCATCTAAAAAAGACAAGATTTCTTTTTCTACAGCAGGTAGATGAATAGCTGAAAAGTCAGTTAATCTCATCTCAGCTTTCCTCGTTTCCGTCAAAATCAACTTCTTCATTTGATTCTGTCATCATTTTCGTCAAGGTCTCTTCTGCTTTAGCTAATGTATCTTGGCAATGTTTGCTTAATTCCATTCCTCGTTTAAACGAATCTAGAGCTGATTCTAATGGAACGTCTCCTTGTTCTAACTGCATGACAATTTTTTCTAATTCTTGCAGTGACTCTTCAAAAGTTGGATTTTCCATATTTTTATTCTCCTTTGTCTATCTCTTGTACTTGTCCTTTAACGATTCCATCTTGATAATGGATCGTCAGCAAATCCCCTTGATGAATCTCGGAGACACTTTTTACTACTTGATCATTTAACGTCGTATAGCTGTAGCCTCTTCCCATGATTTTCAATGGACTCAACAAATCAAGAGATTGAACAGCTTGAGCAAAACGCTGCTGCTGTTGTTTCATATATTGTTGGATTTTCTCTTCTAAGCGTTTTTCTAGATAAGCAGTTTCTTGGCGAGCTGCTTTAACTCGATAAAGCGGAGCCACTTGTTCCAATTGGTGGCTTAATGCGATCGTTTGTTTTTCTTTCGCATGATAAATTTGCTGTGTAGCTTGATATAATCGCTGTTTCAACTGGTCTAATTTGATGGTCTGACCTTCATACAATCTTTCAGGCTGCCGAAATACATAGGAACGTCGAGCACGCTCGAACCGTTCTTGTTTGCGCTGGATCTGGCGTACAAACGCCTGCTGCAATCTAGCTTGCCGTTCTTGAATGCGCATCAACTCTTCTGACAAAACAGGAACAGCTAATTCTGCAGCTGCTGTTGGAGTGGCAGCCCGAACATCTGCTACTAAATCAGCGATCGTGGTATCTGTTTCATGTCCTACAGATGAAATCACCGGCGTATTAGCTTGATAAATCGCCCGAGCAACCCGCTCTTCATTAAACGGCCATAAATCCTCAATCGAACCACCCCCACGACCGATGATCATTGTATCGAAATTGCCCATCTCTTCTACTCTCTGGATATTCCTGACAACATTGTCCGCTGCTTGGTTTCCTTGTACAACTGTTGGGAACAAAACCAATTGGACAATTGGATATCTTCTTTTCACCGTCGTGATGATATCGCGGATAACCGCTCCGCTTGGACTGGTAAGGACCGCGATTCGCTTTGGGAAACGTGGCAGCATTTTTTTAGGCCCTTGAAAAAGGCCTTCCTTCATCAGCTTTTCTTTTCGTTCTTCCAATTCTTGATATAAAGCACCTATTCCATCAGGCTCCATGTGCTCTACATAGATTTGATAAGAACCTCCCGCTTCATATAATGAAATACGCCCAACAACAAGGACTTTCATTCCCTCTTTTGGCTGGAAGCGTAATTTTTGGAATGCTCCTTTGAACATAATAGCAGATATTTTTGCATGGTCATCTTTTAAGCTGAAATATTGATGGGCATTGGCGCGTAAACGGAAATTCGAGATTTCGCCTGTTAAATATACGCGTTCTAAATAAGGATCGGCATCAAATTTACGTTTCAAATACCTCGTTAATGTAGTGACAGTTAAATATTCTTGTGCCATCTATTCACCTGCTCCAAAAGCTTCGGCAGATTTTACGGTTTGATACATCAGCATCGTGATGGTCATTGGCCCTACGCCCTTTGGCACAGGGGTGATCCAGCCTGCAACAGGCTCCACTTCATCAAATTTCACATCACCGATCAGCTTACCGTTAGTATCACGGTTCATCCCTACATCGATCACTACAGCACCTGGTTTTACGAATTCTTTTGTGACAAAATGTCCACGTCCTATCGCTACGACTAAGATATCTGCTTCTTGTGCTAGTTCAGCCAGATTTTCGGTTTTAGAGTGAGCCACAGTAACAGTTGCATCTGCCATCAAGAGTAGCTGAGCCATCGGTTTACCGACGATATTGCTTCGTCCGATAACTACTGCTCGTTTACCCGCCGGATCGATAGAATAAGCTTCAAACATTTTCATGATGCCGTATGGAGTACAAGGAATCTTGTCCGGTTTCCCCGCAAGGAGTCTGCCTAAATTCATCGGATGAAAGCCGTCTACGTCTTTTTCAGGGCGGATAGCTAACAGGATCTTTTCTTCATCTATATGCTTTGGCAATGGTAATTGGACCAATATACCATGAAAACTAGGATCTTGATTGTATTTTTCAATTTCTGCAAGTAGTTCGTCTTCAGAAATCGTCTCAGGATAACGCTCTACCAATGAATGGATTCCGATTTCTTTTGCTACACGTTCTTTATTTCTTACATAGATTTGGCTGGCTGGATTTTCCCCTACCAATAAAACGACTAATCCGGGATGGATACCATTATCTTTCAATTTTTGGATTTTTTCAGCAATCTCTGCCTGCATTTTTTCAGCTAATTCTTTTCCGTTAATCAATTCTGCCATCTAACCACTCCCAGATATTTTTTGTGTTTTCATTCTACCATAGAATTTTCCCGATTTATAACAGGTTTATGATGATTCATAGAAAAAAGCTAGGACTTACGCCCCAGCTTCTAATTCTTTCAATACATTGGATAAAACACCGTTGACGAATTTACGTGAACGGTCATCACTAAATGTTTTTGCCAACTCGATTGCTTCATTTAAAGCAACAGCCGCTGGTACATCTGTCACATAAGTCATTTCAAAAATCGCGATACGCAAGATCACCAAATCCATTTTTGAGATCCGATTGATGTGCCAATTGTTTTTCAAATGTTTTTCAATCACTTTATCCAATTCATCTTTTTTTGCACAGACACCGCCAACTAGCGTATCAAGATAAACAGGAACAAACTCTGATTCATCTTCGTTGATCATGTCGCGGTGGTCTAATTCGATTGCGTTGAAAATCGCATCTTCTTTTGTTAGGTCTGCATTGAAGTCTAATGGAAATAAAGCCTGCAATGCCATTTCCCGAATCTCGTGTCTTGATAATTCTTTATTCATTCTCTTCCTCTTCGTCTTCAAAAAGTTCTTCGATTGTTGGTTGTTCTAATTTTTCAGGAACAACAGCTACTACATGGATATTGACTTCAGATAAATCGATATCCGTCATGAAAAGGACTTGCTGGCTGACCCGTTCCTGCATTTCCATTGCTACTTTAGGAACTGAAACACCATATTCTAGATAACAGTAAAGATCTACTTTCAAGCCATCTTCCTCGTTTGCTAAGTAAACACCTTTTCCGTGAGCTGCACGTCCTAATAATTCAGTGACATTGCTGGCAAAAGTTCCGCGCATTCCGTATACGCCTTCTACTTTAGAAGCTGCAATCCCGATAATTACTTCGATGACTTCAGGAGCGATCACGATCTCTCCTAAATCTTGGTTTGCGTTTAAAATCAAATTTTTTTCATCTGCCATTTATTTATTCCTCCCTTTGCCTAAGCACGAGATACATCCGAATTCTCTATGATGCGGCTATAGTGATCACGTGGTAAGAAAACTGCTGCCGATCAGCTGCAAACTGCTATGAATTGGAGAAAACACCCAACTTTATTATCTCTTACAGCTTAAAAGTTCTTCTATAGTGTATCATTAAATCGAGTGATTTTCTATAACAAAGTCTGTGAACACTGATTTTTACGCTTACTTCTTCTATTGATGAAACTATAAGATGATCAATTCTTTTGGTGAACGAGTCAACACACGATTTCCATCTTCTGTGATCAACAAGTCATCCTCAATACGTACTCCACCGATTCCTGGTAAGTAGATCCCTGGTTCATCAGTGATCACATTTCCTGGTACAAATTGCTTTTCTGCACGAGAAGAAACGTTTGGTCCTTCGTGGATCTCTAAACCGATCCCATGTCCTGTAGAATGTCCAAATGCTTCCCCGTAACCATGTTTTGAAATATAATCTCTAGCAACTGCGTCTAATTGGACACCAGTCATTCCTGGTTTTGCAGCATCAATAACTGCTAATTGAGCATCTAAGACTATTTGATAAATTTCTTTTAATTTTTCCCCAGGATCACCAATAGCGAATGTACGTGTCATATCGGAAACGTACCCTTCGTAATAGCAGCCAAAGTCCAATGTGATCAAGTCGCCTTGTTCGATGATTTTTTTGCTTGCTACACCATGCGGCATAGCCGAACGCAATCCGCTAGCAACGATCGTATCAAAAGAAACACCTGAAGCGCCAAGAGAACGCATATAAAAGTCTAGTTGATTTGCGACTTCAATCTCAGTCATGCCCGGTTGGATCATTTTCAGGATGTGATCATATGCCATATCCGCAATATGACATGCTTTTTCGATAATAGCGATTTCTTCTTCATCTTTCACTTCTCTGAGTTCTTCGATCATCTGTGAAACAGGTACTAATTCCGCATCGATGATTTCTTCTAAAACCGAATATTCTAAAAATGAGACTGTTGTTTCCTCAAAAGCTAATGAGTGCAGTTCTTCTTTGCTTACTAAGTTTGCTACCTCATCAAAAATAGGTCCGACATTTTTAATAATTTCAAACCCTTGAGCCTGCGCTGTCGCCTGCTCGGTATAACGAAAATCAGTAATAAAAAATGCTTTTTCCAAAGTAATAACAGCTAATCCTGTCGTACCTGTAAAGTTCGTTAAGTAACGAAGATTGTACGGACTGGTAACCAAAAATGAATCCAAATTTTCTTCTTGCATTTTTTTGCGCAATTTTTCTACACGTAGCATCATAATGAAACTCCCTCTTTCTTTGCACGCTTTTTTCCATTATAGCAAACTTTTCTTCGTACACGACAGTTAAATAAAAATTTCCGGAAAACTTCTTTTTATTTTAAATAAATAAAGCCAAAAAGGAGTCACAGTCTCGCTGCAACTCCTTTTAGTTTACTATTTTGTAAAAACTTATGATCGTTTTCCAAAGAAAAATGAGACAACTGCTACCAAAATCACTGCGCCTAAAATAGATGGAATAAGTGCCATACCTGCAGCTTTTGGTCCCCATTCGCCGAAAATCGCTTGTCCAATACTTGAACCGACTAGTCCAGCAATGATATTCGTTACACAGCCCATCGAATTTCCTTTACTGGTGATCGCACCTGCAATTGCTCCGATCACGGCTCCAACAATCAATGTCCATAACCAACTCATAATATAACCTTCTTCTTTGCTAATCAATTTTAGCATATGGGATTTAAAGGGGACAAATAATTGGTTTTGCTATTTCATATTTTCTTCTGCAAAGTAAAAAAATAAAGAAAACCTCCTCTTAGAAGTTTTCTTTATTTTTTACTTGCGTTTAAACATACTACGAATACCACGTTTCACTACATCAAAGAAACTCAATGATTGTACCATTCTATCTTCATCTACATATTCTCTGATCGCACGAAGCACTTTTTTAGGTTCTTTGGAAGAAAATGTGTATGTACCATTTTTTTTCGTTTGAATGGCATATCGAGGAATCCATTTTCCCTTTAGCATGACTGATGCTAGTACATAATCCACTTCTTCCCATGGAATTTGGATATATTTGCGTCTATCTCGCGCATGGTAAAACTCAAAACCATTATCACCTATCATGATTTGCCCGTAATCTGTCAGACCCGTAAACGAAGTAGCATCAATTACCAAGTCTACTTTTGTATTGATTGATTGAACCATTTTCTCCCTCCAGATATTTGTTTATGAACAGTATACTATATAAAAAAAGCTCGGGACAACGCCCGAGCTATATTTTTATGGATTATAAAAGTCCGATGACGTGTCCAACAACACCGACTACGAATAAACCAAGGATGATAACGATTGGAGAAACCTTTTTCTTAAGCAACCACATACATAACAATGTTAATCCTAATGCAGCTAAACCAGGAATCAATTGGTCTAAGTTGTCTTGTAATGTTGTTACCTTTTCAGGAGAAAGGGCTAAGCCATTATTAACTTGTTCAAATGCACTCTTGATTCCTTCACCACCTGAAGGCAATTTATCCCATTCGATGTAAGCACCTTTATCTAATTTTACAGTTGATACAACTGGTAAGAATTTGATTGATACCCATCTTTGTACCAGGGCAGCTAATACGAACATCCCTAAAATTGAAGCACCTTTTGTTACGTCTTGTAACAATCCGCCAGAAAGGTCATCAGTAATTTTAGAACCAGCTCTGTAGCCAAATTCTTGTGTATACCACATGAATGCCCAACGAATAATGTTCCAACCTAAGAAGAAGATGATTGGTCCAAGGATATTTCCTCCCATAGCTAATGAAGCACCTAGTGCACCTAGCATTGGACGTACTGTAAACCAGAACACTGGATCACCAACACCAGCTAAAGGACCCATCATACCTACTTTAACCCCTTGAATCGCTACATCATCAACAGGCGCACCATTCGCACGTTCTTCTTCCAGTGCCAATGTAACCCCTAAAATTGGAGAAGCAATGTATGGGTGTGTATTAAAGAATTCCAAGTGACGTTTTAATGCTGCAGAACGTTCTTCTTTTGTTTTGTATAATTTTTTGATTGCTGGAATCATAGAAAATGCCCAGCCACCGTTTTGCATACGTTCGTAGTTCCATGAACCTTGAATGAAGGTAGAGCGCCACGCAACAGCTAAACGATCTTTTTTTGATAATTTGATTTTTTCTTCTGCCATTTTATTTTCCTCCTTCAAGATTAATAGTCATTCAAAATGTCGCCTAAAGGGTCACCAGAGTTGCTTCCGCCTCCATTATTTGATGAACCACCCATTTTAGAAAGGTTCAAGTAAATAAGAGCTAATGCAACACCTAAAGCACCTAGAGCAATCAATGTTAATTGAGAAATTGCAGCTACAACGAAACCAATAACGAAGAATGGCCATACTTCTTTTGTAGCCATCATGTTGATTACCAAAGCGTAACCTACAGCTACGACCATTCCCCCACCGATAGCCATACCATCTGTTAACCATGCTGGCATTGATTCAAGGAATGATTGCACAGTTTGTGCTGGGATAAATAGCAACGCTGCTGCTGGGACCGCGATACGAACCCCTTGTAAACATACAGCAATGATGTGCCACATTTCAACCTTACGGATGTTTCCTTCTTCAGCAGCCGCATCCATCAAATGAACGATTGGAACAGCGATTGTACGTACGATCATTGTTAAGAACAACCCTGCAACAGCCAAAGGAACGGCAATCGCGATCGCAGAAGGAACACCTTTAACACCTTGTCCACCTAAAACTAAAATAATTGCTGATGCTACTGATGCTAATGCAGCATCTGGTGCTACAGCGGCACCGATATTTGCCCAACCTAAAGCGATCATCTGAAGCGTACCGCCAAGTACGATACCAGCTTCGAGGTTACCGGTAACTAAACCGATCAATGTACATGCCACTAGTGGTTGATGAAATTGAAATTCATCAAGAATACCTTCCATACCAGCTAGAAAGGCAACTAATACGACTAAAATTATTGAAATAATAGACATGATAAGCCTCCTATAAATTTTAATATTATTTATTACGCTTTTGCTAATTCAGCTTTTGCTTTTTTCAAAATATCATCCATGTTATCGCGTGAATCATTAGGTACTTTACGTACATCGAATTTCACACCTTTTTGTTCAAGCTTCTCAAACGCTTCAACGTCTTCTTGTCCCATAGACAATACTTTACTTACAACGACTTTACCAACCGAATGCGCCATTGACCCAACATTTAATTCTTTGATGTCTACGCCACCTTCAACAGCTGTCAATACGTCTTCAGGATTTTCAAATAAAAGCAATGCTTTGGTATTTCCAAAACGAGGGTCTTTTGCTACTTCGATCATTTTGCTAATAGGAATAACATTTGCTTTTACACCTGGAGGAGCAGCTTGTTCGATTAGTCTCTTACGCAGATCATCCTTTGATACTGCATCTGAAACAACGATAATACGGTTTGGTTGCACTGCTTTTGTCCAAGCTGTCGCAACTTGTCCATGTAACAGACGTGAGTCAACACGTGCTAATACATATTTGATTTTCCCATCTCCGACCACAGTTCCTTCTGGAAGTGCTCCTTTAGGTTGTGCGTCTTCAACTGCTGCTTTCGGTGCTTCTGCCGGTTCTAATTCTTCCGGTTTTACTTTTACACCGTCTTTTGCTGTTTCAATGATGTGTGCTGCAATTTCATGAGCAGATTCCATTGAAAAGCGTGATGCGTAGGCTTCAATCAACATTGGTAAATTCAAACCGCTGACGATTGCCCATTTATCTTTGTGCTCTTCGAATAATGTGTTTGATTGATTGAACGGTGTTCCGCCCCATAAATCAACTAAGAATAACACTTCGTCTTGATTATCAAAAGAAGCAACCGCTTCTTCCAATTTGGCTCTCAAGTCATCTGGACCTTCACTTGGTTTCAAAATCACGGCTTTGACGTTTTCTTGTTCGCCAAAGATCATTGAACCGGATTGTAAGATTCCTTCAGCAAATTGTCCATGACTTGCTAGGATAATCCCTACCATATTTATACCTCCTATTTACTTTTGTTGTAACAAATTCAAAAATATTAATAATTGCTAACCATTACAACAGAATTATTTGACCTTTTCCAACAACCATTCTTGCTACACCTTTTTGATTTTCGCTAGTAGTTCCATCAAAAGGATTTTCCTGTCAGCAGGTACTTTTCGAATCTCTAACTCCACTTCTTGACTGTTCAAGTAACGAAAGGAATCAATATCTTGTTGATTTACTGAAACAAAATTGGTAATCATTGATTTGCCTTCAGTAAAACTCATACCGCCGATATTCAACGACTTCAACTGTACACCGCAGCGGACAACCGCTTCAACATCTTGGGGATTGGTGAATAAAAGCATCACTTTTGCTCGTGATAATAATCCACTATGATAGATTTGAATCATTTTCTGCACGGTTATTACATTTGCTGTGATCCCCGGCGGTGCAGCTTCTTTTAGTAGAAACTTTCTCAATTTATCTTGAGCGACTACATCGCTGATCACAATGATACGTTCAACACCTGTTTGCTTCGACCAAACTGTTGCGACTTGCCCGTGGATTAAACGATCATCTATACGTGCCAATCGAATATCCATCTGCAAAACTCCTTCTTCCTCACTACTTCACAGAAACCCCTATCATTTCTGTGTGAACAACCACCTCCTAGCACACACTACTATAAGCAAAAAGCGTGCCAACTTTTTTACGATACACTAATTGAATTTAAAGGATTCTTAACCAATACACAAAAACGATACACTATAAAAGTGTATCGTTTTTGTGTATTCATGGCACAGTGTATTCTTTTTTATCTAACTGATTATGGACTAGACGTAGCAGATAATACATTTCTTCTATCGGCACTTTTACTTTTATCTGATCTTCCAACAGAACAACTGAGGCTGCCAATTGGCTATAAAGAGGATCATTCGTTGTATTTGTCAATTCGTTTTCTTCCACAGTCAATGGTTCATTCCGAATAATACGTTCGATCATTCCTGCTGTGTGCATCACTAGGTTGATTTTGAATCCATATTCTTCATCGCCGATTCCCATCGTCTGAGAGATTTGTGTAGAAAATTGCCACATTGGATCGATTAACTTACTACCATTAATAAAGATGAAGTTATCAGAGATAAACTCAACACACGTATTTTTAGCTGACTCTTCATCTAGGGAGATGAATTCAGTTTCCTCCAATTCTGATTCCATCAGCAACTGATCCAAAATGACTTCGATATTTTGATCAATAAAACGTTCTAAAGGAATAAATGGGGCTTGGATATTCAAATCAGTAATCCCAGTAGTAGCTATGATCTGATATTCTTTTTGGATAACTGGCAGTTCTTCTTTCACTTCCACAATCGACAAAGCTAGAACTTCTAATTCTGTTTCTTGACGCTTGTTTACCGCTCGTTCGATCAATTCTTTGATTCTTTGTGCTGTACCTTCGCCAGATGCGCAGATAGCCAAAACAGCTTTTTTCTTATGAATAGGTTTTGCTTCCTGAACAGATTCTACAGAAGATATTTCTGCGTAACCTCGAAAATTTTTCAATGATTCATGCAACATATCTAGATCTGTCCCTAATACTGAGACCTTTCGTACAGTTTCCAAAACTAGAGAAGTTGTTACCATATCAACAGTACGTACTGGAATCCCAGTGTCTCTTTGAATTTGCGAATTAAACGACGCAAGGGAACCCATATCTACTAAGAGTATGACCCCGCTTCCTTCATCTACTTCTTGTACATTGCGTTCAATTCGGTCCAATGCTGTTTTCGGATCCATATCCAAAGGCATGTCTACTGCTCGTACGTTCTCAGCATCTAACAACTGTTGGACAACTTGGACCATACTGCTTGCTGTGCTGTTTCCGTGAGCTGCAACGACTACACCGATTCTGCCACTTGCTTGATTTGCCCGTAACGAGACGAGTAGAACGGTCAAGTAATAGTCTTCACTTTCTGGAATCTCCACTTGAAAATACGTTTCGATATAACTACGCACTTCTTTCGCAACAGCATATTCATCTGGAAAATCAAAAGCCATCTCACGGATGTTATCATTCGTATGCCGTTCTTCTCCTAAGTTGATTTTTTTCAAAAAAGAACTGATATGCAAGCTCATAGCATAAATAAAGTTTTGCTGAAACTCATATGGTAAAGATCTTTTGACCATTACATAAATCTGATTGGTCACTTCTATGATTTTCGGATCTACAAATTCTGCTAATTTGCTGTCTGCATTAAAAGAAAAACCATGGTCTTTATAGAAAGACTTCAGATGGATGTTGATATCTGTAGAAATGAAATGATTGATTGCTTCTTGATCCAAACCATCCGACTTCAGTAAAGCTGCTTTATCTCCGATGATATCATATAGATTATAAGGTAACTCATAGGAGTCCGATTGGATTTTCATGATCGTATCATTTGGTGCTACAGTTATCTTTGGCTCCAATATTTTAGAAAGCTCTGCCATTGCACTGCGGTTGCTTGCTAATTGAATCAATCCGCTACGAATCCCTTCTGTCAAATCATCGATTGTGATCGAGATTTCGGGTGATTGCATATGATTTAGAAATCCTCGTGCACATACTAACTGGATATTTGACTTCAATTGTCCTATATTTCCATAGGTCACACTGCCAATCAATGCTTTTGCTACATCTTCTGTCAAAGAAATCTTTCGCTGCGTGCGGTTTGCTTCGTGGGCAATCATGATTTTTACTAAATCGACTTTCTCATTTGCAGGACGTTTTTCAAAAGCCGGAAGTTTGATATTGATCGGGATACGCCGAACAAAAGTTTCTAATAGAGAAGAACCTGGGTCTTCTGTGGTCGCACCTACGATCCGTACATTTGCTTCATGGGATTTCGTTGTTTCCCCAAGACGACTGTAAGTTCCATGATCCATAAAGTAAAAGATCATTTCTTGACCTTCAGGCGGCAACCGGTGAATCTCATCCAAAAACAGCATACCGCCATCCGCTTGATCGATAATCCCCATTTTTTCTTCATCTGCGCCTGTAAAAGCACCTTTTGCGTACCCAAATAAATGACTCATCAAAAGCTCAGGATTATTGGCATAATCAGCACAATTGAAAACAATCAGTTCCGTTTCCTCATCTATTACATGATGCGCTTTTGCAAAATGATACATCGCGTGTGCAAAATAAGTCTTTCCTGATCCGGTAGGTCCTGTAATCAAACAATTTAATCCTCTTGGCGGATACAAAATCGCAGCTTTTGCCTGTTCCACTGAATTTTTCATGCTGCCGTTAGCTCCAATGATTTTTGCAAAGATATCCTTAGTATCTATTTGGAGTGTATTTTTTTCTTCAGAGACCGGCGTTTCTTTGTAACTGACTACATGTTTTGTAACTGGCTTTACGTGCGTAACAAGTGTTTGATATATGTAACGTACTGGTCGTCCGTCTGTCTTTATCAGTTTCCCTTCGCGCACTAGCTGATTCAGATCTTTACTGCTATTTGTTCGCTGAATCCCTAACACTTCAGCAATTTCCTGTGTTGTTACTCCTTGATCATATTCTGCCTTTGTTAAATGAGCGGTTTTTTCTTTGACATACATATAAATTCGGTCAATGCGTTTTGCCAATGGTATCGCTCCTTTTCTATAGACTGTTGTACTTAGGCTTCAAAACATAATACTATGTATTTATTTCTGTTTCGTCAACTATTTACCTGATTTTGTTTTGTTGATAACACGCGGATAGATAGAAATGTTCAATTTAAAAGAACGAAAAATCCCGATACGATTTTTATAATGGAAACAAGAAAAAGAACACTGTTTACCATATAATTATTTCACTGATAGCAAACAATATAGCTTCCATCAATTGAAAACGATAGTTATCAAAACATTCTGATTCCAAATTGGCAAAAAAATATTAAGTGTAAAAAGACAAAGTAAACTTCGTAGCCTCCACTACAACTTTTATTTTTATAAACAAAAAAAGGCTGTGACAAAAGTCTTGTCACAACCTCTTTAATCACAAGATTCAATTAAGCTTCTTGAGCTACTGGATAAACAGACACTTCAAATATACCTTTTTCTGGTATATTCTGAACAATGCTGGCAGCTTGAGATCACTAGATTTCTAATATTATCTATAATGTGCAATTTCCTATTATTTCTCAAAAGTATGGTCAAAGTATGGTCATTTTTTATGTCAAATTTTCATAACTTCTTTTATATAATATTTTCCTCTGATATGATAAGAATGTGAATATTATATAGAAGGAAGGTTCATGTATATGGGGTTATTCGGTAACAAAGAAAAAAAACTAGCTAAGAAAAAAGAAAAAGAAATAAAGAAGGCTGAACAAGCAAAAATTTTTAACTATTTTAAAGATAATAGTAACTTGATCATTGAAGATTTCTACTTTGATGATATCCATAAAAAAGCTTTTATAAAGAAGTCTATATTAAAAAATAGAGAGCAGTGTGTATTCAACTATAATGACTTAATCAGTTATACACCGATTTTTGAAGGATCAAAAATAAAAAAACATCATGGAATAACTAGAGCAGTTGTTGGTGGTGTACTAGCAGGTCCTATTGGAGCTTTAGTTGGCGCCGGTACTGGTGGCAAAGAATTTGAATCTGTAAAACAATTAGGTGTTATGGTTCATCTTGCTGATAACTCATCAGTTAAATATTTAATCATTAACAGCGAAACTAAACTAGATTCTATTGTAGGAAGAGCCTCTATGGATATATATAATAAACTTGTTGCGAAATTAGAATGGATAGTAAAAGAAAAAGAAGGAGTTCCGACTAACACCTCAGAAAGTCAAGCAGATGAAATAAGAAAATATAAAGAACTATTGGATGATGGAATCATTACAGAAGAAGAATTTAATAAAAAGAAACAAGAATTATTAGAAATATAATATCAATCAAAAAGATGAGCATTTAATTTAGCTCATCTTTTTCTATTTACAATGCAAACGTTTGTTCGTATACTCTTTTTGAGGTGAACTTTATATGTTGATGGAAGGAAAAACACAATTATGGTTTAAATTTGACCCTTCGAATAGATTTATCAAAGATTTTTATAAGGTGTGGGATTCAGAAGTTTTCTTTTTAGCAATCGAAGATAGCTTATTAATCAATCTCTACTATTCTAATAAGAACTACTTTAAAATTCCTGCTGCGAAAACTAGAATGAAGAAAGACGTATATTTTTTTGTTTGATATCGTGACTGACGTGCCAGACGCTCGAAGCAATCATCGGCGTTATGACTATATAAAGTATACTTTCGTTGATCCAGAAAGGTATAAAGATTAAATAAAAAATAACAAACAAACTCGCTTGAAATTCATTAGGTGAGTTTGTTTATTATTTTTTCTGCTTCTCGATTCATCAGCGCCATATCTGTTTTCGTAATGGTTTCATTAGGAATATAGTCAGCACATTTTCTTTTCTCTAACATTCTATACCCACTATTATGTATTCCTAAGGTATTCAATTCCTTAACTGTTGAAAACAAATTCCAAACGGTTTGGTGGCTTCCTTTTCCGCTACTTCCATTATAAATAATATCATAATTTTCTTTCAAATACTCATCAGATTTTTTAAAAGCACTGTAGTATGCTCTTGAAACAGCAGTTCTTCTATAAGATTCTTTAGAATTATATTTATCATCTGATTCAATTTGTTTGGAAATAGATAAATATTCATTAAAGTCAAACATTTTATTCCCCCAAAGTTGCTACTACAGATTTCCCCATATATTTATAGTCAGATAATACATTATCGAGAGTATCCAAAACATCGTAATCTGAGGAAAACAATTCAGATGTTGTTTTGATAACAAAGAAATACAAGTTTAAATCTTCATCATATTTTATATTGATTTCAGCTTTTCTTTTTAAAACCGTATTTATCACATCAAAAATTTTGCCATCATTACTTGAAATTGTGTTAATCTCATTTTTTGTAGTAATTACAAGTTGATTATCATTTTTAGTTTTCGGAGTAGAACTTGCATCCACAACAACTGGAGATGCTAGAATTACCGATGCGCAAGCAAAAATCGCAGCAAAATTTATTAAGCTACCACTCCGATGTGTATTTGATGGTACTATATCAAGCATCCGTATCGTCTCCTTAATTTTTTTCCACTGGTTTGTTGACCTTGATATCAAAGATTTGCCTTCCAATCTCAGTTCCATTAAATTTAACAACAGCATAATGCTCTCCTGCTTCTTCAACCAAGACATTTCTGGCGTTTATATTAAAGTTTATATCGTTAACTTGAGGAGGCAAGTTTACCGATACTTCACCCGTAGAAAAAATTTGTTTTTCATTCTTGTTTAAAACTTCAATTTCTACTATTTTTATCTTTTCTGTATCCTCTATCTCAGACACCACAGCTGTTACAGAAAATGATAAAGCAGTAGGAATTAAAGGCGCATTAATAGAAAGAGCTGGATTAATTACTTTATTAATAACATTAGTGCCAAATTGCTGACTTTCTACATCTTCTGAAATTATTAATTGTACTCTATAAGACATTGATTTCTCCTAATTTTTACATTTATTTAATAAATTTATGTTTCACTTTTGCTAGTCAATTTAGTTTAACAATAGTAACAAAGCTTTGTCAACGGAAATATTAGCTAATTTTGTAAGCATATTTATAAGTATATTTGTAAGCATATCTGACATTTAATCAGTAGTAAAAGTGCCTCTATATAAGGAACAAACTGTTTTTTTACTATCTAAATTCGTATACAGTTTTATTAACAAATTAGCTAACAATATTAGCAACTATATCGAAAACTATATGTACTACCCCTCATCGAGGGGCTATTTTTTATCGTTGTGGAATATTTAAATACCAACGTTTATCATGAAAATCTTGTGCTCCGCCTTTAGTGTTCCCTTCTGGATCATTCGTTGCACGCATCATGACATAGACTTTCTTATTAGGAAAATTACGCATATTGAAAGATACATGATAACCAACATTTCCAGAAGTATTATAAGTTTGATTTACATCTGGTCTATATATTCCATCAGCTTTTACTCGTGCTAGCTCTTTTCCAGTATTGTAATCCATAATGAAGATATACTCGTATTTATAGTTAGCGATGTGCCAACCAGCCACATGTAAGTTTGCGTTTTCGATTTCTCCGAACTGATCAATGTGGGCGTAGTTCGTTCCATCTGTCAAGGTAGGATTTGCCGCACCTGCTCTAGTTGGATCAATGACTGGTTTATCATCTGAAGTTGTCGGATTTTCATCGGTAAATCCATGAGCTAAATCATAAGCAAGCTTTTCTTTGCTAACTCCCATTTGCGATAAGTAACCATATGGATCGGTGTGATTCCCCCAAACATAATTTGTTACCCACAAATGAGAAATGATTCCTTTTGTAAATAAAGAAGTTCCTTGATCAAGAGTCAATGGAATTCCATATTTTTTTGCACTATCTCTTGTATATTCAATGTAAGCTCGATAGTTTTTCTCAAACAATGCTTTATCATATGTGCGCTGTAATTCAATCTGTACAGGCGCATAAGGGTTGGCGTTACCAGCACCCCACGAAACATATCCTTGCTCACCCACACGGTAAACAATCCCACCGTCACCAATAACATCTGTAGTATAAGGATTACTTCCGTTATAATTATTTTTCATGTTGGCGGCTACGTTTCTTGCAGGTGCATCTATCCCAGTTTCATGTAAAATAATTTTGTTTGGGATTGCTAATCTTGAATCCCCTTGATTTGGAGCTAGATTATATTCATCGTTAATAGTATAGGCAAATGCGTTTACTGGCAACAAAAAAAGAGCCACAACGGCTCCTACAAAAATTTTCTTTTTCATGTTTTTTCCTCCTACTTTTTTAATTTAGTTTGTGTATAAATACCACTTGCAATGCCTCCAGCAACAATTCCAGATAGTGCTAATTGCTGCCATGATCCCAGCTCGGGATATGTCACTGCCAAAACAACTGCAAACAAAACCCCCACAAGACAAGCAGCTGGTGCTAACCATTGTGAGGGAATTAGTTTTGGCTTCTTCATTACTTCAACTAAAATCATTACTATTGGACTTATGATTACGCCCGTTCCAATAATTTCATTAATTGCTTTTTCCATAATCTCACCTCCTTTCTAAATTTTGAACAGTACTTTCACAATATAAGCAATGAAAAGCCCAGCTACGGATCGCCATAACCAAGTTTGGTTATCTTGCATTTTTTTAATATCCTGCTGATTAGTTTCAGAAATATTCAATGCTTTTAAAGCTGCATCCTTCACTTCTCGAAGTCCGTCTGTATTTGCTTCGATTTTGGCTAGTCGCTGAAGAATTTCTCGGATCAATTGTTCATCTTTTTCCATGTTTTAGCACTCACTCCTTTTTCATTACAAAATAAAAACATACTCGTTTGAGTATGCTTCTTCGTCCTTAAATTTCTTCAATTGTCCCAAACAACATTTTGACTTCTTGAATCTTATCAGATGAACCTATTTCAACTTTGAACTCCAACGTGTCACCGGTATTCAATTCCGCTATATATTTCAGCGGAGTGTTATTTTGAAATTTCAGTGTAGCTGTTGCGCCTGTGCTATCTCTGAACCCACCAACTGCCGCGCACGCTTCTTCGTCCGCTTTTTCACCGTTTTTGTACGGTTTGACATAAATATAACCTGTTTTGTCGTTACCGCGCATTTTAATAGAGAAATCGAATAACAGTTTACATTGTTTCGTAGCTGTGAATACTCCGCCGTTCAGCGTTACTGCACGCGTGCCTTGAAAGCCCATCGAAGTTCCAAATGTAATTGTCGTTTGGTTTATTGTATCCACTCCAAGTGATGTACCTTTACTGAAATACTCTTTGTAGCGGTCTAGCTCTTTCGTTTTAGCTACTGCTGCTAAATAGGTAGCGTCCGTTTTAGCGACTACATAGTCACTTGGTTTGTCACTTAACGTGTATTCTAGGTTCACGTAGTCGATGATAACTTTAGGTTGTGGTAACGAATCGCTTACGGTGCTGCCACGCAACCAATACAAGATCGTTCCGTCGTCGTTGATACGTCTAGCGCAAGCATAGTTGTTGCTACTGTAAAACTCGGCCTGTGCAAACTCGGTTATTTCTCCGATGTCTTTCGTTTGACGTGTGTCGATTGCGTCTACGTTTGACAATGAACTTCCGATTTGAATATTGCCGTTCGTGCCTTCTCCGCGTGCCCATACATTGAATTTCAACTCTTGTATTTTTGCTTTTAGAACATCAACTTTTTGTTTCGTTGTTGTTAGTCCTTTGAATAGGTGCGGATGTTCTTTTTCGATTGCGGTTACTAAGTCAAATTTGTACTTGGCTTGTCCGACATAACCAGTTGTCGCTTCTGGTCTAAGTATACTTGCTAGTCCGTCGCCTTCGTTTTGTGTTTTGTTGTACATGTCGGCGTCTGCTTCGTATGTGATTTCGCTCATGTTCGTAGCTTGCGCGCTAGTGGATTTCAAATATACTGCGTGCGGACAAAGATCGTTATTGCCACGTGTTTTAAATTTGAAGTCCATTACACCTTTAATCGTTGCGGAATCATCCGACAAGATTTGTGTGAGATTGTCTTTCGTTACGTCTCTTTCGATTGGTGTTAGGAAGTCGTCAGAACTTAGATTTAATGTGTAATCTAGGCGTGCGTAGTCGACTTCTTGCTTGACTGTTACATTTGTTTCGCTCGCTTGGATTGTCCGAGTTCTTGCGCGGAAAATGATAGAACCGTCGTCTTGTACACGTGCGCGCGTGTATAAGTTTTGTACTAGTTGATCGTACACTTTTTCAGTTACGGCGCTTTCGTTGTAACTTCCTTTTTTCACTTCTGCGCCCCACACGTCGCCTTGCGCCACACTGATATAACATTCGCTGTTTGTGTTTTTAGAGTGAATTGTTAACACAGCACTCTCAATATAGTTACGGATTTTCATTACTTTCTCGCCTTGCGTTAGGCAGTCGTCAAAGAAAGAAGGAAAGTCTTTTGTAATTTGTGATATTAAATCGAACTTGAATGCCATCGTTCCGGTTTGTCCTGCTGTGTTTGTGGCTGTTCCAAGTACATTTCCATCTAACGATTTTACTCTATCGTAAGAAGCTTGCGAACATTCGTAGGCGACGAAACATTTGCTTGGTGCTTGGTTTGCATGTTCGTACGCAATAGCATAATTCGCGCATTTATGTGGATTTGGATGTACTTTCTGCGCTACTTTACCCGCGAAGTCTGCCATACCACCGGCAACAATTGGCTTATTTGCTAGATAGCCCGGCAAGTCCGTTTCTTTCATTACGTCCGCCGCTGTTACCTCGGCTAGAATTTGATCCGCGGTACTTTGTACGGTGTTTAGTCGTCCGTCGATTATGTTTGCTTTGCCTTCTAGTGTTGCGGTACGTTGCTCGACGTTTTCTAGTGCGTCTTGAATGCCGTCAACGTCTACCAGTTCGGTATAGTTCCATACGTATTTAGTAGGGTCGTTGCTGTCTAAGATTCCTAGTCCTTTGTAGGTTGGCACGTCGATTGGCGTACTTGCTTCGCCTTTTTCGATTTTTAACCACTCAACTTCACATTGTCCAATGCTACCTTGTGGTGTTTGATAAATACTAAAAATGTTAGTTACACCAGCTTTTATATGAGCGTCCGTCACTGTAAAAGTGATCTTCCACAGATTAGGCACTCCCTCTACGGGTTTAAAATCGCCGATACCTATACTACCATTAAGCAGATAGCCGGAAAATTTTTGTGTTGATGGTTTTGTGCCTTTTAATGTAGCTGTGTATTTTTTACCTGCTTGATAGTTTTTGACGTTGTTGCCTAGATAAACGTTATATGAGCTAGTTCGGATAGGGAAAACTTTTTTCGGATCGGCAATGTTCTCATTAGGATATTCGCGACACATGTTATAAGGTTCTGCCAATAAGTTTGGTTGGAATGGCGTTGCTTGGTCGCTTGTGGAATTTACTCTTTCGATTTTGATGTTGTAGCCGATTTGTATTCTACCTGTAACAGGCGTATTTACCCATAACTGCGCGTACGGCGCAGGGTTGCCGTCTGGGAAATCCTCGGGCACTTTAAATGCGACCTTCATTGTTTGCCATTTGTTGCGGCACGCTTCGGTCGGATTAATTTTTTTAATCCCTTTTATTTCGCCATTAACAAATGTTTTATAAGCTTCAAACGAAACAAATTTAAAGTCTCCGGAAAAATCTTGACTAACAAACACAGGCACAGAAAGCAAATAGGTTGCGCCTTTTTCTAAACGTGGCACGTTTGGAATATAAACATTGCGAGACGTTCCTGCAGCGGAAGGATCGTTGCAATCTATAGCGAAATAAGGCCCGCCATCTTTCACATAAGCAGGCGGCTTTGTAAACGCCGTACTTGCTCCGCTTAGTTTGGAAAAATCTAAATTAAGCGTTAAGTTAGGACGCCCGCTGTAGTCGTAACCTTCGAAGTCTAATGTATCGATATACATTTCGCGCAGTCTTTCTAGTTGCCCGATTTCTGCTTCTAGTCCGTCAATACGATCCATTGCGCCGTCAACTGCTTTGTTTGCGTCTTTTGCCGCTTGTTGCAAGTTTTTAATTTCGGTGTCTAGTCCTTCGATTACTTTGTTCGCTTCTAAGCTTGCCGCTGCTAGCAATTGTTTGAAATCTTCGATGAAATAATCTGCTTTGTCTTGCGCTAGTCCGTCGATTGCTGAACGTTTCATACGGAAAGTAAAACCTAGGTTGTCGCTTGTCGATCCGTCTGGATACTCGATATAGACATAGGCTTCTACCATGCCGTTATAAGCTTTCATCGCTTCCGGCAAGATATACGCGACGTGTCCATTCAAGAAACTTTCAGTGATGAGGTTTTTCGTGATGAAAGGGATTGGCTCTTTCTTGATTGTTCCATCTACTTCGTCATAGATAAGCATCAATAAGCGCAAGTTAGCGCCTAGCAAGTCTGCCGGTGTGCCGTCCTGTTGCATGACGTTAAACTCTAGTGCTATTTGGTTATCGTATGATTTAAACACAAGGCCTGTTGCTTGTAAATCGAAGTCTTTCGGTTGTGTAGGTACTTTGATAGGCCCTTTTTTAATGATATGTGCCATTATTTCACGCCCTCTATTCTAATGATTTGAATTTCCGCATTTGTGTTTTTGTAGTAGTTCATTTTTTCAGTGATCGCTACTTGCGCAGAACGCACAATTTTATAGCGTGTATCCGTCACGCGTTCTAGTTTCAATTCGTACAATTCTAGGCCGCCTGCGTCGTCGTATAGGTTGCTAAACATGACAACCGGAGAAGTCACGTTGTTTGCCTCGTACACCTGACCGCCCCAACCTTGAATGTGAATGCGGATAGAAGTGTAGTGTTTCATGCTATCGTTTAAGTCGATCGTTGTACCTACGCCGTGTTTTTCACCTTTGAATAGTTCGAAGGTTGTCACGACTTTTCGGAAGCCCGGACTGTTATATCCGTTATCATCGTTATGCGTGCGCGCGATGTAGATGTTTCCGCCGTAACCGTCCGAAGCCCAAATCAACTTACGCTCATTATGTTCTTGCATGACACCTAGTAACATGATCGAACCATCGCCGAACATTGTTATCTGCCCGTTTTTGTACCATTGATTAGTGGTAGCGTAAAAGCCCGGTGGAACGTCGTATACGTTAGTATACTTCCAGCCTAGCTCATTATCCTTCAAAGCAATACCACGCGCGTTCATTGCGATTTCAGGAGTACAAAAACCGGCATTTAACGGTGTAGCGTCCACGTGTGCTTGCTGTGGTGTGCCGTCGAAATGAATTTCTAATTGTTGTAAAATCCATTTGACAGATTCTTGCAATTTTTCAACTTCTTTTTCCACTGATTAAACCTCCTAATACGTGAAATTGCGGTTAGTGTAATGCCCCACACCTTGTACTTTAATCGTACGTTTTGCCGTATCAATTTGTACGTTTGCGAACCCCGCTTCATTCGCTGTGTTGTATTCCTCTTCGGAAGGAAAGGCTTTTGTTCCTACAATGATTGGCGTTGTACCTAGATATTTCACTGTTTCATAGTGCCAGTGCCCCGCAAAGATTGCCGCAACTGTTCCGCGTCCTTTTGTTGCGAAGTTGTAAGTCTTTTGTCCCATAGGACTCGGGTTGTAACCGTTCATTGTATTGTAATCAATAGTTACGCTTGCTCCTTGTTTGAAGCCGTCTAGTAAGGTTCCTAGTTTCGTCACGTTTGCTACGTCATTTTCTCTTTCCATAGGCACGTGGCACACGATAACAACGTGATAGCTTCTGTCAAGTTGTTCTAACCATTGTCCAAAGGCATGCAATTGGTTTTGCCCTAGTTTTCCATGAGGAAACTCAGCACCGTTGTAATATCCAGAAAACTCGATGAATTTTCCTTGTGAGTTCGTATGATCTTCGAAGTCATCGGTATCGATACGGTAAATCGCAACTTTTTTGTTAGGGAACAAATTAGGGCCGTAACGGCTATCATATGCTACGGCAATATCCGATCCTGTCAACGAATCGAGCCGTGAACGTCCGTCGTTTGCGTATGGGATTTTACCTGTTTCGTGGTTACCACGGCAAAGAATGATCGGAACTTCTGCGCCTGCTGTCGCTACGCTAGCAAAGCGTTTCAACACGTGTAAGTTCTTCGCGCGTCTTTCTTGTTCGGTATAAGGATAAATACCCGACGCTGTTCCTCCACTGTATCCATCAATATTATCCCCGCCGTATACCATCGCGTCCGTAAAGGTTTCTAGCGTTCTAAATTGCCCGACGATATTCCAGCGGCGTTCCATCTTGTCTTTTTGGTCAAAGTGATCGGCAAATTGTTGGTGTGAATCGACATGAATATCTGTCATGAATCCCATGTTAAACTTAGTTTTGTCTGCTTGCGCGATCACTGTATCTAAGTTAGTAGGACGAACCCAGTTATAAGCGCCTCTGTCGTAGAAAAGTTTGTCTCTTTTGATTGGCACTTGTTCTGCACCTTTAGGAACATTGAATGTTTTATTTTGAATGTCGTCTAAGCGAGCGGCTAAACTGTCATAATCTCCTTTTGCTTCATTCAAAATGTTAATGATCGTACCACCTGGATCGATATTTTCCAGTATTTCACGATTATCTTCTAACCACTGCTCCCAGTCACTTTTTCCCTGGTTCATGTAATCTTTGAATTTTCTTAGTAATTCCTCAAAAGTCCACACGTAGCCAGAATCCCGTAACTGACTTCTAGATAGTCCAGAAATAACCCGATAAGTAAAATCCTGCGTGCTAAATTGTTCACTCCAAGTACCATCACCGTTAAGTGAGCGGAAACTGAAATGTGCAGTGTTTTCACCACCCCATTGCCAGTCAGGCTCACTTAACGTATAGACAAGCCTTGCTTGTGATGGACTATATTCTTGTACTTTTTGTTCCACAGGTTGGTTTTCACTAAATTTTGTTGTGTTAACAAAAAAAGGCACTAGACCATCAAATGTTTTCAACATTCCATGTTCTACTACCTCTACAACGAGCTTTTGAGTTAAAACGTCTCCTTGCCGAACTTGAATCATGCCCACATAATTATAGGGTTCTGTTGTACTTAATATAAAGTTCCATTTCGCCATTAAATCTCCTCCCTATTTTGGCGGTATGACAATAGAAGAAATTGCACTTGCACTATAATACTGACGATCTAACTTTCCACAAATCATACCTAACTCTGTATTTTGTTCATAAGTTTGCATACGACCATTAGCTAAGCCTCGGATCACGCCAGTATGCCCATAAGTTCCATCTGCAAACCATGAACCCACTTGTCCACCTCTTGCCCAATTAATAATTGCGCCAACTACTAATTGATCATATCTAGGATTTTGAATCACTTTCCAACCAACAGCAGACCAATCATAGGCAATACCAATATCAGATGCTGCAGAAGTATTTCCTATCACATGAGTTAAACCATATTTTGTTCCAGCACCCATGCCACAACCACCCAGATATCCTGAATATTCTGCAGACAAGCCATAACACTGACCATTACCAATTCGTTGTCCAATCAAAGACTCTAAATGTTTTAGTCCTGCTTCTCCAGTAGCTCCTCCTGGTTTTAAATTTTTAAACTTGTTATACCAGTTCACTGCATAATCTTGTCGTTCAGGATGTGTTGCTGCCGGACGTTCATAGTTCCGTTCAAAAGCGTATGCTGCTTGTCTTGGATCAGTACAAGCCTTAAATCCATCAAACGTCATAGGTTCTACCACACCCATCCATTGCCCGTTTGTAAATGTCCAAATAAGCAATCGAACTTGTGCATCTAAGCTCGTTATTGGTTCTTTAATCCCCGCAGCATTAAATAAATTTTGAACATATACTTTTCCATCCCATGTGGCTGGTCCAACAAGAGGATATGCAGAACCATCCCACTGTACAATTCCGTAAGCAGGTCCTCCAATCTGTACAGTATCAGGATCAAAAGTTCCTCCTGTCTCTTGTTGAATATTCCCCAAGATTCCGCATGCAGATTGTTTTGTAAATCCGTTATTACACAAGATATCGTAAATTCGCCATGCTCTTTTTTCTGCATCTGTTTTTAATTCACTAGGATATCCACCAGTAGATTCTCCGCCTCCAGATGGACCACCATTCTGTCCTGGTATTACTTCTTCTCCCTTAACAGTAAGCTTGCCTTGTACATCTAAGTCTCCAAAATAAATTGCTTTACCATTTCCTAATAAAACTAATCCTTTACCGACTTTAGGAGAAATCAAAATATATTTGCCGTCTCCATTTGTACGAATAACTAAAGAATTATCTTCAATAGGTGTGGGAGTAGAAGCTCCAGGAAAAGGATTACCAGCAGAATCAGTTGTTCCAATCGTTCCAATTGAACTATTAGAATTCCAAAACTCCATTCCTTTTTTAGTTAACTCCATTATTTTCTTTTTGTTATTCCAAATTTGAAGTAGTCCATTAACTAATTTCAATACATCTCCAGTCTTGTTAAAAGAATTTTGAAAGATATCTGCTTTGATTAATCCAGTTTGTATAAAATTGGCATTAAATATACTATCTAATGTCCAAGCTGAATTAAAAGGCCCCCGCCATCCTTTCTTAGAAAAAGCAATCCCATTTTTATTCATTCTTAGTACTTCTCTTGCCTTTTCTAAATCTGGATTATCCATAATAAAGATGTTGGAAGGTTTTTCTTTTGGCCATAAAACTACATATCCTCCTGCACTGCCTTGACCTGTAATCATTGAAGAAACATAATCATTAAAATCACTCATATAATTATTCGTTGCATAATCTTTTAATTTATCCTGAATAGTTACAGCTTGTTGCTGATAAAAAGCAACTTGAATGTCTCCTGCTTCTAATTTCAAAGTTTTTTCAGATAAAGAATCGTATTGTAGTCCACTAACCTTTGATTCAAGATAAATATTATATTTTTTATGATATATTTTAAATGTATCAAACAGACCATAATTTCTAATCTTCGCAAATTCTTTCGCTTCTTCACTATCAGTCAACTTATCAAATTCAACCGTAATAGAAACTTTAGGCTTATCACAGCCAGGATTGATCGTTTTAAAGTAATTTTTAGCTATTTTATTTAAGCTCTTAATGTCTTTTACTCCTTGTTCTTCTGTAAACTGAACATGTTCTGTATAGACATCAGGATAGTTATTAATATAGGCACTATCTACTGGCGAACCATAAATTCGATTAGTCGTACCTACCTCACTTTGAGGATCAGCATATGGAATAATTCTTGTTTTTATACCTGTCCAATCTAATTTGACCTTCAAACCAGACATATCTTTTCCATACCGAATCGTTCCAACATTATTGCGACCTCTTCGCTTTAACAAAGAAAGCTTAAATGGTTCACGTTTAATTTCTCCGCCCCAATATTGAAGCAATGATCCTTGTTCACCAGCAATACAATTTAAAACATTTCTCGCTTCAAAGATTGTGCTAGAAACAGCCGTAATATCAGAATAAAGTCGTATGTCAGATTTTTTATCCATTTTGGTTTCAATAATTGATATCGCTTCTTGACCAGTTTTAGAGTCCACTTCCGCAAGAGTGACTACCCGTCTTCCAAGTCGATTTGTACGACTCTGAGCATAAATAGTTACTGTATTTAAAAAAGTATCTATATCTTTATCATCAATAAAAAAGATATGATACTCTTCTTGATCGTTTGGCTTTGCTTTTATTTGATAGTCATTTTCAAAATATTCATCAAATCTAGTTCCTAAAGGATAATCCAACTCTAATTCATATTTTCCATTAGCTACTTCATATATTTCACATCTTGTACAATCCTTTAAAATTCCTAAGCCATTCGTTGAGAAATCTGTTTCAGTAGGACTATATATTCTTGGTTTCATACTTTTCTCCACCACCTAGGCATTATTTCAAATGAATGAATATTTTTCGTCCATTTAATTTCATTTTTTCCAGGATATAAAAATGGAAAATCTAAAAATAAAGTGACCTGATCCTGATGTTCTAAATTACCATCTAATTTTCGATAAGCCTCTTCTAATTTAGAATCTATAAATAATTCTCTGTCCAACGATTTCAAATCATATTTATCCTTATTAATATAAAAAGAAGCATCTCCAGAACCACTCAATTTAATAAGCGGTTTTGAAGAATACTTCTCTGGGTTATAAATTTCAAAAGTTTCTGTTTGTCGAATAGTAAATCTACCATTGTAATTTTCCTTAAATGGTCGAATACTCACTGTAAATTCAAAAGGGACAATATTTCCTGTTTTTCTTGTTCCTTTAAATTCAGGTCCTTCTATTACTACAGCTTGATAAATATATTGTTCATCATAGTAAAGAATAAAATCACTATAAGACGACATATCTAACCATTCAGTGATTCGATCTTCCCACTCCTGCACCATATCAATTGAAGGTGCTTTATAGTAACACTCAATCTTTCTAGTCACATTTTTGTAATAGCCTTTATCAATAATGATAGAATCATTTCCTTCTCGCTCTCTCAATTCAATTACTCGACTAGCTGAAACAGAAGCAGGCCTGTTTTGAATATACACATTAAATTCAGAAGAATAATGTTGATTAATAAAAAATTGTCCTCTCTTAAGTTGCATATAATGTTCCTCCTACTGCACCAGCATCTCGTTTCATTTGTCTTGTCAATTCTGTTTTAATTTTTGTAGTAATCTTTCGAACCATTGAATCAGGTAAATCTCCATAAACATTTAAATGTAAATGAATTTCTTTTGTTTCACTAGCAGATATATTTTGCTTTGTTTGTGTAATTGGTAGGTGACTTATTCCATTTACTACAGGTTGAACAGACGGTGTTTTTACTAAATTTGTCATGGTTTGATCTAACTTACTTTGCTCTTTATCAATACCAACGATAATACCTTGAACAATATTTTTACCAACCATATCACGCATCCATCTTGATGGAGAATGAATATCTAAAGCTCCTTTAATCCAATTTTTGATATTACCTGCAATACCTTTGATAGTATCTTTCAAAGCATTCCACTTTTCTTTTACACCATTTATAAGTCCATCAATGATGTTCTTACCGATTTCAAATAAATTGACTTCCCTTAACGAATTAAAGATTTCTTTTACCCGATTAATAGTATTTGAAACACCATTTTTTAGATTTGTCCATGCATTTTCAGCAGAATTAACAATTCCAGTAATAATATTCCAGAAAGAGTCCTTAATGTTATTCCATGTATTGATCATGGTATTTTTTATAGAAATCCACGTATTGTATGCCGTATCTTTAATATTTTTCCAAGTATCTTTGAAAAACTGTTTAATATTATTCCAAGTAGTAATGGCATTATATTTTAAATCGATCCAAGTTTGAATAATAGAAAACTTCAATTCAATCCATTTCTGAATTGCAAAATATTTTATATCAATCCAAAGATTAATAAAAAAATACTTTATGTTTAACCAAATCGATTTAGCTTGATTTACCACTTCATTCCAAATATTTATCAATGTAAGCTTGAACCCTGTCCAAATATTGAGTGCAGCAAAATAAATATTTGTAAAATAACTTACAAATATATTCTTTATAGATTCCCAAATATTTATGGCACTTTCTTTAATATTATTCCAAACAGCAATCATATTATTTTTTGTTTCTTCCCATCCACCAGAAATCATGGAGGTAATAAACAAAACCGGCGTAAGTATAACATTTTTTAAAATCTCAAAGACGTTTTTACCAATCTCAACTAAATTATTCCATAAGGTCTCTAGATAAAAAGTAACATGTAAAAATGCATTCTTTATACCTGTAATCAATGGACCAGCAACTGACATAATAGAACCTTTAATTTCATTCCATTTTTCTCTGGCTGAATCTTTTATACTTTGCCAAGTATCAGAAAACCATTTCTTCATATTAGACCATGCATTTTTTACACTATCGACTGCATTTCTTGAAGTCTCTACTGTTTTATCAAATAAACCTGTGGCCCCATCCTTAATACCTTTCCAGGTGTTAGAAAACCATTCCTTTGTTCCTGACCAAGCATCTTTGACACCCTCAACTGCATTTGATGCCATTTCTTTAGCAGAATTCCAAGTATCAATTCCCCAGTCCTTTATATTTTTTAATACACCAATTACGGAATCTTTCACATCATTCCAAATAGATATAACCTTGTTTCTAAACTCTTCATTGGTTGCCATAAAGTAACCGAAAACAGCTATTGCACCAACGACTGCACCAATAATTAAAACAAATGGATTAGCAGCAGCTATTGCCCCCATAATCTTTAATGAATTTCCAACGCCAATTATGGCATTCTTAAAATTATTGAAGCTTTTTATTATTGCTGGTATACCTTTAAGTTGAAACATTAACGCTCCAAAAGCGGTAGCTGCAGGAACAAGAAAGGGCATCATGAATTTCAAAGCAGAACCAAATTTTTGAATTTCGTTAAATAAATTACTTAAAAATGATACTGCTGTAGGAATATTTGCAGCAATTACTTTTAAGAACGATTCCATTGAACTGCCCACTTTATCAATAATTCCCTTAAATCCACCTAAATCTGAATCTACTAATGCTTTATTTAATCCTTCTATTACTTCACCAACGCCACGTGTAACGGCTGTTTTTGCATTTTGTATAGAGGTTTTAATTCCCTTAGTAGAATCTTTAGCGATTTGACTTAATGATTTAAGTCCTCCGCCACCTTTGGTATCCATTTCTATTAATTGATTTTGGAATTCTTCAACAGAAATCTTACCTTGAGATAAACCTTCTTTCAGATCTCCCATTGTAATTCCCATCTTTTTAGCAATGGCAGAAAGAGTAGGTCCAAGTTGAGCGTTGATCATTGAGTTCCAAGTTTGTGCGTCTACTTTTCCGTTTGAGAAACTTTGAGATAATTGAATAACAGCTTCATTAACTTGATCAGTTGAACCACCGAAACCAAGAATTCCATCATTTAAAGCTTTAAATATTTGAGTTGAACGAGTTAAATCACCTGTAGAAGAAGCAAGAAGTTGAACATGACTTATCGCATCATTCAAAGCAGTAGGAAGTCCTTGAATACCTTGAGATAAAAGCCCATTCTTTCCGATATTCTTCATAATTTCTGAATTACTAAATCCCATATTTTGGAAATTTCGTAGAGCGTTATTCATCGTATCTACTCGATCAACCGCTCCACTTATGGAACCCTTGATTAGATCAAAGCCAGCTCCTACGATTCTAGTTACTCCGCTAGCTAGAAAACTTCCAGCAAATATTTTCCAAATACTACCTAATGAACTGCCACTATTTCTACTTTTTCTTTCGATTGTTTCATCAAAAGAGTTCAACTTTTTGACAGCATTATTCATACCGGCAGTAAAACCAGATTCATCTAGTATCATCTTCAGAATTAGGTCATCGTTATTCAAAGTATCACCTCCTAAAATTGGGTGAAATTATCGTAGTACTCAACATCCTCATGCTCTTTTACTGCATCTCGAAAAGCAAAAAGACGCATTAACTCGTCAAAGTCAGTACGTTCAATTTCTGGTAACGTCCAACCTGCTTCGAGTAATTGCGTCTTTAAATCTAATTCTCGATAAGTAATCGAATGTTTAAAAAAAGGATATTTGAGAGCTTCGCTTACTTTTTTTTCGTTTCTGTATAAGTTTCATCAAAGCCTGCAGTAACAGATTTTAATAACTTACCTGTCAACGAAGCAATTTCTCGAGCATCGATCCCTTGACGATAATCTTCACCAGTAAACTGTCCTTCAAACAAAGTATCTGCAATAAATGAATAAGCTCGACTTAATGCTTCTGATACTGATTTTCCATCTACAGCATTTTGCATTCCCTCCATTACTTCTGCTGCTTCTTCTACGACTGGGCCTGGTAGAAATTCAGCAGATTTAAATTGTACTTGCTCATATTTACCTTCTTCATCTTTTTTCGTTAATTTAATCGTTGTTTGATATTTTGACATTATTCTGTACCTCCTGAAAGTTCTGCTTCTTCAATTGGAATTGCTACTTTTGTAAACCAATTTTCGATCATTGCTTTATCCACGCCTTCATCATCTTCATCAACTGAATACATATATCCAAGTCCTGGTACATCTACAAATGAACCCTTCCAAGTTGGATGAGTAAAACTTACTTTACTTCCTTCAATCGTTGATGTTTCATCTGAATCTAGAGCAAACTGTCCTTTATAAAAGACCGTATAACGGTATTTCCCATTCGATTTTTTACGTCTATATGCAAACGCACCATCTTGCGCAATATCTTCTCCAGAACGCAAGGCACCACCTTTAACAATTTTCCCTCCAGTAATTGTAGATAAAACTTTATGAGTATATCCATTTGCTTCCAGTTCAACTTCTGCACCACCAAAAGCTGTAAATTGATCTTGAACCACTGAATCCCCATAATCTTGTGTGGTTTCATAATTAGCTGTTGGTTTGATACTTACTGCTGTTCCCATTGTCAACGCAGTATCGTATACCGGAAAATTCCCTGTCTCATCTTTCAAAGGAAACCAAGTAGGTTTTTCGACAGAAATAATTCCGGTTTTACTTCTTTTTTCTCCCATTTATTTTTCACTCCATTCAATATATTGTGGAAATTCTAATGTAAAACGAATATGTTGAACACCATCTGTTTCATCAGGTAAATAGGCTTTTGGAAATAATATTTGCTCATCGATTGTAATCGTATTAAAAAAAGTCCCACAACGTGAGACTAATTCATTAATTAAATTTCTATTAGGTTTATTATCAATCAATGCAATATCAATTAAGAAAGAAACATTTTGAATATCAATTCCTACATTTTCAGTTCCAGATTCCATTACTGATAAAACGAAATAAAAATCTTTAGTTGACTGCATAACTGAATCAAGATATATTGTCCCATCAGGATAGATTTCTTTTAATTTGCTACTGATTGCAGCAATGATTTTATCTTTCATGTTACTTTCCTTTCTTAACGATTTTTATTGCCATTTGTTTAAATCTTCGAGGAATATAAGACATATTTGCAAGATTCGTTGCACGAGTTAACATGAATTTCCCTTTGACAAAGCCACCATTTTTAGTCCTACGACCTTCTTCTACATATTTAAAATAATGTTCATTGTTTATAACTGCTCCAACAATTCGACCGCTTGATAGTTTTCTAGCTTTTACTACACGATATCCTCGCCTTAAATTACCTGATTTTACAGGAGTTAATGGTTTAGCTAAACTAACGACTTTATTCATTGAATCGTTAACGAAGGATATTCCTTCTTTTTGAGCAATTACAGTCATATTTTTAAAATTCTCAATGATCTTTTCTGCATTTGATTCATATTTGAGATTACCCATTTTTCTCACTTCCTATCAAATTCACTTCACAATGACTAGGATAGTAAAAAGGCTTAGTAGCAAATAGAGAAAAAATTAAGCCACTGGCCTTTTGAGTTATTGTTATTCGATCTCCTTTTTTTAGTTTAATCTTAGGATGAACAAATAATTTATATGTGTCAGTTGAAACATTTACCATCTCTCCACCTTCTATGACTGCTAGTCCATCGATTTGACCTTGTGAAAGAGCGCAAGAAATAGGATTATCATATACTTTTTTGTAATCTTGAATAGTAATATTTGTATTAGAATCTTCAATGTCCGTCAGTCTTTCAATAATACAACTATCTTCATAAGTAGTTTCTAAAATATCTGCTTCATTCATTAAAAAAACTCCAATCCTCCACAACCAATAACTCTTCGTATCAAATCACCATAGCCTAGAAGTAACTCACTAACATCATTTGTTGTTGAAGCATAACTAATCGTTGTATCGCCACGTCTAACTGAAGATACTGTTTTTTCTGATTCATTTTTTATTATTTTATACAACACTTCACTAATCACGCTTTTTAACTTTTCCCATGAAATATCATTTTTACAAGTGTTGTATGATTCAATTTCTAGCAAAATTATTTCTAATAAATTAGTTATGCGTTCTTCACTCAAATCTGGAAAATCTTCTTTTGTAGACTCAATGATTTCCGTTTTTAGCGATTCATCCATCAGATCACTTCCTAAATTTCATTAACATCAATTGCATCTTCCAAAATTGCAATTGCTTCTTTATCATCTATAGAAATGATAAATTCGTTATTTGAATCTGCTGTGATAAATCTACGAGTTTTAGGATGAACAAACCCAACAAAATTTTTAGTTTTACCTACTCTATATTTCACGACTTCATCTTTTTTAGTTTCATCTTTTTTTACCACTGTAATTCCTCCTATCAAAAAAGGGAGTACTAACTCCCTTTTATTCAGACTTTAAATTTAAAATTGCCCCAGAGTTTGAAGCATTGTATTCAAGAGAGTATTCACCTACAAGACCGATACGTCTAGAATCCGTTGTTTTTGCAAGTTCTTCTGCTCTCCATTCACGTAATGGACGTAGTTTCACATAATTAGTATCGATTGCGGCAATTGTTCCTTTTGGCAATGATGGTTCTAGTAGAGCAATACCTGTACCGTAATTAGACACGATATTTCCAATTTGCAATCCAAAAGTTACTCTTTCCCCGAACTGAACAATTTTTGTTGATTTTCCATCTAACTCATCAGTCATTAACTCCTGCATATCTGGAGAAATCAAGCATAGTTTTTCTCCCATATAACCTTTTTCATACATCAATTTAAATAAAGTATCGATATCTTTTCTTGTTACTGCACCCGCAGTGGCTGTTTCTGCCTTATTTGCTGAATTGATCAAGTTCAAAATCCCATTCATTCGACGACCTTTAGAACCATTTTCATCAGCTTTTACACCAGTAATCAATTTTCGGTTCAAATCAATTTTCATTTCCATACCACGTAGTGCTACTTGGTTAGTTAATTCATTTCCGACTCCATTCACATTAATAGCATCTAATGTACCAGATACAGAGGTTGATTTTCTAAAAATTTCAGTATAGTTGTTAAACCAAGTTCGACCTGATTCAGCATCTGGATATTCTCCGCCCTCAAGTTTTTCAGAAGAATCATCGTTGTTGATATCATATTCACGCCATTTAATTTCTGTCGAGTTTGCTGGCTCAGTTTTTCCAGCACCAAGTAAATAGCTTAAAAAAGGTGTATTTGGTACTTGCATAGCATTAATCGCTGGTGAAATATCCAAATACTCTAAATTATTTAAAGATGTTTTTTTCATAATTTTTCACTCTCCTAGTTAAATTGTTGAAGAATTTGTCCTAATTGTTCTTCTGGATTTGTAAATGTTTCATTGTTCTGCTGAACTTGGTTATTCAATTGTTGAGTTCCACCAAATGCAGACTTCATTTGTAGTTCTTTTAATGCATCTGCATGTTTCTCATTAATTGCATTCAAAACACTTGTAAAACCTTCAACAGCATTCTTAGTGAAATCTGTATCCGAACTAACAAGATTATTTAGCATAAATTGAGAAATAGATTCTTTTAACTCTCCATCTAGTTCTAATCCAGCAATTTGTTCTGCAACAAATGCTTTATTATCACTTGTCACACGCAACGCTTTTTCTGCTTCAAATTCAGCTTGTAGTTTTTCCAGTTGAATTTGCTCAGGTGACTTGTTTTTCTTAGATTCCTCATATTCCTTGATGGTATCCTGTTTAATTTTATCTAAGTTATTTTGTTTCCAAGCTTCCAATTGTTTGTCGGCAACACTTTGAGATTGTGACTGAATAAATTTTTGAGCTTCTTCATTGGATTCCACAAAAGATTTGAAGTCATCAAAAGAAAACTTTTGATCGTCACCTTCGGCAAAGTATTGCAAATTCATTGGCATTAATGATTTGTGTTTCATGCTCATTCTCCTTTCGCCCCACGATTCGTTTTCACGCCCCGCATTGCTTTGAGTTTTAATAATTGCGCCCCACCATTCAACCAAGCCCAGTATTGCGCTAGTTTAACGTCATTTCGGACAAAATAAAAAAGCCTAATTACTAGACTTTCCTTTTTTGTAGTCAGTTCTAACAACAATACATCCCATCTTTTCATACCAATCAACTGTTTCTTTGAAATTTGGTAATGAATGAGATAATAATTGAATCGTTAAATTAACGGTATTCTTATCAACTGGAGTATTATCTTGATAATTAACAGTTTGATCGCCAATAACCACGTAGGCATAATTGCCATTCCAATTATCTCTCAAGCCATTAGGATGGTTCTCAGACTCAATAGCTGTTTTGTAGGCTTCTGCAATATCAGCATTTACATTAATTGTTAGTACTGCTTCAAAAAAATCTTTCATTCTACTTCCTCCGTTTCAAATTAATTCCAAAAGAATCATGTGCAAACTCATCTAATAAATCGCCAAATAAACGGTCATATTCTTCATCAATATCCTTTCCTAATTTTGGTAAATTAGGAACATCCGTACATCTACAACGACTATGGAAAGGTGCTCGATTTTCACCTATGACAGCATCTTTCAGTTTATAGGGATTCTTACTTGCCTTTCCTCCACAAATCCGGCAAACTCTCTCATCTTTTGCAGTCAATACGTTGTATTCCTCAATACCTGTTTCTAAATATGATTTTTCAATACCATCTTGTGCAAATTTTGCATACTCCGTTCGAACGAGATTTTCTATCGCTTTGTTATACTTTGATTCTTCTAACTTAAACATGTCACAAATTTCTGAGTCTAATCTCATGGTGTTTAATGCGTGTATAACGCCTTCTCCACTAGCAACACTTTTTACAATAGCATTAGAGAGTTTCTGTTCAAGCGATGAAATATTTCCCCAAAGTCTTCTTGAAAATGTCTTTCCTGACCATGGATAGTTCAAATAATGTTTAATTTCATTTTCTGGTAAATAATTTGGTATATCAACGTTTAAAAGTTGAACAAAAACATTAGCATTAGAAGAATATGTTCTTTGAAGAATTTCCTCTAAGCGATCAGAAAAATATTGATTCACATCTGCATCCATCGCATATTCTGCAAGAATTTTAAATACATCTGATCGTATTTGTAATAAGCGATTGACTTTTGCATAGTCAAATGGTGGAAAAAATTCATCGATAAACTCTTTGTATTTTGCATCATACATTTTTAATGACTTATAATTTTTTTCCACATATTCACGATATTTTTTCTGATTACTTGTACTATAAAACTCCATCATTTCTGGATAAGTGATATTGTGTAAGTCAGCTTGTGATAATAGTTTTGCTTGTATCTCTTTTAATGCTTCTGGAAATACACTAGATAACTTTTTAAGTGTTTGGTTTTCTAATTTGAGCCTTGCTTGATCCTCCAGTTCTCGACGTTTGGTCCAATACTTCGTTTCTATCATCATTATTGTCACCTCCGCCAAAATTGTATTCACTATCTGGATAAGCATTTCCACTTTCTAATTCCATCATCTCATTTTCATAATCAACATCTGTCACAAATGGTATTTGGCTTTGAATTGTTCGCTTAGATACATAAGGTGCTAGCTTAGGCAAAGCTTCAGCTAAATAGCTCAAATCAGTTGGTAAAGATCTAGAAAAAGTGAAAATAATTTTTTCTGGTTCAATGTCTACTTTGTCATTAAATTTAAGAAAAGCTGCAATTGTTTCTGCACACTCTTTCAGTCCTTCCCTGAAATATTGTTCTTTAGTGTTTGTTTTTGCTTCTAAACTAATGATCTGCCATTTACGTGCTTCTCCAGAACTATTTGATTTAAACACCTCATCATTAAAATCGATTGCTTTACAAATGGTATAGAATTGTTTTTTTAATAAATCCATATGATATTCATTGAAATCTTTTGCTAAATTTTTTGTGACATATTCCGCTTTTGCCGCAGGGTCTTTTAAGTTGATGATCCCTAGCTGATTCATCATTTCTTTAGCAGTGTCTTTGCTCATTGTCGTACCAGTAACAAGCATGTACGCAAGCTTAAATTGTTCGATTTCGTTTTGTTGATCAGACAAAGCACGATCAATTGCATCTCCAATTTCCTCGGCTACTTCAAAATCACAATAACGATTCGTATTATTTTTAAATTCGGATAAATTAATCACTTCTAAAGGATTTTTTGTTTCATCGATTTTTTTGAATGTTCCGTTAGTAATAAAATCTAAGTCACTATAACAAGCATATGTCGTAATTTCATTTCTAGTTATAACTTTCATTTCTTGGAAAAACTTTTTCTGATAAGAGTCATACTTTTCTTTAATATAGATTCCAGCATTTCCATATCTTTCAGCTCTCCAAGGTTCAATATTGCTTGCTCTTAACTCCCAACCGTGATCTCCTTCCACAGGCTCTAACAATCGGAAAGCTACTCCACAAGCTCCTTGAAAAGTTGCAGTTTCAGAATCAAGCATTGCGAATCTCATGGAATCAAGATTGCTTGTTAATTTGTTAAAAGCTTCTGGAACTGTTGGAAGTTCTATATCATTTTTTAAGAATTTATCTTTTAATCTTTGAATGAGTGTTCTTTTTTGTTCCGATACATCGTAATCCCATTTGATAGGTATACCAGTAAAATGATTGACTGCTTGGTCTACGACAATTGAATACATACCAGCATGAAGTTTATTATTAACTTTTACAATATCAGTGTTAGGCTTTGGTCTATTGTCTATTTCATTCTTTTCGCTAGTATAAGCTAGATATTTTCTTTCGCGATCAGCAAAAAATGGTTTCATATCTTCTATAAAACCATTCGGATCAAACATTCCATCTTCAATTTGTGTTGCATATTTAACACGTAGCTTCTTATATCTCTCTAAAGATAATACTGTACTAATCAAAAACTCACCTCCTAAAATTGAATAAATTGATAGTGACTTGGTGGCTCATAAAACGCTAAAGCCAGTGCGTCAGCAATATCGGGACTACCAATATTTCGCTTTTTCATATCATCTTTACTTTCTAAACGTATACGACTTCTACTTGTCATTTTGAATTTGCGAGTACTTAATTCTTTGATTAACGAACTATCAGAAGGCAATTCAATAACAGGCTGTTCTCCGTTAAGATTTGCTGTCATATTTTCTTCTAACATTTCCTTGATGTTTCCCCATAGTTGAGTACCTAAATTATCGTAAAAATCGTCTTCTGATGTTGAACCGTTATTCACTCCAAACACCTCAAAAGGATAATGCTTGTCTTCTATAAGTTCTTCTAGGCGGTCGGTTACACCACCTCCGACACCAGTGTCATCGACTTTAATCATCACTTTATCAATACTCGGATATTGACTCATTAGATTCTTGGCCATGTTGATGACATATCCTGTTGTTTCCATGGTGCTACGTTTTGAATACTTCTCATACTCCAATGCTCTGGTAGCAATTCTAGGAAAGAGAATCGTAGAATCATCACCATATCGAGCTACGTCAACGCCAATATGAGCAACCGTTGTTTTATTGACTAAAGAATCACTAATTTGTTTTTCTGTAGCCAATTCAACCGTTTCAAGACTGATAAATGAATCCAACGCACCTTTGGGAAATTCTCCAAAAATACGAACACGAGCAACATCACTTTCTTTTCCATATTTTTTAAGAATCATTTCTATATTGTCTTTGTTTGTACGTTTACTATCATAGCTTGATACTTTATGAACTCTGTATTTATCACGGTCTGAATTGTGGGAATCGTAAAAGACCCCTTCAATATTATTGGGGTTTCCACACATCAACAGCTTATTATCAAAACCTGATAGCGTACCAAGAATAGCTTCCATAATTGGATCAGACACACCAGAAGCTTCATCTACCACAATCAACATATGGTCCTCGTGAAAACCTTGCATATTTTCTGGTTTAGTCGCTGTTCTAGCCGTAGCAAACCAACGTTCTGAATCACCAACCATATAAATTTTAGTCTTTGTCCACTTCAATAAGTTCTTGATCAAGCTATCATTTAACCATTTAGCTACCTCTGCCCAAAGTACATCGTAAAGTTGCTTCATTGTCGGAGCTGTTGCTATTACTTTAGCGTAGGGTCGACACGTTAAGAACCAAAGTATTGCTCCTGCTTCTAATGCTGTTTTTCCAACTCCTTGACCAGAACGAACAGAAACCTTTGAAAATTCAGCTAAATCATTTAAAACATTTTCTTGCCATTCATCAGGATTCAAATGCAAAATATCTTGACAAAAAGCTACTGGTTTATCATAGTAATAATCAATGGCAGCACCAATATCAGCAAAAGGAATAAATTCATTATTCATTTTCTTTCACCGCCCGTTTATTTGCTGCATTTAAAACTGCTTGCTTCCATTCTTCCACTTCCTCGCCAGAATTATTACCGCCAATGTCAGCTTCTGCTTTTAATTTAATAATTTGTGCATCTATCAATTCTAATTTTTTCCGTCTCTCGTCTTTCTCATCAGCAATAGTCACAAATTGCTTTATAAGATTAGACAGCGTACTCATCGCTCTTGACTGTGCATTGAGGAAGTTTGCTTGTTTGTCCCATGCATATTGAATAGCATATTCTTCTGAGCTACCAGAATCACTTGAGGACCATTTTGAAACCTCTTTTGATAAGCTATCATCATAAGCCACATACATAATTTTTTGTGCTCTAATAATAGCTGTATACTGAATCATGATGTTATTCCAGATAATATCTTCTGGTTTAGAGGTTGCAACCTCATTCATAATTTCAAGCGTTTCAGAGGGTAACCAATTAGCAAAAAGCCCATGTTTTACAGCATTTTTATTTCTATCCGGCGCTCCTTTATTGTTAGGTATGGTTGCGTCCTTGGTTGCAAACTTTTCTTGCGACCAATAACGAGATTTCCATGACTTTACCGTACTAACTGATACACCGTATTTATCGGCTATTTCCCTGTATTTCAAGCCTTTTTCATAATCTTTTTTGGCTAATTCGTATTTTTTCACATGTGACACCACCTCGCTTTTTGCAACATTTGTTTTGTAAATTCAAAAATAAAAAGACCACTCAAAGAGTGATCTAATATGTAATGCACAGGCAGGGACGTTTCCGATCCTGTGCTTGAGTCATTTGACGATTCATTTGTACCGAATCCCAAAACTCAATCTAACCCAACCAATTATGTAATAGCAACCTACACCGATTCCATCGATTACTATCGACCTCGCCTTGCTCGTGTACTTTGAGCGCCCATTTCCAACCCTCAGTTACTAAAATCACTGGCAAGGAATCGAACATTGCATGGTCAAATCATAAAACGTTAAGGCTATCCCTCGACGTATTGACCTTATTTTTAAGCGTCTACCCTTTCCGCCACAGTGACATAATAACAATAGACAACAACGGATGATAGATAATAAGAACAATTTAGAAGGAGTTAAAATTCACATCCTTATTCTTAATATTTCCGCTGCTGTCTATCGAAGCTTAATTGTGAAACAATAATAAAACGATGTTCCTTTTATTATTATTTTGTCTTAGACCTATCACTAATCTTTCGACACTATCATAATATCACGTTAAACTGCTCAAAAACCCTACACTATCCCTACAAAAACCCTACAAAATCAACGATACTGAACTAACACGCCTTTTTTGTATGCTTCTGCAAATTCGATCAACGCAATGGATTTCAGCTTCTCTACATTCTTCTCTCCGTATCCTCGTATCAATTGACCTATTTCATAATTAGAGTGCTTATTTACGTCACAGAAGCTGTAGTAGAGTATCTGACGGCTAATCAGACTAAGCGCCATCAAAGCCGCTAGAATCGCATCTCTTTCCGCTTCTATATCCATCATCTGAATAATCGCGTCTTCTGCCTTATTGCCGTGCTTCGGTGCCTTCGGCATATCCGTTATAATCGGCGACTTAATATCTATCAAAGAGCGACCTGCCATCCGCTCCAAACGCCGAAAGTTCTTCAGCACATCTCTCGCATTACATCTTGTCTGTTTGAAATCTACCTCTCGTAACAATTGCATCAAGTCAAACCGCTCCTTTATGTGATATAATAAATGTGTTGGATTTATTGAATCAGTCGGAGCGATCCGGCTTTTTTATTTGTCATTGATTAGTTCAATATCCACCAATCTCGCCACTGCTAAATTCTCTTTGCTTTTCGCTAACCGCTTGTCACATTCCATCGTGTTTTCAATGCGAATGATTGCTGAGTGATTATAGACGTGTTCTACATATCCACGAAATGGATAGATGAATCCTTCTGCTTCGCAGCGAACCATGTCACCGACTTTGAATTTTGGTTTCTTACGTTTTTTAGGATTCTTTGTCGGCATATCTAGCATCAAACCGCCGATACCATGACTACTAGCGTAAAATCCGTCTTTTAGTTTCATCTCATTTCCTCCCATTTACGATCATCATTTAATATCGAAATTCCAAACTTACGAATAGTCTCACTCGCATCAGCAACACACTGACTTACTACTTTATATGCTTCTTCTACTGAAACTCCGTATTCTTTTTCAAACTTTGCCTTTAGTACATTCAGTTCCTGTTTTCTTAGTTTTGTTATTCTGCGGTGTCTGGTGTTCATTGTCAATCAACTCCCTAATCTGAAAGTGTTGTCTATACTTGATCTAAATTCTTTTAAGTGGTTCTCTACCACAGAATCAGTCACGTTAAAACGATCAATTAATACTGGAGCTGCCATATCTTTCAAATAACTTTGTCTGATGACTAATTCAGTGCCATCAGGAAGTTCTATGTTAACCTCCCGACCATTGATAATTGCTTGAATGCCCGCTTCACTTAGTGGTATTTCGTATTTCATTCCTCTTCCTCCAACACGATAACTAGCTCATCAGTATCTTCGCAACGTATTTCAAAAATATCTCTATGTGAAAAACGTCCAAAAACCTCTTCACGAGAATAATTAATGCACTCACCTTGATTAGCTGTACGAACCCAAAAAGCCGTTCCAGAACCAACCACATCTAGTAGATTTTTTACTGTTATATCCATCGCTGTTCCTCCAATCTAATTGCCGGTCCACAAGCAACCTCATTATTAAATCTATCAATATTCGTTTCCACACAATCAAGATGATCTTCTTTAACCTCTTGATTCATTTCGTAAGAATGACCTGACCAAGTGTTAAAGGAATCAAGCCAACCTTGTTCCTCGTTGTCAGTGGTAATGATGTATTTCATCTTATTCCTCCAATAACTCGCTATTCTCGTATATATTTCCGATGACTTCTTCTCTACCAGTCCACGCATAGCCATTACTTAATCCTGAAAGATACCACGCCGGCATTCCTCCAAAAAATGTTCCTCCATATTCCTCTAACCAAATTACTTCATGAGGACAACCTCTAGTACATCTGATGATATCGCCTTGGTAGACATCCACACCATTCTTGTCTTTCAGTCCTGTTGATTGCATGAGTTCAATTTGGTCAGTCACATCAATGGTGCTTTCCACTAACCCAATGTCCCCAGCGTAAATTTTTCCGCTTCTCAAATCTAAAACCAAATCACCATAATCAATAAATGACTGAGTTTTCTTATTCCATGCCCTGTACTTCAGTATCATTTGCTGTCCTCCAAATCACTCGACTTCACGAATACACCATCTACCATTTTCCCTGTGCGTCCTTTGATTTCGTTGTATGCCATTTCTAAACACTCTTGTACGTTTGTCCCTTTTTGCATAGAAAGGATAATCAGCGTGACGATAACGTCTCCTACGCTATCTTTAAATAGCTCATCATTACTTCTTGCCATTGCTGAAGCGATTTCTCCGAATTCCTCAGCTACTTTCAAAAATTGTGCTTTTGGATCTGCCTGGTTTAATCCCTTATCTTTTGCCCACTGCTCTACTTTTGTGATTAGTTCGTCCATTATTCATTCTCCTTTATATATTTAAGTTGGATAATACAACTTGTAACAAATGAAGCTAATGTTAAAATTGTGCCGATCGGTGTTAAAAAACCGCTTTTTATCGTATTAATTAATATAGCTACAAATATCGTTATATAGAATAAAAAGTGAATTGACGCTAACATTAAATTAAACATCTAGTCCTCCTCGAAATACTCATTCAGTATCTCTCTATACTTTTCTACAAATTTGAAACGATCTTGATGAAGTTTCTTGCTCCAATTTGTTTGCCGATCCAGCTCACGCATCTGCTCAAAGCCTTTTTGAATCTCTTTGTAATAAAATTCGATGTTTGCAGTGGCTTTCCAATGCCGAGCAGTCCGAACTCCTAATCCTGTTTCAGCCATTTTCAATTTAACTAATTCAGCTTGTTTTTTTGCTTTTTTATCTTTCTGAATTTTCACCATGATTTTTTTGAGGATAATATCACTGTATTGCGTAATGAGATCCATTATCTTTCCTCCTGTAATTAATCACTTACATAAAGCGAAAGATACTCTTTGTAATCCATTAGTTCTAGTTCCTCACTGTTTTTCTCTGGCTCTCCTCTAAGCCCTACATATAGTTGACCATCTATAAAATGTGTGCCACTCACATTGTTAATACCGTAATGCGTATGCAATTCAAGCTTATAGTTTGCTCTTACTGTGTTAAAATCCTCTAATGAATCACCTAGTAAGTCTTTTAAAACCTTTAAAGTTGGGCTTTTCTTTTTAAAAATTCGATAGCCTTGAATTTCTTTTTTCGTCAATTCAGCTTCATACTCTTCTTCAACTGAACTCTCTACTCTTATTCCCATACACGATCTTGACCATATTCCTAAAACGCCATCACCAAAGTGTGGAAATTCTGTTATTACACGTTTGATTTCTTCACTTATTACTTTTCCTTGTTTTTCTTTTTCAACGTATAGACGATTCAAATTAGAATATTCCTTAACTCTATATACTGGTTCATTTAAAACGCTCGCCATTATTTCTCCCCCTCAATCTCACATGCCTGTTCAAACTGTCTAGTGATGTTTTCTAACGCTTTTTTGTACTCGATAATACTTTTTATCGTTCTTTCTTCACTTAACACGTAATCGCGTTGTATCGCCTTTAAACACGATGAGACAGTTTGGAAGTATCCAATATCTGCTCGTGATTCTTCTTTTGCTTCGGTGTAGCGAATGTTTCCTTCCTCATCTCGTCTTACCTTCGATAAGACAATATTTCTAGAATCACTGGTAATTCGATAATCTTCGATTTTCATGTCTAGCATTTTTTCTCCTCCACATACTTAAACTGTCGTCCTTTTGAATCAATCCATAAGCTCCTAGCTCTATCCCAGATAATATTTTTGCTCAGACCAGTAATTTCAGATAACTGTTCAGCAGTACCTGTTACTAGAATTCGATCACCATGCCAGATTGCAATTTTTCTCGGCGTTTTCCGTTTAGGCTTTTCAGCCCACATTGATTTACCAAGCTTTTGGACTTCTGCAACTATTTCTTTGTCTTCTTGCCAATTCTCAGAATGTGTCAGTTCAATGATTCGTTTCATTGCTGCTTTCTTATCCACGCTCATTCCTCCAATCGATGGATTTCCCTTCTTAAATTCTCTATGTGCAAATCAATTGCCTTTCTCGCCGTTTCATTGACCATCACTGCCTTTGTTCGTTCCAGATCGTCAATCTCACGCTGAAGGCTTCGAATTCGCATTTGAATCACTTCTTCTGTTGTCATGATGGACCACCTCGTTAAAAACGCTCTTCCTTGAACGTATTCCGATATTTTTTGGCTAATATCAACGGCACTTGATATTGATGACAGAACAACTTTGCCTTGATCTTAAAGTCTTTTGTCTGCATTCCTTTGACATCTACGACTTTGACAAGTTTGCCGTTTTTATAAAATGTGAAGTCAGGAATATACTCGATCTTGCGATACTTCTTTCCGTCTAGTTCAAATTTCGGCATCAGCTCAAATCTTTCCTGAAGTTTTACTTTCCAGCCGTTCGCTTCAGCTTGCCACAAGGCTAGATCGTAATACTCTGCTTCCGCGATAGAATCAAACTTGATACCTCGATGAACAGTTTTTTTATTACGGTATTTATTCATGCGATACTACCTTTCACTGGTTTTATGCGCTTGTCTGCTGTTTGTTGGAATTTCAGCGCATAACCTTCTGAATTCTTAAATATCCTAGAAACAATTCTTTCGCCGTAGGCTTCTCTTAGTTCAGGACCAGATAAGTTTGTTGTGATGATCGTTGCCTTGTTCTGTCTGGCTTCTAAGAGCGTGTTTAACGTGTTGTTTGTAAACTGCCTACTATTCGATACCCCGCTACCTAATTCAGCTCCAATATCGTCAAAAACCACCAAATCAGTTGTTTTGATATCGGCTATAAGCGATCCTTCAATTTCTTTTCTCAGTTCAGCATTGTTATAAGAAAACTTTATTTGCTCTAATAACTCTTGATAGCTTATAAAAAGTATTTTCTTGTCATAATTTGAGCGCTCAAGTATTTCCCAAGCTGTCGCCATTGATAAGTGGCTTTTTCCGCTTCCTGATTTCCCTGATAGAATGAAATGTGAAGGATGATTCAGTAGGACATCATTTACATAGCTTTTAGCTCTTTCTAAAGCAATTTTCGTTTCTTGGTCCACTACGTGATAATTCTCCATTTTGCATTTAAACAAAGTTTTATCTGTTAAAACCGAACCATTTTGAAAAAAACTCAAAGCTCGTGCTTTTAAGCTGTCGTTATATATCCTTTCGGTCTGTATATCCTCTTTCACACGTAACGCTTTATAACCACAACTCATGCATGTTGGTTTACAACGTTCTGAACCATCCTTATTTTTAGCTCGCCAACTATACAAAGGTTCGCTACATTCTGGACATTTTCCGCTTTGCACTAATACTCTTCTTATTAGTTTCTCCATAGCATTTGCTAGGCTTTCCATGTGATGCATCTCCTTTTTAAATTGGCAAGTCGTCATATTCACTAGGATTGCTGTACTGTAGTTTTTGACTTTGCTTTTTATGATTCTTCTTGTCTGCTTTGATTTCGAATTTGAGCTTCTCAAATTTTTCTCTCAATTTCTTAGCACTTCTAATATTTCCAAACCAAAATTCATTTGTAGGTAGCCAATTGATCACATACTCAATCGCTTCTATAGACGCTTTATCTTTTTCTTCCATCAACCTGATTGTGTCTGCCCATTTTTCGATATCTACTTTATTCATTTCTTTTGGAAAATCTTCAGTTAAATTACTTTGCAACTTTTTAGCAAGGCGTAAGTGTTCGTCAGAATACTTACCTCTCTTTTCTTCTTTATCTATATCTATATCTTTCTCTATCTCTATCTCTAACTCTGGTGTAGTTTTGTCTGGACATTTGTCCGAAACTTGTCCTCCAGTTATTAAATTCCGTTTTGCCTCTTCTATTTTCTTTCTGTATTCTCTTTTTCTATCTGCTTCAGTTGAGGATTTTCCAATGAAACTTTGTATATCAGACATATAAATTGCTCCGTTATCTAATACGTCAATAAGCTGCAAATCACGGAAAATTTGTACCGCTTTTTCTACGACTCCTACAGAATGTCTTGTAATAGTTGCGAGCATTGTAGAGTTAAATGGAATCCTGTCATTAAACATCAACTTACCTTCGTGTTTTAGACTTCTTAAATAAAGTTTGAGAAGAATATTAGAATAAATATAGCCATCTGGCATACTTTCTAAGAGAACCATCTCGTCACTATCGAAAAAATTCTCTTTTAGTTTTAAATAGTAGTAGCGTTTGTTGTCAGACAATATTTTTTACCCTCCTATTCTAAGTTTCTTAATTGTTTCCTGGTTTAACTTGATCCCTTTGATTTGATACTTATTTTTGAAATTAATCACACCTATTTTGTGCTTCTCCGTGTGATGGATTCTGCAGAGTGCTGCAAATGTGTACTCTGAATGATCAACTTCTTTGCGCTTTCGTCTTCCTAGCGCTTTGTCAAAGTGATCGATGTCAGCTCCTGTTTTGCCACAGATGCAGCAGACTCTTTTTGTGATGCATTTGTAGAAGTAATACTCTTGATTCGCTGGTAAAATCTCATAGCCTTCTTTGAAAGGAATATGATGTTCAAAGATGAAATCTAAGATAATATTTGCTAAGACGTTGGCATCACTCACAGTTGTATTAGATTCATCTTTTAGGCTTATTTTGCGCCCTGTGACACCTTCGAAACGGAAGTAGAAGAATTCCTTCCAGAAGTCCGTTGGCATGCCTGTATCGATAAAAATATCGCCTATCAGCGCATAGATGAAGTTTCGTTGCTGTGCGGTGAACCGACGTGGATCAATAAAACGAATTTCAATGATTCGATCGCCATCATAGCCGTCATACATCGTTTTCAGCCGTTCGATATTTACTTCTTCGTTGATTGTTGCACCAATGTCGTTACCTTTAAATTTCTTTAGTACCGCCGAGTATGAATCTATTAGTGGTTTAAACACTCATATCACTTCTCTTTTGTTTCTTCTCTGTACTGATCTTCAAGCCAATTAACGCCTCGTTTTAGAATGCCCAAGTCTCTCTTGGTCCATTTACTGTCATCAGCGGTTATAGAAGCCGCATCAGTCAATGCAACAATTGCTTCATCAATCGATTTTTCGTACTTGTTAGCAACCAGTTGTAAAGCATCTAAGAATAGCTTTTTGCTTCTTTGAGTAGCTGGTTCAAGCATCGAAACATCTTCTGGCATATCTTCGCCAGCAAATATATATAGCCCTAGCCCAAACATCGCTAGATTTTTTACAAGACAGCGCATGATTGTTTTATTGATATCAAACATCGTTGCTGCTTCAACTCGCTTTTCGATTTTTCCAACAATCTCTTTTTTCTTCGTTTCGTTATTCCACTGATAATCATTGACTTCGTAGGTATATGGCTCATCTTTCATTGCCTTGTTTGCACCATCCATGACTGGTAACCACATGTCACGCTTTACTCCGTTGACTGTGATACTGGTAAAAACCATATAGCCTGTTTTTTCATCAAAGAGGTATGGACGATGCGTTTCTGGATCACGATAGATTTCGTAGTCTACTTCTTCGCAGATTTTGCTAACTTCTGCCCATGCCCATGCCCAGGACAGATAAGTTAGTTTGTTTCTTTTTTCAACAACATCATTGACGGTTATCTTGTACAGACTATTGAATAATTTGTTATCGTTGCGTTTCATTCCTTCACTCATCAAATTCTGCCTCCATTTCAGCAATGTATTTCTTACCTGGTCCGTAATAAGAGATATCAATCAAGTTATCTCTGTCGTACTCTTCTAGCGCATCAATCAAGCCATCTTCGATGACATAGATATACTCAGGTTTTTTGGACTTCCTCGATAAATGGATAAGATAGACATGATCCCAAATACTCACAAAATTTCCCAAGTCATCTTGATCACATGCTAGTTCTTCATCCGTCAAGAGATTTCGTCTGATTTTTCGATTATTTGTTTCCTTGATATTCGATTTGCCCCAACTAGGATCAGTCAAATATTGATCTAGAGTGGAAAGTTCATTTTCCATATGTTAAAATCTCCTTAGTTATGATTTTTTGAGTGACTCATTGCTTTGGTCGGCGGAGTCACTTTTTTATTTGTTGCCATGCTTTTTGCTTTTCGATATGTTGCTTGCTTAAAATAATAGGACGGCTATTTGCCCACCAATTATCAGCAATCACTTTACCGATTTTTAGCGCTTCTTCTCGTGCCATAGTTGCTCCTTTCTTTTGAATCAAGCAGATTGATTAAAACCATCAATGCTGCGAACAAACTTCCCCCGATAATACTTTGGTGTGCTACTATCACTAATAGCCCTAGGATGAATCCTATAAAAAGTGTGTCTGTCTTCTTCATAATCTAATCTCCCTATTTTTTATTTCTAGCATTCTCAAATCCTCAAGTTCAGAAGCGATTAGTTCAGCTTGTCTATCTGATAGCTCATCGGCTTTTCTAAGCGCTTCACGATCATCTTGTAATTGTTTCCTGTGTTGTTTAATCAAACGGAGAATTTGATGTTCTTGTTGCAATGTGTAGGACATAAAATCATTCTCCTTTGCCTTTAGAACTCAAAGTTTTCTTTCAAAAATCTTTGGAGTTCCGATCGTTCAATTCTGATGTCTAACTTGCTCCACTGCTGTGTTTTTAAGCCTAGGTTTATCCAATGTGTTAATTTGTCATCACCAATTCCTAAAACTTTTCTTACCTCTGATTTGTTTGGATATGGAGGAAGCTCTACTGATTTGTTCATAAGGTGCAATCGTTCGTCCAATGAATTAAGCACAGCATTCGTAATTTGTGTAGTTAATTCTGAAACTACTAAATTATCTGGAATTGTTATTTGCATGCTTTTTCTCCTTTTCTAATTCTGCTAGTACTGCCTCAATTGGCTTGATTTGTTTATCTGGTTTTCTACGCCCGTTCATAATATCCGACATATAGGCTGTTGAAATATCAAGCTTTTCAGCTAACCAAGCTTGACTCTTGTTATGCGTAGCTAGCGCCACACGCACTTTTAAAATGAAGTCCTGCGACATAACTATCTCTCCTCTAATAGATCAATTTCTGGAATATATCCTTCTTTTTTTAGCGACTCATAAATGAACAAACGTCCTTTTTGAGTCCATTTTGTATTCATCACAACTTTTGTTCCACCATCAGATTTCGGAATCTCAGTTGTATGAGATTTTGTATATCCTTGTCTCATATGTTTCTTGCATAATAACCATTGGTTGCCTACTTTTTTCTGAATACCTAGTTTATGAAGTAGTTTGTTCATCTGTTGTGGAGACATCCCATAATCTGCTGCAATCTGACTAATTGTTACTGAATCTGTAGAAGATAATATGCTATCTAAATATGAGATTTTGGGTTCGTATTCTGCAATCTTTTGTTCTGCGATTAGTCTTCCAGTACGTTCTTCTTTCAATTTAGTTGCTAATTGAATGATTGTATCTGGATTAAGCAAAGCTTCTTCTACTTTTTCTGGAGTTAGATAACCTCCATGTTTTCTAATTGCTGGCAACACTTCACTTGTTACCCAACGTTTGAATTTTTTAGCATTAGTTAACCTGGATTTGAGTATTAAGCTATAAAGACCCGATTCGTTAATCAAAACAACTGCTGTTCCATTGACGGTGAACGAATCGTTCTGCGTCTTATCCTCCAAGTCCACATGATCTCGAATAGCTTTTTGCGGATTCGAATATCCTAGAATGTCTGCTATGTCTTTTCCTACAAAAAATGGTTCATCATCGATTGTCATTGTTCGTACTTCATGTTGTTCAAAGTTAAAAATTTGTGGTGTGTTCATTTTGCTCATTCCTTTCTTTGGTATAATTTTCTTATCAGTAAGTGGTCTACTGAAATAATGAATAAGGTGGTGAAAAAATGAAATTTGATTCAACCATGACTTTTGCACTAATAATTTCTATCACTTCTTTGGTTTCTCCGATTATCGTAGCGGTGATCAATAATAAGCACTTAACGAAAATCAAAGAAATGGAAATCAATCAAGAAAATTTTAAAAACATAAGTCTCCATAAACGAGAACTGTTCGAAAGGTTTCTTTATCTAATTGGAGAATTTTCTTATGAAAATACACAAACAGAAATAACAGAGTTATTGACTAGCTATTACTTGATCCTGCCCTATATCCCAAAAGAAAAAACTGTTTATTTCAGGACATTTGCTAATCAAATTGCTAAACAAGATTTTGAAACTGATCATTCAGTATTCGCAAACTTACTACACGATGAAATTATCCCAACTATTAAAACTGAACTTGATAAAGTGCAAATAAAGTAAAAATAATTGCTACAAATACCATGTACATCACGTAGTTTTTAACACTATCTTTTGTAATTCGTTTCATGATATAAGCAAAACATGGCAATAGTAACCAGATCACAAAAATATACATGAAGCTTGATATTAATTTGGACATATCTTCACTCCTTTCTTATAACGATTTAAAAATAATCAAAACTCTGCTATTACATTCGTTTCAGATCCTAACGCCAAACTAATTTTTCAATAATTTGATCGCTTACCTGTTGCTCCTTGCTACTACCAATAGCCTGGAGCAATTTTTTACTTCTTCTGGCGTTGCTTCTATTGTGATTTCATATGTTTACCTCCTCAATTTTTTGTAAGCTAATAAAATTAGCTAATTTTTGTTGACTTTTTTTAAAACTAGATTTAAAATTAAATCACAGTTAAATAAGCACAGAATTACCTTGTAAATTAGCATTCTAAGTTTGCCGACCTCGAATTTGTTTATTTTATAAGGTGTCTTTCTTATTGCTTGTTAGCTTATTAAATTAGCTTACGAATACAGTATATTAAAACTAGTTTTAATTGTCAAGCCAAAAAAAGCATTTTTTTAGTTCTAGTTTTAATGCTCTTCGTTAGCGAAACGGAGGAAACTTGATATGACAGCTTTTGACAGGCTTAAATCACTTTGTGATAGTCAAGGCATTTCAGTAAATGATTTAGAAGAAAAGCTAGAAATTGGTAAAAATTCACTTTATTCTTGGAAAAAGAATATACCCAAAGGAACTAATTTAATAAAAGTTGCTGACTATTTTAATGTCTCAACTGATTATTTGTTAGGTCGTACAGATGATCCTAACGCAGGAGTTGCACCAGAGAAAAGAAAACTAACTGTTGAAGAAGCTTTAGCATCTGTAATGAGCAGTGACGGAAAACCACTCACCGATAATGATAGGCAGATACTTACCGAATTAATAGAAGCGTATATTGAAAAAAAATATAAGTAGGTGAGTCGGTTGGACAGTCAAATTGAAATGATGCTTAATGAGCTAGGTGTCAAGGTAGAAGAGCGTGAAAACCTTGATGCCGATGGCCATTATGTTGCTTGTATGAATACCATAGTAATAAAAGCTAATTTATCTAAGTATAGAAGACAAAGAACCTTATTACATGAATTAGGACACGCTTCGAAACATCATGATAATTATTTTTTATATAACTTAGCGTTCTCTCTACATTCAAAAATGGAATATGAAGCTGATCGCTTTATGATTGAAAATTTATTAGATAGCTATATTGCAAAATCTGAATTGGAACCACACAACATCAATTACATGAAATTTATCGAAGATAATAATTTAAGTGTTCGCTTCGAACCGCTTGTGAAAGAATTATTAAAAGCTCGCATCTATTGTTATGTAGCTCTCTAATATTTTTTTAAACAAAAAAAGAACATATGTTCAAAAAAGAAAGGTGAACTAAAATGATATATCCAGAATTCAAAGAATGGTTAGAAAAAAACACAACCGGATACGAAACATTTATCATCAAAGCTACTAATTATCAAATTGAAAAAAACAAAAATAGACCCCCAAAAAAACGCTGGGATGATAAGAAAATAGATAAAGCTGTATTAGAAATGTGGAAACAAGTCGTGACTAACTTGTATCAAACAATTCGTAAAGAAAAAGGAGTTCCATTAATTAACGGGAAGGAAATATGGCTTGAATTTATAGAGGAACAAGGACTGATCGAATTTTTCAATGATAGCATGGCAGAATTAGAATTTGAATAGGGGTAATATTGATGGCAATGATAAAACAATATAAAAAGAAAAATGGCGAAAAAGCATGGTACTTTAAAACTTATCTCGGTATTGATCCGCTAACTGGAAAGAAAAAATATACTACTAAACGAGGATTTAGAACACAAAAAGAAGCAAAAACAGCACTTTCTAGGTTAGAACTAGAATTACAAAAAACAGGAATGCCCACAAGTACAAATACTACTTTCAAAGAAGCAGCAGAATTATGGCTAGAAAGCTACAAAAAAACTGTAAAAGAAAGTTCATATTCAAGGACTAAAATAATCTTTAATAAACATATATATCCCAAATTTGGAAATATTAAGCTTTCTAAAATTAATACGGCATATTGTCAAAAGGTAGTAAATGATTGGAGTGAAAAAGGAACTTCAAAGCAGTACCCTCTTTTCATAAACTATATGAATAAAGTTTTTAAGTATGCTATAAATATTGGTCTAACATCTGATAATCCAACATTAAATTTACTTATTCCAAAGCCACAAATTAAAACAGAAAAGAAATTAAAATTATATACAAAAGAACAGTTGGAATTATTTCTAAATGAAGTATCTCAAGAACAGAATCCATATTTAAAAAACAGAGACTATACGCTCTTTAGACTATTAGCATTCAGCGGATGTAGAATCGGCGAAATATTAGCACTCACTTGGGACAATATTAATTTTAAAACAAATGAAATGGCCATTAAAAAAACTGTAGCTCGTTCAGATAAATATTATATATCTGAAACTCCTAAAACCAAAAAATCAAATCGAATAATTTATTTAGATGAAAAAACTATAAAGCAACTAAAATTTTGGAAGCTCGAACAAAGAAAGTACTTATTTCAATTAGGATTTACTAAAGCTAATTATTTGTTTACCAATGACGAAAATAATTTCACAATTAATCAGTCAGTGGCAGAAAGATACAATATATATCGTGAGCGTGCCGGCTTACCTTATATCGGTCTGCATGGTTTTAGACATACACATGCATCAATGCTATATGAGGCAGGCGCAGATCACAAAGAAGTCCAAGAAAGAATGGGCCACGCAAATATAAAAACTACTATGGACACATATACACACATTACTAACAGCAAAAAAGAAGAAACAACACAAAAACTAACAAATTATATTAACTTCTAAGAAAGTATGGTCAAAAGTATGGTCAAAAAAAATCCCATAATTTACAAAAAAGCTCCATCCCTTGCCACACAAGAGATAGAGCAGTTTATTTATTAAGCTTCTTGAGCTACTGGATAAACAGACACTTGTTTTTTGTTACGGCCTTTACGTTCGAAACGTACTACGCCATCAACTTTTGCAAATAAAGTGTCGTCTCCACCGATACCCACGTTTACACCTGGATAGATTTTTGTACCGCGTTGACGGTAAAGAATTGATCCACCTGTAACTGTTTGTCCATCAGCACGTTTAGCACCTAGACGTTTTGATTCTGAGTCACGGCCGTTAGATGTAGAACCGCCACCTTTTTTGTGGGCAAATAATTGTAGATTCATAGATAACAACATGGTCTGCACCTCCTATTTATCATTAATTGTTTTAATTTGGATATATTCTGAGTTTTCAGCTTCTATCGATTGTAATCCTAATAAAAGATTTTCTAATAGAATCTCAGCAATATTGTTTTGTTCTTGTGTCATTCCTGAAGTGACTTCGGTATAAAGATAACCGCCTTCTTCTTCATTCATTTCAACAATCGGCTCAAAACCGGCTAATGAGGCAATCCCGTTGACAGTGCTGATCGCTAACGCAGAAACACCTGCACAAACGATATCACTTCCATAAGGACCAGCATCAGCATGCCCGGTCAAAGTGAATGAAACGATCTGACCTGCGTCATTTCGCTTAAATGTTCCTTTGATCATATATAGGCCTTCTTTCTCAAACGCTATTAAGCGTTGATCGCGTCGATAACCACTTTTGTATATGGTTGACGATGACCTTGTTTACGGTGTGAATGTTTTTTAGGTTTGTATTTGAAAGTAACGACTTTCTTTTGTTTGCCGTGTTTTTCAACAGTACCTTCAACAGTTGCACCTGCAACAGTTGGAGCGCCTACTTTTGTAGATTCGCCGCCTACTAAGATAACTTCGTCAAAAACAACTTTTTCTCCTGCTTCAACGTCAAGTTTTTCAACATAGATTGCTTGTCCCACTTCAACTTTTACTTGTTTACCACCAGTTTTAATAATTGCGTACATGCTATAAAGCACCTCCTTCTGATATACTTAGACTCGCCATCCGAAGTGACAGCATATGCTGTGCTTATTACTTGTTCTGAGCGGTTGTAGCTGTGGAGTCCACAATTACAACAGTACTAGCTTACCAGAACAGCAATCGTTAGTCAACTAAATTTAAAATCAAAAAGTAAAACAAAAATTCAAGCAATACTTCTGCTTTTCTATCCTCACAGTTCTACCAAATAAAATAGTCGCATTGTGTTTCTTTTATTCTTATAATAAAAGAAAAAGGAGGAGCATAAATGGAATACCCAAAAGAACTGATACAAGAAGCTTCTTTAAGAATGAACGGCCGTCCTGTAGAAGGATTTATCGCTGGGCAGGGACCTCTTCATCCTAAACTGATGCTCGTGGGAGAAGCCCCAGGGAAAACAGAGATTGATACGCATGTTCCTTTTAGCGGTCAAGCTGGAAAAGAATTGATGCAGGCACTTTCTTCAACTGGCTTAACACGAGAAGAGGTGTATATCACCAGTGCTGTAAGGAGCCGCCCGTATCGCGTGACTCATCGGATCAATAAACGAACAAAACAGCAAGAAATTGTTTATCCTAATCGAACGCCAACCAAAGCAGAAGTTTTAGCCCACGCGCCGATTCTTGACTATGAGATCAAGCAGGTTCAACCTCAATTGATTGCAACATTAGGAAATATCGGACTGCAGCGTTTACTTGGCAAAGAATATACGGTTACCAAAAATCATGGTCAACTCTATGCAGGGCCTGTCTTACAATTAACAGAACAAAAGGATGCCTACGAATGGTCAGAAAAAAACTATCGAATTCTTCCACTTTTTCATCCAGCAGCTATTTTCTACAATCGCTCCCTTGTACCTGTTATCCATCAAGACTGGCAAGTACTAGCTTCACTTTTACAGCAAGATTAAAAAGAACAGACAAGACCATAAAATCTTCAGTTTACAGTCTTGTCTGTTCTTTTTCATTGTTTTAATGGCTAATTGCAGTATATTTCGCATGTAAAGCTGTCAACGCATGAGCAACTGTTTGATGTTGATGCGTGAATGTATGTTCCCACAAGTGAGAAAGTTGTTTTTCTACTTCTGGCTGCAAGGAAGTATAGATAATCGTTTGTCCTCTTTGCTCTGCTTTTTCTTGAAATTCATCAAAAACTGCACGTGCCGTCAAATCAATACTTGGTACGCCTCGCATGGAGAAAATGACACCATCGTGATGATTTAGTTCTTCCAATTTATTTTTGAGTTTTTCTGAAGACATAAAAAACAGTGGACCACTAATATACACTACTGTCCAGTTATTCAGCTTTTCCGTTTCTGGCAGCCCCATTCTTTGCCAATCGATCGTTTCTAATGAAATCGTGATAGCAGCGCTTTTGACAACAAAAAATACACAGCCGCCGATCACCCCGATCACGATAGCAATACTTAAATCAAAGATAACTGTACAAATCATCGTAAGGATAAACAATAGAACTGCTGACCAATATTTATTAGTAAATAGCTCCTTGATCGTTTCCCATTCATTCATACGCCAAGCCGTCACGATCAAAACACCTGCAAGTGCTGGCATTGGAATCTGTGACATCACTGGCGCAAAAACAAGCATGGAGAGCAGTAAGACAACTGCATGTATCATACCAGCTAATCTAGTTTGTGCACCAGATTTGATGGCCACGCTTGTACGGGCGATGGCCGCAGTAGCAGGAATCCCGCCAAAGAAAGGAAGCAACAGATTTCCAATTCCTTGCGCCATTAATTCTTGATTGCTATCTAAGGGCTTATTTGCCATTCGGCCAGCCGAAGCACCACATAGCAAGCTTTCAATCATTCCTAATAAAGCAATGCTAATAGCTGGAACTGCCACTTGTTGCAAGGCAGAAAAGCTAAAATCTCCCATATTCAAACGATTACTACTGATCAATGTTTGTGGAATCTTACCCACAGTTGCTACTGGTAAATGGAACAATAGCATAACTGCTGTTGCCAAAATGATAGCCAGCAGCGAACTAGGCATTCGTTTCGCCCATTTTTTTGGATAGATAAACATCCCTAAAATGACTAGCCCTCCCATGATCAAAGAGGCTGTGTTTATCGGAAATCCTATCGTTTGATAACTACTTAGTTTTTCAATAATGTTTGTACCTTCCGAGTGAACACCAAATAAATTATCGATCTGACCTAATGCAATAATGATAGCAATACCTGAAGTAAACCCCGTAATTACGGGTGCTGGGATAAAAGAAGTCAGTGTTCCTAATCGGAAAAGTCCTGCTGCAAGTAAAAATAGACCCGCTAAAAAAGTAGCAAGCAATACACCTTGCATTCCCTTTGTTGCCGCAATAGACATCAAGATAGCTGCCATCGCACCTGTCGGACCTGATATTTGATAAAAACCGCCTGATAAACCGCCAATAACGATACCGGCAATGATAGCCGTAATCAAACCTGCGGCCGCATCAGCTCCGCTTGACACCCCAAAAGCCAAGGCTAAAGGCAATGCTACGGCAGCTACTGTGATCCCAGCCAAAAGATCTTTCTGAAATCTTGAAAGATCATAACCTGAAAATTCTTTTTTTAGTGAGGAAACATAATTTTTGAACACCTATCTAACTCCTTTTTCATGAAATTTTCTAAAATACCATTCATTAGAATATCATATTTCATGAGATAAAGTAATATTTTTCACAAAGTTTCCTGTTAGATAAATTCTTATTTTTTCTATATTTATAAGAAAATAGAAAGCAATGCCAACAGAGCTAGCCCACCTTGTTTGAGTAAAATCCAACGATCGCTAGCCAAACTGCCATATAATGCAACAAAAAAAATAGATATTAATAGCATACTTGTGATTTCTTTAGATGCGGAAGAAAGATAAGCTCCATAAAGTAGTCCCACTCCTAATAGTCCATTGTACACTCCTTGATTCTTAAACAATGTTTGAACAGATTTTCTGCTTAACTCTTCTTTACTCATTTTAAAAACCCTACTTGTCGTGTCAGAATCAGTTCTCACCGTTTCGATATACATGATATAAAAAAATTCAATTGCAACTAGAGTCACTAAAATTTTCGATAGTATCGTCATATCTTCTTCCTCTTTTCTGATGAATTTTATTTTTTTGCTCCTTATAATTGTACTCGATAAGGATGTTTTTTTATTTTATTTGCCTTTGAAAACAAACAATATTGGCACAAAAAACAAAGAAAAACCGTTAGAAACCTCAGTTTCTAACGGTTTTTTAGCGTCACAGGAGGGATTCGAACCCCCGACCGTCCGCTTAGAAGGCGGATGCTCTATCCAGCTGAGCTACTATGACAAGAATCAGCGGAACATCAATAATTATAGATAATTAAATTGCTTCTGTCAATACGAAATAGTTATTTAATTAGCAAATAATGAATTATTTTGGCCCAACTACTAAATCAATTTTTTAAAACGAGACATTCTCCTTCAGCTGTTCTAAGGTTATCAATGGAAAACAGGAGCTACATTGACTTCATGCTACTCCTGTTTATTTAGATTTCCTGTATCCTTTAATTGACTTACAAATATAGAAGCTTTTACATCAAGTTCGAATTGAGCCCTCGATTCAATCGATTATCTACAGGCTGCCATAATCATGTATCACAACTCGATTGTTTCTGATTCCTTTGTCATTAAGATCACACCATCACCTAATGGCAAGATTGTCGATGTCAAATCGGGATGATCCATCACAACACGAAGAAATTCATTTAATTTACGATGGATAGCTCGTTTGCCACGGGGAATCTCTTCATCTGGGAGCAAGATCGTTCCTCCTTGGAAGATGTCATCTACCATCAAAACGCCACCTTTTCTTAACAAACGTAAGCATTCAGGTAAAAATTCAATATATTTTGATTTTGCACTATCCATAAAAATAAAGTCATACGGACCAGACAACTCCGGCAAGATATCTGCTGCTTGACCTTCAAGCAAAGTCACTTTATCTGTCAGTCCTAGACGTTCATAGTTTTTTTTAGCTTTCTCGATCATGACATCGAAACGATCAATTGTCGTAACATGAGCGTTTTCTCCGATTGTCGTGGCCATGACACTTGATGAAAAACCGATAGCTGCTCCGATCTCCAAGATTCGTTCAGGCTGAAGCTGTCCAAGTAAAAATTTCAAAAATACAACTGTTTCATGGGGAATAACTGGTACTTCTGCTACATGAGCTTCTTCTTCCAGTTTGCCTAGCTCACCCGGTAATTTTTTTTGCTGGGTACGCATAAAATCCAATAGTTCTTCTTTGACTACAGGACGATGCATCATTTCATTGCGCATACTACTCCTCCTCTTCACACATTATACGAACAACTGACTAAATCTACAAGCTGCATGAGTGTTTTCTCGTGTTTCATGTTCAGAAGAGTCGTTGGATCTCTGGAATACATTTATGTTTTTAACATTCTTACAAAAATTTCTGTGTTCGTCTCCGCTTCTTTTTCAACTCTACAAAGGTATTCCATGCTGTGATTCCTGTTAGGCAAAAAGCAATCGTAAAGAATAACCCCTGAATCCATGCAAATGCCGTTTTTGAAAGGACTAGTCCAATATATGGAATCTGAAAGATGGGACTACCGATAATATTTCTCTTTTTTACTACTCCAGGCTCAATATAAGTCTTTGTATCAGCTTTTGTATAAAAATCTTCGTGGTTGTTTTCAACGGCTATTACGCGACGCGTCGAGATTTTTTTTCCTGAATTTTCATAATATGTAATAATATCTCCGACTAAAATCTCATTTGTATTTTTCGGTCGTACATATATCAGATTTCCTTGTGCATAATATGGACTCATTTCTTTGTCCTCAATAATATAAGGAGTCAAACCAAAAATTCGGGGAACCAAGACGACGAGAAGAATAAGAATTAAAAATATAATCAACGTTATAGAACTTATAAAAGTTATTTTTTTGTAATCAGGCATCGTTTTCAACTTCTTTCTTTATTCAATCCTTCTTAATCATATAATAACGATAAATTTTTTTCAAATTATAGCTGTAAAAATGTTTCCCTTTAATAATTACATGTTTCTAATTCTATTTCCTCATCTTTATCTCATTTTTTATTATAAACAATTGACGTTAGTTTAAAAAACGTTTACCCTAACATTACAAGTTTTAGAAAGGAATACCTTTATGGCTTTTTTTAATAACATATATAATAAAAAAGAATCTTTTTATTTACGTATAAAGTGGAGCATAATCATTATATTATCATTGTTATTTTTAACGGGAATTGCTTATTTCTTTTATTTTATTTTTTCTCCTGCGGACAGCAATCAAATGAAAGAAATAAAAGATTCGTGGGTTTTCTATACAAAAGATGATCCTGATTTTAAGTTTGACAGCAAGTAAACTCGTACGATTCCTACCGTGGATAAAGACGAAACATTCATTATGGAAACGACACTTGAAAAACCGTTGGACGAAGCAAATTTACTAATCAAAGGAAACCATCAATGGATTACTGTATATCTAGGCGAAAAGATTTTATACCAACGGAAAGATTATCAGGAAGAAAGCAATCCCGGACTCTCATTGGCTGTGATAGATTTACCAGCAAATTATATCGGAAAAAAATTGACTCTTACAGTCTCATCTCCTTATCAGAACTATGCTGGACTGCCACCGAAAGTTTATCTAGGAACAACTGGACCATTGATTAGTTTTATTTATTCACAATCAGTGCCGCAAGTATTGACGATGATAATCGCTGTTTTTATCGCTATAGGGACCTTTTTCTATACGATCTACTTGATGTATAAACAAAAACGTCTTGAATACTCACTTATTCTCTTAAGTTGCTTTGCTTTGGCATTAGGATTTGAAGCTGTATCAGAAGATATTTTAAGTGGTATTCTTTTTGAACCATTCGTTCATTCTTTTTTATCTCATTTATTTATTATCTTAACGTCAGCTTTCATCATCTGCTACTATTGGAGCCGAATGTTTTACTATAAAAAATGGTACGGAATTTTTTGTACGTTCCAACTTTTGATTTTTATCGGCGTTCTGCTTTATGCAACTTTTACTCCTGCAGAACTTCCTGAATTAATGCCGATTGCTAATATTGCTAGTGTTATAAGCACTTTAGTCACTTCACTTGCATGCATTGGCGAAGCATATAAGAATAACCGTTTTTATGTAGCTTGTACACCTTGGATCGTCTTGGTAGCCATTATCCATTGCTTGATTTACATCCAAACGGCATTAGGTATCTATCAAACAACGATCAATTGGTCTACGATTTTATATATTATCATTCTAATCGTTATTATCAGCTACAATCTAATCGATCACATCTTAAATACCAACAAAGATCGGAGACAAGTAGATTTCTTAAAAATCAAAAATGATTTGTTGGAGCAACATTATGAGCAGCTTCGACAGCATATCCAAGAAGTAAATACACTTCGCCTGGAATTTGTCCAAGAGATGGAGAATCTGCAAGATTTAATGCATACGGACCAAACAAAAGCTAAAAACTATGTGGAAAAGATATTAGAAGAAGCAAAAAATTTCGAAATGCTGTGTTCTTTTTGCAACCACCAGGTGACAAATCTTATCTTAGCGCGTTACCAGAAGTTAGCTGCCAAACGGAATATTCAGATAACCTTCCAAGCAGATCTTCCCGAAAAACTTCCTATCAACGATGACGATCTGGCTCAACTTTTGATCCACGCTTTAGAGCATTCCTTTAGAGAAACTCATGCCATCGAAAATTCACTGTATCGAAAAATTTATTTGTCGATACACGAACAAGAGGAACATTTCGTCATTTGTTGCGAACATAGTGCACATTACGATACAAACCTATTTAGTCGAGGCATCACAGAAGAATTAGATGATCAGGAACGTTTTGACTTAATGATGATGAAAGACGTAGCGGATCGTTACACAGGAACACTAACGCAGGAAAAAGATACTTTCATTGATCAGATCACTGTTCAACTCTCTCGAAATTACCCGAATCCTGTATAAAAAATAGCGGAATCCATATATGTGGATTCCGCTATTTTTTATTTTCAATAAAGTAAGGTAAGCAATTCTTCTGGTTCTATCGCACCAAAATATTTCTTCACATCAATTTGGCTGACTATTTTTGATAGAGATGCTTTATCATATTTCTGTCCAACCAATTTTTTTTCCACGTCAGAGATATCTCCTAGTCCGAAGAAATCGCCAAAGATTTTTGCTTCTTTGATCATTCCTTCTGAGACATTCAAATGGACTTCAATCGAACCGATAGAAAAACGTTTTTGGCGAGAGAAATTGAAATCTGGAGACTTCCCGTAATTCCAATCCCAATTTCGATAATATTCCTCAGAGATTCGATTGATTTTTTTCCAATCTTCATCAGTCAATTCGTACGTTTTTACTTCTTCTACTGACTCTACGCCGAAAATTTTCAACAAGATTTCTTGACGAAATTCTTCTGTTGTCATTTTTTGCTTTTCTTCTGGAAGAAATGGTTTGATATTCGTTACACGAGAACGGATCGATTTGATTCCTTTTGATTCGATTTTGTCTTTTTTTACTTTTAATGCATTGACTACTTCATTGATATCAGAGTCGAACATAATTGTTCCATGAGCAAACATCCGACCGTTGGTAGCATACATCGCGTTGCCAGAAAATTTCATGCCATCAATGACTAGATCATTTCGGCCTTTCAATTCCGCCCCAGCAACACCCAATTCATGAAGTGCTTGGATGATTGGCTGTGTTACTTTCGCAAAGTCACGGAATGAATCCCCATCATCAGGCATGATAAAACTAAAGTTCAGGTTTCCAAAATCATGGTAGACAGCTCCGCCTCCACTTAAGCGACGGACAACATGAATGCCATTTTCTTCCACATAATCTCGATTGATTTCTTCAAGCGTATTTTGATTTCTGCCGATGATGATTGAAGGTTCATTGATATAAAAGAGCAAAATAGGTTCATCTAAAGGCATTTCTTGCAGCAAATATTGTTCAATTGCTAAATTGATTCTTGGGTCGTGGTTTTCATTTGGTACAAAAATCATGTTCTTCCTCCTAAATGTTAAACACTTTGTCAACTGCAGCAAGTTCTACATCAATCCCTTTGCCTGCTGCCTTTTGCGCTTCATTTTTCAATTGTTCTAAATCACCAAACTGAGGTAGGTGTGTAAGTACAAGTTTCTTTACGTTAGCTGATTTCGCAAGTTCTCCAGCTTCTTTTGAAGTGAAATGGGCATGATGATGTTCATTTCCTTCAAAAAGATAGGTATCTGCTAGAAACAAATCAGCATCTTTCGCAAAATCAGCGAAACTTTCCAAATAACCTGAATCACCTGTAAATACGAATACTTTCCCCGTTGTTTCTTCTACGATACGCATGGCGTAACATACTACTGGATGGATTGTTTCCATAAAAGTAATCAGAAAAGGACCAATTTTTAATTCTTCAGCTTCAAAATAAGGATGTCCTTTTGAGACATTTTCCATCGTCAATTCTTCAAAGTGAATGGAATCTTTTGTGTGTCCATAAATTGAAAGCAATGTCTCCGGATTTCTCTTAGGATGAAGTTGCCAGTAATACTGTAATACACCAAGGTCAGCAATATGATCATGATGATAATGGCTAAGGATCACAGCATCTAGATCAAGTGGATCAAGGTGTTCTTGTAATTTGATCAGCGTAGCACTACCTGCATCGATCAACAAATTGAACCCGTCAGATTGAAGCAAATAACCTGTTGTCCCTTGATTTTTATAAGGATACGCTCCTAAGCATCCTAAAACAGTTAATTTCATCGTACATTCCCCCTCAAAGATTTATCCTACCACAAAAGTTATTTTTTTGATGAATAAACTGCTTACATGCTAAGTAAAATAGGCGTCTGGACCTCCTTTTTCAATCCGTGCTTGTTCATAAAATTCTGCAACTGACACATTCACATAAACAATGACCCACAAAAGACCGATGAACAAAGCGATTGCTCCTAGCAAATACCAGCCGATAAAAGACAGCTGCAACAAAATATACGTACCAATTCTATCTTTCAATAAAAACCAGCCATATTTCAAACATTGAATAACCGACAAATCAGGATAGTCGAACTTTGTCCATGCAGCAAATTGGAATAAACCGCCAACAATACTCATGATGAGTGCTGAAACAAAAATCATCCCTATCATCGATAAAACAAAGCTGATATCAAGAAAATCTTCTGGCATGACACCCGTAGGTACCGCATTTGAACTGAAAAGCAGCTGCATATAAGTACTCACTCCGCTGATTAAAAACATGGGCAGAAAGATTAAACTGTTGAGTAGCCAGTTGATGACTGAATTGATCAAATTGATGCCAAGTATCGAACCAAAATACTTTCTTTGGAAAACTGAAAATAAAAGGTTACTTTTTGGTCTGCCACCCCGTACAACTACTAGCGCAATGTAAAACAATGCATAGTTGAATGCGAATAAAAGTAAATTATCGACTAGAAAACTCAATAAGTGCTGCTGCATGCTTTCTTCCGGAAAAGGACTGAAACCGTCAAAAAAGTTCTGGATGACGCTCGTAAATATTATAGATAAGAAAACAAGCCAAGTATTGATTCCCCATTGATTTTCCAAAGAAACTCGTGCTTTTTTCCGATATTCAGAAATAGGTATTCTATTATTCATTATTCATAACTCCGAATTTTTTCAACTGTTTCACTATCAAGCCGTTTCACTAATTCTGTGACTAGTTTCACTGTATTCAAATAATCATCTTCATGAATCACTGATGTATGGGAATGCAGATAACGAACAGGAACGGTAATGGCTACAGACGGAACACCATCTCTTGTCAAATGCATTTGTCCTGCATCAGTTCCTCCGCCAGAAATCACTGTATATTGGAATGGAATATCCATTTCCTCTGCTACATCAATAACAAAATTCAATATTTTTTTATGCGGGATCATAGATGCATCAAAAATCAAAATCTGTGGGCCTTTTCCTAAAATCGAATCTGCTTCTTTTGGTGTCATTCCTGGAGTGTCTCCTGCTGTACCAGTATCTAAAGCAAAAGCAATATCGGGATTTACAAGGTGTGTACTTGTTCGAGCACCTCGCAAGCCTACTTCTTCTTGCACATCGCTTCCTGCGAATAAAACATTTGGGTGTGCTTCTTTAGATAGATTCTCTAATACTCGCAGAGAAACAGCTGTCCCGATACGATTATCCCATGCTTTTGCCAGTAAATATTTACTGCCATTCATTCGTTTGTATTCAATATATGGAGTGACCATATCTCCAGGACGTATGCCCCACTCTTTGGCTTCTTCTTGGCTTGATGCGCCAATATCAATGAACATATCCTTTATTTCATAAGGTTTATTTCTTACTTGAGGTGTTAAAACATGTGGTGGTTTGGAACCAATCACACCGTGGACGATTTTCCCTTCACGTGTTTTGATTTCAACTTGCTGAGCAAGCATGACTTGCCCCCACCAACCTCCAAGAGTTTGGAATTCCAAGAATCCTTTTTCGGTTATTTTTGTTACCATAAAACCAACTTCGTCCATATGTCCAGAAATAAAGACCTTGGGGCCTCCGCCAGCACCATGTTTGGCAATCACACTGCCTAAACCGTCATAAAAAATATCATCAGCGAATGGTTTGGCATATTCTCTGAATACTTCTCTTACCTCTTCTTCATTTCCAGGTACTCCTTTTGCAGAAGTTAAATCAATAAGTAGCTGTTCTTCTTTTGTATCCAAATGTTTTCCCCCATTTCTATATTCATATTGTGATTATACCATTGCTTATGATTTTTGTTCAGGCAAACTTGGTATTTTTATCTTTTATTCAGAATATTCAAAAATAAAGAAAACAAGCGAGCAACACTCGCCTGTTTTCTTTATTTTAATTGTAGTTTATCTGGTATTTGATGTTGCCAAGATTTGCTAAAAAAAGCATCGTCAAGATGATACTTACTAGCAGTAATATGATTTTCTTCTAAAAACGGTCTGATCTGTTGATCTGCAGCCAACCAGCCTTTCCAGCCTAGATGGATCGTGTCTTCCATAAAATAGTTGGTACCCGCTTGATTGACAAAATCAGCTATTCGATTGAATCCTTGGCTATTTAATTGAAATTTGATCTTTTTGGCAAATCCTTGTAACATTTCTTGAGATAGTCCGGTATAATCGCTCCATTTCTCGTTAACCGGTGGGATGATGAACAATACTTCGTTATGGTTTTTTGCTAATTGATCCAAGACCAGCTGAAAATCAGAAAATTCTGGCGAAAAACGATAATCCCAATTTTTTTGTGACTGTTTGAGCTCTGGCTCGTGGGCTCGGATACGATGCGTATAAAAATCGTTTTTCAACCCGAATGGATTATTCGTCGTTTCTCGTTCTCCAATTTGATTTGCTAAAATGGATAATTCTGTTTCTTGGTATTGTTTTGGTAATCGTTTTGACTCATGATCGATTTTTTGCTGTCGATCTTTCAACCCAATATTGCTGAATACTTCATCCTCTCTCTTCAGCATGTTCCATTGGCTGCGCAGCTGATTCAAAGATTCAGGTAAAGGTAGCTTCCCTTTTTTGATCGTTTGCAGAATCGCCGTCAACGTATCATTCTCTTTTACTTTTGAGAAAGTTAATAATCTTCTAGCTAAATAGCGATCAGCAGGCGTTACTTTCTTCATTGAAAACAACCAGTCGTATGTTTGAAGTTCAGAATAATACGTATTAAAGTAATCAGTTTTTACACCATTTTTAACGAACCACTGAGGAGAAATAATAAAGACGACTTTCTTGTTTTTCATAGCATCTCCTGCAGAACGCATCATCATATATTGGCTTAACGATTGTGTCCCGGGTGCTCCCAGCAAAAATGGACGATAGTTTCGCTGGTATTTTTCTGCCAGAACAGACGGATGAAATGGACTGATTCTGCTTAATTCACTTGAGCCAAAAAAAGGAATATATTGTTTTTCAGATAATGCATAATTTTTTATCGCATCTCCTTTCAACACGTTCACTGACATGGAAGAAGAGGCACGTCTAATCGTTTCTGGATTAGAGATATCTACTTGATAGGAGGAGGTAAAAAACACAAACAGTAAGCCAACAGCTAAAACAACCGGGCCGAAAATAGCAAAAAGTTTCTTTTTCATACTCAACCCTTCAATGCAGTTGCTTGTTGAATGATTTTATTCGGTGTGCTCCAATCCTCTCGCTCGAATTCAGATACAGGGACTTGGATATCCAGCTCTCCGTCTAGCTCGACTAATAATTGAACAGATGCTAAAGAATCAAGCAACCCTTCATCAAATAGATCAATATCACGATTTTTTCTTACTTCATCTGTTCCTGTTATTTCTTCTAAGATTGATAAAATTTGTTCTTCCATTTTCCTTTTCTCCTTTGTTATATAAATTAATATGTCACTATTCGTTAGCTAAAAAAAAGTTTATCTAAAAATCCTGAAAAAATCAGGAAGCTAAAACATACTGCTTGAAATGTCAAAAATACGGCTAAGCCATGCGTAAATTTGTTAGAAGGCAACTGCTCTTTATGCTTCTTCTTAAATCGGATCCATGCATCTGTCAGACAGATCAGACAAGCATGATACAGTCCATATACGATGTAGTACCACGTCAATCCATGCCATATACCCATTAGAAGAAACAAAGCAAAATAACCGATATTTGACATTACGATCTTGCTTTTAAAAAATTTTTTCTTCATCATGAAGAACATCAATCGCATATATACATAATCACGGAACCAAAAGGACAGCGTCATATGCCAACGATTCCAGAATTCTTTGATATTCCATGATAAAAAAGGTTTATTGAAATTGATTGGTGTCTGATATCCCATCATGTAGCTTGTACCGACTGCAAATAAGCTATAGCCAGCAAAATCAAAAAACAAATACATACTGTACACGTACATATAACCTACTAATGCCCATGAAATACCACCATGCTGTAAGGCAATGCGTCCCACTACAGGAAGCAGTACTTGACCAAAATAATAACCGATAATGAATTTATATAAAAAACCGACAAAAATATTTTGGACGCCTTTTCCCAAAAGATCAACATATTTATCACGAACAGGCGGATGGAGCTGATCTTTTTCAAATCTCCTATAGCGATCGATTGGTCCAGAAGAGATTGTTGGAAAGAACAGCAGAAACTGGATATAACGAAATGGCTTATATGTTTTGATCATGCCATCTCTTATTTCCATGATCATTTGTACAGATTTAAAGGTTAAATAAGAGATTCCTAAAAAACCAAGTAACGATGCTTTTCCATGTTCAAAAAAAGGAGTCACTTTCGTTAAAAACAGTGGAATTATCGCTAAAATAACGGCGGCAAAAAACCATCCTGTCTGATTTTTCCTTTGCCGATAAACAAAATAGCCCCATACAAGTATCGTCTGCCACAAAACATACCCAATCAGCGCCGCTCCCTGTTGCCAATAATTACCTCCAAAGCTGACAAATAAAAAGAAAAGTGTCACTGCTGATTGATAAACTGGTAATCTTTTTTCCCATATCAATAAAGATAGAACGATCGGTACAAGCGCAATGGCTAAAAGAAAAAAATAAAACGGCTCTGCATAAGGGATCATATGAGGTAACATCATTCAGGATTCACCTCAGCTGTTAATTTTTTTCGATCGATTTTTCCATTAACTGTCTGAGGCAGCAGATCGACATAATGGAACTTCTGAGGAATCATATAATCCATCACAACTTCTAGTAATTGTTCTTTGATAGATTTAGTCAACTGAAAATCCGGCTGTTTCGTTTTGTCTTCTAATACGACAAAAGCAACCAGCTGCTGTACTTTTGTTCCTTGGTATTTTGGTACGACGACAGCTTGTTTGATTCGGTTGTCTTGGAGCAGATAATGTTCGATATCCCCGAGTTCAATCCGGTATCCATGTAATTTGACCTGCTGATCCATACGTCCTTCATAAAATAAAAGCCCATCTTCATCTAGTCTACCTGCATCCCCTGTATGGTAACTTGCTAAGTCATTTTGACAAAAGAACGCAGCAGCTGTCTTTTCGGGATTGTTCAGGTAACCTTTTGATACGCTTGGTCCTGCAATAATGATTTCACCCGTTTCTCCTTTTGAAACAGGTTTGCCTTCTTGGACAATAGAAACTTTCGTGTCTTTTTTTACGTAGCCAATCGGTAGTCGGTCATAACTATCTAGTACATGCTGGTCAATCTGAATACTTGAAATAGCTACAGTTGCTTCTGTTGGACCGTAAGTATTATATATCCGTGCATTTGGGAATCGATCAAGTAGACTTTCTGCAGTTTTTTTCGTCAATTCTTCTCCGCAAAATAAAAACATGTCCAATTCCGGCACATTTTCTCCATTGAATGTAGGTTCCATCAAGCAAATATCCATAAATGATGGAGTAGAAACCCATACATTCAACTTCAAGGCTGGCAATGTCGCGAATAATTGACGAAAGTCTTGAACAACTGCTTTATTTAACGGCTTCAGCATTCCGCCAGAAACTAATGCAGGATAAATAGAAAATACCGATAAATCAAAAGAAAATGGCGCTTGGGCTAAGAAATGCATACCAGGCTTGATCCCAAAGTCTTCCATCGTCCATTGAACAAAGCTGACTAGATTATCATGACTGATTTGTACGCCTTTTGGTTCTCCAGTAGTACCAGAAGTAAAAATAATATAAAAATTTTCTGTACCTTTTACGCTATTTCTGGGATAAAATCCTACTGGTATCTTCTTGATTTCTTGAAATTCTTTTTTTGTTATGACAGGAACCGAAGGAATATCTTCTATCCAGTCCCCGATACTGATGACCATAGATGGTTTAGCCACCCGAAAGATCGACAGGATACGCTCCTTGGGTGTATGCTCTTCAATCGGCAAATAGGCATGGCCAGATTTGACAACCCCTAGAAATGAGACAATCATTTCAAACTCCAAATTGCCAAAAACGACAATTGGTCCATCACCTTCTACCTTTTTTTCTAAATAATAAGCAAGTGCGTCTGATGCTTGTTTCAATTCACCAAAAGTATGCGTCTCATCCGCCTGATAAGCAACTCGATCAGGTTCATTTATTCCCCAATCATCGATTGCTTCAATAATCGTTTTGATTTCCATACTCTTCCTCCTAAAATTCGTTATAGATAAAAGTTCCTCCTTGAATATTTTTATAGTGATACAGATAAATCAGGAACAGCAGTACTGCACTATAAAAAATTGTTCGAATGATGAATTTTCCCCAATAATTCAATTTTGGATTAGAGCGCCATTTGTTCATTGGATTCCCTCCTCATATAACCTCACACAAAGTGTAACTAATTTTGACAAAAAGAAACATGTGTCTAGCTTACAGAAACCGTTTTTTTACTAACAGTTTTGTCACATAGCTTTTATAAAAATAGCACATCAAATCACTGCTTTTTTCTTTATAATTTCTCGTACTTTTAAAAAATATAAAAAATAAAGAGGTTGTGACAAAAATCGTGTCACAACCTCTTATTCCAAATAAATGGTATTCAAAATTTAGTTCTATTTATTATCTTGTCTTATTCCGTATATCATTCCTCGATAATCCGACAATATAACTGACTCGTAATGACATAAAGCAAAAGATAGATAAGGATCAATAAGCCACTCACAAGATAAGCCAACCAGTAATCGGCAGTTTTTATATACTGAGTGAAGACATTGATTGCAAATACTGCGTGAGTGATCCCTAATATCATGGGTGGAAAGAAGGTAAGTGCGTTTTGCTCGAAGATCATCCGTCTGATCCTTCTTTGTGGAATCCCCAGCTTAGTCAATAGGTGATAGTTTTCTTTTTCTTCCTCTGCTTCTGATAATTGCCGGACTGTCAAAATACTACCAGTAGCAATAATCACGATCATCCCGACAAATAGTGTGACAAAAATATTGATACCGATTCGCCGATTGACTGCACGCAATTTCGAATAGCTAGAAGAGAAATTCAAACGAGAGCTTTCTTGGCTAAATTGTGCTTCCTTCATTTGGTCATCCGGAAGTTTCTTTGTGCTAATTTCTCCTTGTAGACTTCCATTTACGATATCATAAGAATAATAAACAGCATTGAGCCACTTTATCGACAGGTCATTGCTCAGTCGTTCATCTATTTTTTCATTATTTCCACCTGATACATCTACATTGACTACTTGATAATCCACACCTTTTGCTTTTTCAAAAACGGTATCATCTACAATCAGTACAGGACTTAGATATACCATTGTTTCGTCACCTAATACACTTGGAAGCATTTGTTGAATCTTCAATTCTTGATTATCTGGCAGTCCAATACTAGATCCATATAATGAAATATTCCGAAAAAGAGTTTGCATTTGATCAAGCAAAACAGTATGACCAGGTGATTTCAAAGAAATGTTCGGCAAATCTGGATTAACTTTTCTGAAGGCTTGATATTGTGTTTCCGTGATCAGATTAGCAGTTTGAAACATAGGTTCTTCGAGATTTTGACTATAGATACTCCCAATGACTTTATAATGCAAGGTGATTTCTTTAGTTATCTTCTGCCCTTCCTCTGCTAGAATCGGCTTGATTTTTTTCTCTGTCTCAACATCAAACTGATAGTCCATCGGGGAGGAAACTTTCTCCTGGTAGGATAAAATAGTAGAGATACTAGCCGTGCCGCCAATTGTCATTAAAGAAATTCCGAGAATGACTGTAATCAGAGAATTTGTACGCCAACTTTTGAGCAAATGAACTTGCGTGTTACCCATTATCAAAAAATTGATACCATAGTAATAAATCTTCCATTTACTCAATATGATCAAAAATAACCGAAATGTATAACAGAAAAACAAATAAGTACCGACCACACAAACGAAAAAAATTAAAAAAGGAAAAAAGAAAACTAATGTATCAAGATAATGATAACTGATCATCCATGAAGTGATTTCCCTAAAATGACTAGCTCCAAAATATCCGCTCGTTAAAAGCAGTAACCCGATGACTGCGAGTAATCGGTGCCTTGTCCTGAAGCGCATTGTTGAACTATCTGCTTGTTCTTTTTCTCCAAAACTTCGAATCATTGGATAGCGCCATATTTTCCATATTGAATATACAGATACTGCTAAAAGGATGATGAAAAAAGCAAATAAAGTATCTACTACTGATGGAATGGAGATAAAAAATGGACTAGTAAGATCCATATCCATCATTCGAACCAAAATCATTGAAAAGAGTTTGGAAAAAATAATACCGAGTAATATCCCAGAAATGCAGGCGAACAATCCAATTATCATGATTTCTAACACATATATACCTGATATCTGCAGTTTATTCATACCAAAAAGCTGATAGATGCCTATTTCCTTTTGCCTTCTATTCAAGAAAAATCGGTTGGCACTGAATACGAAAAAAAGCAAAACAACAGTAATGATAAATCCGCCAAAACTCAATCCACCATCTATCGAAGTATCTTGACTTGCTCTTCTGACTAAAGATTGATCGTAGGTCATTGCGCTGAAGGAATAATAGATCATTACGGATAAAGTCAAACTGAAAAAATAAACAAGATAGCCTCGTGACTGCCGAAAAAAACTTTTAACGGCTAGTTTATACAGCATTCATTTTTCCTCCTCCGCCAATCGTCGCCTGCATGTCTATTACTTTCTCAAAGAACTCTCTTCTTGTCCCTCTTCTGACAACTTCAGAAAAAATCACACCATCTTTAATAAATAAAATTCTATCGCAGTAGCTTGCTGTATATGGATCATGGGTGACTAACAGTATCGTTGCTTTTTCTTTTTGATTCATGGTCTTCAAGTAGTTCAACAATTCTGTAGCCGACTTCGAGTCCAAAGAGCCAGTTGGTTCATCTGCAAAAATCACTTGTGGCTGAACAACAAGTGCTCTAGCAGCTGCAATTCGTTGTCTCTGTCCGACAGAAAGTTCATCGGGATACCGTTTGAGCAGTTCTTCTATATTCAACAATTGAGCTACATGTCTTACTCTCTTTTCCATTTCCTCTTTAGTCATCCGTTCAACTGCTAGGGGCAATAGGATATTGTCTTTTGCATTTAGGGTATCGATCAAATTGAACTCTTGAAAAATGAATCCTAGTTTTTTTCGACGAAAGTCACTGAGCTCACTATTTTTCATTTTTGTGATTTCTTTTCCTTGGATCGAGACACTGCCCATCGTAGGCAAATTGATCGTGGACAAGATATTCATCAGCGTTGTCTTTCCTGCACCACTTGGGCCCATAATCCCAACAAACTCGCCTTCTTCTACTGTGAATGAGATATTATCTAAGGCTTTGACGGGAGAAAGTTTGCTGCCGTAGCTTTTACTTAGATGTTTCACTTCGATCATCTTTTCCAATTCTTCTCCTCCTCTTTCATTTTTCATTTCTATTTATTTGCATAGTAGCATATCTACGAATAATTTGCTCTTATGTTTTTGTCACTTTTACTTGGACTGAATAAAAAATTTTATTCAATTATTTTATTCAGCAAAATTAAATATGCAAAAAACAAATCCACCAGCTACAAGTTTTCACCTTTTTTCACAATAAAATATACACTACATATAGTATAGAAATCCAATTATACAGCACATTGAATACTATATATAGCCGATATTTAGTTGCTCCTTCCCAGATTTTGTTTTATGATAGACAAGAACAATTTAGCAGGAGTTGAAGATAATGAAAGTAAATTATGAAGAAAAAACTGTCGTTACTCAGCAGCCAGAGACATCCCAGATGAAAGTCATCAAACGCGATGGCCGCCATGTTGATTTCGATGAACAAAAGATCAATGAAGCACTGATCAAAGCAGAAAAGAAAATTCACGGCTCATTATCACCACTTACTTATGAAAAAATTCAAATGATTGCAGACTTGGTTGTCCAAGAAATCAAAAGCCGGTTTGCTGAAAATGTCAAAATTTATGAGATTCAAAACATCGTGGAACATATATTACTAGAAAAAAACGAATATGAATTAGCAGAAGAGTACATCAATTATCGTACCAAACGAGATTTTGCTCGCAGTAAAGCAACAGATATCAACTTTTCGATTGAAAAGCTAATCAACAAGGACCAAACTGTCGTGAACGAAAACGCAAATAAAGACAGTAATGTTTTCAATACACAGCGAGATCTGACAGCCGGGATCGTTGGAAAATCAATCGGACTGAAAATGTTGCCACCACATATAGCAAATGCGCATCAAAAAGGCGATATCCATTACCATGATTTGGATTATCATCCTTATACACCGATGACGAATTGCTGCTTGATTGATTTCAAAGGCATGCTGAACAATGGTTTCAAAATCGGCAATGCCGAAGTCGAATCGCCAAAATCTATCCAGACCGCCACAGCACAAATCTCACAGATTATTGCCAATGTAGCGTCAAGTCAATATGGTGGCTGTTCTGCCGACCGAACAGATGAATTGCTTGCTCCTTTTGCAGAATTGAACTATAAAAAACATCTAAAAGACGCGGAAGAATGGATCGATTCGCCAGAACGCCAAAAAGAATATGCAAAAGCAAAAACCAAAAAAGATATCTTCGATGCTATGCAAAGTTTGGAATATGAAATCAATACCTTATTTACTTCAAATGGACAAACTCCTTTCACTTCATTAGGATTTGGACTAGGAGAAAACTGGTTTGAAAGAGAAATTCAAAAAGCAATTTTACAGATTCGAATCAATGGATTAGGGAGTGAAAAGCGGACAGCTATCTTCCCTAAACTGATCTTCACTTTGAAAAAAGGTGTGAACTTAAACCCTGAAGATCCTAATTACGACATCAAACAACTAGCATTGGAATGTGCAACGAAAAGAATGTATCCTGATATTCTGAATTACGATAAAATCGTTGAATTAACTGGAAGTTTCAAAGTACCTATGGGCTGTCGTTCATTCTTGCAAGGGTGGAAAGACGAAAATGGTCAAGAAGTAAATGTCGGACGAATGAATTTAGGTGTTGTTACATTGAATTTGCCAAGAATCGCGATCGAATCAAAAGGAGATCAGAATAAATTCTGGCAGTTACTGTCTGACCGCTTAGAAATCATGAAAGATGCTCTTCTCTATCGTGTAGAACGTTGTAAAGAAGCCATTCCTGCAAATGCACCAATTTTATATATGTATGGTGCTTTCGGGAAACGTCTTTCACGTACCGATTCTGTCAATGAATTATTCAAAAACCGTCGAGCTACTGTATCGTTAGGCTACATTGGATTATATGAAGTTGCTTCAGCTTTCTTCGGTGGCGAATGGGAAACAAACCCAGAAGCAAAAGCTTTCACACTTGATATCGTCAAAGAATTAAAAGCTAATGCAGATGCATGGGGGGATGAATATGGTTATCATTTCAGTGTCTATTCAACTCCAAGTGAAAGTCTAACTGACCGTTTCTGCCGTTTGGATACAGAAAAATTCGGCATCATCGAAAATATCACAGATAAAGAATATTATACAAACAGTTTCCACTATGATGTGCGTAAAAACCCAACGCCATTTGAAAAATTGGAATTTGAGAAGGATTATCCAAAATATTGTTCAGGTGGATTCATCCACTACTGTGAATACCCTATGCTCCAACAAAATCCGAAAGCTTTAGAAGCTGTATGGGATTTTGCATATGACAAAATCGGGTATCTTGGTACGAATACGCCAATCGATCATTGCTATCAATGTGGTTTCGAAGGTGATTTCAAACCGACAGAACGAGGATTCGAATGTCCAGAATGTGGAAATCATGATCCAAAAACATGTGATGTAGTCAAACGTACTTGTGGCTATTTAGGAAATCCGCAAGCTCGTCCGATGGTACATGGCCGCCATAAAGAAATTTCCTCACGTGTGAAACACATGAAATGAGGTTGTGAAAAAGCTGTCCTGCATCAAGTAATAAGAATAGCTAAACAAAAATAGCTCCTCATATTTTTCGTTTAGTTGGGCTTATTACCGCAGATGCAAGCTTTTGAACACCGTTTAGTGGAGAGGTTGTGAAAAAGCTGTTCTGCATCAAGTAATAAGAACAGCTAAACAAAAATAGCTCCTCATATTTTTCGTTTAGTTGGGCTTATTACCGCAGATGCAAGCTTTTGAACACCGTTTAGTGGAGAGGTTGTGAAAAAGCTGTCCTGCATCAAGTAATAAGAACAGCTAAACAAAAATAGCTCCTCATATTTTTCGTTTAGTTGGGCTTATTACTGCAGATGCAAGCTTTTGAACACCGTTTATTCAGAATAAGAGGCTATGACAAGTCTTTTTTCACCACCCTCTTTCGATGGCTTTGTATCTTTGAACGCCCTCTATCAAGATAAGAACAAGCTTTCTTGAACAATGGATTTAGGTCAGTTTGTTCTTATTTATGTGGTCGAGTAGATTTTATCTTCAATAGCTATATCTTTGAACCTTAAATGAAAGAAGTTTTTTTATGAGAAATCCAAAACCAAAAGAATGGTTAGCAAAAGACTACAGCCAAAACTATATTGCTGACTACAAACCGTTTAATTTTGTCGATGGTGAAGGTGTCCGCAACAGTCTTTACGTTAGTGGCTGCTTATTTGCCTGCGAAGGCTGCTTCAACAAAGCTGCACAAAATTTCCGATATGGCAAACCATTCACACCTGAATTAGAAGAACAAATCATCGCTGACTTGCGCAACGATTACGTGCAAGGATTAACTTTACTTGGTGGCGAACCTTTTTTGAATACAGATGTTTGTCTGCAAGTCGTACGACGTATCCGAAAAGAGTTCGGTACGACAAAAGATATCTGGTCATGGACAGGCTATACCTTTGATGAATTGCTACAAGATTCAGAAGATAAATTAGAACTCCTTTCGCAAATCGATATCCTTGTTGACGGACGCTTTGAATTAAGCAAACGTGACCTAAAACTACAATTTCGCGGAAGTAGCAACCAGCGGATCATTGACGTCCAAAAATCTTTAGAATCCAATCAAGTTGTGATTTGGGAAAAATGTACGGATGCAACAGAAACCTATGAACAAATCAAAAAGCAAGACTTAATATAAAAACAGCTTTGGGAGAGAAAACGGATTTCCGGTTTCAACTCTCAAAGCTGTTTTTATATTTCTTGATTTTCCCATAATGGAAGGACGATGTTTTCATAAGTCATCGGGTCCAGATTCGTCAAAGTAATCCCTAACAATCGGATCCCTTTTTCTACTCCCAAGATTTCCTCCCATATAAGGCTTGCTTGATAAAAGAGTGCTTCTTTTTTATAGATATATTCTGGCAATGTCACTCTTTTGGTCACAGTAGAATAGTCCGTGTACCTGACCTTCAAAACTACTGTTTTCCCATGTTTTTGGACTCTTCTCAGTGCTTCTTCTACTTTTTCAGCTAGTTGGCGCAACTGAGTCAGCACTGCTTCTTCCGTTTGCAACGGCTGCCCATAAGTATGCTCTTTTCCCACAGATTTTCGCTCTCTTGTAACGTTTACTGGAGAATCATGGATTCCTCTGACTTTACGATAAAGAGAATAGCCCATTTTTCCAAAATTTCGAATCAACATCATTTCTGTGCATTCATATAGGTCTTTTCCTGTATAAATCCCTAGCTCATGCATTCTAGGTACAGTTTTCTTCCCTACCCCATGAAATTTTTCAATTGGCAAAGCTTTTAAAAATGGCACAGCGTCTTGAGGGGCAACTACCGTGATTCCTCTAGGTTTTTGATAGTCTGATGCTAATTTGGCCAAAAACTTATTGTAACTTACTCCCGCAGAACATGTTAGCTGGACACTCTCCCAAATATCTGCTTGGATCATTCGGGCGATTTTGATGGCTGACTTGCAATTGATTTTATTTTCGGTCACATCAAGATACGCTTCATCGATACTAACTGGTTCCACAATATCTGTATAACGATAGAATACTTCCCGTACTTGTTTGGAAATATCGCTGTATTTATGATGGTCGCCAGGCTTAAAGATGGCTTGCGGACAAAGCTCATACGCTTTTTGTGCACTCATTGCTGAATGAATTCCGAATTTTCTTGCTTCATAATTTGCTGTAGTCACTACTCCACGCCCACCAGTGTCACTGGGGTGTCTGGCAATTACTAATGGATGTCCGCGAAACTCAGGATGATCTCGTTCTTCAACCGAAGCGAAAAAAGCATCCATATCAATATGAATGATTTTTCTTGATGTATCATTATGTAAAGGAAATTGCAGCTCCATCATCCTCACCTCTTATTTATTATACAGGAACATTCGTTCGCGTTCAAGAGATTTGAAAAGTTAGTAGCTGATTTCCTCATTAGTCTTTCATTATAGACAACTTATACTATCTCAGTCTAATTCATGGTACTGACGGTAGACTTCTTGTTTTTTCAGCCCATTTTTCAGCGCTACTGCTTTGATAGCAGCATTTGGTTTTTCGCCTGAAGCGATCTTTGCTTCTACTTGTTCCTTTAACGTTCCCAACTCTTCATCAACTTCCGTCACTGGCGTTTCGAACAAATTCCCTTCTACAAGCAGACAACATTCACCCTTTACTGGATGTTCTTCGATATAAGCGAGTAGCTCTTCCGTACTTCCTCTAAGGTATTCTTCATGGACCTTTGTCAATTCCCGACACAAAACGACTTGGCGATTTCCAAAAATTTCTAAGAAATTCGTCAATGTAGCAGTGATCCGATAAGGTGACTCATAAAAAATCAGCGTAGCTGTCTGTTCTTTTAGCTTTTTCAATGTTTCTTTCTGTTCTTTTTTCTTACGTGGAAGGAAGCCATAAAATAAAAATGGTTGAGGCATTAGCCCTGAAGCAATCAAAGCCGTCATCCCAGCTGTAGGTCCTGGGATAGAGATCACAGAAATCCCTTCTTTTATGCAGGCTAAAACTAGCTCATGTCCAGGATCGCTGATGGAAGGCATTCCTGCGTCACTGACTTGAGCAATCGTTTTTCCTTCTTTTAACAAAGCAATCAATTGAGGGACACGTTCTTTATAATTATGTTCATGTAAACTTTTTTGGGGTGTATGGATTTCAAAATGATTCAATAACTTTTGTGTATTACGCGTATCCTCACTTGCGATAAGATCGGATTCTTGCAGCATACGAACACTTCTGTAGCTCATATCTTCTAAATTTCCAATTGGCGTCGGTACAAGATATAAATCCCCATATACCGGATTTCCCTTGAAACTTTTTTGATTATACATCTGTCACAATCTCCTTAATAAAAAGACTGGAGCAGTATTTCTCCGCTCCAGTCTCCTCTTGTTATTGGTCATCGACCGCTTTCGCGATAGATCACTTCTAGACAAAACGCACAAGGCTCGTCATTGTCCCTTCTTGATCCATATAAATCGTAGCAGACATGGAATCCTTCTTCATAAATTTTTTCAAGATTCATACGAGACTTAGAAAGTTCCTGCTTCACATTTTCAGCTGGAGCTTGTGCAACTTGGTTCAATTCCCGCAGGTGTTCCCGCAGACGTTGATTTTCCATCTCCAAAGTTGTATTTTTTTCTACGATCTCATGCAAAGCATGCTTCATTTCAACAAGTTCTGTTAATGTATTTCTCAACTCTGATTCTAATTGATTCAATCCGTCGTATAATGATCTCTTATCCATTCATCTCACCTACTTGGATAAATTCTTTCAATTCATCCCATTCATATTCGACAGGATTTTCCCGTCCAGTCAGCCGAATACTAACGATACGGCTAAGCAGATTCAACCCTACGACTTTCCCTTTACCATCAGGTGTAGCAATTACTTTTCCAAAGTCAGGGAGTTCTTTTTTCGCTGTCTCGTATTCTTCGCTCTCATATTGCAGACAGCACATCAAGCGTCCGCATAAACCGGAAATTTTTGTTGGATTCAAAGATAAACTTTGATCTTTTGCCATTTTGATTGATACAGGCACGAAATCGCCTAAAAAAGAAGAACAGCATAATGGACGCCCACATGGACCAATTCCGCCTATTATCTTTGCTTCATCGCGGACACCAATTTGTCGAAGCTCAATACGAGTACGAAATACAGCGGCCAGATCTTTTACCAATTCTCTAAAGTCAATTCGCCCGTCCGCCGTGAAAGAAAAAATCAATTTATTTCGATCAAATGTGTATTCAGCTTTGACCATTTTCATTTCCAACTCACGCAACTGCACTTTTTCTTTTGCGATTTTCAATGCATCATGAGCATCTTTTTTGTTTTTTTTGTCTTTTTCTAATTCAGCTTGTGACGCTTTATGCAAGATCGGACGGATAGCTTCAGGAAGGTCATTGGGATCAATCTCTTTTTTAGGAAGGACAACAGTAGCAATATGTAAGGATTGCTGAGATTCGACTAATACCTTGTCATTATAAACATATTCAGAGTCTCCTGGTGCAAAATAATAGATATGACCTGCATCTCTATATCGGACACCTACTACTTCTACCATTTCCATCCTCCTTGATCATCATCCTTTGCGGCAAGCTAAAAAATCGTATGCAAAACGAACTGTTCCGCAACAGCCTGAAAACTGACATTGCTGCGTATTTTCTGCTCTGCGATCAATATCCGTTCAATTATCTGGTTTATCTGTTTCACTTTGCCATATTCGCCGTTTGCTACTGCTTGACGCTGTGCTTCCTGATAATAAAACATCAAGACAGATAATCCTGTAAACTGTTGTGTTTTTTCTTTAAATGATTTTATCAATTTTTTTTGGACATAGATAAAGGCTTGAGTATCTTGCTTTTGCAAGTAAACGAACCATTGATAAATCAAGTCCTTAGCATCATTAAACCATTCATCTTGAGAGATTTCAACTGCTTTTCCTAAACTGTTTGTTAAGAAAGCCAAAAGTTTTGCTTTTTCCAATGGAATCTGCTCTTCTTGCAATCGATGGATCAGTGCTTCTTTCGAAAGTTCTTGAAAATGCAGAACTTGACAACGAGATTGAATAGTAGGGAGAATTCTTCCTACTGCATCTGTTTCTAACACCGCTAAAAAATCTCCAGGGGGCTCTTCCAAGAATTTCAACAAACTGTTTGCCGCACTGCTATTCATTTTTTCAGCTTCTTTGATCAAAAAAACTTTTTTTCTTGATTCGTAACCGCTGCGACTGAATTCCGTCTGCAAACGTCTGATCTGATCGACTTTGATGGTTTGTCCTTCCGGTTCAATAACCAAAACATCTGGATGTTCTTTCTTTTCGATCCGCTGACAATTGTTGCATTTTCCACAAGGCAGATTGTCTTTCATTTGGGTACAGAACAGGTGCTGTGCAAGCCATATACCTACTTCATGTTTTCCTGTTCCTTTCTCCCCTTCAAAAAGATAAGCATGAGCGATACGCCCATGCTCAAAACTCCGTTGAAGCTGCTGATACACGATCGGTTGCATTTGAGCCAAGTTTATTTCTTGATTCATAGCTCAGCTCCTCCTAAAATTGATGGAATCCTTCAACAGGTAAGACGAAGACTGTGGCACCGCCTACTTCTACTTCTACTGGATAAGGGACGCCCCCATCCATCGAAATATCCAGTGTAACAGGTGTAGATACAAATTGCTTTCTTGATTCACACGTTTTTTTGATGATTTCCAATGCTTCTTCTACACGGTCATCTTCAATACCCACGATAAACGTACTGTTTCCAGCCTTAAGGAAGCCGCCTGTCGATGATAGTTTTGTGGCACGGATATTTGCATCAATCAATTCATTTGATAAACGGTTGCTGTCTTTGTCTTGGATAATCGCTAAAATAATTTTCATAAACGTTCACCTTCCTAGTTTTCAAAAAATTGCGGATACTGTTCAATAATTGTATGATAACTTGTTTGCAGCACTTCTTCAAAGCTTTTTCTTGCATCAACTTTGTGGATTCTTTCCGGATTCTCTTCTGCCAGCTTTAAGTAAGCATGACGTACACGCTGGTGGAATTCCAAACCTTCCGAATCTAAACGGTCGATTTGATTTTGTCTGTTTTTCTTGATTCTTCTTAATCCGGTGTCTGAATCTACGTCAAGATAAAGGGTAAAATCCGGCGTAGTACCTTCTGTAGCAAACTCATTCAACCGAGCAATCTCGGTAACGCCGATGCGTCGGCCTGCACCTTGATAAGCAAGAGAACTGTCGACAAATCTATCGCATAAAACGATTTTCCCTTTTGCCAGAGCAGGCAGAACCTTTTCGACTAGATGTTGTCTTCTTGCTGCTGCATAAAGCAGTGCTTCCGTACGTTCATCCATCCGATCATTTTTTGGATCAAGGATCACTGCTCGGATCTCTTCAGCAATCGGAATGCCTCCTGGTTCTCTTGTTTGAATGATTTCTGTTTTTGCTACTTCTTTCAAAAGAGGGTAAAGTTCATTCAAGATGCTGGTTTTTCCTGCACCATCAGGCCCCTCGATTGTAATAAATAGTCCGTTCACATTGTTGCCCCCATCTCTTGTGCTGCTTTTATATTGTATCTGAAAAAACACTTAATTAGAAATTTATAACTCACGTCTTCCTTCGACAGCTTTCAATAAAGTAACTTCATCTGCATACTCGATATCAGAGCCTACAGACAGACCATGTGCTAGACGAGTCACTTTGATACCTGCGGGTTTGATCAGACGTGAGAGATACATAGCTGTTGCTTCTCCCTCTGTTGTTGCATTTGTTGCGATAATCACTTCTTTTACATCTGCATCATGCAGCCGCTGCAACAGAGAAGAAATATTGATGTCTTCTGGACCTGTCCCTTCCATCGGTGATAACACACCATGGAGAACATGATAAAGTCCGTGATATTCTCGCATTTTTTCCATTGCCATTACATCTTTCGGCTCTTCGACCACTAGGATAACGCTTCGATCACGTGAAGGATTTCTACATATTTCGCAGGGATCTTCTTCTGTGATGTTTCCGCAGATACTACAAAAATGCAAATCGCGTTTTACACTTAACAAAGATTTAGCAAATTCATTTACTACTTCATCTTTCATATCGATCGTATAAAAGGCGAGTCTTGTCGCTGTTTTCTGACCGATTCCTGGAAGTTTCATGTAGCTGTCGATCAGTTTCGCAATTGGTTCTGGATATTGCATATTCATTACTCCTTCAGTTTAAAACTAAAATCCTGGCAAACCTTTTGCGTATTTCCCTAATTTTTTCTCAGTTTCCACATCAATTTGTGCGATCGCATCATTGACTGCCATTACGACAAGATCCTGAAGCATCTCGATATCATCAGGATCAACGACTTCTTCATTGATTTGGATATCTTTCATGCGACGATCGCCTGTAAAAACCGCTTTGACCAATTCATTGGTGGCTTTACCTGTAAACTCTGTTTTATTTAGCAGCTCTTGTGCTTCTGCCATTTCTTTTTGCATTTTTTGTACTTGTTTCATCATGCCTTGCATATTGCCCATTCCACGCATCATAATTATCTACTCCTTTTTATTAATCATCTACCACTGTAACAGCTTCGGAGCCAAACAGTTCCTCTGCTTTTACTACAAGTGTTTCTTCTGGTACTTCTTGTTCTTGAGGAAGCAACTCGATTTCTCCTTCTGAGTCTTCAGAAGCAAAAGAGTTTTCTGTTCCCTCTTCTTGTGCCTGCGTCAAATAATTTCTTCGAAGTTCTGGCCAGCTTTCTCTTGTAATATAAACAGGATCAGGCGCATAATCTTTGATCATTCGGCTTAAGTTGTTGTGTACCGAAAGCTGCAATTCTTCGTCATTTGCTGCTCTTTGACAAACAATCTCATAATCAAACGCAATCACTAGTCCTGTAGGTCCAGCTGCAACTGGTTCGCTTGCTTTAAGCATTGCTCGCTGAGTGACAGATAGACTCATCAGCAAGTCTTCCCATACTTCTTTTACTTGGTTCAGATGCTGTCTTGTCGCTTCCCGCAGAACTTTATATACTCGTTCCGTCGGTACACGATAGGTACTTGTCTGTTTTTTATGATTTGTTTGCTGTACCGGCTGTACTTTTGTATTCTCAATTCCTGTATTACTGCGTAGTTCCTTGATTTCGTTTCTTAGTTCCTTAATCTCTTGTTGTAGCTGTTTTACTATCTGATCATCTGCAAATGCTACATCTGCTGAAGGAACAGAAGCAGACGGTAGCTGTGCAAGTTTGACTGTAGCGACTTCCAAATAAATAGCGGCACTATTGGTAAAACGAATTTCATTTTGAGTATCGCTCAAAATCTTTATCATTGAAAACAGCTGATCCGCTGAAACAGTTTGTGCCAATTCTGTAAATGTACTTCTGATCGTACTCGATTGTTCCTCAACTAGGTTAGGTGCTTGCTGATACATCAGCAAGTCACGGCAGTATTGTAACATATCCTCTAGAAAGCGACGTGATTCTTTGCCGGCTGCGAGAATTTGGTTCAATGTTTCCAATGCTTCTGGTACTTCTTTTTTCACGCAAGCACTCAAGTAACTGTCCATCATTTCGTCAGTTAAGCTACCTGTCACTTGCATGGCATCATCTAAAGTAATTGTTCCTTCACTAAACGAGATTGCCTGATCAAGAATACTCAATGCATCCCGCATCCCGCCTTCTGCAGAACGGGCAATCACATTCAATGCAGCTGGTTCATAGCTGATAGTCGATTCTTTCAAGATAAATTCAAGATGTTCGACAATATCTGCCGTATTGATCCGTTTAAAATCAAATCGCTGAGTCCGTGAAATGATCGTAGCTGGTATTTTGTGAGGTTCGGTCGTTGCTAAGATGAATATGACACTTTCTTTTGGCTCTTCCAATGTTTTCAACAAGGCATTGAAAGCTCCTGTTGAAAGCATATGTACCTCATCAATAATGTACACTTTGTACGCTGCCTTTGTAGGCGCATAATTTGCCCGATCACGGATAAATCGGATTTCTTCGACTCCGTTATTGCTGGCAGCATCGATTTCGATCACATCTTCTTGCGTACCAGCAGTAATTGATCGACACATTTCGCATTCGTTGCATGGCTCACCGTCTTTACTGTTCGGACAGTTGATTGCTTTTGCGAAAATCTTTGCTGCACTCGTCTTTCCGGTTCCTCTGGGTCCTGTAAACAAGTAGGCATGTGAGGTTTTGTGGGAAACAATAGCATTTTTTAGTGTCTGTGTCACAGCTTTTTGTCCAACGATGTCTTCGAAACGCTGCGAACGCCAGACTCGATAAAGTGCTTGATATGCCATAAGGATCCCCCTTTTTTAAAAAATTCACTATCTCTTATTATACGTGATATTAGGTAAAAAAACTACTATCCTTCTCGGCTTTTTCAGGTATTTAAACAATACGCAATTTTCCATTTCAATTCCGTCTCTAGTCCGAGAAGTTTCACATCTTCCTATGGTATAATAAATAAACAATAATTGTTTGGCATTAGCTGAATCAGAGGAGGAATTTTTTATGGGTCTTATCAAAGCAGCAACAAGTATGGTTGGCGGCGGTCTGGCAGATCAATGGCTAGAAGTCATCGAACCAGACAATATGAGTGATACAACGGTCATGACAAAAGGTGTCAAAGTCCGCAAAGATGACAAACGTGGCTCCAATCGTAAAGGAACAGAAGATGTTTTAACAGACGGAACAGTCGTCCATGTCTATCCAAACATGATGATGCTTTTGGTCGATGGTGGAAAAATCATCGATTATACCGCTGAGGAAGGTTATTACACCATTAAAAATGACGCAGCTCCTTCCATGTTCAACGGAACACTGAAAGAAGCAATTGCTGAAACTTTTGACCGATTTAAATTTGGCGGCGTCACACCGCAGAAACAACAAGTTTTTTATATCAATCTCCAAGAAATAAAGGGAATCAAATTCGGTACAAGCGCGCCGTTGAACTACTTTGACAATTTCTATAACGCAGAATTATTCTTACGGGCACATGGCACTTATTCTATTCATGTCGTTGACCCGATTTTATTTTATACAAACGCAATCCCTAAAAACAAAACACAAGTGGAAATCAATGATATCAATGAGCAGTATTTAGCTGAATTCCTAACAGCGCTGCAATCAGCAATCAATCAGATGTCTGCAGATGGTCAACGGATTTCTTATGTACCATCTAAGAGTTTGGAATTAAGCAAATACATGGATACTGCATTGGATGATTCTTGGCGTGAATTACGTGGGATGGAGATTGTTTCTGTGGCTGTAGCCAGCATTTCTTACACCGATGATTCTGTGAAACTGATCAATATGCGTAACGAAGGGGCGATGCTAGGTGATCCTAGCGTACGTGAAGGATACGTGCAAGGTTCCATTGCACGTGGTATGGAAGCAGCCGGAAAAAATGAAGCAGGAGCAATGACCGGCTTTATGGGTGTAGGTATGGGAATGAATGCAAATGGTTCTTATCTTTCTCAAGCAGCTCAAAATAACCAAGAACAAATCAAACAACAAGCAGAAAAACAAAATCAACAAACTGCACAAGGAAATGCGGATACTTGGACATGTCCAGTTTGCGGGACAGAAAATTCCGGAAAATTCTGTTCCAACTGCGGAGCTGCCAAACCTGTAGAAAACGTTCAGCCTAAGCTACAAATGCGATGCAGTGAATGCAATGAGATCGTGGATCTTTCCAACGGCATCCCTAAATTCTGTCCAAACTGTGGTAAACCGTTTAAAGGAATCCCCGTTGATTAATTTATTTAGAAAGGTGTGCAGCTGATGGATGTTCTTACACATAAATGTCCTAATTGCGGCGGTCCGTTGACTTTTGATCCCAAAGACCAAAAATTTCATTGCGAATACTGCCTGAATATCTATACAGAAGAAGAAGTCAGCCAATATGAGCAAAAGCAAAAAGAAGCGCGTATGGCTGGCGAAGAAAGCAAAGAAGAACCTTCACCTACCGAAGATTTTACTTTTACAGCCCAAGAACAGCTTGCCGATATGAATGAAGCCGAGCGCAAAGCGGTTGACGAGGCAGGCGGTTTTTCAGATACAGCGGACGAATCTGCAGATAATACCGCAGCGATGGATCTTTTTCTTTGTCCCAACTGTGGTGCAGAGATCGTGACTGATGCGACAACTGCTGCGACTTATTGTTACTACTGCCATAATCCCGTCGTACTATCGGGACGTTTAAGCGGAGAATTCTTGCCAAATAAAGTACTTCCTTTTGCTGTCGAGAAAGAAGAAGCAATCAACAGATTTCTCGCTTGGACCAAGAAAAAATGGTTTGTTCCCAAAGCTTTTTTCAATAAGGATCAAATCGATAAGTTGACAGGTGTGTATTTCCCTTATTGGGCTACAGATGCTGAAGTAGATGGTGCCATGCAGGCGAATGGTACAGTTATCCGCATATGGCGGATAGGTGACATCGAATACACAGAAACGAAGCAATTTGCTGTTTCAAGAGCAGGCAAGCTTTCTTTTAAAGAACTAGTAAAAAATGCCTTATCAAAAAATACGCAACAAAAGATGGTCGAAGGCGTGCAACCTTTCCCGTTAGATAAAGCAATTGATTTTAAAAGCCAGTATTTAGCCGGGTTCCAAGCAGAAAAAAGAGATATCGAATATGAGGCAATCAAATCACAGATTCAATCTGAATTAAAAGACTATTCAGAGAAGCTGTTAAAAGATACCGCAAATGGATATACAACATTGACCGGTGTGCGAACTTCTGCTTCAATCACAAACGAAGTAAATAATTACGTATTACTGCCGGTATGGCTTGTTACTTATCGAAGCAATGACTCAAGTAAAAAAGTCTACTACTACGCAATGAATGGACAAACAGGAAAGGTCAGCGGTGTCCTGCCGATCAGCCAGAAAAAATTGGGACTGACCGCTCTTGGGATTTTCGCTGGGCTAGCGATCCTCTTTCTGATCGGAGGTTACTTGATATGATGAAAAAATTTTTTTTATTCTTTCTTTTGCTAGTAAGTGTTGGCTGGCCGGTGGCTACTCATGCAGATACAGCTACGGTAAATGATGAGGCTGGGTTATTCACAACAGATCAAATCCAATCTTTGGAACAACAGGCAGAAAAGCTGAATGAAAAAATCAAAGGACGAGTCTTGATCGTAACGACTACATCTAATTCAGAAGAACCAAGAGACTTTGCTGATAATTACTTAAGAGACGCAGTCGGAAATGATCAAAATGGCTCAGTATTGCTATTAGATATGGGACAGCGTGAAATCTACATTTCGACTTCTGGTAATATGATCGATTATTTGACTGACAGCAGAATCGATTCGATCTTAGATGATGTTTATGATCAGATGACAAATGCTGCCTATTACAATGCTGCAAAAGCTTACCTGTCTAAATCAGCAACATATGTGGAAGACGGAGTTCCAGGAGGACATTATCGTGTAGACGAAGAAACTGGCAAAATTACACGCTATAAGGTTTTGACGACAGTAGAAATCATCATTGCTGTTGTTTTGGCTCTTATCCTTAGTCTTGTCTTTTATTTTGTGACTGTTTCGCGTTATCAATTGAAATCAGGCATCTACAAATATCCATTCCGAGAAAAATCCAGTATCAAATTAACTGAAAAAACCGATCGTCTGACAAATTCTTTTGTCACGACAAGAAGAATCCCCAAAAGCCCACCTCCTGGAAGCGGCGGTGGCGGAAGTACTACCCATTCTAGCGGTGGCGGGACTTTTGGCGGTGGCGGCAGAAGTTTCTAAAAATTGCTAAATGAATGTTCGCAAAAAAAGGGCTGTGACAAAAATCGTGTCACAGCCCCTTTTGTTGCAAATAAACGGCGTTCAAAAGCTTACATCTACGGTGATAAGTCCAGCCAAGTTAAAAACATAAGAGACTGTTTTTACTTGGCTCTTCTTATTACTTGATGCAGAACAGCTTTTTCACAACCTCTTCCTTAAACGGTGTTCTCCTACCAACTCCTCGGTCACAAGTCACAATATTCATCAAACATGAAAAGCTGTTTTTTTGAAATTGTTCCTTGTGACTCAGAGTTAAACGGCAGGCTCACAACCTCTTGGTAAACGGTGTTCAATCAGCTGACCCTCGGTATTAGCTCAAAAAAAGGCAAAATATGAGGAACTATTTTCCCGTTTGTTTCTCTAATACTCAGGTCAAAACGCTGATTTCATAACCTCTTTGTTCATCAAAAGATAATATTGTCTTCTAACAAGTCCATATTCAAAATAACGATATGATGGTCTTTAACGGTGATAATACCATCTTTTTTCAGTTGTTTTAAAATTCTGTTCACACTGCTAGCAGTTGAGATGCCACAAAATTTGGCGATTTCTTCATTCGTGATCGAAAAATCGATCAGCATCCCTTCTTCTGTCCGCACACCGAATAAATCATATAATTCGTAAAGTTGCGTACAAACAGCTCCCAGCTTTCCGTTTAATAGCATTTGCTGCATTTTTTTCATCGAATAAAGCAGACGATAGCGGTAATACTCTTTTACATAGTGTTGTAGCTTTGGGTCTTGGTTGATATTTTGCCAAAAGCGCACACGATTGATTCGATAAAACTCTGCATATTCTGATTCAACTCGAATATTATACGGCGAATCGATGAATTGTGAATATTCGTCTTTTAAAAGAGAGACGATTTCAAGATCTTTGATATAGCGAAGGTTAAATTCTCTCCCATCATTTGAAATAACACTTGCTTTTACCGTTCCCTCTTTCAAGATATACGTATGGGAATCTTCCATCCCTTCGAATGTCAAATATTTATGATATCCTTTGCGTATAATCGGAAAATCATTTTTATCCAAATATTCCTTTAAGACTCTACTATCCAATGATGCTCCCCCATCCAAACTTTCATCTAAAAAGATCATACAGTACTTTAAAACTTTTTAAAGTCCAAAGGTATTTTACTAATGATATTAACATTTGTTAAGTACCTTTTTCCATCACTTATGCGATTTTTTTCCTTTTTTTTATTCGTTATACTGCAGAAGTAAAATTTTTTAAGAATAGAGGGAAAAAACATGAATTACTGGATGAACACAATCATTAATCGATTAGAAACAGCATATCAAACAAGATTTGATATGAAAGCTTCTTTAGTCTTTTTAAATGATGCGTATCAAAACTCGATCGAATTGATCAAAGCAGTGGATGAGAATCCAACAAACGAATGCGAAGAATTTTTAAATCTGTTTATGTCTACAAGAGATTTATTTATTCGCCAACTTGTTGATCGCTATCCATCCAATTATCACGATGTAGAAGTTCAAATACAAAAATTAAAAGCATATTCAGCTTAAGGGGAATGTATAACATACATGGAAAAGAAATTATTTAATAAATATTTTATCGGAATCACATTGATCAATTTTATTGTCTACCTGATTTATTATCTGTTGATGGTCATCATGGCAGTCATTGCGCAAGACACCTTACACGCCAGCTTGAGCCAAGCAGGTTTTGCTTCTGGGATCTATATCATCGGAACATTGCTGGCACGCTTATTCATGGGGAAACAGTTAGAACTATTTGGTCGGAAGTTTACCTTAAGAGGCGGCGCGATCTTCTATCTCCTTTCAACATTAGCATATCTTTATACGCCAACTATCGGGGCATTGTATTTAGTTCGATTCTTGAATGGATTCGGCTACGGTACAGTTTCTACAGCTACAAATGCTATCGTTACTGCATATATCCCTGCATCTAAAAAAGGGGAAGGCATCAATTATTATGGATTAAGTACTAGTTTAGCTGCCGCTGTTGGGCCATTTTTAGGAATGATTTTGCTGAATATGACTGATTTTCGTTTCATTATCTGGTTTTCAATTGTACTGGTCTTCTTTGTTACGATTGCCTGCCTTGTCTTTCCTGTAAAAAATATTCCATTATCTGAAGAACAAAAAATATCTCTTCGCTCATGGAATATCAATAGTTTTATTGAAAAGAAAGCACTTTTCATTACAGGAATTGCCTTTTTGATGGGTCTTTCTTATTCAAGTGTTTTATCATTTTTATCTTCTTATACAAAAGTAATCCACTTAGTTGCTGCTGGGTCATTTTTCTTCGTCGTATATGCTTTGGTCATCACATTTACACGTCCATTGACTGGAAGGATTTTCGATGTCAAAGGAGAACAATACGTGATGTATCCTAGCTATTTATTCTTAACAGCAGGATTATTTTTACTGAGTGTAACGACGAATAGTGTGACATTGCTTATCTCTGGAGCATTAGTCGGCCTAGGTTATGGTACGTTTATGTCAAATGGACAGGCTGTTTGTTTAAAAATCGTCCGCGAACATCGAATCAGTATTGCTTTATCTACCTACTTTATTGGTTTAGACCTAGGCTTAGGCGTTGGTCCTTATTTGATGGGGATGCTAAAATCTCTTACTTCATTTAGAGGATTGTATGTGATTGCCGGAGTCATTCCATTGATATGTACAGCACTCTATCTTGTTAATGGCCGAAAACATAGTCATGAAGCAGAGGGCGAATTGATTGAATCATTGAAAAATGAAATTTGATCTTGATGAATAGATAAAAAAAACCGTTCAGATCTGAAAATGATCTGAGCGGTTTTTTGAGTAAAAATAGTTTATGATTATTCTTAATTAAACATCTATTTATTTTTAAAGCTTTCATTTATCGATAAGAATAGTTTAACTGTTGATTTATTCCATTTTCCGTTCATCTGGTACGATGCCTTGACTTAGCAACCACTTGTGGAAGAACCATTCTGCCACACCGATCAATAGAGCAGGAATCAATACTTTCATCCAAATATCGACTGTATCATTCATAAAATATAGATAGAGCCACAAGATAACTGCAGCTGAACCAGCATCTGCGATCGTCGCTGCGATGTTCCCTACTTTACGTAAGATCAACAGATCCCCTAGCACATAGATCATGACTACAATAATTACCCCAACAATTGTTGAATCCATAAAGCTAACACCGTATAAACCTGTCAGCACGACCCACAGAATCGCCCAGATCATGATTGCCTTCACTACCAACGCCTTCACATGTTTCATTTTCTGCACTCCTTTCTCCTGGATAAAAAAGTAAGATTATCTAACAAGATAACCTTTTCATTATTATACCATCGGCTAAGAGAAGCGAGCAAAGATAAGGTCCTATCTAAAAATGAGGAAGCCACTTAGAACATTCACGTAATAATTTATCCATACAGACATTCGATATGGTGTTCCTTTACTTTCGCATACTGTTCTTTTGTCAGTTCTTTACTTGTCACCAGATAATCGATTTCATGAAAAGCAATGGATTGATGCATGAATTTATGTGCAATTTTTTGCTGTGTAACTAAAACGGCAAGCCGGTCTGATTGTTTTCTAAAAGCTTTTTTGACCATTGCCTCTCCTTCATGAGTTTCTGTTACTCCTTGGCTGAAATCTAGCCCGCGACAACTCATTATCGCTAAATCCGCATAATATGACAATGCATCGTTATAGGCTTTTGAACCGTTGATTGTTGCTCGTTTCGGAACAATTGCCCCACCCAATACAGATACTTTTGCCGTTGTGTATTCACTCAACATAGCAGCTGTGACGATGCCATTCGTAATGATCTGCAAACCATCAAATCTTGCTAGGTTTCTGACTAAATGTAAAGAGGTTGTACTGGAATCCAAGAATAAGACCATATCATCTCGAATCAAAGAAGAAGCTGTATCTGCAATCTTACGTTTTTCTGTTTCTTCTTCTAATTTGGTGATCTTCATCAGGTAAGGCACGTCAATTTTTCGATTGTCAACAAGCATGGCGCCACCGCGAACTCTACGGATCAATCCACTTTTTTCCAGAAAAACAAGGTCACGTTTAATCGTGGCTTCGCTATAATTTACTAACTCGATCAAATCGGTGACTCTTGCAAATTGGTTGTTTTTTAGATAATTCACAATCTCCTGCTGTCTATTCTCCACTTCATTCAACATAAAATCACCCCATTTACTTTATATAGTAACAGGAAAAAAGAGGTTGTGACAGAAGTGATTGGCTTCGAGAAATAAGAAGAAATTTTTCGAAAAAACTACTTCTGAACATCGTGTGTGGTTAAGAAGGTATGACAAGACTATTGTCATACCCTCTTGATCATACATTTTTATTTTTAGTATAAGCTAGCCTTGCCTACTGTGTTCAAAATTTCCATTTTATGTTTGACTACTTCTTGTACCTTTTTATTAGCTGCTGGATAAATTTCATTCGGCTCGTACATCGATGGATTTTCACTCAATATTTCTCTCAAAGCATTGAAAAAGACGCTTTTAAGATCTGAGCTCAAATTCACTTTGGCAACTCCGTATTTTACAGCTTCGCTGACTTCTGCGTCCGGATTACCTGAACCGCCATGTAAAACAAATGGAAGATCGATTTGTTGGTTCAATTCTTTCAGTAAGTCGATATTTAATTTTGGAGTTCTGTTTTTCGGATACAAGCCATGCGCTGTTCCAATTGCTACAGCAAGTGTATCGATTCCTGTTTCTTTCACAAAAATCTTCGCTTGATCAGGATCTGTATAAATGATTGTTTCAGCACCTCCTTCAGCAGAACCATTATTCCCAATCGTTCCAAGCTCAGCCTCCACTGAGACATTTACCGCATGAGCTAACGCAACCACTTTTTTCGTAATCTGTACATTGTCGTCGAATGATTTCAAAGACGCATCGATCATCACGGAAGAATAGCCGTTTCGAATCGCCCGTAAGACATCTTCTATCGTACCGCCATGATCCAAGTGGATAACGATCGGCAGTTTACTTGTATAAGCATAGGCTCTTACTGCCGCAACAAACTCAACACTTAAATAGGCGATTTCATCAGGATGAATTTCTAAGATTACTGGTGCTTCTAATCTCTCTGCTTCTTCGATGATTGCTTTCATCATATCATAGCTGCAAATATTGAAGGCTGGTACTGCAAATTGATTCTCTTTAGCCACTTTCAATAACTCTTTCATTGTATATAACATTACGCTTCCACCTCATTTGTTAGATTTTCATTTTTCGTCCACTTGTCTTGTTTTTTCTCTTTCACTGTTTTTTTCAATAGTCCAAGCATAAAGGCTGTAGTGACTGTACCTGATGCAATTGCCAAGACATACATAGGTAAATTGTTCATAACATTTGGAATTAGCATCACCCAAATCCCTCCATGAGGTGCCATTGAAGTAACTCCTACTGCCATGGAAATCCCTGCAGCGACTGCTGAACCTGTCATCAAACTAGGTATCACGCGGATCGGGTCAGATACCGCAAACGGTATAGCACCTTCTGTAATATACGAAGCGCCTAAAATCCAGCATGATTGACCTGAAGTCCGTTCTTCTTTGGTAAATTTATGTTTGAATAATAAAGTGGCTAAAGCAATACCTAGGGGAGGTGTCATTCCTGCAGCCATACAAGCAGCAATCGGTGCATTTACTCCAGCTGACATCAAACCGATCGAGAAAGTCGAAATCGATTTATTGATCGGCCCACCCATATCAGCTGCCATCATGATCCCGATAAGTAATCCGAACAATAGCCCGGATGTATTTCCCAAGCTATTCAGCCAATTTGTCAAAGCATCCAACACCCATGTGATCGGTTGTTCAATCACAAATACCATCAAAAGCCCAATAATTAAGATCGATAAAAGGGGGACGACAATCAGCTGATAAATAGCAGAAAATTCTTTTTTTACGCTGATTTTATTTGCCAGAAAATCACAGATATACCCTGCTAGCACGCCACCAATCATTCCGCCAAGAAAACCTGAACCACCTGTAGAGGCCAGTAATCCGGCAACAATTCCTGGGGCAAAACCTGCTTTTCCAGCAATCGATGTAGCAATCCCCGCGCCTAACGCAGGAACCATCATGGCAAACGCTGTATCTCCTCCGATCCTTGAAAATGCAGCTGCTAACACATTATAGTCTGCTGAGTTGGGATCAGCCGCTGTAATCCCAAAGGCAAAACTCAGTGCGATGATGATTCCGCCTGCGATCACAAATGGAAGCATGTAATTCACACCATTCATGAAATAATTATAGATTGTCGGCTTTTTCTCATTTGCAGCTGGTTCTTTTTCATTAGACACAACGAATACGCCAATATCTCTCAATGCTTCGTCTATTACTACTTGCGGTTCTTTGATTGCTCGGCTTGTAGAGACACGCTTTACTTTTTTCCCGGCAAATCGGTCCAATTCGATTTCTTTATCTACTGCAAGAATGATTGCATCTGCCTCTTTGATTTTTTGTTCAGATAACTGATTTTCTGTTTTTACACCTTGTGTTTCGAATTTTGCTTGATGGTTTAGATTTCTTGCTGTTACTTCTAATTTTTCTGCCGACATATAAGTATGAGCAATTCCAGTTGGACAAGCAGTTACACCAACGATTTTCATGGTTGTTTTCCTCCTTTTTCTTTACTATCGCTACTCGGACAAAGACTCTACTATTTTCATTCTTGACTAATCTGTCTGATGATATCTGCTGGCGTAGTGGCTTCTTTTATTCCCTTTCTAAAATCTGCATTCATCAATCGTCTGGAGAGTGTGCTGAGAATCTCTAGATGCATATCTGCTGATTTTTCAGGAACTACGATGGCAAAAATATATTCAATTGGCATTTCATCTATCCCGCTATAGTCCGTTAATTTGGCTGTATGAAAAAAACACAGTGCTGGTTTTGTCACATATTTGCTTTTTGCATGGGGAATCCCAAATCCATCTTCTATTCCTGTGGAGATCTCCTCCTCTCGTTTGAATAGTGCCTTAACGACTTTTTGAACATTTCTTACCTTATTTGTTTTTTTCAACACATCCCCTATTCGCTCAAATAATGATCCTTTTGAATCTATCGATGGATCGAAAACAATCAGTTCTTCTGCTATCAATTGATCAAACCTCATAAAAAACCTCTCCCCCACAAAAAAAATGTTAACGTTTTCTTGGAACTGAGGTCAGTATAGCATCGCTAGCTGTACCGTTCAATATTATGAATGAACAGAGGAAAAAGACCCATCATCCGCGTGTATAAGTCATTAAAATGAACGATCTAGCTCACAAACAATCGCAAGTCTATAACAAAACAAAAAGCCTTCCTTGAAAGGAAAGCTTAGCTTCTAATTTTAGGTAAATGGTTTTTTACTTCGAAATAACCCCTCTTCATTTCGTTAATATAAGGTGTTTTTATCAAGTGGATAATTAAAACTATATACTAGTTTTTCATTGTTTTGTGCATTATGATCCTACGACTTTTTCAGCATCAAACAAAGTTTTAAATTGGCAAAAAACATAAAAAAACAGACTATCCCTATCAGATAGTCTGCTAAACGTTGAGTTATCAGCGTTTTTATTATTCCGCAGCGTTTGCGTCTTTGAGACCGTATTTTTTGTTGAAACGGTCCACACGTCCGTCTGCTTGTGTGAATTTTTGACGTCCAGTGTAGAATGGATGTGAGTCAGAAGTTACTTCGACACGGATGACTGGGTATGTATTACCGTCTTCCCATTCAACTGTTTCTTGTGAAGTTTTTGTTGAACCTGACAAGAATTTGAAACCAGTTGTTGAATCCATGAATACTACTGGGTGGTAATCTGGATGGATGTTTTCTTTCATGATTTTTTCGCTCCTTTGCCCTGCTCCATTTGCTGAACCAGAGTTGATTTGTCGATTTACAACATTAACATCTTAACATGTTTCAGTCAAGGTTGCAATTATCTTTTCAGATTTCTGGTCGGATTTTTTTTACCAAAGGAGACATCTTGAAATTCTTTGAAAAATTGCTGATTGTTTTTTGTTTTACGCAAAAAGCGGATCAGTTGTTCCGTATATTCTAATGAATCTCCAGTCATATTTTTTCGAAGTTTCCAAATTTCTTCTAATTCTTCACTTGGCATCAATAATTCTTCTTTTCGGGTACCTGATTTTTTGATATCGATGGCTGGGAAGATCCGACGCTCGGATAACTCGCGTGAAAGTTGTAATTCTAGATTTCCAGTTCCCTTGAATTCTTCATAGATCACGTCATCCATACGGCTTCCTGTATCGACTAAAGCGGTCGCTAAAATCGTCAAACTGCCACCTTCTTCGATGTTTCTTGCTGCCCCGAAAAATTTCTTAGGTTTATACAATGCGGCTGGGTCAATCCCGCCACTCAATGTACGTCCGCTTGGTGGAACAACTAAGTTATAAGCTCGAGCAAGTCTAGTAATGCTATCCATCAAGATAACGACATCTCGTTTATCTTCGACTAAACGCATAGCACGCTCCAATACTAATTCAGAAACTCGAGTATGGTTTTGCGGCTGCAGATCAAATGTTGAAGATACCACGTCGCCTTTCACGCTTCGTTCTAAGTCAGTTACTTCTTCCGGTCGTTCATCAATCAGTAGAACGATCAATTCTACTTCCGGATAGTTTTCTGTGATGCCATTCGCGATTTCTTTTAATACAGAAGTTTTCCCTGCTTTTGGCGGTGCGACGATCAATCCACGCTGACCAAAACCGATTGGAGAAAAGATATCGATCATTCGGGTAGATAGTCTTTGCGGTGTTGTTTCCAGTTGAAGCTGTCTTTGCGGATAAAGAGGTGTTAAGGCTGGAAAATGCGGACGTTCTTTTGCTTCTTCCGGATCTTTTCCATTAACGCTTTCCACGTGCATCAAACCATAATAACGTTCCGATTCTTTAGGTGGACGGGCTTTTCCTGCCACTTTGTCCCCATTTCTCAAACTGAATCGTCTGATTTGTGAGGCAGAAATATAGATATCTTCTGCACTTGGTCCATAATTGATTGGCCGTAAAAAACCGTAACCATCTTGACCAACGATATCCAATATTCCTTCCATATAATAAAATCCTTGTTTCTCTGCTTGTGCACGAATCACAGCTAGAGATAATTCCTTTTTGTTCATCTTACTGTAATAAGGAATTTTAAATTCTTTGGCATAACTATAAACTTCTTTTAACGTTTTGTTCTCTAGTTCTGCCATTGTCAAATAATCGCTCATTCAGCTCCCACTTCCTCTATCATTTCAATTGATGCCCCTAAGGCTGTTAGTTTCTCGATAATATGATCATAACCGCGTAAGATATAATCTACATTGTAAATCGTCGTTGTCCCTTCTGCCAATAGTCCAGCAATCACTAAACAAGCACCTGCCCGAAGATCAGAAGCCACGACTTCTGTGCCGTGAAGTTTATTTGGACCATTCACGATGATCATATTTCCTTCCACGGTAATATCAGCGCCCATTCGTGCTAGTTCCGGCACATGATTCACACGTTTCGCATAGATCGTATCGATGATTTCTGAAGTGCCTGTAGTCATCAATAGTAACGCAGTAAGTGGCTGCTGCAGATCTGTGGCAAATCCTGGATAAGGATAGGTCATGATGTTTGCGGGTTTTAATTCTTTCGAGGGGTAAACTTCGATTTCATCTTCGCTGATTTTCATATGGACACCAATTTCCTGCAATTTTGCTATAAAGCTTTCCAAATGTTCAAAGATCACATTTTTCACTTTGATACCATTTCCTACTGCAGCTGCTAATGCTAGATAGGTTCCTGCTTCGATGCGGTCAGGAATCATGAAATGCCGACAGCCATGTAATGTTTCGACTCCTTCGATACGGATCACATCTGTGCCCGCTCCTCGAACTTTTGCCCCCATATTATTCAGTAAAGTTGCCACATCTATGATTTCCGGTTCTCGTGCAGCGTTTTCAATTACTGTCTGTCCTTTTGCTTTTACAGCAGCTAACATCACATTGATCGTTGCTCCGACTGAAACCACGTCCATGAAAATCCGATTGCCACGCAATCCTTTATTTTCTGTCCGTAAATACATGGCACCATGTTCATTTGTCACTTCAGCACCTAGAGCTTCAAATCCTTTGACGTGTAGATCAATCGGTCTAGGGCCTAAATAACAGCCACCTGGCAGGCCTACTACCGCTTCGCCAAATTTACCAAGCAGTGTTCCCATAAAATAATAAGAAGCACGCAAACTATTGATTTTTCCGTGCGGCATCGGAATCGATACGATTTCTCGAGGATCGATTTCTAGTATGTTGTTGGAAAAATGGACAGTTGCGCCCATGATCTCTAAAATTTCAATTAATGAATGAACATCTTGTATGTCCGGCACACCTTCCAAGATCACTGGGGAATCAGCTAAGATTGCAGCTGGAATCAATGCGACTGCACTATTTTTTGCACCGCTGATCGTTACTTCACCAGCTAAAGGTCGGTTTCCTTTGATTACGATTTTTTTCATCTGTTTCCACCTTGTTTATTAATCTTTTTTCATGGATATGCTTGTATTTTATCATAGATAAAAAAAAGAAACGAGCATGGTCTGCCGTTTAAGTAAAAAAAAGATCCCCGACTGAAGCAGATGGATCCGAGATCTTTTCAAAGCGAGGTACTTATTCTGTTTTCCCTAAATATTCTTCCAATGTTATCCCTGCCTCGGTTATTTTTTTTGCTGCTTTTTTACCAACGTATCGATAATGCCATGGTTCGTAACCAACACCCGTAATATGCACTTTGTTTGATGGATAGCGTAAGATAAAACCATATTGATACGCGTTATCTGCTAACCATTCATACACTTCTTTGTCTGTAGAAATACTTGACTCAGCGTTGATATCTACTGCTAATCCTAATTCATGTTCACTTGTGCCTGGTGCAGCTACCCATTTTGCTGCTTCTTCTTTTGCTTTTTGATTGGAATAGCCTTTTTCTTGAAAGGCGGCAATTTTATCTTCCATGATTTTTTCTTGATCTTCTGTCGTTCGAAAACTTGAAACGATTTTCGGATAAATTCCTTCTGCTCTTGCTGCATCAAGCATCAGCTGTAAGTCAGGATATATACGCTTGTCTACTGCTTGATCGTTGGATAGCTTTTGTAACTCCACTGTGTATCCTTGAGGTATTTTATGTTTTGCATTGACTAGTAGTAGATTCCATGAATCCCGTTCTTCTCCACATACTTGGATTTTTTGTGGTGTCTTTCTAAAAAATAGACCTATACTTGCTAATAAGACGATTAATAGGATTACAGCTACTGTCTTATACGATCTTTTCATTATTCTTGTCCTCCAACTAAAAAATCTTTGCTTTTCTTAGTAAGTTTACCAAGTAAAACAAAGACAATTTTCTGTTATTTAACAAGAATCTCTTACGATTTTCCTACGAAAGCGGCAAATCAATTGTGAAGCTTGTCTCTTCATCTTTACTTTGTGCAGTCAATTGGCCAGCATGAAGTTCAATGATTTGTTTGGCAATTGCTAATCCCAGTCCAGCTCCTCCTCGATTTGTTTGTCGTGCGGTGTCTAATCGGAAAAATTGTTCAAAAATCCTAGATAGTTTTTCAGGTGGAATAGTTGGACCTTGATTAGAGAAAATAATCTTAACCCGTTTCTTGTCTTGATCTGTTTTTGCCGAGAGTTTGATCACTGCTCCTTCATAGCTGTAGTTGATTGCGTTTTGTAAGAGATTATCAAAAACGCGCTGCATTTTATCGACATCAAAACGAATCGAAAGATCAGCTTCTAACTCACTTTCTAGAGTCAGCTGCTTGGAAGACAAAAGAGGCAAAAATTCATAACTTAGCTGTTCTAACATCATCTTCAGATGGACTTTTGTCGGCATCAATTCGATATTTGATAAATTGAACCGAGCAATTTCAAAGAACTCGTTGATCAGTTCTTCTAGTCTTTCTGCCTTATCTAAGGAAATTGATAGATAATGTTTTCTTAGTTCAGAAGAAATTTCCTGTTCATCTCGTAACAGTGTAAGATAGCCTATCACTGAAGTCAAAGGCGTCTTCAAGTCATGAGCTAAATAAACGATTAAGTCGTTTTTTCGTTGCTCCGCTTCTTTGGCTTGATGCTGACTCAAAACTACTTCCTGACGAATTTGATTCAATTCCCATTCAAACTCCTGTAGATCTTCAGAAAGTTTGAGAGGTTCTATTTGATTTTGATAAAGTTTCCTTGAAGCTTCAAGTACTTCATCCAACTGTGCCATACTTCTTGACCATGTTCTAAGTAAAATAACCAATCCTCCAGCTAGTAACGCAATCAAAACGACAAAAATATAATTTCTTTCTAGGTTTTTCGCAAATTGATAGAATCTATCCGACCATTCCCACGTATAGAGCCCGAATAAAAAGCGACTAACAAAAAAAACATCATAAAAGCACTGATTGTTGCTACAGTAAAAATACTTAATTGTGTAGCTAATCGTTTCAGCAAGCGTTTTTTTAAACGTGAAGAATTTTTGGCATCACCTGTTTTATTCAACTTTATAGCCCACTCCCCAAACAGTTTTTATAAATTTTGGTTTGCGTGTTGGTTCTTTGAGTTTTTCACGCAAGCGTCCGATATGTGCCATGACTGTATTATTGTTGTCGAGAAATTTTTCTCCCCAAACGGCTTCAAACAGCTGTTCTGCTGGAACGACCTCGCCCTTTCGTTCGGCCAAATACCATAGGATAGCAAACTCCAAGGGTGTTAGAGAGATTGTTTCCCCATAAAGTGTACACGTATGTAGCGTTTGGTTAATGATTAGTCCGTGTATATCAATTTCTTTTATCGATTCTTCTGTCGAATAATCAACTTGAATGTTATATTTCTGAAAACGTCTTAACTGTGTTTTGATTCGCGCAACGACTTCTAAAGGATTGAAAGGCTTTGTGATATAATCATCTGCACCTAAAGTCAGACCAGTTATTTTATCTATGTCTTCTATTTTTGCTGTCAGCATAATCACAGGAAAAAAATGATTTTCTCTGATTTTTTGGACGATTTTAAATCCATCAATGTCTGGAAGCATCACATCTAATACAGCTAAATCAAATGATTCTCTTTCTATGTAGTCCAACGCTTCTTGTCCAAGATAAAATTTCTGTACTTCATATCCGTCATTTTTCAGGTAGACTTCGATCAAATCAGCAATTTCCTGTTCATCGTCTACCAATAATATTTTATCTGGCATCGTATTGTTTCACCACCACTAACAAATTTTCTAAATTATATCATATCCATGTCGACTATTATTAAAAACATTGTGCTATTTAATGTACTTGCCTTCGTATTTTCGTTATGTAATTGTCAATATTCTTTCATTATGTATCTATCTACTCATACGAATTCAGTTATCAATATTTATTTTAACTCATAAACTATAAGTAATCTTCATTTTTCCCTCAAAATTTTCTGATGATTTTCGATAAAGTCCATATAATTGTGTAAAAGATAAAAGGCCATGTAACAGCCCTTTTACGGTACAATGTTTTTAACCACAAAAACATACCCAGGAGGACGTTACATGACCCAAGTACATTTTACACTGAACAACGAAGAGGTTCAAAGTATTATTGAACATTCGGTAAAAGATGATGTTTCTAAAAATATTTTAACCACTGTTTTCAACCAATTGATGGAAAATCAACGAACAGAATATATTCAAGCCGATGACTATGAACGTTCAGAAAGTCGTCAGAGTCAAAGAAATGGCTATTATGAGCGAGACTTTACGACTCGTGTGGGTACACTCGAATTAAAAGTGCCTAGAACACGTGATGGTGAATTTTCACCGACGGTGTTTGAGCGTTATCAGCGAAATGAAAAGGCACTGCTCGCTTCAATGCTTGAGATGTATGTTTCGGGCGTTTCGACACGTAAAGTTTCAAAGATTGTTGAAGAGCTATGTGGAAAATCTGTATCGAAATCTTTTGTTTCTAGCCTGACTGAGCAGTTAGACCCGATGGTCAACGAATGGCAGAACCGTTCACTCTCAGGTACGAATTATCCTTATCTGATGACTGATGTTCTCTACATAAAAGTCCGTGAGGACCATCGAGTGCTTTCTAAAAGCTGCCATATTGCGATCGGGATAACAGAAGGTGGCGACCGTGAAATCATTGGCTTCATGATTCAAAATGAAGAAAGTGATGACACATGGTCCATCTTCTTTGAATACTTAAAAGAACGCGGCCTAAAGGGGACAGAACTCATCATTTCTGATGCCCATAAAGGCCTAGTGTCTGCGATTCGTAAGTCATTTACCAACGCAAGTTGGCAGAAATGCCAGGTCCATTTTTTAAGAAACATCTTCAGTTCCATTCCAAAAAAGAATTCAAAACCGTTTAGAGAAGCAGTAAAAGCGATCTTTAAGTTTACGGATATTGAACTCGCTCGAACAGCTAAGAATGCCTTAGTCGGTGAATATATCGACCAGCCTAAATATACAAAAGCCTGCGAAATATTGGATAATGGCTTCGAAGATGCCTTTCAATACACGGTTATCGGAAATAGTCATAATCGGCTAAAAAGCACCAACCTTCTTGAACGACTGAACCAGGAAGTCCGCAGAAGAGAAAAGATTATTCGGATTTTTCCCAACCGAACGTCTGCCAATCGATTAATTGGAGCTGTCCTTATGGACCTTCATGACGAATGGCTCAGTTCTACAAGAAAATATATTAAGTTTGATCAATGAGAGACCGGTAAAACATTGTATAGTATTTTACACAGGATTATGGACTTGACTTGATTTTCCTACAGATGTTTTTTAACAAAGATTCCTTTTATAAAAGGTTTCTATAACCTTGGAATAATAACTCTCTTATTAATAATTATAACTTTGCCTTTCTAAGGCGAATACCATCTACTAGAAAAAAACCAAATAAATATGTTATTTAAAAACATAAAAAGAACGGGACAAAAATGTCCCGTTCTTTTTCTCACAACCGAATAAACAGTATTTGAGGGCTATTGATGCAGCTAAAACGAATTACGCTTTGTTAGCTGAACCGAACCAGTCGATATGAGATTTAGCATCTTCAACGATTGCTGCTTTACCTGGAGCTAATAATTTACGAGGGTCGAATCCTTTACCTTCTTTATCTTTACCAGCTTCGATATATTTACGAGTAGCTGCAGCAAATGATAATTGGAATTCAGTGTTAACATTTACTTTTGAGATACCCATTGAGATAGCTTTTTCGATTTGATCTTGAGGAATACCTGATCCGCCATGTAATACTAAAGGCATGTCTGGACCTACAGCATCAGCAATTGCTTGTAAGTGGTCAAAAGCTAATCCTTTCCAGTTTTCTGGATATTGACCATGGATGTTACCGATACCGCAAGCTAAGTAGTCGATACCTGTAGCAACCATTTGTTTGCATTCTTCAATATCAGCTAATTCGCCGTTACCGATGATTCCGTCTTCTTCTCCGCCGATTGAACCAACTTCACATTCAACTGAGATACCTTTTGCATGTGCTTTTTCAACAACGTCTTTAGCTAATTTCAAGTTTTCTTCAAATGGTAGATGTGAACCATCGAACATTACTGAAGTATAGCCTAATTCGATACATTCCAAAGCAGCTTCGTAGTCACCATGGTCTAAGTGGATAGCAACTGGAACAGTGATGTTCATTGCTTCAACTAAATCAGTGATTAAATCTTTACAGATTTTGTAACCACCCATGTATTTAGCTGCACCCATTGATGTTTGGATAAGTACTGGTGCTTGTTTTGCTTCAGCCGCTTCAAGGATTGCTTGAGTCCATTCCAAGTTGTTTGTGTTGAATCCGCCGACAGCGTAACCGCCTTTACGAGCAGCTTTTAAAAATTCAGCTCCTGATACTACTGGCATAATAAAATTCCTCCTAAGTTTTGTAAAACTAAATTTGTTAAGACAATTCTTAACCAACGACCCTATTTTACCAAACATTTCGGTAGTTTTCTACTAAAATCAATGAAAATGAAAATTTTCAAGAAGTTTTTTGCAAAAAATAAAATCTCCAATAGCGCTTTAATCGAAAAAAGTCTTTTGCTTTCTATCTTTTTTCCTACAAATAATAACAAATCAGAAAAAGAGAAAAGTGACAAGAAAATTGCTTATCCCCTTCTCTTGCTACTTTTCTCTTTCTATCAAGTTCAAAAATTATTTTGTTTCGTGATCTGCTAATGATGCTCCGACAAATGCTTTGATTAATTTTTGCGGGCGATTTGGACGAGAAATCAATTCTGGGTGGAATTGGCATCCCACAAAGAATTTTTTCTCTGGCAGCTCTACGATTTCTACTAAACGGTTATCTGGTGAGACACCTGAAAAGACTAGCCCTTGTTCTTCAAACAATTGACGATATTTGTTGTTGAACTCATAGCGGTGACGGTGACGTTCTTGCACAACATCGGCTCCATCATATGCTTCAGCCGTCTTCGTTCCTTTTTTGATTTTACATGGGTATAATCCAAGGCGTAAAGTTCCACCCAAATTCTCGATGTTTTCCTGATCAGCCATTAAATCAATAATATTGTTTGCTGTATCTGGATTCGTTTCAGCTGATGACGCATCTTCTAATCCAACGACGTTACGTGCAAATTCGACACAAGCCATCTGCATACCAAGACAAATACCTAAAAACGGAACGTCATTTTCGCGAGCATAACGAATCGCTTCGATTTTCCCTTCTACTCCGCGATCACCAAATCCACCAGGAACCAAGATTCCATCTGCGTCTTTCAAACGTTCTTCTACATTTTCTCTCGTTAATTCTTGTGCTTTGATCCAATCGATCTCGATGTCTGAATTATAGGCGAAACCAGAATGTTTCAATGCTTCAACTACTGAGATATATGCATCTGGTAACTCGACATATTTACCGACAAGCGCAATCCGTACTTTTTTCTTCAAGTTCAAGACACGTTCTTCTAATTCTTTCCATTCTGTCATGTCTGCTTCTGGTGTATCTAGTTTTAAATGGTCGCAAACAATTTGATCCATTCCTTGTGCTTGTAAAACTAATGGGATGGAGTAAAGTGTATCTACATCTGGCGACTCGATAACTGCTTCTGGTTCGACATCACAAAATTGTGCCAATTTATTTTTCACGCTTTGAGAAACAGGTTGCTCTGTACGTACCACCAAAATATTCGGTTGGATACCTAAACCACGTAGCTCTTTTACACTGTGCTGCGTTGGTTTAGTTTTCATTTCTCCAGCAGCTTTCAAGTAAGGAATCAATGTTGTATGGATATACATAACATTATCTGTACCGACATCTGCTTTCATTTGACGAAGTGCTTCAAGGAATGGCAAAGATTCTATATCCCCTACTGTTCCCCCTACTTCTGTAATGATCACATCTGAGTCAGTCATTTTAGCTGCTCGCATGATTTTTTCTTTGATCTCATTTGTAATATGAGGAATAACTTGAACAGTTGCTCCCAAGTATTCGCCCTTACGTTCTTTACGCAAAACTTCAGAATAGATTTTTCCTGTCGTCACGTTGGAGTATTTGTTCAAATTGATGTCAATAAAACGTTCGTAGTGGCCCAGATCCAAATCTGTTTCAGCACCATCATCTGTTACGAATACTTCTCCGTGCTGATATGGGCTCATCGTCCCCGGATCCACGTTGATGTATGGATCAAATTTTTGGATAGTTACTTTTAAGCCGCGGTTTTTCAATAAGCGTCCTAAAGAAGCTGCAACAATCCCTTTTCCGATTGATGAAACGACACCGCCGGTCACAAAAATATATTTTGTCATAAGTTCAAAAACTCCTTTTTAATTTATGTGCAGGAAAAGTCTCAGAAAATAAACAAAGCTCCCTATTCTTCAATAAGAATAGGGAGCCGAAATTTCTGTAAACTTCTGACCCTCTAAAAGGGTGCCCAAGGTGTATAATACAAGCTGACTAAGGGAAAGTCAAGTACTCAAATGAATACTATCCGCTTACAATTTTTTCTTTTTCGATATCCTTTGAGAAATTATTTCTTAAGTCCTTTATGAGTGCAAAAAAAATTTAACCCACATAATAAGCTTGATATAAACATAGCTAACGTTAAACCTAAGCAAATCAGAAAATCGTTACTGAAAAATTTTAAGTGAAACAATAGATAAAAAAATAAAACAAACATTATGATAGATAATATCCCACCTAACAAAGAACTACTTTTTCCTACTTGCAGCAACAGTTTATATAGCTTATCGTAGAAACAATCTTTTTCTTTCACCCTTATTTACCTCCTTTACGTAAAAAACGTAGTCCACAGTTCTCGGATTTTTGGCATATCTTTTCTATTAAATAATATCAAAAACAAAACAGTTCCACTAATTTTTTCAAAGATGACCTTTTTTTCAACAAAAGTGCCTTGTAGGGATTCATTGAAGGTAACGAATCACATAAGTAAAAAATAAGGAGATGCGACAAAAGTCGTGCCTCCTTATTTCTAAATAAACGGTGTTCTCCTGCCAACTCCTCGGTCACAAGTCACAATATCCATCAAACATGAGAAGCTGTTTTTGAAATTGCTCCTTGTGACTCAGAGTTAAACGGCAGGCTTACGACCTCTTGATAAACGGTGTTCAAAAGCCAGTTTCTCGGTATTAAGCCAAATTTATGCAAAAATGTAGAAAGCCATTTTCACAAAATTTTTCTTAATACTCGAAACTAAACGTCTTTTTCAAAACCTCTTGGTAAACGGTGTTCAAAAGCTTGCATCTGCGGTAATAAGTTCAGCCAATTCAAAAACAAGAAAAGCTGTTTTTGCTTGGCTATTCTTATTACTTGTTGCAGGGCAGCTTTTTCACAACCTCTCCACTAAACGGTGTTCAATCAGCTGACCCTCGGTATTAGCTCAAAAAACGGCAAAATATGAGGAACTATTTTTCCGTTAGTTTCTCTAATACTCAGGTCAAAACGCTGATTTCACAACCTCTAATTCACGGTATTCCTGTTTTAATAAAGTTCTAGATATTGTTCTCTTTCCCACTCGGAAACAGTTTGTCTGAATGCCGCCCATTCGAGACGTTTTGCTTCAACAAAATTTGAGAAGATATGTTGTCCTAATGCGTCAATCATTACATTATCCTTACGCAATTCTTTGATAGCATTATGGATAGTTGAAGGTAAGTCCTGGATATGTGCAGCTTCTCTTTCTTCCTCATCCATTACATAAATGTTACGGTCAACAGCTGCTGGCGGTGTGATCTGATTACGGATACCGTCTAGTCCTGCTTGCAACAATACTGCCATTGCCAAGTATGGGTTTGCAGATGGATCAACTGACCGCAATTCCAAACGTGTGGATAAACCGCGAGATTCTGGTACACGTACTAATGGCGAACGATTACGGCCACTCCATGCGACATAAACAGGCGCTTCATAACCTGGAACGAGACGTTTATAAGAATTGACTGTTGGATTGCAAACGGCTGTGTAGGCACGAGCATGTTTCAGCAAACCACCTAAGAAATGATAAGCTGTTTCACTTAGTTCCAATTCACCGCCTTTATCATAGAAAACATTTCCTTCATCATTGAACAAAGACATATTGCAATGCATACCAGAACCATTGATCCCAAATAACGGTTTCGGCATGAAAGTCGCGTGAAGTCCATGCTTGCGTGCAATCGTTTTGACAACGAGCTTGAAGGTTTGGATATTATCACAAGCATCTACCACATCTGCATATTTAAAGTCAATTTCATGCTGTCCTGGCGCTACTTCATGATGTGAAGCTTCCACTTCAAAGCCTAGACTTTCTAATTCCAACACGATGTCACGGCGGCAATTTTCACCTAAATCTGTTGGTGCAAAATCAAAATAACCACCTTTATCATTCAAGGTCGTTGTGATCCCACCGTCTTCGTCTAATTTAAATAAGAAGAATTCTGGTTCAGGTCCTAAATTGAAAGAGGTAAAACCAAGGTCGCGCATATCTTTCAATGCTCGTTTCAAATTCCCGCGAGGATCGCCGGCAAATGGTGTCCCATCCGGATTATAGATATCACAAATTAAACGAGCAACTTTTCCATGAGCACTTTCCCACGGGAAGATCATCCAAGTGGAGAGATCTGGATACAAATACATATCGCTTTCTTCAATTCGTACAAATCCTTCAATCGAAGAACCGTCAAACATCATTTTATTTTCTAATACTTTGTCGATCTGGCTCACTGGAACTTCTACATTTTTGATCGTACCTAAGATGTCTGTGAACATCAATCGTAAAAATCGTACGTTTTCTTCCTCAATGATTCGTTTGATTTCTTCACCTGTTATCTGTTTCTTTACCATGGTATCCCTCTTCCTTTTTTAATTTATTCAGTCAAAGAATTGTCTTTGCAATCCTTGCGACTGATAATGACCTGTTTTGCTTAACCCACCTTGCGCCAAAATCTCATCACGAAAAATTTGTCGAACGTCATGATCTGTCAACGGCTTCTTGTTTTTTGCTTCTTGTTTTTTCGCCTGTGCCATTTCGTATACACGTTTGATCCCAGCCATATTCAATCCATCTGAAAGATAGTCTTTAATCTCAAGCAACATATCAATATCATTCAGCGAATACATACGTCGGTTTCCTTCGCTTCGTTCCGGATGAACTAAATCTTGTTCTTCATAATAGCGAATTTGCCGAGCAGACAAATCAGTCAGCTTCATAACTGTACCAATTGGAAATACGGACATAGATCGGCGCAATTCCTTTTCTCCCATCAGACGTCCCCTTTCGTTTTATAAGTTGGCTAAAGTGTACCAATTAAAAAAAATATTGTCAACTGCATATGTTAGGTTTTCTAACATGAGATCTCTATTTTTTTATAAAATAACAAAAAATAAGAAAACAAAAAAGGTATCTAGTTGATTTTCGTACCAGATACCTTTTATTTTTTTATTATACTGTACTATCCTTTATTAGTGTTTTTATTGTTAAAAAAACAAAATTTTATTGGTTTTTTCTTAACCATTTTGAATTGGTTTTTGCAAACCCTTTAACTTCATATTCGTTTGTTTCTTCCATGTACGCTTCGTCCAAAACCATTGTTTGTCTTCTCAACTCGCTTAATTTCTGTCCTTCGTTGCTTGGCACAGAAAGTGTATAAGGGGTCATTAGTTCCATCAGCTGACGTTTGATTGCTTCGATCAACGCCATCTTACCTTCTTTCGTCTGAGTAGAAATCAATACATTTGGGAATAGCGTAGGCGTGAACATCGCTGGGTCGATCTGGTCTGCCTTATTGTAAACAGTCAGTATCGGCATTTCTTTCATATTCAGTTCATCCATCAATTTTAGGACAGTCTGCTCCTGTAAAATACGATCTGAAGAACTAGCATCGACTACATGTAGCAAAAGATCCATATTTTGACTTTCTTCTAATGTAGAATGGAAAGCATCGATCAGTTGCGTAGGCAGGTCTTGGATGAACCCGACGGTATCCGTTACAGTAATCTCAAATCCTTCAGCAAAACGCCATCTCTTAGTCAATGGATCTAACGTTGCAAACAATTGATCTTTCGAATAAGTATCCGCTTGTGTCAATAGATTCAAGATAGTTGACTTCCCGGCATTCGTGTAGCCAATAAGTCCAATCTGAAAAATCTCGCTATTTTTTCTTTTTTGGCGATTGCGCTCTCGATGAGCTTCTACTTCTTTCAATTCTTTCTTAACAGCAAAAATTTTATTCCGTATATGTCGGCGGTCTGTTTCTAACTTTGTTTCACCTGGCCCTCTTGTTCCGATCCCACCGCCAAGACGAGATAATGTTTTCCCTTGCCCTACTAAACGAGGCAGCAGGTATTCTAACTGAGCAAGTTCAACCTGCAGCTTCCCTTCTTTCGAACGAGCACGCATCGCAAAAATATCTAAGATCAGCTGCACGCGATCAATCACCGGAAGACCAACAGCATCGGTAATCAGTTGGCTCTGTCTCGGAGTTAGCTCATGATTAAAGATGATCAAATCCGCTTCATGCGCATCCGCTTGTTGAACTAATTCTTGTAATTTCCCTTTACCGATAATCGTTTGCCGATCCACTTGTGGTCTCTTTTGTGTAATTGTGAATACGACTTCTCCTGATGCGGTATTCGTCAGCTGAACTAGCTCTTCCATTGACTCTGAAAAGTAACGCTGGTTTACTTCGGTTTCTACCCCTACGATGATCACTTTTTCTTCCATTTTATTCCGCCTCCAGCCATTTTTTGATTGTTTGCTCAATCTGACTCTTTTGATTTGGCTCACTTATAAGATCAAACCACTGTGCATCCAAACGGTTACGAAACCACGTCAACTGACGTTTCGCGTATCTTCTCGAATGTAGTTTGACTTGTTCTGTTGCTTCTTCCAATGTTTCTTTCCCTTCAAAATAAGGGAAAAATTCTTTATATCCAATACCTTGACTGGCCTGGACTTCTCCAAGCTCATACACCTTACGCGCTTCTGCTACTAAACCTTCTGCTAGCATCAAATCGACTCTTTGATTGATTCGTTCATAAAGAATACTACGCTTCGTATCTAATCCAATCATGAGGTAATCATACAATTGCTTTGGCTCTTCTTTAGGTGCCGTGATACTATGTCCTGTCGTCTCTAAAACTTCCAGAGCTCTTATCACCTTTCGTTGATTGTTCCAGTGGATTTTCTCAGCAGCTGCCGGGTCTTTTTCTTTCAACTGATTCCATAATGCTTGGGAACCAATTGTTTCAGCTAACGTTTCGTATTTTTTTCTAATCTCAGGATTCGCTTCTTCTGTCGCTCCTAACTGATAATCATATAGAAGGGATTGGATATACAGACCCGTACCACCAGCTATGATAGGTAGGTGCCCTCGGTTCGCAATTTCAGTAATCAATTGTCGACCTGAATGCTGAAAATCAGCGGCTGAGTAACGTTGAGTAGGTTCAATCACATCAATCAAATGATGCGGAACATCATTCATCTCTTCTTCTTTGATTTTTGCTGTACCGATATCCAGATTTTTATAGATTTGCAGTGAATCACCACTGATGATCTCTCCTCCAAATAGTTGTGCGAGTTCCACACTTAGCGCTGTTTTACCGACTGCTGTCGGACCGACGATCACTAATACTTTTTCCATATTTTACCTACTTTTCGTTGATTGTTTCCACCGAAGAGCTTTCTCCGGAAAATCAGTTATTATTCCATCTATTTTGAGTTCTTGACATTTGGCCATTTCTTCTTCATCGTTGATCGTCCATGCACGAATTGCTTTTGGAAAATCAGCTGCCTGGCCTGGATGTTCGAACAACCAAGTATTTTTTGGATGTACTCCTTCTATATAAGGGGTTTCTGCTGCTAGTTGGACCTTTTTATCAGAAGTACTCATCAATAAGTCCAGCTGTATCTCCGGTTCCAGTAACGCGATTTTTTCCAAAGAATCCAAATGAAAGCTGCAATATGCATGTTGAAAAGGCCAATCTCTACTTTTTAATGTTTCGGCTAATTTTTCTTCGATACCGGGATATTCATACTGATCAGTTTTAATTTCAATCATTAGCATCCCTCGGTAATTTTTTTGGAGAAGCAGTCCTAACACTTCTCTCAATTCAGGAACTTTAGCTGCTGGAAATTCTTTGCTGAATTTTCCTCCTGCATTCAATTTTTTGAGTTCTTCCAATGTTTTTTCTCGAATCAGCCCTTTACCGTTAGTCGTCCGGTCCACTTCTTCATCGTGCATAACGATCAAATAACCATCTTTGCTTAGATGGACATCTAGTTCGATACCATCTGCACCTACTCGTACAGCTTCTGCAAATGCAGGAAGCGTATTTTCTGGGTGGGTGCCGCTGCTTCCGCGATGGGCATAGATTTGTAACATCTTTCTTCACTCCGTTCAGTTCTATTGTATCATTAAGAAAAAAAGAAAGCATTACCACGCTCTCATGTGCAACGGCAATGCTTCAAAATATCAGCTCCAAACATCATCTTTCGAGAAGAAACCAATCGGCTGGCGCGTCATAGTCTTCAACTGAGCTTTTTTTTCATTGATCATTTCAGTCAGACTATCCGTAAAATTCTCTAAAATCACGCGTCCGCCTTTATAAGCATATCCACCAATCTTCATTGTTTCATCTGGAGATAAAATCACTTTTCGATGGGAGATATTCTTAAATAGCTCGTCTAAAATATAATTTGGCAAATAAAAACTATTTTGCGCTGAAAATGATTGGAGATACGCAAAATCGTCAATCGTGATATAACAATCATCAAATGCATCAAAGCTGACATATTCTTCCATCAGCGTTGTCCGTTTCTGCAAGATCTCGTTGATCTTTTTATTTAATTGATTCAGCGTCTCGATTTCTTTGACTTTCAATTCCAATTCACGTCTACGCTGTTCTTTATTTTCCAAGTGACGCATTTGCAGTATCATGCCGATATAGACAACTACAGCACCTGTCAGCACTCCGATAAGACCAGTAATACCAACTATCAATCTGTTGTTCCTCCTTGTTTTGTTTCTCTGCTTATCATACCATAAAGCGGGTTTATGCGACTAATTTGCCTAAGTTTTTTATTTGACCTTTTTTGACCAAAAATGTATACTACATTTTAGGTATTAGAAACTAAATTATGGTACACTATTTCTAAACGAAATCAAGGAGGAACTCTATTATGAATTTAATTCCTACAGTCATTGAACAATCTTCACGAGGTGAAAGAGCTTACGATATCTACTCACGTTTATTGAAAGACCGTATCATCATGTTAAGCGGCCAAGTAACAGATGATCTTGCTAATTCGATCATCGCCCAATTGCTTTTCTTAGACGCTCAAGATTCTGAAAAAGATATCTATCTTTATATCAATTCTCCTGGTGGTTCAGTTACAGCAGGTATGGCTATTTACGACACAATGAACTTTGTCAAAGCAGATGTCCAAACAATTGTTATGGGTATGGCTGCTTCAATGGGAAGCTTCTTGCTGACAGCTGGTACAAAAGGTAAACGATTTGCTTTACCAAATGCTGAGATCATGATCCATCAACCTCTTGGCGGCGCTCAAGGGCAAGCAACTGAAATCGAAATTGCGGCACGCCATATTTTGCAAACACGCGAACGCTTAAACAAAATTTTAGCTGAACGCACTGGACAACCGCTTGAAGTGATTGAAAAAGATACAGATCGTGACAACTATATGACAGCTGAACAAGCAAAAGCATATGGATTGATCGATGAAGTCATGGAAAACAGTTCTTCATTAAATTAATCTGTTTCAAAGGAAGCTTTTTTAAGCTCTCTTATCTAAACCAAATAAAAAAGGATGGTCAACTCAAACTGACCATCCTTTTTTATTTTATGGATGCTACTGCCTATCTTTGCTCCTTGAATTTTCCTTGCGCATGCATCCGACCTATCTCGACATAATGCTGGATGTTTTCTTTGTTTTTTTGTATTTCTTCTTTTGTCAAAGGACGGATCACTTTAGCTGGGCGACCAAAAGCCAAGACATTAGGAGGAATAACTTTTCCTTCTGTTACTAATGATCCAGCACCAATCAAACTATTCTCACCAATAACCGCATGATTCAATATCGTGGTCCCCATCCCGATCAGCGCCCCTTTTTCGATTGTACAGCCATGTAGCATGCACTGATGTCCTACCGTCACATTCTCCGCAATATCTACAGGTGCATCATGATCGACATGGATGATTGTACCATCTTGGATATTCGTTCTTTGTCCTACTTTTATCCAATTACTGTCCCCGCGTAAAACAGCTTGATACCAGATCGTCACATCTTCTGACAATGTCACGTCACCAATCACTGTGGCATTTGATGCTATAAACCGTTCCATATTTATTTTTCTCCTTTCATTTTTTGTAGAAACTAATCCTATTGAATAAAGATATCATAGCATATATTTATTTCATAAGAAAAAAACAGGTAAAACCTGCTCAGGCCAGATGTCTATTTACAGTATCTGGTAACTGACGTTTTACCTGTTTTTATTGTACATCTATATTTTCTTCTATTACTTTTTTTAAAATTAATTCGTACACTTCTATTTGTGCTGCCAAGCGTTCGATTTGAAACTCATTTTCAAAAAAATCAGCTGAATCAAAAGGCTTCGTCTGACAGACGTGCGTTAAACGATCAACTTCTCTTTTGGCTTCAGTAATTTTTTCATTTAAAAACTGTTCCATCTCCGTGTCCTCACTTTTCTTGATAACTTTACTTTACCATTATCAAGAATAGAGAACAAAAAATAAGTTTTAAACTGTTTTATTCTTATATGACTTATTCTGCTTCCTCAGCAAATTGGCTGTTATACAGTTTTTCATAAAATCCACCTTGTGCCAATAAACTCTCATGCGTTCCTTTTTCAATGATCTGACCTTGATCCATCACTAGAATCAGATCTGCATCACGGATTGTCGATAAACGGTGAGCGATGACGAAACTTGTCCGTCCCTCCATCACGCGATCCATTGCTTTTTGAATCAACGCTTCTAAACGGGTGTCTACTGAACTTGTTGCTTCATCTAAAATCAAGATTTTAGGATCGGAGACCACTGCTCGGGCAATCGTCAGCAACTGTTTTTGTCCTAAAGACACATTGTCTCCCTCAGAATTGATGGCCATATCATATCCATCTGGCATTGTTCGGATAAAATGATCTACGTTTGCTGTTTTCGCAGCATCAACTACTTCATAATCTGTTGCATCAAGCTTTCCGAAGCGGATATTATCTGCAATCGTTCCTTGATAAAGCCATGCATCTTGCAAGACCATACCAAATAGCGAACGCACATCACTGCGACTCATTGATTTGGTGTCGATTCCATCAATCCTTATTGCTCCTTTGTCTACGTCATAAAAACGCATCAATAGATTGATCAATGTCGTCTTGCCGGCACCGGTCGGACCGACCACAGCTACGGTTTGACCAGCTTTCACTTCAAAATTCAAATCTTGGATTAATGGTTTCTTCGGATCATATGCAAAATCGACATGATCGAATGTCACATCTCCTAAAATCGTTTCTGGCAGTGAAGCATCTACTTTGTTTTCTTTTTCTTCTGGCTCATCTAAAATCTCGAATACACGTTTCGTTGCCGCTGATGCACTTTGCAAAACTGAAGACAATTGTGTCACGTTCCCCATTGGCTGACTGATTTGCCAAATATATTGGATGAATGCTTGTAGTTGACCGACAACGATCGCCCCAGTAATAACATAAAAGCTTCCTAGAACAGCCATACCAATATAAGTAGCATAGGCAGTTAATTGAACTAGAGGCATCATCAAGCCAGAAATGAATGCTGCACGAAACCCAAAGTATTTCAAGCTGTGATTAACTTTTTTGAATCCTTCCAATGTTTCTTTTTCGCGTCCATATACTTTCAATACACTAAAACCTGTCATATTTTCTTGGACGTAGCCGTTTAGCTCACCAAGAGAATTCTGCATGCTTTGAAAATATTTCTGCGAAGCATTGATCACTCGTTTTGAGATCCAGATCGATGTTGGGATCATGATCATAGAGATCAGCGCCATCATCGGCTGGATATAAAACATCATTGCTGCAGCCAACGTAATTCCCAATATCGCATTTACGATACCAATAAAAGCTTGTTGTAAAGCACCGCTGACTGCATCTACATCATTCGTCACACGAGACAAAATATTTCCTTGCTGGTTTTTATCGAAATATGAAACCGGAAGACGATTGATTTTTTCTTCTATGTCTCTTCTCAAATCATGCATGGCACTTTGAACGACATTTGTCATCAAAACACCAGAAAGTAATTGCGAAATACAATACCCTATTCCAACAACTGTGATCCAAATGAGACATTTGAATATATAAGAAAAATTGATTGATTCGCCATTGGCAATATTACGGCTGATTTCTGTAGTAGGAAGTCCTGTAACATATGGCAAAGCCACGTTGAAAGCCACTGTCAGAACTGTAAATAGGATCACTAAAAGAAAAGTCCCACGATACGGTCTGATATATCGAGCTAAACGTTTTAAGGAAGAAAAGGTTTTTTTCATGCTAATTCCTCCTTTGATAATTGAGAAGCGGCAATATCATAATAAATCGGGCATTTTTCCAACAACTCCCGATGCGTCCCCATACCGACGACTTCTCCTTCATTTAATACGATGATCTTATCTGCATGCATGATCGTTCCCACACGTTGTGCTACGATCAATACAGTAGATTCTGTCGTTTCTTTTTTCAGACGAGCACGTAACTTCGCATCCGTTTGATAATCTAATGCAGAAAAGCTGTCATCAAAAATATAGATTTCCGGACGGCGTATGATGGCTCTGGCTATTGCCAATCGTTGTTTTTGCCCACCTGAAAAATTGGAACCACCTTCTGATAAATGTTCATTAAATCCATCTGGTTTTCGAGAAATGAATTCTGAAGCTTGAGCAATCTCAGCTGCACGTTCCATTTCTTCTTGCGTAGCATCTTCTTTCCCGTATCGCAAATTATCTGCAATCGTTCCAGTAAATAGCAACGCTTTTTGCGGAATAAACCCAATCTTATCTCGCAACTTGCTTAGCCGATAATCTCTCACGTCTACTCCATCGATCAAGATCTTTCCTTCACTCACATCATAAAAGCGAGGAATCAATTGGATCAACGTAGATTTTCCGCTACCGGTACTTCCAATAAAAGCAACGGTTTCTCCTGGAGAGGCTGTAAAACTGACATTTCGAATCACTGGTTCTTGCGAATGGCCTGGATAAGCAAATGTTACATTTTGAAATTCGATATACCCTTTAGTTTTTGTATCAGATATACCCTTTGGATCTTCTACAATCGAAGGTTTGGCATCTAGGGCTTCTTGGATACGTCCAGCTGAAACAGCTGCTCTTGGATACATCATGAACACACTGGCAAATAACATGAATGAGAACAAGGCATGGAATATATACTCGATAAACGCAATCAAATCTCCTACACGAAGCTCGCCTGCATCGATTTGCACTGCCCCGCTCCAGATGATCAATACCATTACGATATTAAATAAGAAATAAAAACCCGGTTGTGCAACAGCCATCAAACGGAATAAGCTTTTTGAACTAGAAGCATAATTCTCATTGACTACAGCAAAACGTTTTTCTTCAAACTTTTCATTGACGAATGCACGAATCACACGCAATCCTGAAAGATTTTCCCGCAAGATACTGTTGATTTTATCTAAGTTTTTTTGTTGCTTTTTAGATAACGGTTCAGACACCTTAGCAATCGCTACGACTGCCAATAATAGTAAAGGTAATGCACCTACTACATACAAACTGAGTGTCACACTTGTACGCATGACCATGTACAAACTGACAATGAACATCATTGGTGCCATAAAACCGATACGTAAAATATTTTGCAGGAACAACATGATCTGATAAGCATCGTTTGTTGTACGAGTGATCAATGAAGATACGCCTAGATTTTCGTATTCCTGATGCGAATAACTTTGGATCTTTTCGAACAAATCATCTCGAATATCTGCTACGATATTAGTCGTAATCCTCGAACCAAAATAACCTAACAAGATATTCAAAATAATACCGATTACAGTAATAACGATCATAAATATCCCTTGTTGCTTCACATAATCAAAATCATCATTGCGGATTCCTACATCGATCATACGTGCTAAAATCGTAGGAAGTCCTAATTCAATCAAAATAAAACCAAATACGCATATGAAATTGAAAAACAAGAATTTCTTATAACGCATGGTATAATGCCACATTAGTTTCACTTTCTCATCTCCTTTTAATCTTTTGTTACATTTTCATTACTAAAAATGATAGCACAACGAGCCTATTAATAGAACACTTCTCTCATAAAAAAGTCATTATGATTATAGCGGGATGATAAACATTGATTTTTTCTTTCAATCTAGTTGATTTCTATACTTATTTGCTGTTTTATGCTAGAATAACAATTAATTGTTGTATATTTTTTATACAGAAGGTACGGTTGAAAAAATATCCGAACAGATAAGCAAAAACGAGGCTTGTCTCTTTGACTCGAATCCAGTATTCTAGTCAAAGCATATGAAAAACCAGGTGGCTTGTCCCCTCGTTTTGTGTTGTCTAAAAAAATCAACTAGCTAAATCACTGCTTTACGCAGATAAAGGAGACAAAACAATGATCTATAAAGTTTATTATCAAGAAACAAAAGTACGCAACCCTAAACGGGAAGAAACAAAATCTCTTTACATTGAGGCAAAAAGCGATGTAGACGCTCGCCAACGTGTGGAAGAAAATACCCCATACAATATTGAATTCGTTCAACTTCTAGAAGGAAGTCATCTAGAGTACGAAAAAGAAAATGCTGATTTCTCATTAGTGGAGTTTTAATATGAAACTTTCCATCAAAAATAACGAGACAGGCGTCTTTGCTATTGGTGGATTAGGTGAAATCGGGAAAAATACGTATGGGGTACAATTCCAAGATGAAATCATTTTGATTGATGCCGGGATCAAATTCCCGGAAGACGATTTACTTGGAATTGACTATGTCATTCCCGACTACAGCTACATCATACAAAACTTACACAAAGTAAAAGCCTTGGTGATTACTCACGGGCACGAAGACCACATCGGCGGAATACCCTACTTGCTGAAACAAGCAAATATTCCTATCTATGCTGGTCCTCTCGCATTAGCGTTGATCACAAACAAATTAGATGAGCATGGCTTGCTTCGAGATGCAGAGCTCCATGAGATCAATGAAGATACGATCATCCGTTTTAGAAAGACTTCTGTCAGCTTTTTCAGAACGACCCATAGTATCCCAGATGCATTAGGGATCGTGGTGAAAACACCTTCTGGAAATATCGTAGCGACCGGAGACTTCAAATTCGATTTCACTCCTGTTGGCGAACCAGCAAACTTGCATAAAATGGCTCGTATCGGGGAAGAAGGAGTCTTGTGCCTTTTATCTGATAGTACAAATGCTGAGATTCCAACATTTACTAAATCAGAAAAAACGATTGGGCATTCTATTTTGAAGATCTTTTCAAAAATCGAAGGACGTATCATTTTTGCCAGCTTTGCTTCTAACATCTTCCGTTTGCAGCAAGCAGCAGATGCCGCTGTGGCAACTGGTCGTAAAATCGCTGTTTTCGGACGAAGCATGGAAAATGCCATCGTCAACGGTCAACGTTTAGGATATATCAAAGTTCCAGACGGCACATTTGTAGATGCACACGAAATCAATCGCTTGCCTGCCAATGAAACGATGATCCTATGTACAGGTTCTCAAGGAGAAGCGATGGCCGCGTTGAGCCGCATCGCGAATGGTACTCACCGTCAAATCCAAATCCAGCCAGACGATACAGTGATCTTTTCAAGTTCACCTATTCCTGGTAATACAACAAGTGTCAATCATTTGATCAATTTGCTGTCTGAAGCTGGTGCAGAAGTGATTCACGGAAAAATCAATAACATCCATACTTCCGGTCACGGTGGACAAGAAGAACAAAAATTAATGCTTCGTTTGATGAAGCCAAAATATTTTATTCCTGTCCACGGAGAATTCCGCATGTTGAAAGTACATGCTTCTCTAGCACAAGATGTAGGTGTTCCTGCAGAAAACTGCTTCATCATGGAAAATGGCGATGTTTTAGCGTTAACTAGCGATTCTGCGCGTCCTGCTGGGCATTTTGTGGCTGGAGATGTGTATATCGATGGTAGCGGGATCGGTGATATTGGTAATGTCGTTTTACGTGACCGTCACCTGCTTTCAGAAGAAGGTCTTGTATTAGCTGTCGCGACAGTGGATATCAAGAAAAAAGAAATCTTGGCTGGTCCAGATATTCTCTCTCGTGGATTTGTCTACATGCGAGAATCAGGAGAAATGATCAATGAAGCTCAGCGAATCTTATTCCACGCTTTAAGAGAATGTTTGAATGGACCTGACTGTTCAGAATATAAATTGAAAGAAGCGATGACTGGCGCGCTTCAGCCTTTCTTATTCGAACGTACAGAAAGACATCCAATGATTTTGCCAATGGTAATGACACCAGATGAAGAATAAATAAGAGATTATGAAATCAGCACCTTGTCCTTAATATGAGAGAAAACAAATGAAAAACATGAGAAGCCATTTTTGTTTGTTCTTATTCCTTGATACAAGGTGGCTCTTTCATAGCCTCTTAAATTTATTTACTTTTTCATACAAAAAAATACCTGCCACAAGAGAAATTGTCTCTTGTGGCAGGTATTTTTGTTACTCGCTTTGTTCTCTCGTAAAAATTGATGTCTACCATCAATTTGATTTACAGATAAAATTAAGCTTTTACAACGTTTGCAGCTTGTGGGCCGCGGTCTGATTCTTCAACGTCGAAAGTCACTGCTTGACCTTCTTCTAATGTTTTGAATCCGTCACCTTGGATAGCTGAGAAGTGAACGAATACGTCGCTTCCATCTTCACGTGAGATAAATCCAAATCCTTTTTCAGCGTTGAACCATTTTACTGTTCCGTTTTCCATAATAATATCCTCCTCGTGCCAAAAGCACTAATTTAAATTGTAACATTGCTCGTGTACGATAGAGGTGCAACAGATGTTTCAACTTCTATTCCCAAACAAAATTACAATATAATTGTACACTTGCTTCATTTTTTTTGCAAGAAAGCAACTTACTTCTCTTCCATCATTCCTTCTTCTCTCAAACTAAAATATCGTTTGCGTCCGATGATCAAGTGGTCCAGTACAGTGATCCCCATCATTTCTCCACACTTTTGTATCCTTTTGGTAAAATTCATATCCTGCTGCGATGGAATAACATTACCAGAAGGATGATTATGCGCTAAAACGATCCTTGCTGCACAATAACGTACAGCATAATGGAAAATTTCTCTAGGATGAGCGACTGACTGATTCAGCGAACCGATGAACACTGTTTTTTTTAAGATCACTTGATTCTTCGTGTCCAAATAAATACAAACCAAATGTTCTTGTTTGTGATCTTTCATTTCCAGAATCAATTGCTGGGCCAATTCGTAGCTGGTACGAACCGGTGGAGCCGCTCTTTCATGATCCGTCTGAATTCGTCGACCTAATTCGATCAAGGCTTTGATTTCGATTGCTTTCACGCGTCCTATCCCTCGAATCTCTTCTAACTCATGCAAAGTAGCCTGTCGTAAAGAGGCCAGTCCTCCAAACGTTTTTAACAGATTTCCAGCAATCGACATCACACTATAAGGGTGTTGACCGGTACGCAGTAAGACTGCCAAAAGCTCCTGATCCGATAAAGCTTCCGCGCCATAAATTTCCATACGTTCCCTTGGTAAAGAGCTAGTAGGTACTTCTTTGATCAATCGTTTTCCCAAAAAAACATCTCCTTTCTATCTTATCTAAAATAAGATACGAAAAGAGATGGATTTTTATTTTAACAATGCAGGGATTTCATGTAAAGAAGAAACAACCCCAGCTGTTTTTTTGATCAATTCTTGAGATGGTGGAAGCAGATCTGGTACCATGACTACCGGGATCTCAGCCGCAGAAGCTGCTAAAATACCATTTTGTGAATCTTCTAAAATCAATGTTTCTTTCTTCGCTGTACCTAGCTTCTGATTAGCTAACAAGAAAATTTCTGGGTCTGGTTTTGCTCGTTGAACATTTTCTGCAGAAACAATCGTCTCAAATCGTTCAAACAGATTGTTCTTCTTCAATAAAAGTTCAATGACTGCTCGTTGGTTACTGGAAGCGACAACTTTGGGAATCTGATGTTCTTCTAAAAAAGAGAGGAGTTCCAACACACCGGGCTTCATTTGTACCGCTCCTTGCGAAAAACGTTCAAGCGTTTCCTGGTATGAATCATCTATGAATCTTTGTACACTTGTTTTGCCAAATTCCGAGAAAATCATATGATAATTCGCCCATACTTCTTCATCTGAAACACCTAAGAATTTTAAATACAGGTCTTTATCATAAGGAAAACCCATCTTGTCTGCTACTACTTGTGTGGCTTCGTAATACACTAACTCTGTGTCGAACAGCAAACCATCCATGTCAAAAATCACTGCATTATACTTCATGATCTCCTCCTAATTGTATTAATAAATGGCGAACTTCTGAAATGAAATAAAGTGAACCGGTCACAACTAATACGTCTTCATTTGTCATCTTTTCCAATATGTCTGCTAATCCGAATTGCCACAATGAAACGATTGATACTCTCTCACTTGCTAAATCTGATACTTCACTTAATTCGATGGCTTTTGGATGTTCAAAGGTCGTCAAATAAATATGGACATTTGGTACTTGCTGCAATCGTTCTAGCATTTCTCTAACATTTTTAGTTCGTAAGGCGGAAAACAAAATGTTGATTTGATATCCTTTGAATTCTTTTTTCAAATTCTCAACAAGCCGGTTCATTGCATGCGTATTATGGGCACCATCTAAAACAACTAATGGCTCGTTACTCAAACGCTCCATTCTTCCTGGCCATCGAGATTTCTTCAATCCCTTCAAAACATCTTTTTCTCGGAAAGGCAGCTTTTCCAATTGACAGTAAACAAAATACAATTCGATGGCTACTCCTGCATTTTCAGCTTGATGTTGCCCTAAAAGCGGAGTGGTTAATTGAGGGATCTTTCCTATTTCATTAAAAAATTCAAATACTTCTCCCCACATCTCATCAGGATGCAGATAGTTTATTTTATAATTTTCCCCGTATACATAAAGCGGTGCATTTTTTGCTTTAGCTGTTTGTTGGATGACAGTAAAAGCTTCTGGGGCAATATTTCCTGTTACTACTGGAACGCCTTGTTTGATGATTCCAGCTTTTTGTGCAGCGATTTCTTCAATTGTATCTCCAAGTATTTCGGTATGATCAAGTCCAATCGTTGTTATTCCCGTCAGCATTGGTACAGCTACATTGGTAGAATCCAATAAGCCGCCTAAGCCAACTTCGATAATCGCTACGTCCACTTTCTTCATCAAAAAATAATCAAATGCCATTGCTGTTAATGTCTCGAATTCAGTAATACCAGCTACTGCTTCAAATTGATCAAGTTGTTTGATCAGTGGCTGATATTTTTTTACAAGCTGGATCAAATCATTGTCTGGGATGCTTTTGCCATTGATTGCGATCCGTTCATTGAACGTTTCGATATAAGGTGAAGTAAATGTACCTACTGTCAGCCCAGCCTCTTCTAATAGGCTTCTCAAATAAGCTACAGTAGAACCTTTTCCGTTTGTTCCAGCGATATGGATCGTTTTTACTTTTCTCTCTGGATGCCCTACCACTTCTAATAAAGCTTCGACTCGGTCAAGGCCAGGACGTGAACCAAATGGTAATCGACTATGGATCCATTCTATTGCTTCTTCAATCGTCATCAACAATTCCCCCATTTCTCTTTTATTATAACAAATAGAACACATAAGAAAAATAAAAGTATGACAAAGAGAAAAGAAACAGAGAGAGGAACGATTTTATCAACTACTTTATTGACTCTTGATACATGATCCATCTCCCTCCTTCTCCTACATAATAAGAGTAGACTAAAAAAGAGATGTGACAAAATTTATGTCACATCTCCTTATGAATCGAAGCTAAGAGTGAGGCTCAAACTCTTTCCTGTAACGATGTTCAATCAGCTAGCTTTTAGTAATAGCTAGCTGATTGAACACTCTCTTTTTCTATTCTTATTGAATAGTACGCAAACTTTCGATTCGTTCTTTGACAGCCGTTTGCTTCTCTAAATAATCTTTTTCTTTTGCACGCTCTGCCTCTACTACTTCTTCCGGCGCGTTAGAAACAAAACGTTCATTAGAAAGTTTTCCTTGGACACGTTTTACTTCGCTTGTCCACTTTTCCAGTTCTTTTTCTAATCGTTTGATTTCTTCTTCAATATTGATCAATCCTGCTAACGGCAAGAAGATTTCTGCACCTGTCAGAACAGCTGACATCGCTAGATCTGGCGCAGTGATCTCACTTGATATCGTCAACTCTTCGGGATTACAGAAGCGTTCGATATAGCTTGTATTTTCAACTAAAAATTGATCGATTTTAGCATCGTTTGTTTTAATTAGCAACGTAATTGGTTTAGACAATGGTGTATTCACTTCTGAACGAATATTTCGAACGGCTCGAATCAATTCTTTCAATACTTCCATCCCTTTAGAAGCTGTTTCATCATCAAACTCTGGACGTACAACAGGATATTCTGCCACTACTAGAGAATTTCCCTGATGAGGAATATGTTCCCATATTTCTTCTGTAACGAATGGCATGATTGGATGCAATAAACGTAGGATCTGATCAAGTGTATGAACTAAGATGCTACGGGTGGTTTGTTTTGAAACAGCATCATCTCCATAAAGTACTTCTTTACTCATTTCGATGTACCAGTCACAAAAATCATCCCAGATAAAGTTATACAGTTGTCGACCTGCTTCACCAAATTCAAAACGATCAAATAGCTCAGTTACTCGTTCGATCGTTTCATTCAAACGAGTAAGGATCCACCGGTCAGCCACTGATTTTTCTCCAGATAAATCGATCTCTTCTACGGTCATTCCTTCGATATTCATGATAACGAAACGTGAAGCATTCCAGATTTTGTTGATAAAGTTCCAAGAAGCATCCATTTTTTCATAGCTGAAGCGGACATCTTGTCCTGGTGCAGAACCATTCGATAAGAACCAGCGGAGAGCATCTGCTCCATACTTTTCGATTACTTCCATCGGATCGATTCCATTACCTAATGATTTACTCATCTTCCGCCCTTGTTCGTCACGGATCAATCCATGAATCAAGACATTCTCAAATGGACGTTCGCCAGTAAATTCCAAGCTTTGGAAAATCATTCTGCTTACCCAGAAGAAAATGATGTCATAACCGGTTACTAAAGTGCTAGTAGGGAAGTATCGCTTATAATCTTCGCTTTCCGTATCTGGCCAGCCCATTGTTGAGAAAGGCCACAAAGCTGAACTAAACCAAGTGTCTAAAACATCAGGATCTTGTACCCAGTTTTCACTATCCGCTGGTGCTTCCATCCCTACATACATTTCACCTGTTTCTTTGTGATACCATGCAGGAATTTGATGTCCCCACCATAATTGTCGTGAGATTACCCAATCATGGACATTTTCCATCCAACGTAAAAACGTTTGATTGAATCTTGGAGGGAAGAATTCCACTGCTTGATCTGTTTCTTGGTTATCAATGGCTTTTTTCGCTAACGGCGCCATTTTTACAAACCATTGAGTAGACAGCCGAGGTTCAACAACGACACCTGTCCGCTCGGAATGACCCACACTGTGGATCATCGTATCGATTTTAATCAATCGACCGATTTCTTTCAGATCTTGCACGATTGCTTTACGAGCAGCAAAACGATCCATTCCAGCATATTTTCCTGCTAGTTCATTCATCGTACCATCATCATCCATAACATTTACGCGTGGAAGATCATGACGATTACCTACCTCAAAGTCGTTTGGATCATGTGCTGGAGTGATTTTTACTACACCTGTCCCGAATTCCATATCTACATATTCATCTGCAATGATTGGGATTTCTTTATTGACTAAAGGTAGAATCACTTTTTTGCCGATGAGCGCTTGATAACGCTCGTCTTCTGGATGAACAGCAATCGCCGTATCTCCCAACATCGTTTCTGGACGGGTTGTCGCAATTTCTACTACGCCTGATCCATCTGCTAGTTCATAGCTCATATGATAAAAGGCGCCTTCGATATCTTTATGAATAACTTCGATATCAGATAGAGCTGTTCGTGCTTGAGGATCCCAGTTGATGATATATTCACCACGATAAATCAAACCTTTTTCGTATAAGGTAACAAAAACTTTACGTACTGCTTCAGATAATCCATCATCTAATGTAAAACGTTCCCTACTGTAATCTAAAGATAAGCCCATTTTAGCCCACTGTTCGCGGATGTGGCTCGCATACTCTTCTTTCCATTCCCACACTTGATCGATGAACTTTTCACGACCTAGATCATAACGAGAAATCCCTTGCTCTCTAAGCTTCGCTTCTACTTTTGCTTGTGTCGCGATTCCTGCATGGTCCATACCAGGCAGCCATAAAGTATCATATCCTTGCATTCTCTTTTGACGAATCAGCATATCTTGCAAGGTCGTATCCCAAGCATGCCCTAAATGAAGTTTTCCAGTAACATTTGGGGGCGGGATTACGATTGAATAAGGTTTTGCTTTTTTATCTCCGCTCGGTTTAAACAAATCTTGTTCTAACCAATGCTGATAACGTCCAGCTTCAACTTCTTGCGGATTATATTTTGTTGATAGGTTATTTTCTTCCGTCATGCTGTTTTCCTCCTTTAAACTAAAAAACGTCCTAAAATACTTTCGTATTCTAGGACGTATGATTTACGCGGTACCACCTAAATTGCAATAATCAATCATTATTGCCTCTCAAGTGAGTTAACGATCACGACTCGTCTATCTCTACTCCATTCAAGACAGAAACTCCCAAGCTACCTTCACTGGTTGTCATTGAGAACCTTTCAGCAGATAGTTCTCTCTCTAAGAATGAATGTGCCAGTTACTCCTCTTGTTCAGCGTTATGCTTCATTCTACAATGGTTTTTTTTTTTAGTCAACAAGTGGTCGTGAAAAAACCACTTCATTTAGTACTAAAAAATTTTTGAAAGAATTACGACGAGTTCTCGCAAGATCAATAAGCCTACTCAAATTTTCCTAAGAAAAAACTTCTGAGTAATTCTCATCAAAGTAAATAAGCGTCTGCAACTCGGTTGTCAAATCAATGTATTGAACATTGACATAAGCTGGGACAGTTACTCTGTCAGGCGCAAAATTAAGTATAGCGGTTACATTTCCTTTGACAATTTCATCAATAGCAGATTGTGAATATTTACTTGGTACCGTAGAGATTGCTACTGTCACATTTTTTGCTTTGGCTATCTCCGCGAAACGATCAATCGGATAGATCATTTCTCCATCAATTACTCGATTGATCAGTGCTGGATCATTATCAAAGACGCACACGATATTTAGATTTTCATTTCTTCTAAAATTGTTGTGTTTCAATGCTTTGCCAAGATTTCCATATCCTACTAATGCGATTCGTTTTTCTTCTTTAGTATTAAGGATATTATTGAATACATCGATAAGGAAAGGGACATCATAGCCATATCCGCTTCTGCCTAGCTCGCCTAATTGCGAGAAGTCTCTGCGGATCGTTGCAGAAGGAATTTGGGTGATTTCGCTAAACTCATTTGATTTGATTCTACTTATGCCTGAGTCATCCAGCATCTTCAAGTAGCGTAAATATAAAGGTAATCTTTTCGCAGTTGCTTTTGGCAGTGTATCTGTTTTTTCTCGCATAACGACGCTCCTTGTTAATAATTTCACATATTTAGTGTAACATGTTTCTAACCCGGGAGCAAGGTTACAAGTAGGAAGGAAAAGGGTGTGAGACAAATAAAACGGAACTGTGACAAAAGTCTTGTCGCAGTTCCGTTTTCCGAATAAACGGTGTTCCAGAAGTAACTTCTTCGGAAATAAGCCGAAATTTCACAAAAATTTGAAAAGCAATTTTCGTAAATTCCTTCTTATTTCTTGAAGCTGCCCACTTCTGTCACAACCTCGCTATTTCATGGGAAATTCTCTTTTTTATATCATTTATCAACTGTAGCTTGATCTCTAAATAAAATTTTATTTTTCAGTTAGTAAAAAAGAACCGGCTTTTCCATAACTTCTTGATAAATGGTATTCAATCAGCTAATCTTCGACATTAGTTCAAAAACGGTAAAATACATGGAGCTATTTTTTCGTTTTGTTTCTCTAATACTCTGGTCAAAACACTATTTTCATAACCTCTTATAGCAATTCTGAAAATTCTTCAGTTTTTTCATTAGACGATTCTGCTTGTATCTCTTCCATCTTCAAGCCAGCTAGTGCTCGTTGGATCATTTCATCTATTGCTAAACGCTCTTCATATTGATGGACCTTTTCCAGTTGAGGGCGTGTTTTTGGCTGTGGAGGAGCAAAAATCGTACAGCAATCTTCAAAAGGCTGGATAGAAAGATTAAATGTATCGATCTGTTCTGCTACTTCAATGATTTCAAGTTTATCCATTGTCGCTACAGGCCGAATGATTGGCGTATTCGTTACTTCATTGATAGCCACCATACTTTGCAAAGTTTGTGAAGCCACTTGACCTAATGATTCACCATTCAAAATGACTAAACCATGACGAATACGGCGAATTTCATCGGTCAAACGCAACATCATTCGACGAGTAATTGTCATCCAATATCCTTGTGGCACTGACTTTTTGATTTCTTCTTGAATCTCGGTAAATGGCACTTCGATAAAATGGATCGTTCCCACATAAGGTGCTAGTTTGGCTGTTAGATCTTTTGCTTTTTGCAGTGCTTGTTCACTTGTATACGGCGGACTAGCAAAATGAACAGCTTCAATTTCCACTCCCCGCTTCATGGCAAAGTACCCTGCTACAGGAGAATCAATCCCCCCAGAAAGCATAAGCATTCCTTTTCCGCTTGTTCCTACGGGCAATCCTCCAGCTCCCTTGATCGTTTCATACGATAGATAAGCGCCATCACGCCGAATCTCTACACGTAATGGAATATCTGGTTGACGCATTTGAACTTGGATATGCGGGAAAATATCAAAAACAGCATTACCTAATGTTTGATTCAATTCATTACTTGTCAATTCAAATTGGTGATCGCTTCTTTTAGCGATAATTTTAAATGTTTCTTTCCCAGTATAAATTTCTTTCATGATGTCTTGAACAGCTTGTTTTAAAACTTCGACATCTTTTTCTACACGAATACTTGGAGAAAAATTTTGGATCCCAAATATTTTTGCTAGTTTTGGAATAACTAGCTGCCCGTCTGCGCCATTCAATAAAAGATGCATCCGGTCCCGATCAGCATGGATTTTGATTTCTGGAAAGTCTTTCAAAGCTTGTCTGACATTTTGTGCTAGTTGCATGATAAAGCTTTTTCGATTCTTTCCTTTTGTCGAAAGTTCCCCATAACGGACCATAATTTCACTGTATTTCACAAGAACACTCCTCTTTTAATTGATTGCAGAAAATTTCTTATAAAGCTGCTTGAAAATAATCATAAATTGCTCGACTTCTGCAAGCGAATTGTTTTCATCTAAGCTGATTCGAACAGCAGATGTAGCCAGATCATTTGGTACATGCATTGCGTGCAATGTACTGCTTGCCATATGTTTACGTGAGGAGCAGGCACTAGTAGTAGAAACAAATATTTGTTTTTCTTCTAAGGCATGGACGAGAACTTCGCCGCGAATTCCTTTTAGAGCAAAACATAAAATATGCGGTGCATAGTCAGTTCCTTCTGAAAAAATCGTCACTTTCTCATACGTCTTCAACGCATTGATTAGAGCTACTTTTAAGCGTTGTGTCTGCTCAGGTTTTTGTTCCTTTATCTCTAATGATAAACGTAAAGCTTTAGCCATAGCCACAATACCTGGAACATTTTCTGTCCCACTTCGCTGATTTCTTTCTTGCCCTCCACCTGTCAGTAATGGTGCTAAACGACGACCCTTTTTCCAATAAATGAAACCAGTTCCCCGTGGGCCATGGAATTTATGAGCTGAAAATGTTGCAAAATCAACTCTTTCTGTCAACCATTGCGAGAATGGTACTTTTCCAATCGCCTGAACAGCATCTACATGGAAATGAATTTTAGGAAAATCATCCAAAAGATCACTGATTTCCTGGATGGGCTGAATCGATCCTACTTCATTATTCACAGCCATAACAGAGACTAATACTGTCTCTTTTCTTATTAATTCTTTCAATTCGTCGACACGTACAAATCCGCGTTTATCCACTGGGGCGATACTTACTTCGATTCCTAATTCTTTTAATTGTTCTGCTGTCTCGCTGACGGCCGGATGTTCGACTCCTGAAATGATCATATGATTCCCATACTCTCTTTTTTCGATCATCGTTCCTTTTAATACCCAGTTATCTCCTTCTGTTCCGCCTGAAGTAAAATAGATTTCTTCTGGTTCTACATGGATCAAATCAGCGATCTGCTTTCTTGCTTGCTGCAACAACCGGTTAGCTTGATTGCCTAAATCATGCAAGCTTGATGGATTCCCAATAATCCGCTGACTGGTTTTTACATATGCATCTAAGCTTTGCGGAAAGATTGGGGTTGTTGCACTGTTATCAAAATATATCATAAGAAACCCCTCTTTTTTGAAATTCTTTTCTATTATAACGGTTGTCCAAGGTGCTTTCAAGAGCAGGTGAAATTTTCACTTGTTTCAATTTTCAAATATACAAAAAAAGACAAGAACAAGACAATAATCCGTCTTGCTCTTGCTGGTTTACTAACTTTTTTTGCTTTATACTAAGTCTGGATGATTGAAATAAAAATCTTCGATGCGTTTGAAAGCACCTGGTTCTACTCGCTCTAATGCTGTACCGATTTCGTCTAATGCTTCTTGATAGTGATATTCTTTATTGAATAAATAGTAGCTTTTATCAATTGCTTCTCTCACTTCTTCGTGTGTATGACGATAACGATTTGCATATTGGAGCATTTGCTCCGTTAATGCTGCTGCATCTACTAAATCATGTGTCTTCTTATCTAATAATTCTAGATCTTCTTCACATAGAGCAACTAAACGATTGACCTCTTCCATGTTTACTCGAATTTTATTCAAGACAACACTTAGTTCTTCAATACGGTCAGTAGCAACAAAAAAGAATTCTAGGTAATCATTCGGCAAGCCAGGCAAACGTTGTTTTTCTACAAAACGTTTCAAACTGCGCAATTTGAATTCGAATGTATCGATCTTTTCTTGCGCTTCTTTTTCGCCTTTTCTCAATTCATGTAATGAGTCGTCGATCTCTACTTGTTGCTTTTCGATATCTTCTAAGACTTTGAAGACTGTTTTATAGAACGTGCGCACTTCTGAATAAGGAATTTCGTGTTGACGGATCTGTGGAATCATCTGTTCATTTTGACGTTCCATTTCTTCCACTTCGGTTTGGAAACCTCGTACACGGCCAATTTCATTGTGGTTCAATGTATAGCTTTGAGATGTGTGATCCAGCTCAATCAATAATTGACGGTTATTCTTTGTTGTATGTTTGATATACTCTGCAATCGTTGATTGGTTAGTTTTTACATATCTCTGAGCTTCCATTTCCCGTTCTAAGATATCATATAACGAATCAATCAAATCAGCTGTTTCACGGTTTTCAAATTCGACCGTTTCAACTTCTGTTTTTTCAAGATTGGCTAATGAATTTTCAATTCTTCGACTTACTTTTGCGATATCTTCAGCAAGATCTTCTTCTGGGAATACATATTGTTCTTCCATCAATTTCTCGTAAGTATCACTGATTTCTTCAAGTTGTTCAGGGAAAGTGGTATGGAGCTCCTCATACAGCGGTGGAATTTTTTTCATCAGAGCTTCCACTTCATACGTATGTTTTTCTGCTTTATCCAAAACCTCGCGGGCTTCAACAGGGTCTCCAGAAGTGTTTAAAGTCACAAACTGCGTAAATTCTTTTTCGATCACTTTGATCTGTTTTTGCAATTCAAAAAGAGCTGGTCCGTATTCATGCTCGTCTTCTCTGACTTTTTCTTTCAGTTCTTCATAGACGTCAAGTGCCTGCTGAACAGCTAGTGAGTTGCGTTCTTCCGTTTCCCGCAATTCCTTTAGACCTTCACGGATTTCCGTCACTTGTTTCTCCATTTGGTCCATTGTAGCTTCTGCTTCAACAACTGCTTTTTTTCCTTTTAAGAACCGAAAACTTTCATTGAGGTTTTCCACTTCGAAAATTTGACTTTCTAGTTCAGCGAACGAGGAAGTAGATATGTCATTCCATTTTTGACTCCATTCACGAAAGGTATTTTGGCTTTGCCCAACCAGATGCATTTTTTTAACATCATCGACTTCTTCAATCACTGGCAAGTCAAATAATTCTTCCTTGCGTTTTTCTAAGGCATCCAATCGATCTTGGTTTTTTTTCTTCATCAAGTAACTAACCAAAAAGACGACAATGGCGACTATAATGATTGCAATGACGATTCCGATGATAACATTATTTCCCATTTATGGTTCCTCCGTTTTCAGTATGCATCTTTTATGCAACAGATGGCGTTCTGCTTGGCATAAATCCAAATAATACGTCTCTCGTGCAAAAGACATCTATTCTAGATTATAGCATACTATTTTCATGCATTCACTAACTTAAACGAAAATCTTTTGTTTTTCCATCGTATAAAGATAACAAAAATAGTGAAACTCTGATCACTCTTTTTCATTTGTGCACATGCCTATATCAGCGGATTTCTTCTTAGCAATCGCTTCTTGAATCTGACGTTGGATTTCTGCCGCGATTTTAGGTTCTGGAGCATATTCCATCTGCCAGTTTTCAGGTTTCAACACTTTATTTGATAAAGTCCGTATAATTGTGTAAAAGTAAAAAGGCCATATAACAGTCCTTTTACGGTACAATGTTTTTAACGACAAAAACATACCCAGGAGGACTTTTACATGACCCAAGTACATTTTACACTGAAAAGCGAAGAGATTCAAAGCATTATTGAATATTCTGTAAAGGATGACGTTTCTAAAAATATTTTAACAACGGTATTTAATCAACTAATGGAAAATCAACGAACAGAATATATTCAAGCAAAAGAATATGAACGAACAGAAAACCGACAAAGTCAACGAAATGGCTATTATGAGCGCAGCTTTACGACACGTGTAGGCACGCTAGAATTAAAAGTACCCAGAACACGTGATGGCCATTTTTCACCCACAGTGTTTGAACGTTATCAACGAAACGAAAAAGCCCTCATGGCTTCAATGTTGGAAATGTATGTATCAGGCGTTTCAACTCGTAAAGTATCAAAAATTGTGGAAGAACTTTGTGGTAAATCCGTCTCTAAGTCCTTCGTTTCTAGCTTAACAGAACAGCTAGAACCTATGGTTAACGAGTGGCAGAATCGTTTATTATCAGAAAAAAATTATCCTTACTTAATGACCGATGTACTCTATATAAAAGTACGAGAAGAAAATCGAGTACTCTCAAAAAGCTGTCATATAGCGATTGGAATAACCAAAGATGGCGACCGTGAAATTATCGGCTTCATGATTCAAAGTGGCGAAAGCGAAGAGACCTGGACAACATTTTTTGAATACCTAAAAGAACGCGGTTTACAAGGTACGGAACTCGTTATTTCTGATGCGCACAAAGGATTAGTCTCTGCCATTAGAAAATCCTTCACCAACGTAAGTTGGCAAAGATGCCAAGTTCACTTCCTAAGAAATATCTTTACCACCATTCCTAAAAAAAATTCAAAATCTTTCAGAGAAGCTGTTAAAGGAATTTTTAAGTTCACAGATATTAACTTAGCGCGTGAGGCTAAAAATCGATTGATTCATGATTATATCGATCAACCAAAATATTCAAAAGCTTGCGCATCATTGGATGATGGATTCGAAGACGCCTTTCAATATACCGTACAAGGAAATTCCCACAATCGACTAAAGAGTACCAATCTAATTGAACGACTGAATCAAGAAGTACGCAGAAGAGAAAAGATTATTCGCATCTTCCCCAATCAAACATCAGCCAATCGCTTAATTGGAGCCGTTCTTATGGACCTACATGATGAATGGATTTATTCTTCAAGAAAATACATCAATTTTGATAAGTAGAAATGGTAAAAACATTGTATAGCATTTTACACAGGAGTCTGGACTTGACTCTTTATTTGTTACAGGGTCATAATGAGGTTTTCCATCTGGAAATAATTTCCCCATATTTGCCTGATGGACGATTTCGAATATTCGATCAGGCACTATTCCTAGTAATGAAAAAGAACCATAAGTAAAGTAAAGGATATCTGTCAGTGCATCTACTTGTTCAACCAGCGGATCACTTCCCCACTGTGTTTTACCAAGTATTTTTTCTTCTGCTTTATCTAATGCTTCGTGCAGCAGCATAACAGCTTCATGCAGTTGTTCTTTATTAGGTGAAGTAGCTGCAACAAATTCAACAAGTTCTTCTATTTTGAACGCAGCACGTGTATGAGCTTCATTTTCTGTAAAAGCCGTGGGTATCTCTGGTCTTCTTGGATCAAAAGTTTTGTGGAATGTTTCTACTTTTTGAAAAGGTGTCTCTGCTTCCATACTGATTTTTTCCTTCTTTCATTGACTAATAAATCAGACCGAAGTGTTTCAGTCCTTCGTATATCCCATCTTCTTCATTTGATTGAGTCACAAAGTCTGCAGCATGTTTTACTTCGATCTGAGCATTCCCCATGGCCACTCCAATTCCTACACCTTTCAGCATCTCGATATCATTGTAATGATCGCCGAATGCCATAATTTCTTCCATTTCAATTCCGACAGCATTTGCGAAAGCTTGGATGCCTAGTAATTTTGAACCACCTTTTGGGATGATATCTACAGTATACGTATTTGAACGCTGAAACGTACACTCGGGAAAGCGATGTTCTAACTTTTTCTGTTCTGACTCCGGACTGAGCAATATACATTGATAAATTGGTTCTTTTAATATCTCTAACGTTTCATAACGATTCTTTTGTCGGTGAGGGCTAAAAACCTGGAGGATTTTTTTCATCAGACGTACCGGGAATTTACGCGGTAAAAAGCTGACTAGTCGCTTGATAAAAATCGATTGTCCTAATAGCATCGTCGTTGATCCATCTAACCGATTTCTCGCACCAAAAACGATTTGTCGATGGTTCTCATCTGCAAATTCAACAATATGTTCCAATACTTTTTGTTCAAAAGGGTGGTCGATAATCGTGCGATCTGCAGTAAAAACCAGTTGACCATTATACACGACATACATATCTAATTCCAATTCATCAATGATTTCTTTGATCTTTACTGGGCTGCGCCCCGTTGCTACACCGCATAAAATGCCGTTTTTCCGAGCATATTCAATTGCTTGTTTTGTTGATTCCAACGCTTTTGAACGATTGGTGACCAATGTTCCGTCAATATCAAAAAAAATAGCTTTGATCATAGACTTCGCCCCTTTCTTGAATAAAATAAGCCCTTAAAACAGATCCATTTGGGTTGGATTGAGTCCATCTGGCTTGATATTTAATATTTTTTGCAGTGCTAATGCATTTTCAGCCGCATCACCACCAGAATTATTATTAAAAATCACACCTACCTCTTTTGTCTTAGAATCAACTACTTTGACTTCATGTGCTAGTTCTTGCAGTTCTTTTTCTGAATAACGATATAACGTTCTTTTTTTACGCCACTCTTTATCATTTGCTTGCCATCCTTGCGCATTCCTACCATGGAATCGAAAAAGAGCAAAGTTCGGATTGGTGACAAATGGATCAAAAGGAATCGTTGTATTCAGCAACTGTGGCTCATCGATGATGGCTAAAGAAAAAGCGGCTCTAGACATAAAGTTTCTTGTACGTTCAAGAAATTCATCGCTGTACCAAGAATAATCCCGCAATTCTATAGAAACAGGATAACCCTCAAACCACTTTCTAAGTTTGCGCAAGTACTGGACATTTTCTTTCGTACATTTGAATGATGAGGGGAATTGGACTAAAAAGCAAAACATCTTTCCAGCATCTACCATTGGCGACATAACATCTAAAAAATGCGCAATCATCTCTTCTTCGGTCTGATAATAAGGCTTCCAGTCTCCTTGACCGCTGATTCCTTGATAGACTTTGACTACAAAGCGAAATGATTCAGGTACTTCACTTATCCAATTCTCAACTGAGGACTTTCGGGGAATTCCATAATAGGCAGTATCTAATTCCACTAAGGGTAGAAACCCTGCATATTCATAAAGAGTGTTATTCTTTTTACCAGTTAATTTGTCATGTTCTTTAAACGATGTTAATCCGATTCTGATCATTTCCGGCCACCTTCGTGATTGATTTCCTTGGCTGCTTTCTTGTAAAAGAAACTCAACCAGATACTCCATTGTATTAGGAGGTCAAGGTTGAGTCTTTTCCATTTTAATAAGGTCAGCTTTTTTATGATAAGTTAGGCTATTCGTTATTCTTCACTGATAGCAAAACTCTTTTATATAGTATACAATAAGATTTAACGGCTATGCAAAATTATTCGTAAGGAAGTCTGTAAAATGAAAAAAATACTTGTACTACACACCGGCGGAACGATCGCCATGAAAGAAAACATGCTCACGGGCGGTGTTAGTCCTGATGTGGCAAACCCATTATTAGATGCAGAAATCACAATCCCCAAGCATGTAGAATTATTAGTTGAAGATATCTTCAATCTTCCCTCACCACACATCATGCCTTCTCACATGTTGGTATTAAAAGAACGTATCTTGTCCGCTTATGCATCAGGTATATCCGGAGTGGTGATCACACACGGTACAGATACATTAGAAGAAACTGCTTTTTTTCTTGATACAACGATTGGCAACAAATTACCAATTGTTTTGACTGGGGCAATGCGTTCAAGTAATGAACTTGGAAGTGACGGCCTTTATAATTTTGAAAGTGCGATTCGTGTCGCAAGTTGTGAAGAAGCGCTAGATAAGGGGGTTTTGGTGGTCATGAACGATGAGATCCATTCTGCACGCTACGTGACAAAGACCCATACCACAAATGTTGCTACTTTCCGAACACCTACATTGGGTCCCATCGGCTTAGTAACTAAGAATCGAATTTTATTCTTGCAGGAACTTTTAGAAACAAAGCGACTGGACATTTCCGCTGTAGATGGGACTATCCCGATCGTTAAAGCATATGCTGGGATGCAAGGGGACTTATTGGAAGCCATCGCCCATACGAAAGTAGACGGTTTGGTAATCGAAGCTTTAGGTGCGGGGAATCTCCCTCCACAAGCCTTAGCTGCTTTGGAAAAGCTTCTTGTCCAAAAAATCCCTGTAGTACTTGTTTCTCGTTGTTTCAATGGAATCGCAGAGCCTGTTTATGATTATGAAGGCGGGGGAAAAGAACTAGAAAAAATGGGGATTATTTTCTGTAACAGTATTAATAGTCAAAAAGCACGTTTAAAACTATTGATTGCTGTAAACTATGGTTTGTCGGGTGAAGAATTGATTTCGTTTATCCAAAACTAAACATCATTATCTAATAGCTAAACTTAAAAAGAGAGGCTGTGACAAAAATAGCTTCTTCGAAAACTAAGTCGAAAATTTACAAAAATTTGAGAAACAATTTTCGTAAATTTCTTCTTATTTCTTGAAGTTGCCCCCTTCTGTCACAACCTCTTTTTTATTTATTTTTCCATATAATATTTGCTTCACAATACAGCTGTTCTTGCATTCGGATTTCATGTTTTGTTTTGACACCATTTTCGATAGGGATTTGTTCAAAATGGCTTTCGATCTCATTCCCGTACTCTACTTCTTTATCAAATCGAATAATTACTTTTTCTGGAACATGCGTAGTCAAAAAGTCATATCCTAATACGTCAATGATCCAATTAAAATACATCGCATTATTAACATGCTGATTACTATCGATATCATAAAAACGAACACGATATGGCAACATGAAGCCCGAATCAATCTTTTCAATTTTTTCCTGACGCTTGATTTTCTTGATCTTCTCACTCTCAAAAGGAGCAATGATCTCTTCATTAACACTGCTCATTTTTCGATTCACAAAATCCATCAATACGAAAACAGATTCTATTTTGACTAATTCTTTCCCATCTTCATCATGGATCCAGAAGTTCCGATAACAGAAAAACTTATTGTACTCCATGGCTTGAGTCGTTACTGAGATTACTTCACCGACTCTAGGGAGACGATTAATCTCCATGGAATAATTCGTGATGACCCAAGTAAGTCCAAAGCTATTGACGAATTCACTGCCTCTTCCCAACTGGTCGCTTTGATCTTCAGACGTTTTGATAACTACTCCTAACATCGAAGGAAATGTCATCGTTTGGTTGATGTCACACTCATAATATGAAACTTCATGCTTTTTGGTATATTTTTTTGCCAAAAACACGCCCTCCTCTTAAAAATTTTCTAGTAATTGATCTACTTGGGAACCGTAACTTTCTCCAAACATATTCAAATGTGCCAAAAGATAATATAACTGGTAAATCGGCAGTCGGTCTTTCCATCCCTTTTCTAATGGAAATATAGTTTGATAAGCATCTAAAAATTCCGGTCGGAAACCACCGAATAACTGGCTCATTGCAATATCTTGTTCCCGATTCCCATAAGAAACAGCTGGGTCGACAAAAACTGGATGCCCTTGCTGGTCAAAGAACACATTACCACTCCACAGGTCTCCGTGCAAGAGGCGTGGAGTGATCTTTTTTGGTTCAACCGATTTCAATACACGTTCTTTAAATCGCAGATACTTTTCTTGACGCTGTACATTCCATCGATTCGTTTCTTCTGCCAAAGAAATCTGGGATTCAAGCCGATCTTTAAAGAAAAAAGTCCACCAATCTTCTTCAAAAGAATTTTTCTGAACAAGTGTACCCAAATAGTTATCTTTACGAAAACCAAATTGTGGCGCTGTTTGCTGATGGAGATTAGCTAAAGCTGCAGCAAGATCTCGTTGATCCCCTTTTCCCGGCTCGATCCATTCCATTAACAAATAAGCGCCTTCACTTGTTTCACCTAGCATATACGTATCCGGTACACGTACGAATGCTGACAGTTCTTTTAATCCGTCTACTTCTGCTTCAAAAAATCCTTTTTTTACATTCGGATGGATTTTTAAAAAATAAGCACGATGTTCGGTTTTTATACGATAGGTCTGATTAACATCGCCACCAACAACTGGAATCACTTTACCATTTAATTTCAGATCAGATAAAACAGTTTGGATATCCATGACTTTCCCCCCTACTCCCAATTTTATTCTACTTCGTCATCATATTTTTAATGATAAAAGGATTATTTCCAATCCTTATCCTTTATTTAGAATTATAGCACAGGGACCATAAAAAACAGGGAATGGACTTTAAAGATAAAAAGAGCTGGCTTAAGCCAGCTCTTTTTATCTTTACTACATACTCTTCATTGAAATACTCGTCTATGCTAAAGCACCCATTGGATCCCACGGAGATAGAACAATTGGTTCTTCATTGAACGCATTTAATTGCTCTTTCGTCAATAAATCTTTTCTTACAACGATTTGGTACGTATATTCGTCCATCCAGGCATCACTCATAACAAAGAAGCCATTCTTTCCAACTTTTTCGCCCCAGCTATTTTCGACTTTCCATTTTGTTGATTGCCCGTCTACTAAGTCAACACCGGTCAATACCATCGCATGGGTCATCAGACTTTCTCCAAAATCTAAACGTTCAGCTTTAGTCATTGTAAAATCCGTATCAAATAGATCATCCATTGAATAAGCATCTAAGGCCATGATGCCACTAGTTCTAGTAGAAGATTGACCTACATCACAACCAAACCAAACAGATTCTCCTTCTTCAAGCTGAGCAATCGCTAATTTTTTGAAAGTTTCCATATCAACATTCAGATATTTGACTTCTTTCCCGCCAACGACATTTCCTAGCATCTCTACTGTATAAGAACGATTGAATGGTTTGTCTTTTGTTGGTGCATTGATCACGCTAACATAATCATCTAATTTTACACCGATGTATTTATCATAAAAAATTTGTGGTGTCAGTCCTCGGTCAAGATGATAGTTCTTTTCTTCATCGCGGTACTCAAAATCGAATTCTTTTGGAGGTGTTCCTAATGAGATAGCTAAGAAGTTATAAATGCTTTCTAGCATTTCTTCTTTCTTTTCTTCAATAGCGTCTAATGTTTCTCCTTGAGCAACCATTTTCCGTAACACTACTGCATCTTTACGCAGTAATTTGTTCAAGTAGTTATTCAAATCTCGAGAATTTGAACTATTCGCACTTTCCGGCATCACCGATTTAGGCACAACGCCATATTTTTGGAATAATGAAACGATCATATCCCATTGGCCGCCATCTTGTTGAGGAGTAGCGAGTAAGAAAGCTACTTTCCGGCTATCGATTGCCTCTTTTCCTGTTGCAATGATGTTTTCATAGAAATAATTTGCCTTTTCATATTTATCCCAGAAAAAAGTGTAATTTTGTGATAATTCAAACTCTTTTAAATGGAATTGATTCAGCATCTTATGACGGAATGTGTTCAGTGCAGCAAACATCCAGCAACGCCCCGATTGCATTTGATTAGCCACTTTCCCCGTAGCCAAATCTATAGAAAATACCGGTGTATTCTCCACATGTGCTGAAACATTTTCAGCAGAAGCAGTAATTCCGTTCTTCACAACTGCCCGCTGCAATGCCTGCTGTTTGATATTTGCTTGAAACTGTTTGTTAAATTTTGTTGTCATATCAGGCGTAATAGCTTTCATCCAATCATCCTTCCAAATCCAAGTTATACTTCGTATTTTACTCTTAAGAATTTAGAAATACAATCTCTTCTATGATGAAATTTTCATTTGAATGAGAATATACTTACAACTTCATGAAGAAAAATGTCATACGGTATACAATAGTTTTCAGATAAAAAGGAATATTTCTATGAGATAACGAAAATGGCCTGTATAATAAAGAAGAGGCCTAGAAGAACATCATACAATAAGATAGCTTTCAAAATACTCATTGAAAGAAGGAAATACTATAACGTAAGAAAGGAGATGAATAAAATGAAAAACCTGATTGCTGGCGGCTTTTTGTTTGTGGGTGGTGGCATACTTATGAATACAGATAACTTTGGGAATGTCATCCCTTTTCTTGGTGCAGCTTGTGCTTTGATTGGTGTAGGAATGCTGATTTATTTCGTATTTAGCGATGATGGGAAGTATGGTTGATTATGAGTAGCCAACTCTACTCTTTCGTAAAGATTACAACATACGTGACAAAAACAGAAAGCTTGATTCATCATAATAATAAAAGAAAAAGAAACCCAAGTGATTGGATTTCTTTTTCTTTGCATAAGCTTTATTTACTCCGGCAGTAGGACTCGAACCTACGACATCATGATTAACAGTCATGCGCTACTACCAACTGAGCTATGCCGGAATCAAGTACATGAATATAATATCAATTTCTTCTAAATAACGCAATACTTTTTTTGAATTTTTTTATTATATTATCAAAGAAACCGTTCGCATTTTTTGTTATTTTTATTTTTTCTAAAATCTGTTTTCCTATTAGAGAAACACATTTTTTCGAAAAAATTCTGTTGACAAATACATTAATATTCGTTATCCTATTATTTGTATTAATGATAATGCCGCTTTAGCTCAGCTGGTAGAGCGCTTCCATGGTAAGGAAGAGGTCGCCGGTTCAAGCCCGGCAAGTGGCTTCCTTAAACAGTGCAACATGTTGGTTTAACAATGTGTCTGCGCTGTTTTTTTATTTTATGACGTAAGAAATGAATGTTTATATTTTAATAGTACAAAGAAAGTCTATATGATAACTATAAAAAGGAGAGCAATATGAAAATTGTTTTTTTGCATGGTCTAGGCCAAGACGAACAATCATGGAAAGATGTAATCTCTTATCTACCCAATAGTTATTCTTGCAAAAGTCTTTCATTGTTCAATCATTTAAACAGCACAGACACTGCTACTTTAGACGACTTAACCAAATACATCGAAGTACAATTGAATCAGATAAAGGAACCTTTTATTTTATGTGGATTATCTTTAGGCGCTGTTATTGCTTTAAACTATCTTGCAACTCCTTCTCCATATTTAAAAAAGGTTGTTTTAGTCGCTCCACAATTTGAGTCTCCTAATCGCTTATTGCTTACTTTCCAGAATATTTATTTTTACTGCGTACCTTCTAAGATATTTGAAAAATTAGGTCTATCTAAAAAACAAACCCTTACCCTACTTCGTTCACTTGAAACATTAGACTGCAAAAAACAGCTTCGTACATCACGACTTCCTAAATTGATTTTATGCGGTACCAAAGATCATGCGAATAAACCAGCAGCAAAACGTTTATATAAACTTTCAACGAATGGCCGGCTACTCTTTATTAAAAACGGAAAACATGAATTGAATAGAGAAAAGCCAGAAATAATGGCACAAGCTATGCGATCTTTTATCGAAAATAGTTAATTTAAAAAAAGACGACAAAATGTGTCGTCTTTTTATTTACCATGGTAAGAATGTTGTCTTGTTTTTTCAATACAGCTTGATTGAGACTAGTTTTATGGACAATAGAGAGAAAGTTATTGTTTTATTCCAGAGAATTTTTCTGGTCGTAGATCTACTAATTGAACATGACTGTCTAAAGAACCACTTGGGCTTTCAAGAGTAAATACACCTAGACGTGGATCTAAAGAAAGGGTTATATGTTCATCCATGTACATTTTTGAATAATCTTTTATATAAACATCCCCAATATCACTATCTAATTGGAGTTTATAATCATTTTTTCTCTGTTCTTTATCAAGAAGAAGTAAACGAAAACTAGTATCTAAAGAGCAAACACCCATTTTAGAATATTCCCCAACGCCATCATCTAAATCCAATATAACTGTTGCGCCTTCATCAATATATTTTTGTAATCTTTCTTGTGCTTGTTCCGTAATTTTAAGATACATAACTAATACGCCCTCTTTCTTTTTCTTACAAAAGCGTGCTAGCATATATTAATAAAATTATCTAAAGTCCTGCTCAAAACAAAAAGATGTAAGAAATATCTTATGATATTTCTTACATCTCAGAGTGTAGACTGATACTTTTGTCTACACCCTGCCCCTCTTTTTTAAAGGGTGGTTATGATTTGCTGATTTTATATATTAAAGATAGTTATTTTTTTAAGATAGAACTTTGGTCCTTTAGTAATATTACTCTAAGCTAACTACTTGTTATATGAATATAACTACTATAACTCCTTCTATGTTAAACAGGTATTACAAAATATCTCCATTGGAACCAATCACTTCTTTGTACCAATAAAAAGAGTCCTTTTTGTACCTTTCTAAGGTTCCATTTCCTTCATCGTCTTTGTCTACATAGATAAACCCATATCTTTTTTTCATTTCGCCTGTTGTAGCACTTACTAAATCTATGGGTGCCCACGTGAGATACCCAAAGCAATCTACCTGATCTTCTTCAATTGCAATCTTCATTTGTTGAATATGCTGTTTTAAGTATTCGATGCGATATTCATCATGTATGTTTTTATCATCTGTCAAAACATCTATGGCACCTAATCCATTTTCTGTAATTATGATAGGGAGTCCATATTTTCTATAAGTGTAATTCAGCAGATACCGTAAACCCGTCGGATCAATGGTCCATCCCCATTTACTAGTCACAAGATACGGGTTTTGAAGACCGCCAAATAAGGCACTCTTTTCTTCAGCTGCTCCTTCGTACTTCGCAACAGATGATGCATAATAGTTCATACCAATAAAATCAAGTGTTCCTTTAGAGAACATATATTTATCATTCTCTGTTATGGTCAACTTTATTCCTTGGTCTGCATATTCATTGATTTTATAGTCTGGAAACTTTCCTGTGCACATAGCATCTATTTGATAGAAATCTCGATCCATTTGTTTAAAAGCATTCATCACATTTGTTGGATTGCAATCTACTGGATAAACAGGTTCGATTCCAAATACGCAACCAATCTTGTTTTCTGGATCTATTTTTTTTCCTAAAACTATTGCCGAACAACTAGCCACTGTCATATTGTATCCGATCTCAGCCAATGTCTGCGATTTATTTTCGAGTTCAGAATACTTCAAACCTGCGATAATATACGTAAAAATATCTGTAGCTTCTGTTTGAGGATCAATATGATTCATTTCATTAAATGTAACCCAATAGTGGACTTTTCCTTTTAAAGATTCAAACATAGTTTGACAAAATTTCAAATAAAGTTCAATTACTTTTCGATTAGTCCATGAACCATACTTTTGGACTAAATTTTTTGACATCTCGAAGTGATATAATGTTACAATTGGCTCAATGTCATAAGACAACAACGTATCCACCACATCTATATAATACATAATTCCTTCTTGATTCGGCTGCTCATCATCTCCATTAGGAAAGATACGAGACCAATCTATTGATATTCTTAATGCTGTAAATCCCATTTCACTAAACAGACGAATATCTGACTTGTATTGATGATATAAATCAATACCCATATGTGAGGGATACGTAGCTTCAGAAGAAATTATTGTATCGATTTGGCGTGGGACCTGATAGCTTCCTTGTCTGACATAATCCATGATAGCTGGTCCTTTTCCTCCCTCCTGCCAGGCTCCTTCACATTGATGTGCAGCAATACTTCCACCCCATAAAAAATTCTTTTTCAATTTCATTTTTTCACCTTCTATAAAATGACGTTTAGTAGATTATCTGTCTTTATTACTTGTTCTGAATTTGAAGGAATGACGTCTAAATAGCTATCGGTATTCGTGACAACTACAATAGTAGACGTATCATAACCAGCTTCTTGTATTTTATCAAAGTCTACTGTTCCAAGGAGTTGTCCTCTTTGAATTTTATCTCCTTGTTTTATATTTAAATTAAAATATTTCCCCTCTAACTCTACTGTATCGATCCCAATATGGATTAGTATTTCAATTCCATCTTGTGATTGGATACCTATTGCATGATTCGTTGGAAAAACTACCGTGATTTCCCCATCCACTGGAGAATAAAGATGTGTATCTATTGGTTTGATTGCAATCCCTTTTCCTAAAGCTCCTGTTGAAAAAGCTTGATCTTTAACTTCATTTAAAGAAATCACTTCTCCTTCTACTACATTACCCAATGAAGAAGTGCGCAGATTTTTATCTTTCCCTTTTTCAGCTATTATATGGTTGATTGTCTCCTGATCCTCTTCTTGTGCAGGGACGCCTAAGAGATAAGCAGCTACAGCTGATCCAGCAAAACTAATCACGACTGCCGCTAACATAAACCAGAAGTTCATGAAATCTCCTTCACCTATATACGCTGGGAGGCCAAATAAACCCCAAGCAACAGAATAAGCTTTAACACTAGTCAAACCAGCAAATAATCCACCAAGTCCTCCTCCAATCATTACTGCAACAAATGGTCGACGATATTTAACAAAGACACCATAGATAGCAGGTTCAGTCACACCAAGTACTGCAGAAAGTGTTACTGTCCCAAATAATTGTTTTTGTTTTAAATTCCGTGTTCTTAAGAAATACCCAAGCATTGCTCCCCCAACAGCAATATCTGAGATTGTACATGAAGATATAAATGCAGGGTCATACCCATTTGCTGCAATTAGAGAAGCTACAACCGGCATGATAAAGTTTCCTGCGCCCAACATTATAATAAATGGTTGAAGAGCAGAGTATAACATCATGACAAACCAACTACCTACATATTTCATCAGTAGATTAAAAAATCCAATGATTCCTTCTCCCATATAAAATCCTAAAGGTCCAAAAATCAATAACGTTGCTGGTAAAGTAATTAACATTACTAACAAAGGGGTTAAAAAGTATTGGAGTGTGTTAGGTATAACTCTTTTAACTACTTTAGTTACGTACCCCATAAACCAGATAGCTAGTAAAATAGGGATAAAACTATTAGAATACGTAATTTGAGGTAATCCAATACCAAATAACTCCAGTCCTTTCACATCATTGATAGAACTTGAAAGTATAGTAGCAGCAAGTGCTACTGCTAAATAAGGACTTGCTCCTAATCGTTTTGCGCAGCTCATAGCCATTAAAATAGGTAGAAAATAAAATACAGCAGACCGCAAAGCATCAAAAATCTGATAGGTTGAACTGTCTGGTGATATTATTCCAGTTAAAGAAGCAATGGATAAAACAGCAGCAAGTAATCCAGCACAAATAATAGGTTCAAGTATCGGTGTCATAGATTCAGATATGACATCAAGTGCTGCTTTTATTGGATTTTTTTTTCCACTTTGCTCTTCTAAAGTAGTTTTGGGAGATAGTTCTAATTGAGTCATCAATTCTTTATATACATCGTTAACATGTGTACCTATGATGATTTGATAAGCAACGTTATTGCTAACTACATCAATCACACCGTCTAAGTTTTTAAGCTTATTTGTTTGCGCTTTCGTTTTATCGATAAGAGTAAAACGCAACCGTGTCATACAGTGAACTACTGCCTCTATATTTTCTTTTCCTCCAACAAGTTCAATAATATGTTTGTTAAAATCATGATACTTATCCATTATTGTCGCCTCTTTCCGCTACGCGATTAACATGAATCATCAAATAAGTGTATTCATCTTGAGATAAATAGGTGTTGAACTTTCCTTTTACATATATTTCTATCTTTTCTACAGCTGTATATGCTTTAGGGTATAGTTTTTTTACTTGTTCAAATAACTGAGATTCATTTTCAACGTATGCTTGTTTTTTTCTTAATCGTTCAATAAAATACTGTAAATGTGTCACTAGCCTCATGTAGTTGATGCTCTCTTCGTCAATAGATAAACTAAAATGATATTTGATGATATTCAACATGTCTCTTAGTGTCTCCATATCTTCTATCTGTTCATCAAAATTGACCTGATTTTCTTGAAGATTAACAAAGTGTAAGGCAATTGAAACAGCTTCATCTGTGGGAAAGGAATGATTAAAATATTTCTTCATCATTTTTAAAGCTTCCAAACCGATTTTGTAATAAACTGGATAAAACTTTTTAACTTCCCAAAAGAGCGGACTTCTAAGATATTGTCCTTTTTCTGAGCGTTTCAATGCGAAGGAGAGATGATCTAATAAAGCTAAATAAAGATAATCATTTGCTTTTTTACCGATTTCCTTTTCTCCATAACTAACGAGCTCGTTGATCATAGAAATCAGTCTATCATCAGAATGCGATAACAAATAGCTAAAATGTTCTAAACGGTCTTTCGAATCTAAAACATATGTTTTTTCAATTTCGGAATCATTAATGCGTTGGCCAACTTTTTTTTTGAAAGCAATCCCTGTCATATAGATAATTGCTTCATTTCCTCCCCGATCAATTAAAGCTACATTGTTATTGATAATCTTTTTAACTTTCATTAGTTTCTCCTTTCCAGAAAAAAGAACTCAGATCCAATATCAAATAAGCTTTTGATCATAAAGCTTTACTTGATATTAGTTCTGAGTTCTGCCTGATTTATCAGTAACATAACTCTAGAGATAACTGCGTCGCTATCTCAAGTTCTTTTTTCTTTTCTTACAAAATAAATATACTTTATTTCATTTTATAAGTCAACGTTTTCATTGCTTATAAATTAGTTTTTTTAATCATCTCAGTAATAATTTGCTATGTCAGTTCGATCAATACCATTTGCATGAAAGTACAGCTATAAGCCAATCACACCTAACCTACTCTTAATCGTATAATGATTCCAGTTAGCAAGGTCTTTAATACTCATGATCCCCATCTGGTTGAGTTTTTTTCATTCGAAACCCTATGCCCCAAAAGACCGTCATTTTAGGAATATTCCATACTTTCTCAGGAACATTTTGATACGTCCATTCAGCAATAAACCCTTCATTGTGCTTCGCTTCATTGTCTAAGGCGAGTTTGGCCAAAGGGGATTATCTCCGCGACACCTACCGTAGCAATCAATCCTAATTCTTCTTTAATACGTTCTTGGATCATTTGAACGAATTTTTTCCTTCTCTGACTTCTTGTTCCTTCAGTCGTAAAAATATTCAGTGATCTGGTCACTTTTAAAATGGGTTCATCGATTGGATACATCAGTAGATCTTCGTCAGCCACATATCTTTTGAAAATATTATTTACCCGCATATTTCGCTTGATATATAGGTTCATACGTGGTGGAACAACGTATGATGTTTTAGGAAATAGTTGTGATAAATCACGTGGTCTACTCACATTTGTAATATCATACCGCTTTTTTGCTTCAGGAGAAGAAGCTCTAATATCAATCCTAAACCAGTATTGTCAGCGCGACTCATAACAACAAGTTCTGTTGTTAATGGATCAAAATTTCTTTCTATACACTCGATACTCGCATAAAAAGGCTTCATGTCGATTAGAAAATAATCATTTACTGATTCTTTCGAATAATCCAGAATGAATAACACCCATTCTTTTTTACATTACACAAACGTAAGTTAGGAAATATAAAAAAGAAAACTAAATAGCACTAAACAAACAAGACAACTCATGCTTATTCCGTATAAGAAACTACATATTATGTTAACTAGTTATTAAAATAACATATTCAATAAAATTAAATTGTAATTTTATAGGTTTTAGGAATGAAAAAGCCTTATTTCAGGAAGTTTTTAACTGTTTGCTATAGATGTATATCATGATAGTATCGTAATAAAAATAATATAAAAGGAGCGAGTTCCAATATGCAAAATGTAAAAGAAGTTTCTGTAAAAGAGATGAAACAAATTATCGGTGGTTCTAATGATAGTCTTTGGTATGGTGTAGGACAATTTATGGGTAAACAAGCAAACTGTATAACAAACCATCCTGTTAAACACATGATAATTCCTGGATATTGTTTATCGAAAAGTTTAGGGTAAGCGTAGGAGTGAATATTAATGAAAAAATATAATGAGTTATCTAAAAAAGAACTTCTACAGATTCAAGGAGGAATAGCACCTATTATAGTTGCTGGCCTTGGCTATTTAGTAAAAGATGCATGGGATCATTCAGACCAAATAATCTCAGGATTTAAAAAAGGTTGGAATGGTGGACGTAGAAAATAAAAATGTGGTAAAAGACTTATATCTCTAATTAAAATTAATAGCATAGTAACTGTCAAAAGCTTGTTCTCGTTATAAGGATTATTTGTATGGTTAATGATTAAGAGGAAAAATTAAATGAATAAAAAATTATCTGTAAAGAAATGGCTTCAATTAGAAAAAGCTTCAATTATAGGGATTATTACTCTAATTGGATTAATACTCGGAGAATTATTAAATAAAATTTTAGTCAAATATATAGACAGTTTTTATTTGAGCTTTTTATTAGGAACTATGTCTATATATATATGTTGGTTCTTATATTCATTAATTTATTTTAAAAAAAATAACAGAAAGTGAATTCCGTATTGGTAGTTAGTTGTTTATTATTGATTGTTGCAAATCAATAATTTAACCGAAAAGGAAACAAGCTCAATAATACAAAAGGCGGCTGGCAAATGCCAGCCGCCTTTTGTATTATTGAGCTTGGGTTTTGAGGGGAATTCAAGGGGGAGATTGCTCCCCTTTGACAAGCGATTATTTGCAGCAAATATAGAGATTGCCAAACCTTTTTAGTAAGTAATGACAAAACTGAAGCAAGTTGCTGAAGATTTGTCATTTCGTGTGCCGACTTTCAGGAAAGTTTAGGTACATTAGCAAATATATGTATAGGATTCTAAAATTTTATCGCCAGATTTTGCAATCGATAAATGATGCACAATAAATATAAGAGTTTTATTTGCTAAATTTAAAAGGCGATCCATCATTTCATGTTCTAGTAGTTTATCAAGTCCATTTGTCGCTTCATCTAAAATGAAAACAGATGAATTTTATAGGTTTCAGGAATGTTATTACCTTATTTCAGGAAGTTTTTAACTGTTTGCTATAGATATATGTCACACTAGTATCGTAATAAAAATACTCTAAAAGGAACGTGTTTAAATATGCAAAATGTAAAAGAATTAAGTACGAAAGAGATGAAACAAATTATCGGTGGAGAAAATGATCACAGAATGCCTAATGAGTTAAATAGACCTAACAACTTATCTAAAGGTGGAGCAAAATGTGGTGCTGCAATTGCTGGGGGATTATTTGGAATCCCAAAAGGACCACTAGCATGGGCTGCTGGGTTAGCAAATGTATACTCTAAATGCAACTAAAAAAGAAGAGAAAAAACTCATTACGAGTTTTTTCTCTTCTTTTTTTGCATGAAATTAGGAATAACTAATAAAACAATAGCAATCAATAGTAAAATCTTACTTAATATAGTTTCGGAAAAAATAAATAATCCTAAATTTATAATTACTGCTAAAAAAATGCATAAATTATACTCTAAATTATTTTTTTTTAAATTCATAATATAAACATCCTCTCTTTAATTAGTGTACCATTCCGAAATATTTCATCCCCAGCTCTTTTTTTACTAATATACCAACTACATTTAATAACAAGATAACTAGTAAACTTAATATTTTTAGTGGCATAGAACCTTCAAAAATAAATAAAGGCACCATAAGTGTAGCTATCAATATAAATATAACTACAGATCTTACATATTTTATTATTTTACGGAACATTATAACCTATTACAACTCCGCAAATAGCCATAGCCCATACCATAAATAAGATTTTTACCAGCACCACCACCAGATGTTTGTTTTATCTCTTTCGTACTTAATTCTTTTACATTTTGCATGTCTCTACATGCTCCTTTTAAAGTTTTTTTAGAACCTCACGACTATAACATGGATAATTTAATCGTGGTCAAAAACTTCCTGAAATAGGGCGTTTCATATCCTGAACACGAATTTTTAGTCAATTTTCGAAAAATGAAACTTTAAAATTTCTTTGACCAGAACTCTATTTATTCTTGTGTTGTACCTTCGAATAGGTTCCCGTATATCTTTTTTATTTGAAGCTTAAGTTCTTTTCCTTTATTTTTTGGCTCTAAAGACTTAATTTTTCTTACTAATGAGTGGATCATACAATCTGATTTAGTGTCGTCCTGCTTTTGCTTATAGAACCATCCCTTCCTATAAAAAGCGATCTGTTCTCTCACCTCTGGAATTGAATAAAGAGTTGATTTTCAAATTTTTGCTTGATTAGCTACTCTTGAAAAATTTGTAGGTTGACTACCTTCTTTAAGAGTAAGGATAGCTTGATTTGTACATACTGCCGTTTGCACTCGCCTATTCCGATGTACTTATTTTAATATTCCTGTTATTTATATTTTCCTCCAAACTATTTACTCTATCGGGTCTCCCATAAATAATATGGCTATTTCTAATTTTTTCTTCAATCTCGATATACTTTTCTAAAATCTGTTGATTTTTACAATTATCTTTTGCTCATACATCTTATAGAAAAATATAGTGTCAATTTACGAATGGTTTAGCTTTTATCAAACAGCAACTTTTACAGTCTCCTGTCAATTTAGAACTTATTTACTAAGAAAAAATCGATAATACACATTAAAAAAATTGGATAAATTAGACGCCAAAGAGATACTGATCGTGACAGAATTATTATTGGAAAGTCGTGCATTGAATAAAGTATAGATAATGACTATTATCCCATCACTTATTAAATGAATTTTCCCCGGAGAAACACAAAAAGATAAAAGAGAAAATTACCAATGAGCTTTTATACTATAATGCCTCTATATTCTATGAAAAAGATTTAATCACTCGCTTATGGCAATTCAGCCGATGGATCGATGAGCATCTGTTTTTAAATTTTACGTACAAAAAAACCGAGGACAGCTTGTCGAACGGACAGCAGTTCCGGTATCTCTTTTTTTCTCAGAATATTATTTCTATGTGCTTTGTTACAATCCATTTTCTTTCAAAAAATAGCATAAATTAATGCTCTTAGTCACAGATCATACTGTAACAGTATGATCTTATTTTCTGACAAAATAAGAATACCAATCATTTATGGTACGACATTCTAAGCGTAAATGATTGATATTCTTTTGCAGAAACATTCTTAATTTGTACCTAAAGATTGCTGACTAAAAAATAGATAGAAAATTTTCTTCACTCTATTTAATGCGTTGCTTGAAGTTTTATAGTTATCTATTAACATTCTCGTCCCCTATTGTCGGGGATAGGTTTCGATTAGATGAACTCGAAAACGTTGCTATATCAATTATGGAATACATTATTCTCTGTCCAGTGATGGGACAATCCATACTCTTCCAATTAGTTATTTGGTCGATTCACGGGAAAAATTTTATATGCAGTTCATTATTACTACTCATCTTCAGACTGTACCGATTCAAAACATTACCCTTTCTTCAATTTTCAGTATCTAGATTGAAAATTATATCATACTTAATATTCCTTTCAATCTAGTTTATTCACCAGGTTATATTTCCTAATGAGACTCATATAATCCTAATTCGTACTTACGCATGTTAATCAATTGTTACACTACCAATACTTGATAAAAAGGCTTTCAACCTCGTTAAGCATGGTCATAACATAGCTGATAATTACCAGATCGAAATTTCTTTATAACTCTTACAAAGCAAAAAGACCGCTCCTTCGCTACAAAATGTGATATTTTTGATAAATGGACTAGGCTGATTTTTCAACATTTGGTTAATCCCCATTACTAGAGTATGAATATCCTTAACCTGAAGTCCTTTGTCTTTGTTGCTTAGTACGCTCGGGATTTCTTCTTTTTGTCAAGGATGAAAATGATTTTTCAAAGGATTTTGGATTTTCATTGTATCTATTATCCAAAATGTTTTGAATGTTTAACACTAATGTCATAACTAATAATGGCTTATTGCTAGCGTCTATCGAAGTATTTTTTATTTCCTTCAATGTCAATGTCATAGAGATAGACATTTAAAATCTGCGACATTTTCACCGGGATTTAGCCCATCTTTTTCGTCAATTTTTGGATTCTTTTTTAGTTTCTATTGGAAAGAATCTTCAACTGACATAATTCATTTTGTATTTTTATCTGTCCTCTTAACATTTTAGTGTCAATTTTAATAGTGCTTCACACGAGAAAGGTATAAACATACCAATAAATTTGGTATGACTAATGAACCTTGCACTGCATAGTATAGCCATACGCGGATATACTATATCTCTTATGTTCCTTAGAGTAAAACCTCTAAATCGGTGTGTATTGTTGTTCAAAAAATAAAAAATTCCAGATTAAATCTGTTCATTAGATACATCTAACCCGTTCAACCAAGAATCGAATTCATTTTTCAATTCTTGCAACTGCCCATAATATTTCTCGCATGATATTTGTTAAGCCACTATTCTCATTTTGCTGTTTTTTAACAAATTTAAATTGTAGATATACGTCTACCTTTACGTTATCTACAATTTAAATTTCATTTACTGTAGTAATTCCCGAATCGTGAACGTTTGTTACTTACACCGTTTTGATAATAACTTTTTGAATCAAATAAATGCTGTATATAATATTTGGCCCACACTTATAATAGCGTTTCATAACCAATTGGCAACCCCAACGTACAAATACATTTTTTGACCGCTTTCTTGCTTTCCTCCTCTGTGGTTGTCTGAAGAACATCCTTATAAAGAAAATAAACTTTCGTACAATAAGATCTTCCAGTAATTTTGATTAGTTGACGACAAGCTTCCATACTAGTACTGTTCATCATTTCTAAGATGCTGCTGCCGATGAACAAAATATTCTCTTGTCGATCATTCAACGAAAAACAAGATGGTAAGTGTCTGTTCCACTGCTTTCGATAAATTGGTACAAAATTAATTCCATTAATGCAATCATTGAGATATGTGACGTAATATCTAGATGATTCAAGCTGATTTCATCTGTAAACAAATAAAGATTAATATCACTAAAGTTTTGAATTAAGTTATTATCTGCTCCAGTAATTGAAACGATTAAAGGATGATCTTGTTCCTTTATTTTTCGAATTGTTTCGATCAACTCTAAATCTTCTCCTTTGTAACTGAAGATAAAGGCTATATCATTCTTTTTAACTTGCTTTTGTGCAATAGAACGAGTTTGATGATCTTCAGGAAAAATTACAAAAAAACCGGCTGTATTATACAAATATCGTATATAACGCATAATTTCTTTACTCAATCCTTTAGCAAATAAAAAAATTTTAGGCTGTTTTTGTAGTTGTTCTACAATTAGTTTCACTTTATCTGTATCTATTACGCGAACAGATTCAACTAAATTCTTTAAATACTCTTCGCGATAATCTTTCTGGCTAACGACAAAAGGTGAACTCTCGGGAAGAGGAGTTTTATAAAGTAACGTATATTTAATAACAGTGGTAAACTCACTAAATCCAGAAAATCCAAGCTTTCTGACAAAACGCAGAAAAGTAGTTGTTGAAACAAAACAGTCATCAGCAACTTCGCGGATACTTTTACTTTTAATGTTTTCTAGGTTATTGATGACGTAATCAAAAAGAATTTGTTCATTCTTAGTCAGCTCTGAAATATGACTATTGGCTATTTCAAAAAAATCCATTACCTATCACCCCTTTCTTATTGAGGTACTCCTTGAGCAACACAGTGAATATTTCCACCACCAAGTAAAATTTCACGAGCCATTACACCAATAATTTCATATTCTGGGTATATTTTTTTTAATAGTGCTTCTGCTTTTTTATCATTTGGGTCCTCAAAAAGTGGAAAAATAATGCCGCCATTTGCTGTATAATAGCTTACATAAGAAGCAATCAACCGATCACCGGAAAATCGAGGAAGCATGCCATTTACCGGATCAACACCAGCAGCTTCTTCCTCTGTAATATATAAAGGTTTTGGTAATTCTATCTTGTGTATAATGAAGCTTCTTCCTTTTGCGTCTTTTTCTTTCATCAACACTTCTTCTGCTTCTCTGACGATTTCGTACATTGGATCACTTGGTTGTTCACACCAACTCAAAATAATTTCACCAGGCCGTACAACATTGATTAAATTATCGATATCACCGTTTGTTTCATCCAAAAAAAAGCCTCGAGGAAACCAAACGATTTTTTCTATGCCACAATACTCTTTTAGAATTTTTTCAATTGATTCTTTATCTAATTGAGGGTTACGTCCTTCTGATAACAAGCATTCTTCTGTTGCAAAAAGCGTTCCTTCCCCATCTGTATGTATTGAGCAACCTTCTAGAACAAACTCTTGTAATTGGTAATATTCAATTCTCTCCTGTTCACAAATTTTTTGAGCTAACAAATCATCTTGATCCCACGGAAAAAATAACCCATCTAACAAACCGCCCCAAGCATTAAATCGAAAATCGACACCACGTACTTCCCCCAAAGAATTCATAACATATAATGGTCCCGTGTCTCTTATCCATGCGTCGTTATTACTTACTTCTAGTACACGTATTTTTTCAGGTAATTGATAACGTGCATTCAAGAATTGTTGATGCGAAACGAGCATAGTTACATTTTCAAATCGTGCAATTACTTCAGCGACTTCAGCGTATGCTTTTTGTGCAGGTTTTCCCCCTAAACGCCAGTTATCTGGACGTTCGGGCCAAATCAAATAGCATTCTTTATGAAAAGACCACTCTGGTGCCAATTGAAATCCATCTTTTTTTGGTGACGATTCTAGCATAAATGTTCCTCCTTTAAATAAACCAACATTCTTAGTAACCAACTAAATTTTAGGGTATTGTCTTAAACATACTATAACATTCTAAGTATATCTATAATAGGATTAAAAAAGCGAAATAGAAACAACTAGATGTTCTATTTCGCACAGTTACTTTTTCTTTTACTCATATGTTAATATATCTACTAAGTGACTTTTTTGTTCTAAATTTTGTGAGCTATAAATAATCGTGCCAGCATTTTCTTTTAGTAATTTATCTAAATTTTCTAAAGAAGTAATTACAGCTCGCGCATTAGGTTTTTTCTTAACAAATTCTAAGGCAGCTTCCACTTTTGGCAACATACTTCCTGGTGCAAACTCACCATTATCTTTGTATTTTTCTAATGTCTCAATATCAATTTTTTTCAGTTCTTTTTGTTGCGGTGTGTTAAAATGGACAGCAACATTTGCAACACCAGTTAAGATAATCAGTTCATTTGCATCAATGATTTCAGCAAGTTTTTCAGAAGCAAAGTCTTTATCTATCACAGCTTCTTTACCTCTTAGGCCTTCACCAGTTTGAATTACCGGAATACCACCACCTCCTCCTGCAATTACAATTACATCTGAATCAACTAGCGTTTTTATAACTTTTGATTCAACTATATCTATAGGTTTAGGAGAAGCCACTACTTTACGCCATCCTCTTCCTGCATCTTCTTTGAAGATAGAATCGGTCATTCTCGTTTCTTTTTCAGCCTGTTCTTTCGTCATAAATGGCCCAATTGGTTTAGTAGGCTGTTTAAATCCTGGGTCTTCTTCAGAAACAATAACTTGAGTGAACAATCCTACTATGGATTTTTCTATACCACGTTTCTTCAATTCATTCGTTAACGCCTGTGCTAGCCAATATCCTATGCTGCCTTGAGTCATTGCAACATTGGTATCAAGTGGCATTGCTGGATTCGTTTGGGTTGCTCCAGCTTTTTGTTGTAATAATAAGTTACCTACTTGAGGCCCGTTACCATGAGTAATAAGTAGCTTATAGCCTTTTTCAACTAGAGCAGCTAATGACTGAGCTGTTTCAGCTAAAGTCTTTTGTTGTCCTGTTGCCGTAGGATCATTTGTTAATATTGCATTACCTCCTAATGCCACAACTATTTTCTTTGTCATAACACGTTTTCTCCTTTAGGGATTTGTTGCGTAATACAATGAATGTTTCCTCCACCTAATAAGATTTCTCGAGTATAAACACCCACAATTTTACGATCAGGATATAAGGATTGCAATGTTTCCTTTGCCTTTTCGTCCATTGGATCATCAAATAATGGATAAATAACTCCTCCATTTGCTGTATAGTAATTTACATAACTTGCTGCCAAACGATCTCCTTTTTGACGTGGAAGTGTACCATTTATGGTATCTACTCCATGACTTTCTTTTTCGTTAATAAGTATAGGCTTAGGCACATGCAATTTTGTTACATGAATATTTCGACCTTTTGCATCTACGGAGTTTTCCAGAATTTCTAGGCATTCTTTAGAAATTTCATATTGTGGATCCTGCTTATCATCTGTCCAAGCTAAAACAACTTCACCAGGCGCTACAAAATTAACAATATTATCTACATGGCCATTCGTTTCATCTAAATAAATTCCGCGCTTTAACCAAATTACCTTATCAATATTTAGATACTCTCCTAAAATATTTTCAATTTGTTCTTTTGATAGCTGTGGATTACGTCCTTTTGATAATAAGCACTCTTCTGTGGTAATTAATATACCTTCTCCATCAACATGGATAGATCCCCCTTCCAAAACAAAATTATCTAAACGATAACGGTCCTTCCATTCAATTTCACAAATTTTTTGTGCAACTTGATCGTCTTGATCCCAAGGGAAATAAAGTCCATCTTCCAGCCCGCCCCAAGCGTTGAATGTCCAATCCACACCTCGAACTTTTCCTTGACTATTTGTAACAAAAGTAGGACCACAATCTCGAACCCATGAATCATTATTAGCAATTTCTACCACCCGTATATGTTCGGGAAGCATGTGGCGAGCATTATCATACTGATCAGAATTCACACCCATTGTAACAGGCTCAAAATTGGCAATCGCCCTAGCAACCTCTGCGAAAGCTCGCTGGGCTGGTTTTCCTCCATCTCGCCAATTATCAGGACGTTGTGGCCACAACATATATACTCCTTCATGCGCCGAAAATTCTCCGGGCATTCTAAAATGATCTTTTTTAGGTGAACTATCAATTGTTTTCATCAGTAAGCACTCCTTTATCTTTTTTTTCTTTTGACGAATAGTGAATCACGATTTCACCAATAACAAAGGCAAAAATTGTTCCGAGCAACACGGGTACTTTAGTATTTATCTCTGAAGAACTTGAATCTAGAGGAACTACAGAAAAAAGTAGTGTCGCGATTAGCAACAACATTGGGATAATCGTCATTAATTTTAACAACCAATTTGGTCCAGGAACTTTAAATGGACGAACAACATGAGAATCGATTTTTCTTAACTTCAAGAACGCTGGAAACATCATAATATAAGAAAGTAACAATGCTACTACATTTAGTGAGAAAAACGCCCAAAAAATATTCTCATTTGGGATAAAGGGTGCAATAATAATTAGAAGTGAAGCAATAATACCATTAGTGACAGAAGCTCCTACTGGCATATCATTTTTTTGACTTTTTTTAGCGAAAATTAGAGGCATATCATGATTTTTTGCAGCATACAAAGCGACATAATTTACTCCTAAGGACCAAGAAATCAAGTTTGCTGCCAGCGTATACATGAAGAAAATACCGATTAATACAACAAAAGGATTCAATCCCCCAACAAGCAAAATAAAGCTGTCAATTAATCCTCCAGAAGCAGATAATTGATCTGCTGGTACCGCCGCTCCCATTCCAAATGCAGCAAACAAATAGAAAAAGGCGATCAAAACACCACCATAAATAATAGCTTGTGGAATTTGTTTTTTAGGGTTATCCATTTCATTTGCTAGAGTAGTGACCACTTCAAATCCTAAAAAATTAAACAAGATAACAGATAAAAAACTAAAATTTTGAATATCTAGTTTAGGTAACAAAGCTGTTCCAGAAAAGTTATTAGCCATTCCTTTTGTTAATGCATGATAGATACCCAAAACACCAAGACATATCATGATTGCCACTTTCGCAAATGCAGCGATATTTAAGATCCACTTACTATCACTAACAGGGTAACAGCTAATTATCGTAACAATCCAGACAAATACCAACTGCAACATAATTAGTAGAGGCGTACTAAAGTTTAACTGAAAAATTTGAGTTAATACTTCTTGAAATAAAACGGCGAGACTCGCCATCCAAATAGGAAAATTAATCCAGTAAAACCAAGCGACTCTAGCACCCCACTTTCTTCCATAAGCTTTTTTAACCCAGTCATAGATCCCTCCTTCGCCGTCATATGTCGTACCAAGTTCAGCTGATATTAATCCGTAAGGTAAGAAAAATAATATCAACAATAAACCCCACCAAAAAAATTGCGAAGAGCCGATTGCAGCAGCTGGTGCTGCCGACTCTACCACTAAGATAACTACAACGGCCATCAATACTGCATCAAATAAACGGAATTTCTTTTTTTCTTTCATTATTGTGCTCCTTTCGATGAGCCTTTTATGAAAAGTACGTGTAAATTTTTTTATTCTCTATGAATTAGCAAAAAATTCACACGTCTCTTCTACTGCTTAAGCAAGTTCTTGCTAATCTCTTCGTTCTAATTGACGTTTAGGTTTCAGCATACACTGCAGTTCCCCATCAAATTTTTCTGCTAAAGCTTGATCGGCATAATCCAAATATGGATTCAAAAAATAAACTAATAAAGCACGCATAGCTGTTAATCGATTTTCTGCTTCATCTAATACGATAGATTGTTCACCATCTAGCACTTCATCTGTAACTTCTTCACCGCGTGTTGCTGGTAAGCAGTGCAAAAATTTTGCATGTGGTGAAGCTTTTTTCATCAATTCATTATTTACTTGGTAGGTTGGATAGAAAATATTCATCCGTTCTTCTTCAGATAATTCCGCTTCATATAAGCCATACCACACATCCGTATAGACAAAGTCCGCATCTTTAAGAGCCACATTAACATCTTCTGTGATCTGCACACTTCCTCCTGATTTTTTGGCATTTTCCTTCCCTATTTCTAATGCTTCTTCTTTAATTTGGAATCCCTCTGGTCCGTATTGAACAAAATCCATTCCCATTTTTGTTGCCATAAACATGGTAGATACACAAACTTGCGTTGCATCTCCAACAAAAACAATTTTACAATCAGATAATTTTTTTCCTTTCGGTAAATGTTCAGTCATCGTAATAATATCGCCTAGTTCTTGCGTAGGATGGTTGTAATCACTCATGCCATTAATAACTGGAATTGTTGCGTTCTTTGCCAACGAAACCACTGATTCATGACGTTCAACTCGAGCCATTAATATATCTACTAAACGTGATAATACTCGTGCAGTATCACCAAGACTTTCATGTCCTCCTAGTTGTATTTGACCAGGTGCTAAATATTGAGCGTGTCCTCCTAATTGTTCCATTGCGGTTTCAAATGAAACACGGGTTCGAGTGGAAGACTGTTCAAAAATCATACCTAGTGTTTTATTTTTAAGTAGTAATGGGTAATGACCATACTTAATACTTTTTTTGATTTTTAATCCTAGTTTGATTAAGTAATCGATTTCTTCTTTTGTAAAATCATTTGTATCAATAAAATCTCTTTTCTGCATAATTAACGCTCCTTCGAAATTTTTAATTGATATGTCTTTTACTCGAGTAATATATCTGACATATTTAGAATAAGCGTCTTTCGAGATTTATGAAAGCGGATTTAACACTTTAGAAATCAAAGTCATTTAAAGAAAATTTGTTACATTTTATGTAACAAGTTACACTAACAATCTTAAATTGCTTAAAGACTTAAGGATGCAATTTAACCGATACCATTGTTTTAAAAAACTTCTTCAAATGTTGCCATTTGGTAGCCAACCTTTTTAACCTCATTACTGTTAAAATAAACCAAATTTTCGTTATACTATGTTTCTTTTATAGTAAATATCATTTTTCTCACCTAATAGTTTGTCGTTTCGTGTGTGAAAGCATTCCGTAATTTTTCTAAAACAAAAAAGGATCTTTTGTAACACTTAGTTAATGTTACAAAGACCCTTTTTATTTTAGTCTAGTTCAATTGTAATATTCCGTTATTGCCTTACTATGACCGTATATGCCAATTTTTCAAATGACAATAAGATATTAGTATAACCTTTCCTTTATTCTAATTTCATTGGTTAAATTGAAGCTTCATTTTAAAAGTTGAACAAATTTCTAGTTAACAAACACGTTGCTAATTTTTAGATAAGAGGCATTGGCAAGTAGAAAATAAATTTAAGTCACACTGGCAAATGTAAAAATTTTTAATTGACAGTATTTAGGGCAAAAAATTCTTAAGCCAAATTCTGATTGGTCTTGATATTTGTTCATATTAGCAAAATGATACCTACTTATTTTTGTCTTGTAATACAATCCTTGTATATAACCATGTCGTCAGTACATAGTAGATGAAATACAATACGAAGAAGATCGTAAATGGTGCCCAAATATTTTTGTATGGATTTTGCATGAATAGACCAAACATTTGTAATCCGAACAAGACATGGACTACACCTAAGATTCCTGGTGCTAAGAATAACACACCTACTTCTCTACGGATCGATTGTTTAAGCAATCCGTATAGCGACCATTGAAAGCATTTGTGTATATTCACGAATACGAAAACTTAACTGGGACAAGGTGAAATTGTTCAACTTTTTCAATAAGATCTGTTCTGATTTCTTTAGTAATGATAAAAAGAAAATGATCACAACATGTAATAGCAACACCTGCAAAAACTTCTACAGTTTTACCCCATTAAAAAGATAATTGTAATCTTCTACAGGATAAGTCACAGGTCCACCAGAAACTTGTTTGAAATAGATTTCAAAGCTGACATCTGTCTTGACTTCCTGCTCCTCTTTTTTCGCTTTATGAGAAAAAGCATGGAATGCGCTGCATCAGGTATCGAGGCTTAGAAAACAATCAGGTGCATACGATGCTTGTTTTTGCCGAAATGAATCTGAAAAAATTGGTCACTTAGCAGTGGGAGCATATGTCTTCATATTTTTTATTATACAAAAATAGACAAAAGTATCAGTCTACACTCTTAGTAAAGAGGAAACTGATACTTTTGTCTACAGTATGATATTTCTTACATCTACTTTTACTCCGGCAGTAGGACTCGAACCTACGACATCATGATTAACAGTCATGCGCTACTACCAACTGAGCTATGCCGGAATAACATCAGCGTGGCGACGTCCTACTCTCACAAGGGGCAACCCCTCACTACAATCGGCGCTAAGAAGCTTAACTTCTGTGTTCGGCATGGTTACAGGTGTATCCTTCTCGCTATCGCCACCACACTGTGGTGTTATCTTTTATTGAGTAAATTTTGTTCACTCAAAACTGGATTTGAAGTCACATAAGTTTTTTTCCGAGATCTTTTCTTTTAACCTATTGGTTAAGTCCTCGATCGATTAGTATCAGTCCGCTCCATACATCACTGTACTTCCACTCCTGACCTATCTACCTGATCATCTCTCAGGGATCTTACTTTCTTAAAGAAATGGGAAATCTCATCTTGAGGTGGGCTTCACACTTAGATGCTTTCAGCGTTTATCCCTTCCCTACATAGCTACCCAGCAATGCCCTTGGCAGAACAACTGGTACACCA
>NZ_JBIONA010000001.1:2225000-2495000 GCF_051711605.1 Enterococcus sp. DIV0436a
TTCAGTTCTCTGCGTCTACCTCGAATGTGCTATGTATTCACACAATCGTAACATCCTATTAAAGATGTTGGGTTCCCCCATTCGGAAATCTCTGGATCATAGCTTACGTACAGCTCCCCAAAGCATATCGGTGTTAGTCCCGTCCTTCATCGGCTCCTAGTGCCAAGGCATCCACCGTGCGCCCTTATTCACTTAACCTTATCAACCTTACGGTTGGGTTTTGATCCTTCTTCTAGCGATAGAAGTTAGATCAAGAAAATAAGCAATTGAACTTATTAAAAAACTCTATCCAGCTCACAAATCAGCCTGTACGGTAAAAAGATCGATCGTCTCATAAAATCAAAGATTTTATGGCCGTCCGCCTATTTTGCTTCAGGCTAAACAATTTGTTCAGCTTTCAAATTCAACGCGGTGTTCTCGGTTTGTATTACTTACATTTACTTCAAATATCCAGTTTTCAATGAACAAAAGTGTTTGAGAGTAAACCTCTCAAAACTGAACAAAGTAAAAACAAATTGTGTAGTCTCCGTAATATTCCTTAGAAAGGAGGTGATCCAGCCGCACCTTCCGATACGGCTACCTTGTTACGACTTCACCCCAATCATCTATCCCACCTTAGGCGGCTGGCTCCAAAAGGTTACCTCACCGACTTCGGGTGTTACAAACTCTCGTGGTGTGACGGGCGGTGTGTACAAGGCCCGGGAACGTATTCACCGCGGCGTGCTGATCCGCGATTACTAGCGATTCCGGCTTCATGCAGGCGAGTTGCAGCCTGCAATCCGAACTGAGAGAAGCTTTAAGAGATTAGCTTAGCCTCGCGACTTCGCAACTCGTTGTACTTCCCATTGTAGCACGTGTGTAGCCCAGGTCATAAGGGGCATGATGATTTGACGTCATCCCCACCTTCCTCCGGTTTGTCACCGGCAGTCTTGCTAGAGTGCCCAACTGAATGATGGCAACTAACAATAAGGGTTGCGCTCGTTGCGGGACTTAACCCAACATCTCACGACACGAGCTGACGACAACCATGCACCACCTGTCACTTTGCCCCCGAAGGGGAAGCTCTATCTCTAGAGTGGTCAAAGGATGTCAAGACCTGGTAAGGTTCTTCGCGTTGCTTCGAATTAAACCACATGCTCCACCGCTTGTGCGGGCCCCCGTCAATTCCTTTGAGTTTCAACCTTGCGGTCGTACTCCCCAGGCGGAGTGCTTAATGCGTTAGCTGCAGCACTGAAGGGCGGAAACCCTCCAACACTTAGCACTCATCGTTTACGGCGTGGACTACCAGGGTATCTAATCCTGTTTGCTCCCCACGCTTTCGAGCCTCAGCGTCAGTTACAGACCAGAGAGCCGCCTTCGCCACTGGTGTTCCTCCATATATCTACGCATTTCACCGCTACACATGGAATTCCACTCTCCTCTTCTGCACTCAAGTCTCCCAGTTTCCAATGACCCTCCCCGGTTGAGCCGGGGGCTTTCACATCAGACTTAAGAAACCGCCTGCGCTCGCTTTACGCCCAATAAATCCGGACAACGCTTGCCACCTACGTATTACCGCGGCTGCTGGCACGTAGTTAGCCGTGGCTTTCTGGTTAGATACCGTCAAGGGATGAACAGTTACTCTCATCCTTGTTCTTCTCTAACAACAGAGTTTTACGATCCGAAAACCTTCTTCACTCACGCGGCGTTGCTCGGTCAGACTTTCGTCCATTGCCGAAGATTCCCTACTGCTGCCTCCCGTAGGAGTTTGGGCCGTGTCTCAGTCCCAATGTGGCCGATCACCCTCTCAGGTCGGCTATGCATCGTGGCCTTGGTGAGCCGTTACCTCACCAACTAGCTAATGCACCGCGGGTCCATCCATCAGCGACACCCGAAAGCGCCTTTCAAATCAAAACCATGCGGTTTCGATTGTTATACGGTATTAGCACCTGTTTCCAAGTGTTATCCCCTTCTGATGGGCAGGTTACCCACGTGTTACTCACCCGTTCGCCACTCTTCTTTTTCCGGTGGAGCAAGCTCCGGTGGAAAAAGAAGCGTTCGACTTGCATGTATTAGGCACGCCGCCAGCGTTCGTCCTGAGCCAGGATCAAACTCTCATAAAAAGTTCGAACAATCTTGCGATTGTTAAGCTCAATTTGTTTGCTAGCATATTGCTTGCTTGTTAAAAATGTTTGTTGTCTTGAATTGAATCAAGACGCCCTACACATTTGGTTTATCTTACTTTGTTCAGTTTTCAAAGGTCTACTTCATCGGGAGTATTTCCCGATTCGTTTTTGGCTGCCGTAGCAACTTTTATATCATATCAGAGAGACAAGCGATTGTCAACTCTTTTTTAAAAGTTTTTTTCGATTTCGTTTTTCGAAATCTTTCAGCAACTCATTTATCATAACTTATCGTTTGTTATTTGTCAAGAACTTTTTTGAAGTTTTTTTCGATAGAATCAAGCTTCGCAAGTGGTTCTTTTTTAACGACTCAGTTATCTTATCATGTCGTTAGTAACATGTCAATAACTATTTTTTAAATTTTTTAGAAATGTGATATAACATCCACTTCAGAATCAACGCTGTTAAATTTATCATGTATTTCTTCCTTGGTCAACTATAAATTAAGCATTACTTTGTGAAATGATTTTTCGATCAATTATTATTATTCGTTATACAACCGTTTTCAACATATTTTGAAAATAAAATGCACTAAAAAACTATCTTTAGCAGAACATTTCATTGTATTTTTTGGACCAAACAATAAAAAAAGAAGTTTGAAAAAAATTCAAACTTCTTTGTTCGCTTAATCTGTATTTTAGAAGAAAGGCACTCCCTCTACTTCGTAAGTTCCAAGAACAGAGCGCATTTGACCTGGTTCTTCCCAAATATATCCTTCGCCTAATTCTTCTCTTTGATTCTTTTGTTCAGTTTCAAAGACAAACAACGGAACATTTTCCTCTTTAATATGTGTATTTGTCAATTCCATCAAACTAATCTTGCTAACATCGATATGAACTATTTCTTTTAAGAAATTAAGTATATTCGCTAAACCAGTCTTTCCTTCAGAAAGTTCCGCTAACGCAAATTCCAACTTGTCATCAATTGAATGGACCAAAAATTTTTTAGTACCATCCTCCAAATGCAACATAATTGTACCAGCAACTCTTTTGCTTGCCAAAATTTCCACCTCGATCAACTTGTTCTATGGCTTACATAAAAATTCTAGCACATTTTCAGAAAAAATACACTTTTTATTTCTTATTTTCTTTCCGTTCTAGTTCAGATAATGCTTCTTCTATCCAAATAGGTAACTGCTCCGCAATAGTGGTAAATCCGATCTTACGATTTTTATTCGTGAAATACCTTTTTCTGCGATATGGAACAGCTGGATTTGTTTTTTCTAACGTTCTTAAAGATAAACTGATTTTTTTGGAATATTCATCAATGTCGATGATCTGAACTGTTACTGGCTGTCCGACTTTTAACAATGAATGGATATTTTTCGTATAACCGGATTGTACTTCTGAAACATGAATAAGTCCTTGCGTCTCGTTATCAAGAGAAACGAATGCGCCATAAGGCTGTATCCCTGTCACTTTTCCTTCAATTATTTGTCCAATTTTATAAGTCATCTACTTCCCTCTCTTCGCATTTATCATTATACTGTAAATAGCTCAAAAAAAGAAGCGACGAAAATGACTGGAGGTCTTAAGATGATCGAATTTGATAAACAGATTTCAAGAAAAGATACAGAAAGTGTAAAATGGGACGCAATTGCTGAGACATATCAAATGGATGACTTACTTCCTTTGTGGGTAGCAGATATGGACTTCTTGTCTCCCGGTGGGGTAGCTAAAGCGTTTAGTGAATACATCAAACATGGAATCTTTGGTTATGCCACTCTGTCTGATAAACTATATCAGGCTATCATTCATTGGGAACGCCAACACCATGCTGTGGAGTTGACGAAAGAAAATATCGTTTTTACAAGTGGTGTGTTAACTAGTTTAGCTGCAGCAGTACAAACTTTTACAAAACCAGGCGATTCTATTTTGATTCATGACCCAGTTTATCCTCCATTTTCCTCTATTATAGAAACAAATCAACGTCACATCGTTCGAAGCTCTTTGCTAGAAAAAAATAATCATTTCATCATGGACTTGTCTGACATGGAGAAAAAAATCGAAGAAAACAATGTAAAAGCAATGATTTTATGCAATCCTCACAATCCTGGAGGGCGTGTTTGGAGCAAAGAAGAATTGAAACAGTTAAGCGAATTGTGTTTAAAACATCAAGTGATTCTGTTTAGTGACGAGATCCATCAAGATTTAACTTTATTCGATCATACATTTACTTCCATGCTAACGATTGATCCTAATTTAGATGATCTACTAGTTGCTTTTACTTCCGCAACCAAGACTTTCAATCTAGCTGCAATCAAAAATTCAATGGTATTTATCAAAAATCCAGAGATGAAAGCTGATTTTGAAAAACATTTAGTGATGAACCAACAGCACGAAATCAACACTTTTGGACTGATTGGAACCCAAGCGGCTTATGAGACGGGTGGAGAATGGTTAAGCCAACTGATTCCTTATCTAGAAAAAAATGTTCAAACAGTTAATCAGTTTTTTGAACAGTATCTTCCGAAAGTGAGAATAATGAACCCTGAAGGAACTTACTTAATGTGGTTAGATTTTACCGCCTATATTTCAGACGACCAAGAATTGGAGAACACTCTTGTTCGGAAAGGAAAAGTCGTATTAAATCCTGGCATCACGTTTGGTCCTTCCGGTCATGGGCATATGCGCTTGAATATTGCTTGTCCAGAAGAAACTTTACTGGAAGGACTTAATCGAATCAAGTATGCTTTAGAGACAATCGATTAAATCATTTATTCAAAATAAAAGGACGAGACCTTACTAGGTTTCGTCCTTTTTCATAATTACTCCGTACCATACCAAACTATTCTGAAATTTCAATTGTTTCAATCACTACATCATGTACAGGTCGGTCTTGTGGACCACGTTGTACATTTGCGATTTCATCTACTGTGTCCATCCCTTCTAGTACATGTCCAAAGACTGTATGTCGGAAATCTAGCCAAGGAGTTCCGCCACCTTTATACGCTTCAATGATTTCTGATGGGAATCCAGCACCTTCTAGTTGTCCAAGCATATTAGCTGGCACATTTGTGTTATTTACAATAAAGAATTGGCTTCCGTTTGTGTTTGGACCTGAATTTGCCATAGATAAAGCTCCGCGAAGGTTGAACAGTTCACGACTGAATTCATCTTCAAAACTTTCGCCATAAATACTTTCGCCACCCATTCCTGTTCCAGTTGGATCGCCGCCTTGGATCATGAAATCAGGAATAACGCGGTGAAAAATCACGCCATCATAATAACCTTTTTTGGAAAGTTCAATGAAATTTTGAACCGTCTTCGGTGCTAGTTCAGGGAATAATTGAACAGTAATGTCACCACGGTTTGTTTTGATAACAGCTTTTGGTCCTTTTTCACTTTTTAAATCTAGTTGTGGGAATGCCATATTGTTTCCTCCTAATATTTGCATACTTCATAATAATAATAACATAATACCTAACCTCTCGTAAAAATACTAGATTTGTTTTCTTTTATTTTTCATCACTAGATACATTCTATAACTTACCGTTTCGATTTCGAATTCAAACATTTTTGAGAAGCATTCTCAATTAAATTCTGCTATAGTGTGAAAAGGGAGGAATTTTTATGGAAATCTATGACATTACAATCATCGGTGCAGGTCCTGTAGGGATGTTTGCCGCTTTTTACGCAGGAATGCGCCAAGCTAAAACAAAAATCATTGACAGTCTACCTCAACTTGGTGGTCAATTAGCAACTTTGTATCCCGAAAAATATATTTACGATATTCCTGGGTATCCAGCAATAAAAGCAAGTGAATTAATCGATCAATTAGAAAAACAATTAACTACTTTTAACCATACATTCCATTTAAAAGAAGAAGTTCTCTCGCTTACTCGTGAAGACGAAGTTATCGAGATTACTACAAATAAAGGCATCCATTATTCCAAAGCAGTCATTTTAGCTTTAGGAAATGGTTCATTCCAGCCAAGAAAATTGAATTTAGATAATGCTGAATCATTTGAAAACCACGGATTGGATTATTTCGTGAATGATTTGATGAAGTATGCTGGAAAAAAAGTCGCTATTGCTGGAGGTGGTGATTCTGCTATCGATTGGGCGTTGATGTTAGAGCCTATTGCAAGCGAAGTTTACTTGATTCATCGTCGCCCGGAATTTCGTGCGCACGAACATAGTGTATCACGCTTGAAATCTTCATCTGTCAACTTGCTTACTCCCTATCTCATCGATGGATTATCAGGCAATAATGGGGAACTGACAGATATCCGGTTAAAAAAAGTGAAAAGTGACGAGACGATTGATTTGATGATTGATTCTCTGATCGTCAATTATGGATTCTCTTCTAATTTAGAACATCTTTCTTCTTGGGGACTTGATAGTACCAGAAATGCCATTACTGTAAAATCAGATATGTCTACTTCTATTCCAGGCGTTTATGCAGCTGGTGACATCTGTACCTATGAAGGAAAAGTGAAACTGATTGCTACTGGGCTCGGTGAAGCACCTACTGCAGTGAACAACGCTTTACACTATATTAATCCAAAGGAACGAACTCAGCCTGGTCACAGCACAAGCTTATACGATAAAAATCTTCGTCCTAGTTGATTTTTTATATCTCTTTGCATTTCAAGTTAAACCCGAAAGCAGTTTCTTGCATTTTTTTCATGTTCCGTTAACATGAAATAGAGAAAGAAAAAATAAAGGGGGAGCAATAATATGGTCGTCAAAACTGAGACTTTAGAAGAAAAGGCAAGAGAACTATTGAAGGAACGTGGCGTAACTGTAGAAGATATCGCACAACTTGTCATGTTTTTACAAAAAGACTATATTTCTGATTTGACTTTGGCGGATTGTACTGAAAGTGTCAACAGCGTGCTAACAAAGCGTGAAGTACATAACGCCATTATCACTGGAATCCAATTAGATATATTAGCAGAAAAGAAAAAATTGATGAGTCCGTTGCAACATATTATCGAAGATGACGAAGGCCTTTACGGTATCGATGAGATCCTAGCCTTGTCAATCGTGAATGTTTACGGTACGATCGGCTTTACGAATTATGGTTATATCGACAAGGTGAAACCTGGTATTTTAAAAGAACTAAACAGCCACGATGGCGTTCATGTCCATACCTTCTTAGATGATATCGTCGGAGCGATCGCCGCTGCTGCTGCCAGTCGATTAGCACACAAAGAACCAGAAAAAAGAAGTCGCCTTACTCAATAATTCAACAAAAAAAGAAAGAAAACGTCTATTTAGACGAGTTCTTTCTTTTTTGTTTGTTTCAAGCTATTTTTTCCTAAGAAAAGAAAAACAGCAAAAAATAATTCTAATAATACAAAAAATAAGATAAAGCTATGCATGAAAAATTCTTCTGGAAGTACATTGATGATTGGATCAGTAACGGGATCGAATAACCAGTCATCGTTGTTGAAAAACGTTTCATGAAAAAGGATAAAAAAGCGATCAAATCCTATCATCATGAAAAAACCGAAAACAACTGGCAGTAACATGCCGATTTGAAACGGACGAATCAACCGCCAAAGCCGATCATTCTTTTGCAAATATTTGATAAACAAAATACTCGGGATCAAAGTGATGAAAAACACAGCATAATCCACTAAAAACAAAATTTTCACTTCATAAAAGTGATGGGCTCCGCTAGCAGAAACTGGGAAATCTGGCAAGCTGAGGATGGTTTTGAAGGGATTATTGAGATAATTCATTAGGTGATCAAAATTTTTCAGTAACGTCTCTTGATCTAAAGAAGTATAATCCAAAATTTGCAAATGTCCGATATCAAATACGTATAGTGGTCGAAAGTTGATCGTCACACCAACTGCCAGACTGATCAGTGTCAGAAATAGGCTGAACAATCCAGCATATTCCATCCACTGCCATCTCGAATTTTTCATATTAGAAGCTCCATTCATCCAGTGATTGTTTCACATAGGTAGCTGGGATAGGCAACCCAGGTACATCTTCTTCTTTTGTAAAACCTGATAAAACGAGCAAAGTATCTATATTATTGCGTATCCCAGCTTGGATATCTGTTTCATAGTTATCTCCAACCATGATTACTTCTTCTTTTTGCAGCCCTAATACTTCAACGGCTTTATCCATAATGATGGCTTCTGGTTTTCCGATGTAGATCGGCGGCGTTTGGGTTGCTGTCTCTACAAAAGAGATGACTGACCCTGCTCCAGGAAGAAGGCCGCGTTCAGTAGGTATATTCTTATCTGGGTTCGTTCCAATGAAAGTAGCACCTTTTTGAATAGCAAGTGTTGCTTTAACTACTTTTTCATAGGTCAGATAATTATCTAAGCCTACCACTACATAGTCAGGAGCCTCTTCTTCCCATGTAAATCCGGCAGCTAAAATCAAGTCAATCAATCCTGCTTCTCCGATAACATAGACTTTTTTCCCTTTTCCATCTGCTTTCATAAAATCGATTGTTGCCAAAGTAGCTGTGTAGACTGTCTCTGGAGCTACATGAATGTCAAACTCATCTGCTAGACGATTAGCTACTGTTTCTGGTGACTTAGTCGTGTTATTGGTAACAAACAAGAAAGGTAATTTTCTTTTTTGCAATTCTTCCACAAATCGTTTACCGGCCGGTATGGGTTGTGTCCCACGATAAATCGTTCCGTCTAAATCAATTAAATATCCTTTATAGTCCATTCATCCACTACTCTTCCCTTTTTCTTATCGTAAATGCTGTTTTTGTTTTTTCTACTTGTTTAGGTTGTTCTTGTTTTTTTACTTTTTCAGAGGTTTTTGCTGACTCTGTTTTTCGATTTTTAATAACCGGTTTTTTGCGATTAGATGCGACTGGTCCTTTTTTCTCATCGATATACGCACGATTATGGTTTTTTTTCTTTTTTCGGCGCTGAGTTGTCTTTTCTTTTTTACCGCCGATTCTCTCGATGACAAAATACGCACAACCAAAATTGCAATATTCGTAAAGATAGTCTTCCAAGGAATCGATTCGCTGATCTGGATGCGCCCGTCGATTATCCGCTTGGAAAAATCCTTTTAGGCGTAGTTGTTCATAACCCCAATCTCCTACGATATAATCATATCGGGCTAGTACATCACTGTAACGTTCTCCAAGCTTTTCTGCATTAAATCCTTCACGATAATCGGACACAAGCCGATAATGTCTTTCACCTATCAAAAAATTACTGTCATCTAACAGTGTCACTAGCTCGCCTTTGACTTTTTCTGCTTTAGGCTCCTCAACGATTTCTTCCAAAGCAGCTGTCAGTTCTTCGGTGACTGTTGTTTCCTGTTCAGCTGATGATTTTTTCTTAGCAATTTCTGTTTTATGCTCAACGTTCTGCTGTTCATTTTGTTTTGCAGACATGCGTTCACCACCTATCTTTTTTATTATACCTTGTTTTTATTTGATTGGGTAGTGAGCTTTCAAGTAATCTCCTACCACACTTCGGATAAATTCAGGGAACAAAAATTCATTTTTTCCAGCAATCTCAATCGTTGGAAAAAATGGAACAAACATCAAATGATCTACGGTAGTAAAAGTATAATTTTTATTCAGATCGATTGGCTTGTTCTTCCAAAAGACTTGATGGTTAATAGAATCATATGTGATTCCATTATAGACCATCTGCCCAAAAATCTTACCGCGAAATCCCATTCCCTTCATAGGATAGTTACGTAAAAAGTTACGATTTTTTTCTATTTCTAAAACTAAGCGGATCAGATCATTTCCACCCAATGTGACATTTAACAAGTGCATCGGATGCGGCAACGCAGTGTGAAGCTGATCCTGATTGACCCGCCCTTTTGGAATTTCAGTTAAAAACAGACCACTGTTTAATATTGCTGCTTCCGTCTTTCCTCGTTCTTTCACCGCCTCAAGGGCTACTTGGATAAACGAATGCTCATTGAAGATATCTAGACTCAGAGAAAATGGCAAATCTGCTACTTCTTTTTCTTTTAATAATTCATGCCCACGTTCTAGATAACTATTTATTTCTTGTTCATCTTCTGTAAAAGCTGTCATTGTTTCGGTAGGGATGGCTTTGGCTGAATGCTTAAGGATTTTTTTCTCTTCATCGATGGTTAAATGGACTTCACCGACATACTGCCCGTACTTTCCAGCGGCTGCTATTTGGACATCATTGATTACGTGACCTTCTCTGAATAAATGATGGGTGTGCGATCCTAAAATAACATCAATTGCTGGTATTTCTTTTGCAATTTGGAAATCATCCTGAATCCCGAGATGACTCATCAAAACTAAAACATCCACTTGTGAACGTAAATCTTCGACTAATTCTGGCAAAATATCATAAGGATTCCGTATGTCCCAGCCATTCGGATTATAAGTAAGCGGAAATGGAGCAGTAAATGCAATTAGTCCGATTTTCGTCTGGTGTTTCGTTGTAATGATTTTATATGGTTTCGTCCATGCCGGTGGCTGGAGCGTATTTTTATCGAATAAGTTATCCAGGATGATATCAAACTCAGCATGATCGTATAAATGATTCAACTCTTCTTTGGAATTTCCTACGCCTTCATTGTTTCCTATCGTCGCTGCATCATAACCAACTTCATTCATCAGCAAGATATTTTCCTGTCCATTCGTTGCTTCTGACAATGGATGCCAACGATCCACAAAATCACCTAGATCTACTGCAATCGTTGTCGTTTTTTCTTTCTTTTCGTTTTCTCGTTTACGTTGATCCAAAAACCTTCTGATCCTTGGCCAATTTTCTAAATGAGAATGCAGATCATTCGTATGTAAAATCACTATTTTTTCCATGTACCCTCTCGCCTCTCTTTATCTTTATCATACCATAGGCAGCTTTTTCTTCCATTGAAACAAGCTCTATTTCAGAGTTTTTCCTGCCTTGAAGCAAATTGTATAAGTACAATATTCGATAAATCAGTCTGGCTAAAAAATCAGGAACATTCATTTTTACAGTACTATAAAAATAAAAAAAACAGACCCGAAAGTCTGTTGTCGTTTCATTATAATCAGACACATGGCGGAACCTGCTTAGTGCTGCTTCCTTCCAGACCTGACACGCTTCACAAGCCCACCATTGTCCTAGCCTTTCGGCAAAGAATAGTATACCTTATTTTTCATTCGTTGACCAGTCTTTTTTTAATTTCTTTTTTCGCTGGCGGAGCTTTCGGAAAAAGTCAGTCAAAATCATCCCACATTCGTCTTCTAAAATGCCACCTTCTACATATGCTTGGTGGTTAAACCGCTCGTCCTCCAAAAGATTCATCAAGGTACCGGCTGTTCCGCCTTTTGGATCATACGCGCCGAAATAAACTTCTGCTACACGAGACAAAATCATCGCGCCGCTGCACATAGGACAAGGCTCTAAGGTAACAAAAAGTGCAGCATCTTCCAAGCGCCAGCTTCCCACTTTTTCACAGGCTTCCTTGATTGCAAGCATTTCTGCATGTGTAGTAGCATCTTGCGTGGTTTCTCTAAGGTTATATCCTCTTCCAATCACTTTTCCATCCAATACAACCACTGCTCCAATCGGAACTTCATGAAGCATTTCTGCTTTCTTTGCTTCTGCCAATGCAAGGCGCATCCATTTTTCTTTTTCTACTGCATCAAGATTTGTATTTACCAATTACCCTTCCCTGCCTTTGTTTTTTCTTGTTTTACTTTAGCATATGATAAAAAGGCTGTAACTAACTTTTTTTTCTATGGTAAAATAAATACAAGAGGTGAACAAGATGAAAATGGATAAATTACTTGCTCTTTACCCACAAGCACAGAAAAAAAACTCTCCAGCATCAGAAGCGGATATCCTTTCTTTTGCAATTGATGATGCTTTTATCTGGATCAAACAAGATTCATTATCTCAACAAGAAACCAGCCTTTTGAAAGCGTTATTCCCTGTAATCAACGATCAAAAAAAACACCCATGGTATCACTATCTTTTTAAAGATGCTTCTTGTGTTCAAGAAAAAAGCTTTCGTTTGATCCAGCTTCACGTCGAATCAAAAGGAGAATTCTTAAAAAAAGAATGGCAAGATACTATTTTGGAATTATTTCGCTATTCTGCTGATTTCTTTTTTTATACAGACACAGATGCGCTCTTAGTCGAACAAATAAACCGTGATTATCTTGATGCTACTGAAATCAACGGTATTTTTCTATCTTTAGATGCTGATTTTGATACGACAACGTCTGTATTCGTTGGTTCTTTCCATTCACCTGGCACCGACCTCGTCCCTTTGTTTGCTGAAGAAAGAAAAATTTTTTTAACAGAGCAAAACAATCTTTATACTCACAGCCGTACTTTTTCTATGCAAGATGTGGCTTTACATTACTATACAAAAGATACTGTAAAAGATAGTAAGTTGATCAAAAGTTACATAGAACTGATCAAACAAAATGAAATGGAAGTGATCATTCAAGAATTATGGAATGAATTAGGCAATGTCAGCTCTGCTGCAAAAACACTGTTTCTTCATCGTAATACTCTAAAATATCGAATCGAAAAATTTCAAGAACAGTCTGGTTTCAATCTAAAAAAAGCCAACGATTTACTGTTTTGCTATCTTTTATTGCTTCATGAACATAATTAAAGATAGATTAAAGGGGTTGTGACAATAATTTTGTCACAACCCCTTATTTCGAATGAATAGTGTTCAAAAGCTAGTTTCTCTTACATCATTTTTTCAACAAAATGCATTAGCCGGTCTTTTACATCTTCGGTTGAATCTTTGATTGAATCACCATAAACAGAGATTTTCTTTTTTCCTGATTTGATTTTTGCTAACATTCCCATCAAAGAATCCAAGTCACTATCTGAAAGACCATCTACGATTTCTAGTAATTTTTCATTTCCATCAAATTTGTCATAGACGAATTTTTTTACTTTCATCCGAGTAGTCATATGATGGATCTTTTCCATTACTTTTCCCGATACAACGACTGCTGTCGCTACACTGGCAGCGGCTGCTACGCTTAATCCGATTGTTACTTTTGTTGATGTTTTCATAAGTATCAGCTCCTTTTTATCTATCTCCATCATAGCATAGACAAAAAAATAAACGAACTAATCCACTCAGTGAAATCTCAATCCTTTAGGGAAAAAGTTCTTTACTGTTCCTTTTACTTGTTTCCCAAATCCGACAGGTATCTTATCTAATACTAGCAAAACCCATCCTTGATTCCCATCACGTTGAAATGTTTCTCCTGCTGTGTAAGATTGCCATTCCTTTTGAGTGATCGGCAAGCAAGGTATATTCTCTATCTTTTTTGTAGCAAGCGCTAATGCATAGCTAGGTTCAAATCGATTCTTTTTGAAATCTCCTAAATGCAAACCTGTACGTACGACTTTTAAACCATCGAGAGAAGGGGCTAACTCAGGAACTTCCCAAAGATGGTCGTTGAACACTAAAAGTCTTCCAGTAGCTTCATAATGAAAATCATTTGAAAACTCCGTCCAGAGTTTTTCCTGCTCTTTTGTCATTTGCACTTTACTTTTTTTTCGTGTCTTCTTTTCTTTATGCATCTGATTTTGTCCATGAAAAGTCAGCTTTGCAACAAAATGTCCTTCACCCTGATCTTTATGAGGCCATATACGTATTGTTTTTTCCAAACCAGCTACGCTTCCCCATTCAGAACGTCCTGAACTAACGGATTGAGTCAAAGGAATCTCCTCAATCGTTACTGGATAATTTTCTACAAGCCAGCTAATGATCTCTTCATTTTCTTCTGGTGCAAACGTACAAGTCGAATAAATCAGTTGTCCTTTATTTTTTAGCATTTTTATTGCTGAAGACAAAATCTCTTGCTGACGTTTTTGACAGTATAGCGGAGATTCTTCTGTCCACTCTTTTATTGCATTTGGATCTTTTCGGAACATTCCTTCTCCTGAACAAGGAGCATCAACCACGATCCGATCAAAAAAGCCCGAAAAATGAGGGACAAGTTCTGCGGGTGCATGATTTGTCACTATTGCGTTCGAAACTCCCCATCGTTCTATATTTTCTGATAAAATCTTCGCACGTTTCGGAAAGATCTCATTCGTCACTAATAACCCTTTCCCCTTCATTTGAGCAGCTAATTGGGTTGATTTACCACCGGGAGCCGCACACAAATCCAAAACTTTTTCACCGGGTTTTGCTGCAGCAGCTGTTCCAACGATCATTGCACTTGGTTCTTGGCTATATTCATACCCAGCTTGATGGAGGAAAGACTTTCCATTGACAGTGCCAAGAAATCCCTCATTGCTGTAGGGAGCGGGTTGTAATTCTTCGCTATGGTAAGTTTGGACCATGTCCAATCCTGCCGGTTTTAGTGGATTCCACCGAAATCCTTTTTTCACGCTTCCTTGTTCAAGCGCAGAAAAAAAATCGGATGCTTCTTCGCCTAAAAGAAGACGATATTTTTTGATAAATTGCTGTGGTAACGTTGTCGCTTCCTCCTTCATTCCAATGTTTCGTTAGACATTTTACAATCTTTTTTACGAAAAATAAAGGTGGCTGATCTACTTTTTCATGTTGCTGCCTAAGGTGACTGTTCCTTTAAGATATTTTCCAAGTATTCATCCGTCACCTCGTTTTTATCCCAAACAGCGTTCATCATTTCAAGAAAATCTTGAGAAGAATCATCTGAGCGCAAACTTCCCAATGCATTAAGCCATACCAATTCAAGCGACTTTTCTTCTTTGATCTTCGTGTGACCTTTGACATATGAGAAAAATGGCCGCTTAAATAGCGAATCCATGTCTAAATCAGATTTTGCAATGATTTCACGAATACTTTCATGGATAGAAAAAAAATCTTTCAATAAGTAGACAATGCTTAAAACATCATCGGAACTGCATTCAGCTAAGTAGTTTTCAAAATAAACAGTGATTTCTTCTAATATCTTCTCTTTTAACCCGCTGATTGATTTGAAATGTGTATAAATCGGGTATGTAGAACAACCGCAGAACTCTGCTAACTCTCTTGCAGTAATTGACTTCATTCCATATTCTTCCACGTATACCATACTTTTGAACAGCAAATATTCTTTACTATAATTTGTTACTCTCCCCATCATTCTTACCTCCGTCTCTTTTCATCTACCCATAAATAAATAACATAAATAATTCTAAAAATATTATTGATAATTATCAAAACATATTTAGTTATATCCATTAAAAATCAATTTTTCCGCCTTAAAAACAAGAATATCTTGACAAAATACCCTAGGAAATAAACAATAGAATAAACAAGGTAACAAAAAAATTAAATAACGTTATATAAAAAAGAAGGCGACACTCTGTGAGAATAACACAGACTGAAATGACTTTCCACTCACAGTTTTTGTCTAACTATATACAAAAACAGAATAAAAAGGAGGTATTTATGCTAATTGAAGCAAGAAAAAAAGAGTTACTTGTTCTACAAATGGTCATTCAAAAAAATAATTGTTCTTTACAAGAATTATCCAATGACTTACATATTCCAAAACGGACAATCAAAGAACTGATCCGAAAAATAAATGTATCACTCAAGCAATTTTTATTGATTGATGAATTTATTTATTCTAATCATAAAGGAGAGATCCAAACCAAAGAAACCGATCAAACTAAAAAGTTAGCTGTTTTTTCTAAGTTAAAATTATGCTACCTAAAAGAATCCAATCGTTTTAACTATTTGATGTTACTAATCAATTATCCACAAACTGCTGTACCAAAAAAATATTTACTTGAACAACTTTATATATCGCCCTCCTATCTCGAAAAACTGACAAAACAGCTCAATCATTCCTTAAAAAAATTCCATTTACGGATCCTATCTGTAAAAAATTGCTGTACTCTTGAAGGAAATGAGTTATCTATCCGTCTCTATCTTTACTTTTTTCTTTCAGATACATTTGGAGGTAACGATTGGCCATTTTCCTCACTTGAATTAAATGCACTAAAAATGAACAGTACAGATGAGCAAATAGAAAAAATTTCAAAACAAGAAAAAAATATCTACTTGCTGTTAACTTTATTCATATTACGAAACAAACAACAGGCATATTTTCCAAAAACTTCTTCTGAAATCACTGAATTGATGGACTTATTGCAGCATACACATGATTATTCAGAATACTTTACTTCTTTTTCAGTGAGTCGCCCTTGTGAAGAGACAGAAACAGAGAGAGCCTACTTTAATTATTTTTTCTATTGTTTTTTTCCAAATCAAATCTCTTTTCGACAAAAACAGGAGATTGGTTTTTTATTTTCCACAAGCAAAAACCTTATTTGTCGACAAGTCGGTCAATTGATGACTTACTTAACTCAACAGTTTCCTCTCAACCATTTAGAAAATAAAATACCAATTTATTTTTATTTTCTTGTGTTGGCAGTTGTTTTTTTCGAACTGTTGGGTGAATCCAGCAGTAGTTTTTCTACACTTTGCTTTCCAGAAGCCACGTCCAATCATTCTAGTTCTTTTATACAGGAAAAGAAATTAAGAGAAAAAATCGATACAATTTTTTCAAAAAATGGGGAAAGAAACCAAATCAGTCAATACCTTAGTCAATTGATCCAACACTTACTACAAACAGAAACGAAAGAGCAGTTACTCATCCATTTACAGATAACCAAACAGTTTACAGGAAATTATCATCTTCAAAGCCATTTGCAGGAGTTATTTCGCAAAGATGCTGTTAAAATTACCGCATATTCAGAACATGCTGATTTGATCATTACAGATCAGCATGAGAAAATTTCAGATGAAACGGAGACTTTCTATCTGGATACAACGCACAATACAGTGTTATTTGGCGAGTTAATAAAAGCGGTTCATGAACTGTATATGAAAAAAGGTTATGAGAACAAAACAAAGAGGATGTGACAAAATTCTTGTCACATCCTCTTATTCCAAATAAACGGTATTCAATCAGCTAACTCTCGGTATTAGCTCAGATCAAAGCACTGATTTCACAACTTCTTTATTTTAATCTCTTCGGTTGCCGCCGAACAATAAGATCAAGCGCAACAGCTGCAGGAATGTCGAAAGTGCTGCTGCAACATAAGTCAGTGCTGCTGCAAATAATACGTGTCTTGCCATCGGTACTTCTTCTTCCGTCAGTAGTCCGCCTTCACTCAAAATTTGGATTGCTCGCCGAGACGCGTTAAATTCGACTGGTAATGTCACCAATTGGAAAAGTAACGCTAAAGAAAAAGCGAAAATCCCGATATTGATTAACGTAGAGTTCCAGCTAAGCAATACACCTACCATAATCAAGGGGAACGAAATCATCGAACCAAAGTTAGCTGCTGGAACAAGTGCCGCACGAATCTTCAATGGGACATAACCCGAAGCATCTTGCACCGCATGTCCGCATTCATGAGCTGCTACACCTATCGCAGCAACTGAAGTAGACTGTGCAGTTGCTTGAGACAAACTCAACATCTTATTACCTGAATTGTAGTTATCTGTGAGATCTCCGGCAATTTGTTGAACACCGACATTATTTATCTGTTGACTTTGTAATATATATTGTGCTGCTTGTGTACCAGTCACATTGTTTTTGCTTCTCACTTGATCGTATTTTCGGAAAGTACTATTGACGTACGCTGACGCAATTCCGGAAATAACTAATCCAAGAATGACCAAAAGAAATGTCGGATCTAAAAAACCATAAATTCCATAACCATACATTGTCGTTTCACTCCTTTTCGTTTACTTTATTTTATCATTAGTAGTAGGAAAAGAATGTGAAAAGACCTTGAATATTCTTTAATTCTTTTTCACAAATTCCGATTTCAGTTTCATCGGTCCAAATCCTTCTACCTTGCAATCGATATTATGATCGCCTTCTACTAAACGGATGTTCTTGACTTTTGTTCCTTGTTTAATGGCACCTGACGCACCTTTTACTTTCAAGTCTTTAATCACTGTCACGCTATCGCCCTCTAACAGACGGTTTCCATTTGCATCTAATACCACTAATCCGTCTTCTATGACAGTTTCTTGTTCTTCTTTGTTCCATTCGTTCCCGCATTCTGGGCAAATCAACAAGCCTCGATCTTCATATGTGTACTCTGAGCCACATTCTGGGCAATTTGGTAATGTCATCTTCTTTCTCCTTTAAAATCTTTAGTGAGCACTATTGTAACGGAAAAAGAAGATCTTGAAAAGATACATTTGTGATTTTTACTACAAAAGGCACGTTTTCGAACGAAGTATCATTCTGTTTTTCTGCTCTTATACGATTGGCATATATCTTGGATCTCTTTATAGATTTCCTCTACTTCTGCTAAATCTTTTGCATTCGCACCACTTGCTAATGGATGGCCTCCTCCATGATGGCGTTTAGCCAATTCATTGATGATCGGCCCCTTAGAACGTAAGCGTACGCGGTAATACCCTGAAGGCTGCTGAACAAAAATCCCCCAAGCCAGCACTTCGTCAATCACTCCAGGAAGTGAAACGATCGAAGCTGTCTCTGAATCATCGATTCCATATTTATCAAGAATTTCTTGCGGAAGGATAATTCTTCCTGCACCATTTTCATCCACCTGGATATTTTGATAAAGATAACCAGAAAGTTTAGCGACTTTCATCGGCATTTGTTCAATCTCTCTGTTCAAAGCACTTGCATCAAATGGATAATTTCTCAATATCGAAGCAATCTCTAATGTACGGGACGTCGTGGAGGGATACAAAAAGCGCCCTGTATCTCCGACGATTCCTGCATAAAGTAACCGTGCAGCCTTAACGTTCATCTTTAAAGATTCAGGAAACATCAAAGCAAATTCTGCAATCATCTCACTACAGCTACTTGCTTTTGTATTTACCCACACAAGATCTCCATAAGGGTCATCATTGGGATGATGGTCGATTTTGATCAGTTTTTCTGCCAACTGATATCTTTGATCACTGATTCTGGGTGAATTAGCTGTATCAGTCACGATGACTAGCGCTCCTTGGTAGAAGACATCTTCAACTTCTTGCATTTCTGCTAAAAAGCGAAGCCCTTCAATCGTTTCACCTACTTGACGTATTTCTTTTTCTGGGAAACTTTCCCGTAATAGTTCTGCTAATCCTACTTGTGATCCTAATGCATCAGGATCAGGGCGCAAATGCCTGTGGATAATGATTTTATCGTATTTTTTTATTGTATCTACTATTTCTTGCTGTACTGTCATTTCACTCCTGCTTTCTAAGAACGTTCCATTACTTGACAAACAACGATTGCTTTGGAAACGATGGTGTTTTCAATAAACACTTCGATATCCAGTTTAGCGGAACGTCTGCCGATTTCCAATACACGTGGACGAATGTCTAATTCGCTTTCCAATTGGATCAGCCGCAAATAATGTAGGTTCACTTGTTCAATCAAGATATTTCGTTTTTGGTTCATCACCATTGTTTTTTGTGCGACATCAGAAATGATTTCGCTAAGTACGCCAAAAGAAATTGTTCCAACGCCATTGACCATTTGTGGTGCTACTACGAATTTGAACTTAGGGTTTTCCAAACGATTTCCTTCACGGTCAGTATCAATCGTATGGATATTTCCAGATATCTGATCCGAAATCGTATCTGCAATCTGCGGTTGTCGCTGGACAAGCTGCATCGCTTTCATTACATCTTGCCGGGTAATCAAGCCTTCCAATGTCAAGTCATCGGAAACGACCGGCATGACTTCTAGCCCATCCCAGATCATTTGATGGCTAACAGAGGCAATACTCATTGTTTTCTTTACACTGATTGGTTCTTTCGTCATCACCCGATCGATGATCTGGTTTGGCGATTTCCCTAAAACATCTTTTGCCGTAACAATCCCCATCAAACGATGATGGCGGTTGACGACTGGAAAACGCGAATGGTGCGTTTCTTCTGACAAACGCTGATAATCAGAAATCGTATCTGTCTGCTGCAAATAATGAGTCTTTTCAGCTGGCATATAGATATCACTGACAAGCATGATATCTTTTTTGATCAATTGGTCGCTTAACGCTCGGTTGATCATGGTTGCGACTGTAAATGTATCATAAGAGGTGCGTAAGATCGGCATTTCAAGATCATCAGCTAGCTTTGCAATCTCAGCAGTCGTATTGAATCCTCCTGTGATCAATACTGCGGCGCCATCTTCCAATGCTAATTTTTGGACTTCCGCCCGGTTGCCGACGATCATTAGTGATCCTGGCGTAATATAGCGTTCCATGGCATGTTTAGTCATCGCGCCGATGACGAATTTATTCAAGACCTTGTCTAATCCTGCCGCCCCGCCTAAAACGTCCCCTTCAATGATCCTGACGACCTCGCCAAATGTCAAACGTTCAATATGTTTTTTTAATTTGCGTTCGATACGGATGGTCCCTACTCGTTGAATTGTTGAAACTAGTCCGACATTTTCCGCATCTTTGATTGCACGGTACGCTGTTCCTTCACTGACATTCAATTCTTTTGCGATGCTTCTTACAGAAATTCGATTGCCAACAGGTAAACTTTCAATATATTCTAAAATCAAATCATGTTTTGTCGCCATTTTCTGCCTACACTTCCAGCGTTTCCGAGACGCTCATTATTTTTCCTTCACTATCTTCCAGTAACTCTACAAAAGATTCGGGATCTTGTTCAATGACAGGGAAAGTATTGTAATGGATTGGAACTACTTTCTTGGCACGAATTGTTTGCGCAGCCTTTGCTGCATCTTCTGGCCCCATCGTATAGTTATCGCCAATCGGCAAGAAAGCGACATCAATATCGAATTCTTCTGCAAGCAATCCTAGATCACTGAAATAAGCAGTATCCCCTGCATGATAAATCGTTTTTCCTTCTGCTTGAATAATAATTCCGCTAGGCTCGCCCATATACTGAACGATACCGTCTACTTCATAGCTTGAACTATGCTGTGCATGTACGAATTTTACCACGCCGAATGGAAACGCATGTTTTCCACCGATATTCATACCGAATGAATCTACTCCTCTGCTGTTCGCATAATCAGCAATCTCAACAATACTGATAATTGTGGCTTGATTTTCTTTTGCAATAGGAATCATATCTCCTATGTGGTCACTATGACCATGAGTAATCAGCAACCAATCTGTCTTTACTTCTTCTGCAGTTAAGTCTGTCAATGGATTTCCTGTAATAAACGGGTCAATCATCACGCGTTGGCCATTTTCCATTTCAATTGTTAAACAGGAATGTCCATGATACGTAATTTTCATATTTTACACCTCGCGTTTTCTCTGTATCTTTTTTATTAAAAACGATTTCATCACTTGCACATCAATGAAAAAATATAGCTGCTAAATATATTTTCATTGGATTGATAGTACAGTATGTACAAAGCAATTGTAACAGATAATACAGGATGCACCAAGTACCAAGCAGATATAATCTCAAGTTTGAGGTCTCTGCTCTGCTTAGCTTCTCTTCTCGTCCCTTAACTAATTAAATCAGCGTAAATAGGATGGACGATCTTTTCTAAATCGGCTACTTTTATCCGAAGGCTTCTCCCGATTTCACCGCTTGACACAATTACTTCTTCTTTTTCTTTTAAAGAACTATCTGCTAAAAAACAATAATCAGGATGTGCGAGTTTTATTCCAATAGGGGTGTTTGCTCCGTGGGGATATCCTGTATGCATTAATACAAAATCCATTCCAGGAAAACCAACTTTACGATCTTTCGTCACTTGTCTCGTTTTTTTGTAATCTAAGTGATCGTTCAAAGGAATCAATGCGATGATCACCCCAGTTTTGTTTCCTTTCACTACGAGAGTTTTACATATCAAAGCTGGATCAATCCCTCTTTTTTGTAGTTCTTCTGTGAAAGATTCTTCTACCACATGACTAAAATCAAGTGGTTGATAGCTGATCTTTTGTTCTTCTAAATAACGTTCGACTTTTGTTTGACTCATCATTGATTCACTCCCTTTATTCTATCGTTTATTATAAAGCGAGGGATGCTGTATTCAAAAATTATTTGTTTTTCGCAAAAAAAGAGCAAGACGAGCACTCTATAGAGAGGTTCATCTTACTCTTTTTGTTTATTTTTTATTTCGACGTTGAGTAGCTTCCATAATGACTGGCAAGATCACTGGGCGGCGTTTTGTTTGTTCAAATAAGTAACGGCCTAATTGATCTCGGATGTCTTGCTTTAATTTGCTCCACTCAAAATCATTGCTTTCTAAATGTTTCTCAACGATTGTTTCAATCATATTGCTGCTTTCTTTCATCAGATCACGGCTAGCTTTTACGTAAACGAATCCCCGTGAAGTAATTTGAGGTTTTGAAATGATTTTCTTTTCTCGCCGACTGATAGTGACAACCGCTACGAAAATCCCGTCTTCTGACAAGATTTTTCGATCACGTAAAACAATGTTTCCGATATCACCTATGCCTAATCCATCAATCATTACATTTTCTGCACTTGTAGTTCCTGCAACACTCATACGCTTGTTCTTATATTCCAGCACGTCTCCGCGTCCAGTAATATAGATATTTTTGTATGGCATCCCTACTGCATGAGCCAAATCTGCATGAGCAGCTAATTCACGATACTCTCCTTGAACTGGCACAAAATATGTTGGTTTCATCAAATTGATCATTAATTGCAAGTCATTAGGATTGGCATGGCCAGAAACGCGCATATTCTCAGAGATCAACTTCACTGTTCCACCAGCTCGATAAATGATATCTTCCGTTTTCGCCACGATGGTTTCCATCGCGATGCTTGGCGTAGTAGTGATATAAACCAAATCCCCTTCTTCAATCTTGACATTACGGTGTGTACCGTTTGCCATTTTTTGCAGAGACTTGATGGGTTCACCCATTCGGCCAGTTTCTAAAATGATCAGTTCTTCTGGATCATAGTTTTTCATGTCTTTCAACGTAACAAGCAGATCTTCACTTGGTAATTGAAGTTTTTCTAAACGCATCGCTGTGCGAATAATTCGTTCGAAATCTTGACCAGTCAAGACAACTTTTCGTTGTGCTTTTTCTGCTGCATCCAATACTTGTTGCACTCGTTGCAAATTACTTGCTACACAAGCGACGATGATACGCCCTTCCCAATATTTGATCGTATCAAATACTTCATCTGCTATTTGGGCTTCAGAAGCTACAGGCTGAGGATTTTCTGCATTTGCCGATTCACTTAGTAAGGCTAAGACTCCTTCTTTGCCGATTTCCGCCAATCGTGCATAATCTGTTTGATACATTGGGATAGCCGTTTGGTCAAATTTAAAATCTCCCGTATAAACGATACTACCTTCTTTTGTTTTCAGATTGATCCCCACTGAATCTGGTATCGTATGAGTGGTACGGAAAAAGCTCACTACTGTTTCACCAAAGTCGATTTCTGTATGCTCATCTACCACATGGAAATCCTTAAATCCTTTGGCTGCTTCATTACGACTGACATTCAATTTTGCTAACTCGATCGTCAACTCCGTTCCAAATACTGGTACAGAAATTTTCGACAACAAGTAAGGAAGCGCCCCGATCGCATCTGCATGTCCATGTGTTAAAAAGACACCAGCTACACGATCAATGTTTTCTTCTAAATACGTAAAATCAGGGATTACGACGTCGATCCCCAACAACTCATTTTCAGGATATTTTAGCCCACAATCTAAAATAAAAATATCCTCGCCCACTTCTGCGACATACATGTTTTTTCCATTTTCACGAACGCCGCCTAATGGGATAATTTTAATGGTACTCACAAACTTCACCTCTTCTTATGACATCCAAGTTTAAAGATGTCGATTTTCTTCTTTATCTAAATATATGAGCCATTCCAATGAAGCATATGCAAAATTACTATTTCTCAACTTATGGAGAATCAGCAGGAAAATTACCATCACATCCGCGTTCTGACAGTTGGATGGGCATTTTATTTTGGATATACTTCTTTAACAAAATGGATCTTTTGCGAAACGCTATAGCCAAAATACTTATATAAGTATTCAGCTGTTCCCCATTATTATACAACAAATAAACTAAATCGCTAGTATCAGCAATTGTTAGAACAACTATGCACGTAAAAATCCCTCTGTAGCATCTAGGATTTCTTTTGCTATTCCTCTTTCATTTCTTCTTCGTCGGTTTGAAACATACTTTTTTCATTTTACCACATTTTTTGCAATAACTATAGTGACTTTTGATATATACAGAACCTCATGTTGATGGTGTGCAAACAGCATAAGATTTAAGCTAGCTTTAAGATAGGTTATCTATTATCAAATGCATCTACTAGGAGGGATGCAAAATATGAATTTTATGAAACGTGCATGGAAAAGTACAAAAGTAAAATGGGGACGTTCATTGTTATTGTTTGCCGTGTTCACAGCCATTCTTATTTTTGTGCTAGCTGGCCTTACGATTCGAAGCGCTGCAGAAGAAGCAGCGAATCAAGCACAAAAAGAAGTTGGAGCAACAGTGACTTTAAGTGCCAATCGAGAAGCTTCATTTAAAAAACAGGAACAAACTTCTTCAAGCGGTTCTACCACTGAAGAACGTCCAGATCCAGGCAGTTTTTCTCTTACACTAGTTTCCTTAACGGACGCGGAAAAAATAGCTGAATTAGATAATGTAAAGAGTTATTCCTTTGAAAGTTCCGCCTCAGCTATGGCAAAAGATGGAATAACTGCCATCACTAGTTCTGATTCAAGTGAAGACAGTTCAGAAACTACTGATGCAGACGGTGAACCTGCTGGAGGAATGGGCGGGAATCCGCAAATGACTCAAGCAGACTTTCAAATCAGTGGTGTGTCAGCAACTGCACAAAATAGTAATTTTTCTGATGGAACAGCAAAAATCACGGATGGTGAAGGAATAGATGACAGCGACAAAGGCACAAACAATGTAGTCATTGATTCTACTCTAGCAGAAACAAATGACCTGGCAGTCGGAGATACTTTCACAATCACGAGTACTGAAGATGAAGATACCACTTATGAAATGACGATCAAAGGAATTTATGAATCCAGCGAAACAAGCGGCAGTATGGGTATGAAATTCAACTTCATGAATCCGTCGAATACACTTTACACTTCTTACACTTTTGCAAATGAACTAAATGGGACATCTGACGATAACACGATAGATTCTGCTGTTTACACTCTATCTGATCCAGATAAAATGGATGAGTTTCTCAAAGAAGCTGAGAAGCTGATCGACACAGATACATTTAGCTTACAATCAAATGATTCCATGTATCAGTCAATGTTGGAACCTTTAAACAACGTGGCAAGTTTTTCTAAAAATGTTGTTTTACTAGTGGCTGTAGCCGGTATTATCATACTTACTCTGATCATTATGATTACCATTCGGGAGCGTCGGCATGAGTTAGGCGTCTTGCTATCTTTAGGAGAATCCAGAAGTAAAATCATTCTCCAATTGTTTACCGAAGTGGCTATTTGTATGATTCTTGCATTAGGAGTTGCTTCGATTAGCGGAAACGTCGTCGCGAATGCCGTGGGACAGCAGCTACTTGACCAACAGACAGAAACCACGACACAAAACCAGCAAGCTCCTGGCGGTGGACAAATGCCAGGTAACAGACAAGAACAAGGCGGTCAACGCGGTGGTCAACAAGGAAACACGAATAATCCATTTGCCGTTTCTGATCAAGTCAGCGAATTGGAAATCAATGTCAAACCTGCACAATTGGGACTATTAGCCGGAGTAGCATTTGGAATCAGCCTGTTTTCTGTCTTTTTAGCTTCTATAGGGATATTAAGATTAAATCCAAGAAAAATCCTATTAAACTAAAGGAGGAATTTGATGTTACGGACAGAACAATTGGGATTTTGGTATCAAGATCCGCAAGATGCGCTTTACAAAGATGTAGAACTGAATTTCGAAGCTGGAAAAATGTACGCTATTTTAGGAGCAAGTGGTTCTGGAAAAACGACTTTTCTTTCGCTTATTTCTGGACTAGATGCACCAAAAGAAGGAAAGGTATACTATCAAGATCGTTCACTGAACAAAATCGGGTTAAGAAGTTATCGTAAAAATGATGTCTCGATTATTTTCCAAGCTTACAACTTGCTTCCTTATTTATCGGCTCTAGACAACGTCATAGCAGCAATGGAAATCACTAAGACCAAGCAAGAGAATTATCGACAAGTTGCTTTAGATCGACTGGCTCGTGTAGGAATTGATGAAATATTAGCAAAAAAACAGGTGACCAAACTTTCGGGAGGTCAGCAGCAGCGAGTCGCTATCGTTCGTGCTATCTGCTGCGAACATCAACTAATCGTAGCGGATGAGCCTACTGGAAATCTAGATGAAACAACTTCACAAGATATCGTCAAACTTTTCCAAGAAATCGCCCATGAACAAAATCGCTGTATTATCATCGTGACTCATGAGATTGAAGTAGCAAAAAGCTGTGATGAAGTCTTTGAACTAAAAAATAAAAAATTTCAAAAAATCGAAGTTTAAAAAACAGGATAATGATCAAATAAAAAATCCGAAGCATATCTGCGAGACAGATATGCTTCGGATTTTTTATTTGCTTGATTCAATTAGTAATAAGTGGTTTTTATTTTTTTTCGTCTTTTCGAGAAAACTTGTCTTTGACTTCGTCGCCTAAATTTCGAGCTTTTTCTTTGATGTCAGCACCTAGTGATTGTGCTTTCCCTTCTGTTTCTTTGCTCTTGTCGTCTGTTGCTTTGCCGTATGCTTCTTTTCCTTCACCGACTACTTTATCTTTCATATCTTTAGAACGTCCTTTTAAATCTGCCATTGTGCTTCCTCCTCTTAGTTTGTTTATTGATCTACCTTCAGGGTAACATCAACAACAGATACAGACAAACAGAACGCTCGTTTTCTAAAAAAGATAGTTAGAGCTGTTGATTAAAAACTTTTTTCGAAAGTCCCCCATACTTTGACTTCTTTTTCTTGGACCATTATTTCTCCTTTAGCGATAACTGTATCAATATCAAGCGTTTCTTTATCCAAGATACACAGATCTGCATCAGCACCAATTTCGATTTTTCCTTTTTTATCCAATTTCAATATACGTGCTGGATTACTAGTTATAGCTCGTAAGGCGATTTCCAAAGGGATACTTTCTTTTTGCACAGCTTCTTTGATCCCTACTAGCAATGCCTTGGCACTTCCTACTCCTAACCCTAGGAAATGATTGTTTTCATCAAAATAAGGCAAGCTTCCTTGTCCATCTGAGGTCATCGTGAAATTATCTAAAGAAACATCTTCCTCGATCAATCGTTTCAGTGCTTTGCTGAAGCGAACTTCACCATCTGTCTTCTCCCAAAAATCAGGATCTTCGCTAGCAGTGAAGTCAATCGTGCCACCACGTTTGGCAAATGCCACGCAAGCTTCAAATAATTCTGGTGTGCGATTTGCATGAGTAGGCAAAAATTGTGTGATCGGAATTTCTGTTTCTTCTACGATTCGTGTCAATAGCTCTAGCTTTCTTTTTCCTCCGCCTAAGTGGACATTGATGATCCCAGCTTTTCCGGATAACATGCCTCCTACACGAGCATCTGCTACTGCACGAGCGAACTCTTCAAAACTTGGCTGAGAAGAACGGTGATCGGATACTGCGATTTCTCCGATTCCGATAATTTTATCAATTGTCAAAAAGTCTTTGATGATAGAATCTGTTACTGTTTTTACCGGCAATCGGTACGAACCTTCGTATACATAAGTGGAGATTCCTTCTGCTTCCAGACCTTTCGCTTTGCTGATCAACGCAGTCATATCTCTACCTTCTCCGTCTGTTCCCAAACAACCGACAACTGTCGTTACACCAGCTGTAGTCAATTGGCTCAATGTGACTTCTGGCGTTCGATTTTGATAACCGCCTTCTCCTCCTCCACCTAAAATATGGAAATGACAGTCAATGAAACCCGGGGTTAGTACTTTTCCCTCACCTGAAAGTTCTTCTACTTCCACTCCTTCGTAGCCGCCTTCTAGCTGTTCTTCTACAGCCAAAATCTTCCCACCGGCAATCAGTACATCCATTTTTCCTAAGTAATCTGGTGCAAACACTTCAATTTGTCGAATGATTTTCATACATTTTTCCTCTTTCTTTAAGTATAACTGATGATAGGATCTTAAAAAATAATCCAAACGATAGAATCTTTACTCCTTTGATTTTACCGTAAAATGACGGTTCTTGGAGTCCTTATCTACTGTTTGGATTACTTTTTTATTTACAGGTCTCCAGTACTACTGCAGACCTATTGCAATGGCAATCATGATGAAAATAGTTCCTAAAACAAACAGGAATCCTTGCATCTTGATTTGGAATCTTGCCCATTTTGCCCATTCGATCCGTGCAACACCTAGCACACCAATCAAGCTGGCTGATACTGGTGTAAAAGCGTCCATAAAACCTGAACCAAGCTGATAAGCAAGAACTGCTACTTGTCTGGATACACCTACTAAATCTGCCAGTGGAGCCATGATCGGCATAGTCAAAGCTGCTTGTCCTGAATTTGATGTAACAACCAAGTTGAACAAACTTTGGAAGATGTACATCGCCCAAGCACCAATGACAGCTGGAACACCGGTCAACGCAGTCCCGATCCCATGCAAAATCGTATTCAAAGCTGAAGGAACAGATGCATCAGATCCTCCCAAGACAAGAAGAATCCCTTTGGCCATACCTACTACGATTGCTGTACCAGCTAAATCAGCTGCACCAGATTGGAAAGAAGAAGCGATGTCATTGACTTTCATTCCATCTAATTTGAAAAGAACAGCAATGATTCCAGCAACTAATCCCATCACAAAGAATTGAGAAGCGATTTCTGGAATGTAATAGCCTTTTTGAGTCACGCCCCAAACGATCCAGACAAGGACAACTAACATCTCTAATAAGATCAGTTTATGCCCAAGCATGAATTTTTTATTTTCATCAGATGTCTTTTTGATATGAGAACGGAAATAATCATCTGATTTGTAAGTCAACGAACTTTCTGGTTTTTTACGGATTTTTTCTGCATATATCATCATATAACCAGCGGCTAATGCAGTAACAACTACCCACATAATCAATCGGAATGTCGCACCAGACAACACGGGGATTCCAGCAATCCCTTGAGCCACCGCTACGCTAAACGGGCTCATCCAAGAGGTCGCATTTCCGACTTGAGATGCGACATAAGTCACGGTTACTGCTACGATCGAGTCATATCCTAACGCAATGACAAATGGAACCATCACCATTGAGAATGGAATTACCTCTTCTGCCATCCCGAATGTAGCGCCACCGAATGAAAAAGCAAAGAATAATAGCGGTAAAGCTAAACGCTCCAGTCCCTTAGTTTTACTGATAAACGCATAGATACCTGCGTCGATCGCTCCGGTACGCATAATAATACCAAAAGCACCTCCAACAACAAGGATCAATGCAGCGATCCCTACAGCAGATCCATACTTATCTCCAGATACTAGTCCTTCAAAAACAAAATTTAAGAAACCAAAGCCGCCAAAATCATCTGTTCCCCATATTTTGGCTGTTTTATGCAATTTTTTAGAAGTATCATAGATATTTTCGCCGTACTGATCGTAAAGCACATCATCTGTCAAGGAGATTTCATCTAGCTTTTCCTGCGTAAGATTTTTTTCTCCGTCAGCAATGACTTTTTCCAATCCTTTTTCCGGAACATCCAGTTTTTCACGTTCTGCTGGATGATCTTGCAGTTCTTCTAATTGATCAAACACATACGACTTATCCAGCTCGTAAGCATAACGGAAGGAATCTTGACGTAAAACAGTACGAGTACTTGTTTCGCCATTTGCATCTTTGTATTCAATATCTTGCGTGCTGAACTTTCCTGCTGGAACGACAAAAGTCAGTATCCATGCAAAGATGACTACACCAAAAATAATGACATACGTATGCGGTGTCGATAATTTAGTGAAGTCGCGTTTCGGTTTTCCTGAAGAATTTGTTTTCTTCAAATTTATTTCTTCCTTTCTTTTTTCAGTAATTTTGATGAATAAAAAATGGATAATCAAATGAATTATACAGTAAAAATGACATTTCCACATGAATAATTTATTAGAAAATCACTTTTTTCTATTTTGCTTTTTTTCTCCTATGTATGATTATTTTTTTCTCTTTCCATTTATATTAAGTATTTCATTTCTCTGTTTTTCCTTAAAATTCTTTTTTTATTTTTAGATTAGAGAAAATCTCGTCCTGTTTTTTTCATTTTACAATCATTGAAAAATTGAATTTCATTGCAAAAAAAATAATAAACACTTATAAATATCCATTATTTATCCTTCAATTTTTGTGTATTTTATTTCTATTAGAAAAAGGTATCCTGTTGGACAATTTTGTTATATCAGGTAAACTTCATTGCAATAATGATAACAAATGTACTATAATTACTTTGTAAAGAGTTTTGGGGAAGACTCTTTCATCAACGTGTATTAAGAGACAAGAAAGAATCCATATGGATTCTTTCTTGTCTCTTTTTCCATTACTTTTTATTTTTCTGACACTACATATTCTTATAACTCATTTCTCCTAACTGTGAAACAACTTATAAAAATAACAAACTTTAAACAAAACAAGCTTAAAATCAAAGATGATCCATCTTAAAATAACTAAAACAAAAAAAGTAGTCGTTGTTAATCCTCATTAATAATCGTTTTCTTTTTTTCAAACGCTCCATTTTTATGTGGAACATTATTTTTTTAAGGAACTTTGTCAACATGTGGATAACTATTTTCCACTTGTGTCCTGGACTAGCTGTTTTGCTGTAAAATACAAAACTTGCTGCAGCAAAAAGATCGTTGCAAGAGAGGCTGTTCCGCAGATCGCTGGATCTAGATTTGGCAAAGTCAAGACTGCATCATGTAAATTGGCGTGGTTGTCCAAAACCAAATCAGCAAATTCAAATAATCGCAAACCACTGCTATGTTGCGATTTGATACTTCGTGACAAATCAAATCCAGTAACAATGATTAATGGATGACCATTTTCTTTGATCCACTGAGCTAGTTCGATGATTGCCGGGTTTCTTCCTTCATTCGAAAGAAGAAGAAAAATGTCTTCTGATTTGACAGAAAGCTGATCAATAATTGCCTGTCCTGCACCTTCTAGCGTTTCATAGACACCTCCGGCTGGATTTTCAATCAATATACTTGGAACAAGATCCGGGGTTTGATCCCAAAATTCAAATGCTACACCACTTAGTGTGCGGCTAGCATATATCTGCAATCTACCACCTTGATTAATTTGTTTCGCGATCCAAGTGCCAGCTTGAAGCATCAGCGGCTCTTCTATCCTTAATTTCTCTTCCAATTGGTGATAATAGTCAAAATAACATAAACTCATTTATCTCTCCCGCCTAGCTATACTTGACATGAATAGAAACAGCTGCCTAATCTAAGGAAGTACATAAAAAAACAGTAGTTAGACAGTAACACATGTGGTCTTTGCTGTTTCAAACACAAAAAAGGCATTGAACGAATACGCCCAATACCTTGACATAGCAAATAAAACAACGTGCAGACCATGGAAAATATCTACATAGGGGTAGAATTTTCACCCTAGATTAGGTACAATAAATTAGGTCGATGCACTGCATTGACTATGGCAAAATGATCGGTCAGGGTGTATGTGTGTGACTGGTCATTCCCTGATTCTTAGCGCCAACTAAGGGTCAGGGAGCCTTTTTTTATTCAGCTGTTTCTATCTGAATTTATTGTAAGTAATCTCTTATCCAAGTGCAAGCACGAAAATACAAAAAAACATTGGTATGATTTATATATATATAAATAACATAAAAAAAGGAATGGCTTATCCCGATACAACAAGCATTCCTTTAAAAAAGATTCTTTTATATAAGTGAAAAAAGCTTTTTTTCACCAATTAAATAAATCTCTCATCTCAATAGTTTATCCATTATTTTATCTTTTTTTTGCGTACACCTACTAAATATTACCGTCTTCTTCTCGTTCTTCTACTTTGTTCGAGAGAATCTGTACTAGAAAAAGTAGTTGTATGTCTACCTTTTCTGCCTATCCGAGACTTTCTTTTCATATATGGGATATAAATGATTAGATACAGTACAGCAAAAAATAAAGCAAATACGCAAGCTTCCCAACTACCTAACGCCAATTCAACCATCAAGGTAGCAACCCCAACGGATGCTGCATACCAGATAAAAATCAGAAACGTTTCTTTTTTTCTGACCATGCGAAACATGATAAATAGACTAATAAGCAATAGTGGCAACACAAATATCCAATTGCTTCCTTCCATCAGCCACTTGAGTATATCAAGCAGCGACTGTGCAACAGCGACTAATTTTCCCATAGTGAACACACACCTTTTTTTATAATTAAAAAATTCGCCTTTTTATTCTACTATGAATCTTCTGGCTTGGCTTTCATTTCTCTTATGTAATCATTTTCTTTTATACAACTTAAAAAAAAATTAAACCATTAGCAGAATATTTTCTGAATCTATTCACGAAAGTCTTTTTCTATCTTTCGTTTTCCACGACTCAACTGATTTAGAGTCAAAAAACTAAAACGACAGTTGCGCAAATGACGCACAAGCTGCCGCTTTAATAACAAATAGCCTTTCATTCTCAGCAGGCCACTTATTTCCAGTTAACTTTCTGTTCTTAGCTTTTTACTCAACTGGATAATATATGCACTTAATGAAGTCCCAATTTCCGAATGTTGAAGTCCATATTCAATATTTGTCTTCATATATCCTAACTTATCGCCTACGTCGTATCTTTTTCCTTTAAACTCTCTCGCATAGACCGCCTCTGTCTGGTTAAGAGTCTGAAGTGCATCCGTTAGCTGTATCTCGTTTCCTGCTCCTGGTTCTTGAGTTTCTAATATCTCAAATATTTTAGGAGTCAGTAGATAACGTCCGATAATGGCTAAATTACTTGGTGCTTTTCCCATTTCAGGTTTTTCTACAAACCCTTTTACTCTGCAACGACCCTTTTCGCTATCTGTTTTAGGATCAATAATTCCGTATTTAGATGTTTCATTTTCTGGTACACGCATGACGGCAACAGCGGAAGCTTGTGTTTCTTCATAATCCATCATCAATTGTTGAGTCAATGGGATATCATCTTTCATCAAATCATCCCCCAGCATGACGACAAACGGTTCATTTCCTATAAATGCTTTTGCTTGAAGCACGGCATCCCCCAGTCCTCTTGGATGAGATTGACGGATGAAGTGAAGATTGACTTGAGTCGTTTCTTCAACTAAAGCGAGTAATTCTGTTTTTTCCTTTTCCCGCAAATTGTTTTCCAATTCGATATTTGCATCAAAGTGATCTTCAATGGGTCTTTTTTCTTTTCCCGTTACGATCAAGATGTCTTCGATTCCCGAATCCAATGCTTCTTCCACAATAAACTGGATCGTTGGTTTATCCACGATTGGAAGCATTTCTTTTGCCATGGCTTTTGTTGCCGGCAAAAAACGTGTTCCTAGCCCAGCGGCAGGAATGACTGCTTTTTTGACCTTCACTTGCTGTTCCTCCTAAACGACGATTAACTATTGATCATCTATTTAACGAAGAGAAAATTCATTCTCCATTTTTCCGTCACGTAACATGATTTCTTTTGCTGCTTTTTTGATATCTTCTCCATTATACAAAACATTATAGATTGTTTGAGTAATTGGCATCTCAACACCTAGCTGTTGAGCTAGCTCTACTGCTGCTTTTGTCGTTGCCACACCCTCAACGACCATTCCCATGTTTTCTAGAACTTCTTCCAGCTTATGTCCCTGTCCTAACAAGTTACCGGCACGCCAATTGCGAGAATGAACACTTGTACAAGTAACGATCAAGTCCCCCACACCACTCAAACCGATAAATGTCAGAGGATTGGCACCCATCGCGACACCAAGACGGCTGATTTCTGCCAATCCTCGAGTCATGATTGCTGCTTTTGCATCATCTCCGAATCCTAATCCATGGATAGCGCCGGCACCAATTGCAATGATATTTTTCAGTGCTGCACCAGTTTCTACGCCAATCACATCATTATTTGTATAAATCCTGAAATAATCATTCATGAACAGTTTTTGTACATAGGCTGCTGCTTTTTGATCAATACTTGCAGCTGTAATTGTTGTGATATCATGTACTGCCACTTCCTCAGCATGGCTAGGACCAGATAATACAACAATTGCCTGTCTTTTTTCTTCTGGAATTTCTTCAGCCAAAACTTCTGAGATTCGTTTATGCGTATCTTGTTCTAGTCCTTTACTTGCATGTATAATGATTGGCTTAGTATTCATTTTACCAATAAGTTCCTGTGCGACTGAACGAATCGCTTTTGTTGGAACAACAAATAAAATAGCATCTGCGTTATCCACTGCTTCTGCCAATTCTTTATATCCGATAATCGATTCTGGGATCGTCAAATCAGGTAAAAAATGCTGATTTGTATGATACGTATTGATTTCATCAATCTGTTCAGGTACATTTCCCCAAATACGGACATCATGCCCGTTTTCTGCCAATGTTTGTGCTAAAGCAGTGCCCCAAGATCCAGGACCAAGAACTGCGATTTTTTGTTTCATGGATATTCCTCCAAATAAATAATTGATAATTTCCATTATAGTATACATTTCTTAAAGTTGGGACTAATTTCCATTGTTTTTAAGTGTTTGTTTACTTCTTTTATCGTTTTTACTTGAAATAATCAATGATATGTTACAATAGTCTACATTTTATTTTTACACTCGTTATGCTTTGCTTGTTCCTAAGAGGAAGCAGTTTTGACAATGTTACTACCAGCATTACTATTAGGAGGTTAGGAAACTTCTCCTAGTGAGTATTGATTTAAAATACATAAGAGACAGGTTGAACATTTCTAAATCTGTCAGGTCCTGCAACGGACAGATTGTCTCTGTTGACGGTTGACATAGGAACTTTTGTTTTAGTCAACATTCTGGATACAAAACGCTATGTAAACTGGCGCAACTCGTTGTACTTGGACTTTTACTACGGATCCATGCAACAACAAAATAGTACTATTGCATAACAAAAAATGGTTGGCACCCACATGTCCCATTAAACAGATTATAAGTTGAACTGTAGATAATGCAAAAAATGTGTTTTATAACGTAATTGATGCCAATATTTTAAAAAAATAAAGGGAGCAGTTATCGCTGCTCTCTTTATTTTTTATATTCTTTTTATCCAGTCTATCCTAATAATCAAACTGACGATAGTAGCGGCGTATCTCTAATGGATGGCAGTTCAACTGCTCCACATGAGCATCGATGCGTTGTGTCACTACATGCATCAATAAGAAAGACAAAACACGTCCGCGATATTTTTCACTGATACCTTCTACTGGATAGTCTTTTGTGTCTATCAATGTATAATTGCTGCAAATTTTTGGCAAAAGTTTAGCCACACGTTCAGATAACACTCTCTGTTCATCTTCGCCTAAAAATAATGTGACTGGGGTTGTTTCTTCTACGATCTCTAACGTCCCGTGAAGAAACTCGGCAGCATGGATAGATTTCGATGGAAGCCAGCTTTGTTCTTCCCAGTAACACATGGCATATGAATAAACAGCTCCCCATTGATTCCCTGCTCCAATAAAATAATGCATACTATCACGTCGATGTTTTTCTGCAAATGATAAGCCAAATGCATCTGCTTTTTTCTCTGCTTCCACTAACCCTGTTGGTAAATAACGTTCGAGCTGTTCATAGTATTCTGAATAAGCTTCGAATTCTCCATTCAAATACATCAATCGATCTGCTGCCATAAAAAATTTGATTTGTTCTGTTCCAGGAGCTGGATAAGTGACCACAAAATCGCATAGCTGAGACAACTTACTGTTCGCTTTATCGATAAATCCAATCAGTGTCGCTCCTACTTTCTTGATTTGTTCTACTGCTTTCACTACTTCTTGAGTTGTACCGGTAACAGAGGACAAAATAACGATAGAATCTTTTGTTAATCTTTTGTTTCCAGTAGTGTAATATTCTGCAGCATGCTGTACAAAGACAGGCAAGTTGCTTTTCCCATTCATATAAGTGACAGCTTGCATCGAGGAAGCATACGTTCCACCGATTCCTAGATAATAGACAGCGTCAAATTTTTCCGCATAAAGTTTATCGATGATTTCTTCTACTTGCGGACGTAAAGCTAGTGCGCCTTTTATTGCTTTGATTTGTTCTTCTTCATTGAATTTCAGCATGATTTCCACCTCTTATAATTTACTTTTCAAGACTGTATCAAAGTCTTCAAAAATCTTTTTGTTCAAGTCAATACCTTTAGCTACTGCGGTTTTATAAGCGAATAGTTGAAACGGAACGACAAGCGCTAATACAGACAGATATTCATCACATTCTATTGCTAATCCAAGTGTTTTCTCGTTTCTTGCTTTTTTTGTGGTAATGGTGAGAGTCTCTCCAACGTACCGACTCATATATCTTTGCAACTTTTGCGAACGTTCCTTATTTACACTTTCCCCTTCAATAAAGAATAGCAAATGCGAAGCATCTGCCTCCAGGTATGGGCCGTGCATATAAGCTTCTAACTCAAATCCTTGTGACGGAACGCGGATTGTTTCAGTCAATTTCGTCTCTGCTTCTTTAGCTGTTCCCCAGTTTGGACCATATCCAATGGTGACGAAACGCTGTGCTAAACGAAATAAACTTTGATATCCATCAAAAAATTCTTCCGTTTTTTGAATAATCGCTGGTAAATGGTTGATTATTTTGCGCAACTGTTGCATGTAGTCTTGTTCTATTTTTTTGCTGATTTTATTTTTACTTATTCCAATTCCTATCCCTAAGAGTAGTAACTGTAAAACAGTCGCAGAATAGCCTTTTGTAACGAAGCCTACTGACTCTACCCCGGCACCTAAATCAATAATTTGTGCAGCTTCTAAAGCAAGTGGACTTTGCACGTCATTTGTGATAGCAACAACAGGTAACCCTTGTTTTTGTATCATTTTTACTGCTTCAACAGTAGAAGCACTTTTCCCGCTTTGTGACACAGCAATCACAGTATCGATTGAAGGAGAAAGTTTTCCATAATGGGAAAAATAAAAAGGTTCTTGAATATCGACAGTAAGATCACCATAAGATTCCAATGCTGGCTTCGCTGCTAAACAAGCGTTATAAGATGAACCCGTTGCTAAGATCAGTAAATTCACTGTTTTTTTCATATGTTCTCTTGTCGAAAAATCATTCTTTTTCAAGATCGTACTTAGTACTTCCTTTTCTTCATAGATATAATCTTGCATCGTAAACATTTTCTCTGCTCCTTTTTTAAAAAATCCCTATCCACGAACCAAAAATTCCAAAGAAAGCTAGTCCGATCAAGATCGTTAATGGTTTCACTTCTTTCTTCAATAGATAAAACACTATGCCAAATGCTCCAAGACATAAGATATTTGGAACGATATCATCAAAAATACTTTGAACAGTCACAGCATTTTCTCCTGAACCGATTTTTAAAGGAATATTGATGGTGATCATCGTGGCAGTCATTGCTCCAACGACCATCAGTCCAATAATAGACGCGCCTAATGTCAAACTTTCCATCATACCGTTTGCCTGGATCTTTTTCAAAAAACCCGTTCCTAAGCGATATCCCCAACCTGTTGCTAGATAGCGAAACAGAATGTGCGGAATATTGAAAATCAAAATGAACAAGATAGGGCCTAAAATATTTCCTTGCATGGCTAAAGAGGTACCCACACCTGTGGCAATCAATCGCAAAGTTCCCCAAAAGAAAGAATCTCCTAACCCTGCAAGAGGTCCCATCAAAGATGTTTTGATACTATCGATCGCAGTCACATCAAATTCAGGATCATCCTTATTTTCTTCCTCCATTGCAGCCGTGATTCCTAAAATCAGTGTAACGATATGTGGGGTCGTGTTAAAAAACTCTAGATGCCGTTTCAAAGCTGCTGCCATTTCTTCTTTCGACTGATATAACTTTTTCAAAATCGGGATCATTGCATAAACATAAGCCATATTCATCTGACGTTCATAATTCCAAGAAAACTCCATTTGAAAAGAACGCCAAAATACGTGATTCAGCTCTTTTTTCGTTATTTTGCTGTTTTTGATCTCAGAATTCTTCATCTTCTTCTACCTCCCCTGCAGTTGTTTGAAGTAGTAGTTGACGGACATTCATAATATTGACTACCACAACTGCTAAAATCGCACCAAAAATAGCTACTCCGGTCACAGGAATCTCTAAGTAAGAAGCTATAGCAAAACCTAAGAAAAAATATGGTGCAACTTGTTTGTTGATCAGCAAACGAGCAAGCATCGCAAAACCAAGAGCTGGAATCAACCCTGTAGCTACTGACAACCCCTTTTGAACGAAGTCAGGAATCATATTTAATAGATTTCCGATCGTATTGCTTCCCACCATATAAGAAACCATTACCACAACACCAAGCATCAAGGAAAGACCGATACCGGCAAGCAAGTGCATATGCTCGACTCCTTTATAATTTCCTTCTTCTGCATAACTGTCTGCTTTATGGTTCATAATTGGAATCAAAAGCCCTAAGTAAATATTTTTCAATATCAATGTCAACGTAGCAATCGGCAAACCTAGTAAAAGCGCGGTTTCTGTACCGGCTCCAGCTGTAATAGCAAAAGCCGTCCCTAAAATCCCACCGGTCACAACATCAGGTGGAATCGAAGCACCTACTGAGAACGATCCGATAAATGCTAACTCTAAAGTTGCGCCCATAATGATCCCAGTTTTTACATCACCTAACACGATTCCTGTAAACAGCCCCGTCACAATCGGACGAGAAAGCAACGATGTCCCTAGTGCATATTCTGATTGTGCGACAAATGCAACAATTCCTAATAAGACTGCTTGTACAATCATTGAGGTTCTTCCTTTCTTACAAAACTTCTCTTACATCCACTTTTTTATCTGCTGGTACTTGACGGATTTCTACTTCTATTTGTTTGTCAATTAATCGTTTCAAGCGTTCCTCCTCTTCTGGTAAAATATTTACCGCTTTTCCGATGCTGCGAGTACCAGGTTTTGCCTTGATCCCTCCTAAGTTGATGGTTTTGATTTCTGGATACGCTTCTGCCAGCTTATATGCATCCTCGATCGATTCCACTACGATGAATAACTTATATTTATCTGTCACCCCGCTTTTCAACGCGGCAATCGAGTCATCAATTGATTTGATCACTAGTTTGACTCCTTGTGGCTTGGCTAATTTGATCGTTGTCTTTCGTATCTCATTCGTAGGTACATCATCATTAGCAATCAAAATACAGTCTGCGCCTATTGTTTGTGTCCATGAAAAAGCTACTTGTCCGTGTAATAACCGATGGTCGACTCTTGTCAATACAATCATTTTTCTTCCTCCTAAAATTCGTCTTCTTCTATTTTCTGATTGAGCCGCTCGTTACAAAACTGGATCATTTTTTTTGAATCAGTTAGCACCTGCTGGATCAAAACAGTTGTCTCTACTTCAGCGTCCAACTGAGATACTAGCTCAATCAAGAGTGGCAAATTCAATCCGGCAACGAGATAGACATGATCCTGATTGATATATTGTAAGAATTCGTTGTTGACACTTCCGCCAAAAAGATCCGTCAGAACAATGATTTCTTTATCTTTGTACCTCATAAAAAGCTGGCTTACTGTTTCCGCTAAATCAAAATTCTCATCAGTATAGCAATCCAATACAGTAATAGAATGATTTTTCCCATAGATCAGCTCTAATGAATCTAATATCCCTGAAGCAAATTTTCCATGGGAAGCTAAGATAATTTCTCTATCCACTTTTTCATCTCCTCTTTTCACTTACACATACTAAAAAAGCAAGTTGCATGCCAAAATTAGTGGCAACAACTTGCTTATGTTCAAAATTCTTCTTCTATCGAGAGAAACTCTGTATCTTCACTCAAAATATCATAGATATAGGCAATCTCAGAATTGGGGATCATGACACTATAATGCTCTTCAATGACACTAAACGCAGATTTAATAGCAGATAATCCTTCTTTTTGACACTGCTTCCATTTCTCTAATCCTTGATAGGTTTCGATTGGCATTTGTCGGATCAATCGTTCAATGAGACAGCTCACATGGACATACAACGCTAATTTTTTGGGATTGCTGATGCTTCGATTCAACTGCACCTCTAATTCTCTCATAAAATGATCGATTTCTCCCATCACCTTCTCTGTATCTAGAATAGTCACGGAATCCAGTACTTTTTCCAATGAAAAATTACGAATGATGCGCTGATTGAATATTTCCTTCTCTGAAGCATTCATAGTAGTGTCCAACCATTCAGCTAGTACAGACATCTTTTCCCCCGAGATGAGGTCTTCTAATGAAAGATATTCGATATTGGTGATATCAGGATCTGTGGTGCCAATCATTCCTACGACTTCGTATATGGAAAATAATGGGTCACTGTTTTTCTTATCTTTTAATTGCTGATATTCATATGGGATGATTTTCAACTGACAAGCCGTAGGTAAGCTTTTTTCTAGCAGTTCACTTAAGTGGACCGCCGTACCGATTCCAGTGAAGCAAGTAGTAATGAGTGCTTTGGGTTTGTTTTCCTCTGGATAGAGCAGTCGCCATTCTGGCTGGATCTGTCGAACAGTCTCTTCTGCTATCTCTTCTAATGATACATTTTTTTGCAGGCATTCCCCTACTGTGATTGCTAAAGGTGTCGTCACATTATTCAAAATCAAAAGCGGTACGGATAACTGTTTTTTAAAAAACTGATGGATTTCTTTCAGAGATCCCATGTCTACTAATATGATCAATCCATTTGAAACATCGCTGTTTTCGCAATAATCAAGGATTTCTGAAGCAATCTGCTGTGGTGTGACATCTAGTGGCATATCAAATGATTCAAATAGATCCTCTTGTAATAAACGATTTACTACATTTGCCATACTGCTAGCAGTTGCATAACCGTGAGCAGCAATCATCGCTTTTGGCAGTCGTTTTTCTTTTGACCATTTCGCTTTTTTTAGATAGATCGTCAGTAAAATCCGATCCATACTTGTGTCTTCAATATCTAATTTGATCTTACTTAATTCCAGAATTCGTTGGACATAGTGATAACTAGATGGATAAGACTGAGAAACTTGTTGTTCTAATTCTTTGATTAGTTGGATAATATCATGTTCTTCCGGTAACCATTTGATAGTGCTTCGCTGATAGAGATAGTAACTCAAGGCATAGACACTGTTTCCATCGAATTTGATTTGATAGGCAGTTTCCATTTGTCGAAAGGTCTCTCGGATAGATTGTGTCCAATAAACCAGCAGCTCGTGTTTTTCTTGTCTACTGGTCTCAAACAGCAAAAAATCAAATAATTGAATCACTTCTTGCTTTAATTTTCCTTCGCAAGAATATAGCAGACAGTTATTTTTCTTGAAATCAATTAGGATTTGCTCAAAACTTTTAACGATTCGCTGCTGTTCGGGCTGTTGCTTCTCCATTAATTGCTCTAAGGTCTGGTCTTGCGTAATATAGATTCCTTGCTGTGCTGTATTTTTAGTAATAGGCTGCGCAAGTAGTTCTTTTTGCAAATGATGGATCGTGACATGGATTTCAGGCTGTTCACGCTGTTCAGCATATGCTTTTGCTGCTGAAACTTTGACGATATTTTTCAGCTCTCCTATGTTTCCGGATAATTTCTGACTTGTTAAAAGTGACAAAGCTGGTCCACTGACTGACAAAGGGCTCCCCATTTTTCTTTGTTCTTCGAGAAAAAAAGAGTAAATCAGTTCTAGCCGTTCATTACGACTACGCTGATTAAGTGCAGGTAGTTCGATTCGGATAGGTATTCTTCGAATGAAAGTTGTTAAGAAATGACTAGTAATCTCTTCAGTCGTAGCAAAAAAGAGACGTGTTTTGATCCGGCGTGACAAATTAGGTTCTCCCATACGATAAATCACACCTTGATCAAGATAGGTGAACAGTTTTTCCTGACCTTCTGGTGTTAAGCGATGTACCTCGTCTAAAAACAAGATCCCACCATCTGCTGCTTCAAAAGCCCCTTTTTTATTTTCTTCTGCACCAGTGTACGCTCCCTTAACATGTCCAAACAAATTGCTAGTCAAAAGTTCAGGATTATCTGCATATTGTGCACAATTAAAAGTGATGAATGGTGCAGAATCTTCTAGCAGATCATGAAGCAGACAATACTGATAGACCAAATTAACTAAATAACTTTTACCTGTGCCACTTTCGCCTGTAATCAAAAGTGGTAATCCGCCATCTGGATAGTAAAGAGCTGTTTTGATTTGTTCGATACTTTCTTTCAAACTGGCGTCGTATCCGATCATAAAAGAGAATAAGTCTTTTGGTTGCGCGAAAAAAGGCTGTTCCTCTTTGAGATCATCGATAGAAAAATAAAAATTCGTGCGTAACTTAAAAAATTGTTTTTCAAAAGCTTCTTTGTGGAAATAAATCACTGGTCGAGAATTGATTTTGACTAGTAGTTGCTCATCATTTAACTGGTTCAAATAATGACTGACTGTGTTTCTTTTTACCCCAAAATGATCAGCTAACCTTTGTGCTGTAAAGACCTCGTTCATATGTTCTAAATCGAAAAAGGCTGTCTGGTTCTCTAAGTAACATAAAATTTCCTTCTTCAACAACTTATTCACCCCTCCTCCATCATAGAAAACGGATTCATTTTGTCAATAAAATCTTTAATAAAGAATTGAAAAATATATCTTATTATAGACAGCAGCCTACTTATCCCTTATAATTTTTATTCTAAAAAACGTACAGTTCCTTCCAGTTTTTATACTGGAATTTCAACATATGAAAGAATAAGGAGGCTATGACTATTCAATGAAATCGGATAAATATAAAAACAGGAAACATACTTCCTGGAAAACTTTTCGAGAAATCATCGGATCTTATCTCGCTGTAGTTGTATTTTTGCCTTTGCTTTATATGGCTATGACAGAACAAACTCGTTTTATTGGCGTAGATACGCAATATATAGCCGAAACAGGATTTTTATTCATCTTTATCTTGATTTTTGCGTTCTATAAATCCTTCCATACAAAATAAGATTCACAGATTTCAACTTTCCTGTCTGTTTTTAGCTATTACAAATCCTTATATGTGGTATAACAACAATTTATTGGCATAATGAGGAAAAACGAGTTATGATGCTTTCAGAGAGTAAAGAGGTACTGTTGTCACCATCCTTTTTATTGATTACGTACACCACTCTTAGTTTTTTCCCATTGATTACGAAAACAAGGTAGAAACATTGATGTTCCTACCTTGTTTTCTTTTTTTATTTTCAGATCAAAATCTCAAGTAGCTTTTGACTTGATGTCGGGAGGTTGTCTTCGTTCCATCAAACCTGATAGAATCTGCGCCAAACCATAGTTTTCTCCACTATTATTTATTCCTCTAAGATAGTACCCACAATAAACGAATAAATATTTTTCTCATTTTCATACTCCTTCTTTGAAAATCAATTAGATTTCTCTCAACCCACTTTTTTACAAAAATTACGTAGCAAAAAAGATTGCAAGAACAAATTAAAAAAGAAGTAAATAGAGTTTCGTCTATAAACATTTACTTGATATATTTTTTATGCAGAATTCATTTATAGAAAAATTAAGTAAAATAGACGTTCCTATGAATGAAGAGACTGGCATGTTTTCTCATTTTCTTTTTTTTAAAAAAAATAGTCTATTCACTTTCTAAAGCTTCTTCATAATAAAACTTTCATTTATGAAAAGGCTTGTTCTCTTTTCATTCTAAATTTCCTAAGCTACAATGTGGTAGTACTTGTTTTTTCAATTGTGGACAAATAAATAATAGGAGGAATCATATGATTCAGTTATTACGTTATGCAAAAGACTATCGTAAGCAAATCATTTTGGGCCCGTTCTTCAAATTTCTTGAAGCTGTCTTCGAACTTGTCCTGCCTTTAATGATGGCTTCCTTGATCGATAATGGACTAAAAATGAATGACCGAGGAAAAATCATTGAAATGGGCTTATGGATGGTCGCTATGTCTGTGATTGGTCTGATTTGTGCTATCATTTGCCAATACTATGCTTCAGTAGCTTCACAAGGATTTGGTACAGAGTTACGTAATCAGCTAATCAAAAAAATCAATACTTTCTCTCACAACGAGTTGAATCATTTTGGAACAGATACCTTGATCACCCGAATGACAAACGACATCAATCAGCTTCAGCTAGCTTTAGCAATGGTCATTCGTTTATTGATCAGAGCACCGTTTTTAAGTATCGGGTCAGTGGTCATGGCTTTTGTGATCGACTGGGAAGTAGGTCTGTTTTTCTTAGCATTATTGCCTATTTTCTCAATCATTTTATTTTTTATCATCAAAAAAACCGTTCCTCTCTACCAAAAAGTGCAAGAAAAACTAGATCAGCTCAATGAACACGTTAGTCAGAATCTTAGCGGTGTTCGTGTCATCCGCGCATTTGCGCAGACAAAAAAAGAAACAGAGAAGTTCGATAAAAGCACAAATGATCTAGCGAACAATTATTTACGTGTTTCCAATATCTCTGCCCTATTATCACCTGCTACGACCTTGATCATGAATATCGGGATCATCTGTTTGCTGACAGTTGGCGGGATCAAAGTAAATATTGGTAGCTTGCAACAAGGACAAGTTCTTGCTTTGATCAATTATATGAATCAAATGCTTTTGGCACTGATCGTTATTTCAAACCTCGTCGTGATCTTCACACGTGCCGAAGCTTCAGGAAATCGGGTGAAAGAGGTGCTAGACACAGAAAATTCGATTCTTGAAGCTGAGGTCAGTACTACTCCCGATTTTTCTTCTGAAGCAATTATCGCTTTTGACCATGTTGACTTCCGTTATACTCCTGATTCTGGTCTTTCTCTCCAAAATATTACATTTCAGCTGAAGCGAAATACAGTCCTTGGAATCATTGGTCCAACCGGAAGCGGGAAAACGACTTTGACACAATTGATTCCGCGTTTCTATGATGTCAGTTCCGGTACAGTTATAATGGACGGAATGGATGTTCGTTCTTGGCAGCTGGATCATCTCCGTCAGCAAATTGCTCTTGTTCCCCAAACTTCTGTACTATTTACCGGGACTATTCGTGAAAACCTTCAATGGGGTAAGAAAGACGCCACAGAAAAAGAATGTTGGGAAGCTCTGAAAATCGCTCAGGCAGAAGAATTTGTCCGTCAGCTTCCAAATGGTTTAGATACAAAAGTCATGGAAAATGGGAAAAATTTCTCTGGCGGACAAAAACAGCGACTGACGATTGCAAGAGCTTTGATTGCCAAGCCAGCATTACTGATTTTAGATGACTCTTTAAGTGCGTTGGATTATCAAACAGACTTGGATTTGCGTAAGGCGCTACAGACTTATCTTGGCAGTACAGTGATTATTATCTCCCAACGTGTCCGCTCTATTCAAGAAGCACATCATATCTTAGTGATGGATCAAGGTAAGATTGCTGCTCAGGGTACCCATGAAGAATTACTTGCTCAATCAGCAGAATATCAGGAAATCGTCGCATCACAGGAGGAAGAATAGTTATGAAAGTAAAAAAATTATCCTTGCAGACGCTCCGCCGATTCATTCCTTACCTTACTGCCTATGCAAAAGACATTTGGCTAGCTGTGATACTAGGAATCATCAATGGGATTGCAACAGTTGTGATGACGTTACAAATTGGTCAAAGTATCGATCAAATGATTGGAGAAGGACAGGTCCGCTTCAATCGACTGTTCCATTTACTTATTCTATTCGGTGGTATCGTTTTAATCAACGTAGTCAGTCAATGGCTCATCCAAGTGTTAAGCAATCGGTTAGCTTACTTATCCGTTGCAAAATTAAGAAAAGATGCATTTGCTCATCTGAATCGATTGCCACTTCGTTATTATGATCAAAACTCCCACGGAAATATCGTCAGTCGATTTACAAATGATATGGACAATATTTCCATTGCAATTTCTGCGGCCTTCAATCAATTATTTTCTGGAGTGGCAATCATCATTCTTTCGTTTATTTTTATGATGCGTCTAAGTCCACTTCTGACATTGGTCGTTCTTTGTTCCACACCAATTATTTTCCTTGTGAGTTGGATCGTTGCTCGTGCTTCACAAACAAATTTCGATAGACAGCAAAGGATTATTGGGGATATCTCGGGCTTTGTGACCGAACGAATCGGTAACCAGAAAATCGTGAAAGCTTTTCAGCAAGAAGAAGCTAGTCAACAGCAATTTGAACTGCTAAATGCTGATCTATATGAAAAAGGACAACGGGCACAATTTTCTTCTTCCTTGACAAACCCGTCTTCTCGTTTTGTAGATCACCTTGCTTATTTATCGATTGGTTTAGTTGGCGGCCTATTGGCATTGAAGAGTGGTTCGTCAATCACTGTTGGTGTGATTTCCAGCTTTACGATCTACTCAAGTCAGTTTTCTAAACCATTTATCGAACTTTCTGGAATCACGACACAACTGCAAACCGCTTTTTCTGGTCTAGAACGAGCATTTGATTTGATCGATCAGCCAGAAGAAAAGCCTGATTTGCCAGATGCCTATGCCTTGGAACCCAAAAATATCAAAGGAAAAGTCTCTTTTGATCATGTTTCTTTTTCTTATGACCCCCAACAGCGTTTGATCGAAGATTTCAATTTTACTGCTTATCCAGGTCAAACCATTGCTATAGTAGGAAAAACAGGGGCCGGAAAATCCACACTTGTTAATTTGCTGATGCGTTTTTATGACACAACAAAAGGAACAATTACAGTCGATGACCATGACATCCGCTCTATCCAACGTGATACATTACGTAAAAGTTTTGGAATGGTGTTACAAGATACTTGGCTATTTGACAGTACATTGCGAGAAAATCTTCGTTTTGGGAATCCGGAAGCAAGTGACGCAGAAATCAATGATGCCCTAAAAGCCTCTTACATGTATGAATTTATAGAACGTTTGCCGGAAAAATTAGATACTAAGATTGGCGGTCAAGGGTTAAAGATATCAGATGGACAACGCCAACTGTTGACGATTGCTCGAACGATGATCAGTAATCCCCCTATGTTGATCTTAGATGAAGCTACTAGCTCAGTCGATACATTGACAGAGAAAAAAATCCAACAAGCCTTCTTAGCAATGATGGAAGGAAAAACCAGTTTTGTGATTGCCCATCGCCTGTCCACAATCAAAAATGCGGACCAGATATTAGTGATGGATCAGGGAGCCATTGTCGAAATGGGCACCCATGATGAGCTGCTTCAAAAAGATGGTTATTACCGACGGCTCTATCAAGCACAATTCACAGCACAATAAAAACAAGCAGTCTTCTGGGATGGGAAGACTGCTTGTTTTTTATTTAGCGTGGATCGCTAAACTTCTTAAAATTTTTTTGTAAGGAATACTACGTCCTACGTAATAAATGGCAATTGATTGAATCGGTAACCATATTACTGTTTTTAACAGGCGGGGCGCCCAAACGACCCAGCTGAACAATGGCACATGGTACATCAACGCAAGCCATAATGGTGTCAAAAATAAGTTGATGATCAGCGTGACACTAAGCGTAGCCAGAATGGCATTTTTCCAAGTGATCTCTTTTCGATAGAAAAAGAATCCGTAGATTGCTCCTTCAATAAATGCATTCAATGTAAATCCAATAAAGAATGCAGATTTCGAGAAGAGGGCCATTCCTACTAAATCAGCTAAAACTGCGCCTATCCCTGACCAAAAAGGACCAAAAAGAATGCCCATGATCACTTGTGGAATAAATGTGACACTGATTTTAATAAATGGGGTCTCGATTGCTACCAGTCGGGACAAAGTGACCATCAATGCAATCAATAAGCCCATAATAGCAATCATACGTGCGTCTAACCGGTGTTTCTTCATTTTTAGCATCTCCTTTAAGAGCTGCTACATCGTATCATGCAGCGAATGCGAAAATAAAACCGCGAACATTACGTCCTTCGTCCAAGAGGCAACATCCCATCCTCTTAGCACTTAACGCTTTATTTTCTACTCTGTATTATTTTTGGGATCTTTTCCCACAGAAACTATAGCATATTTTCACATTTACTGCAAATACGAAAAACTAATATTATTGTTTATATTATCCAATACGTTCGTATTATATCGCATATTATCAGTTTGTTTAGCTTTTATAGCTACATATAGGCGAACATTAAACGTTATTTTTCCATACCCTTATCCATCAAAATGAAAGTGGACGCTTGTCTATTTCATGGACGATTCTTCGAAAATCTAGGAAGCCGGCTTCCAGTCCTCTTAGTAGCACCTCAGCTGTTCCGATATTCGTAGCTAACGGAATCTCATAGACATCAGATAAACGGATAAGTGCTGTTACATCTGGTTCATGGGGCTGTGCAGCCAGCGGGTCTCGAAGAAAAATCACCAAATCTAACTGATCCTCCGAAATCATGGCTCCAATTTGCTGATCCCCGCCTAACGGTCCGGATTTAAACCGATGGATCGGCAAGCCGGTTGCTTCCGTGATCCTCTGCCCAGTCGTCCCGGTAGCAAAAAGTTCATGTTTTTCCAATATTGTTTTATACGCTGTTGCTAATTTCACCATCATAGGTTTTTTTCGGTCATGAGCGATCAAAGCGATTTTCATAAGAGACACTCCTTTTGATATTGTTAACATACTTATTTACTCCAGTGTATCAGTTTTTATTTCTTATGGATATTTATTAAAGCTTAAAACTAGCACATTGACAAAAAAAAGAAAAAATTCTTGTTCAACATGACATTGAAGTTAGTTAACGCTTTCATTTATACTTTAAATAGTTAATAAAACTAAAAAAGAAAGTGTGGAACGTATTATGGTAGAAATGGCTCTGAAAAACGTATATAAAAAATATGACAATGCAGAAAATTATTCTGTAACTGATTTTAATCTATCAATCAAAGACCGTGAATTTATCGTTTTTGTTGGTCCTTCCGGTTGTGGAAAGTCAACTACTTTGCGAATGATCGCGGGACTGGAAGATATCTCTGAAGGAGAACTAAATATCGGCGGAAAAATCATGAATGACGTGGCACCTAAAGACCGTGATATTGCCATGGTTTTCCAAAACTACGCATTGTATCCTCATATGACTGTTTTTGATAATATGGCTTTTGGCTTGAAATTACGTAAATATGATAAAGCAGACATCAAAAAACGTGTGGACAATGCAGCAGAGATCTTAGGTCTGACAGAATACTTGAAACGAAAACCAGCTGCTTTATCTGGTGGACAACGCCAACGTGTGGCATTGGGACGGGCAATCGTTCGGGATGCAAAAGTCTTCTTAATGGATGAGCCATTATCAAATTTAGATGCTAAATTACGTGTAGCCATGCGTGCTGAGATTGCCAAACTTCACCAGCGTCTTGAAACAACGACCATCTATGTTACTCACGATCAGACAGAAGCAATGACTATGGCTGACCGAATCGTTATCATGAAAGACGGATTTATCCAACAAATCGGTACACCGAAAGAAGTTTATGATACACCCGTCAATATGTTCGTTGCCGGCTTTATTGGATCTCCTGCCATGAATTTCTTTAATGTGACATTGAAAAATGGTGTTATCACAGATGGACATGGGCTTAAGCTTCGTATTCCTGAAGGGAAAAACAAAGTATTAGTTGAAAAAGGTTATGAAGGAAAAGAAGTTATCTTCGGTATTCGTCCAGAAGACATCCACAGTGAACAAGTAGCCCTTGAAGCTTCACCTGAAGCCGTAGTCAAATCAGAAGTTGTCGTTTCCGAATTACTTGGAGCTGAAACGATGCTTTACACAAAAACTGGTTCTACTGAGTTCATCTCAAAAGTAGATGCAAGAGATTTCCATAAACCAGGCGAAATAGTCGACCTTGCCTTCAACATCAGCAAGGGCCACTTCTTTGATAAAGAAACAGAACAAGTCATCAAACTTCCATAAATTGCCCCCTGTTAGAGCTGTGCCAGAAGATGTTGGTGCAGCTCTTTTTAGGACAAAAAACTCTCATCTTAGAGGATTTATTATCCATTACTAGATGAGAGTTTTTTTTTGAGAGATCATGTCTAATATGTCGTTTTCTTCGCGTACCCTTGAATCGACTCTTTCCGATTTTCTTTTTTTGCTGCCGTGAATACGGGGATATCAAAATATTTGCTGAGTGTTCCTGCTATAAAATAAGCAATATTATAATCAACTAAACTGTGGATGAGCCCACCAATCCCCATCAAGATGAATACTGTATAAAAATATCCTTGAGAATAATATGTTTCAGGCATATTACCAATAAAGTAAAAGATGCTGACTACTAGCATTTCTGCTAAAGAATGAATCACACCGATCACAAAATTGAACCCTTGGAAACGCCAATTAGCAAAAGTAAACTGTCCATTTTTTAAAACGATACTCGGATGCTTTTGCAAGTACCAAGCCCCAATCAACGCAAACACAAGATGTGACAATGCTCGCAATGCGATGATAACCGGCGTTGTTAAAAAGAAACCAAATGTCGTACCTAGCGCAACAGCCACTGCAACTCCTGGTGTAAAAAACATCGCAATAAATAATGGCACATGAGACGCCAAAGTAAAGGAAGCTGGTGGAATCATGATTTTAGGCATGACCATTGGGATAATGACCCCCATCCCAATCAATAAAGCAGAAATCGTTAGTTTTCGAACTGAATTTTTTCTCATTTTTTCTCTCTCCTAATATGTCTTGACACATAAATGTCGACTTAGTATAACTCACTTACTAATAACTGTCAAGACACATATTCTTTTCTAAATCCATACAAAATGAGTGTGAGTATCAAGTATAAGAATTTTTTGATTAAGAAACAAAAATAGGAGATGTGACAAAATTTGTGTCACATCTCCTTGTTCGGCATAATAGTGGTCAAAAGCTTGTATCAAGTAATAAGACCAACTAACTCAAAAACATGAGAAGCTGTTTTTTGAAATTGTTCCTTGTGACTTAGAGTTAAACGGCAGGCCCACAACCTCTTTCTTAAACGGTGTTCAATCAGTTGAACCTCGGTATTAGCTCAAAAAACGGCAAAATATGAGGAACTATTTTGCCGTTTGTTTCTCTAATACTCAGGTCAAAGCGCTGATTTCACAACCTCTTGGTAAACGGTGTTCAAAAGCTTGCATCTGCGGTAATAAGCCCAAACAAACGAAAAACATGAGGAACTATTTTTGTTTGGCTGTTCTTATTACTTGATGCAGGACAGCTTTTTCACAACCTTCCACTAAACGGTGTTCAAAAGCTTGCATCTGCGGTAATAAGCCCAAACAAACGAAAAACATGAGGAACTATTTTTGTTTGGTTGTTCTTATTACTTGATGCAGGACAGCTTTTTCACAACTTCTGTCACAACCTCTTTTTTTACTGCATATTTTCTGACATCGCATTGCTTAATGCGGCGAATTCTTGTAATGACAAAGTCTCCCCACGACGTTTTGGATCGATTCCAGCTGTTTCCAAGCTTTTTGCTAACCATGCTTTTGTCTGGTCATCTTTGCCATACGAATGCTGCAAGTTATTCCAAAGCGTTTTTCTTCTTTGCTGAAATGCCGCTTTTGTCAATCGGAAAAATGCTTTTTCGTCTGTCACTTCGACTGCCGGTATATCTCTTCTTGTCAGTTTCAAAATCGCTGAATCTACATTTGGCTGAGGGACAAATACTGTTTTTGGTACGATGAATGCTAAACTGGCTTCCATATAATATTGAACAGCAATCGATAATGAACCATAAGCTTTCGTTCCTGGTTCAGCAGAGATACGATCAGCTACTTCTTTTTGCATCATGACGACTAGTTCATCCACAACCAAATCTGATTCAAGAAAATGCATCATGATCGGTGTCGTAATATAGTAAGGTAAATTCGCTACGACTTTTAACGGAAGCTCCTCATGAAATGTTTCTCTAACAGCTGTTGACAAATCGGTCTTTAAAATATCTTGATGTACAATAGTCACATTGTCATAGGGTTGCATCGTATCAGCCAATACAGGGATCAAACGATCATCGATCTCAAATGCTACGACTTGTTTTGCATGCTTGGCTAATTGTTCCGTCAATGCACCGATTCCTGGTCCAACTTCGATCACGTTCGTATGTTCATCTATTTGCGCAGTTTCTACGATTTTCCTTAAAATATTTGGTTCAGTCAGAAAATTTTGTCCTAAACTTTTTTTAAATGAAAAACCATGTTTCAATAAAATCTCTTTTGTTCTAGAGGGTGTCGCAATTTCACGATATTCACTCATGTTGTTCCTCCACTATTTTCATTGCTTGGGCGAGTTCTTTCGGCGTAATACGAAACATCTTCAAACGTTTTTCCAATTGTTTGCCGTTCGTGTAACCGATGCGCAACTCGTCACCTAGTTTTTCTCGTTTTTCTTTTGCTTGTGCCCCAGCTATTAAACCATAGTCTAAAAGGTCTTGTCTAGTGATTTCAGAAACAGCCGTTTGGGAAATGTCTGGCGTCACGACCTTTTTCAATGCTTCTAAAATAGCAGCATCACTTGCATGCTCGACACCAAGGCTTCCCTTTTTCTTTGGTTTAGCTTGTGTGCGCGGCAAAAAAGCATGTTTTGCCTGAGGAACAGCTTCCATAATGATTTTTCTTATTTTTTCTCCCGAAAAATCAGGATCGGTAAAAACGATCACTCCACGAGTCTCTTGGGCATGTTCAATTTGCATCAGAATCTCTTCATTGATTGCAGACCCTATTGTTTCTATCGTATCTGCATCAACTACTTCCCGCAGCCTTCTTGTATCGTCTTTTCCTTCAACGACTATAATCTCTTGGATCTTCATCTTATCCATGTTCGCTTAGACCAAATAATCGGTGCGTATTTGTCCATGTTTGGGCAGCCACTTCTTCTGTCGGAAGATTCCGAAGTTCAGCAATCTTTTCTACTGTATAACGAGTATAGCCTGGTTCATTCCGCTTTCCTCTAAAAGGAACTGGTGCCAGATAAGGGGCATCTGTTTCCACAAGTAATCGTTCGATTGGTACATTTGCTGCAGCCTCTTGGACGTCTAATGCTTTTTTGAAAGTGACGACACCGCTAAATGAAATATGCATCCCTAAGTCAAGAAATCGTTTTGCCCATTCATAATCACCACTGAAACTATGCATGATTCCACCGATATCTCGAACATCTTCTTCTTTTAGGATTTGATACGTGTCTTCAAGTGCTTCTCTAGTATGAATACTGATTGGTAGGTTCATTTCTTTTGCGATAGCAATCTGTCTGCGAAATACTTTATCTTGGACTTCTTTCGGGTCTTCCATCCAATGATAATCCAAGCCAATTTCCCCTAATGCTACAACCTTTGGTAAAGTCAATTGTTCTTGTAATTTATTTTCGATTTCTTTCGTATAACTGCCAGCCTCTGTCGGATGCCAGCCGATAATACTGTATATATTTGGATAGTCATGGCTTAATTGCAAAGACTTTTCAATCGTTGGCGTATCGAAGCCCACGACCGCCATTTTCGTTACCCCCATTTCTTGTGCTCGCTGAATCGTTTCTGGAATATCTTCATTGAACTGTTCAGCATTTAAATGGGTATGAGAATCAAATATCATGTTTATCTCTCCTTTTCATTCTTACTTTAGCACATAAGCACTACTTGCAGAAGTAGCAAAAATCAAAATAGAAGAACTTGTTTTATTGAAATAGAAAAAGCACGAAGATCTAGAGGACCTAGTTCGTACTTTTTCTGTCTGTTGTTGAAATATTTTACTCTTCTGAGCGTTTTTTCTTTTTTTGATAATAGACTGGGATACCTATCAAGGTAACACCTATACCGATCAATGCTAATTTCGTTTGCGTCATCATCGTCATACCTAAAATGAAAATAGCGCCGAGAATCGCAATAATCGGAACGATTGGATAAAGTGGTACTTTATATGGACGTGGCAATTCCGGCGCTTTTTTTCTTAAAATAAAGACACCGATAAAAATCAGTAAACTGAATAGCCACATCACAAAAATCAACATATCTGTTAAAAAGTCGAAAGAACCAAGGCTCATCATAATACAAGCTACTGCTAACTGGAAAATCGCAGGAACATAAGGAACCGTAAACTTCTTTGAAAGCTTTGTCAGCTGTTTACTGAAAGGTAGCTCGTCTTCTAAAGCCATCGCATAAGGCACACGGATCCCAGTTAGTGTATAACCGTTCAATGCACCGTATACCGAGATCAAGATCCCAATAGTGACCAGCTTTCCACCGATTCCCCCAAAAATGACGTCTGATGCTTCAGAAGCTGCATTCAAATTACCGGCAAGATGATCAATCGGCAAAGTTTTCAAAAAAACAAAATTGATCAATAGATAAACGACTGTTACAAAACTCAAACCAAGAATAATTGCTTTAGGCAAATCTTTTTCCGGCCGTTTCATTTCCCCTGCCATTGCACCGACACCTAACCAGCCGTCATAAGCAAACAACGTTGCTAACAACGCACTGCTCAATCCTTCGACAAAAGTAACATCTTTTCCAGCTTCGATTGGAAATAACTGGACAGTTCCTTGTCCTGGGGTCAATAATCCCCATATGACAATCACAGCAATTGGTATTAATTTAACAATCAACGTCACTGATTGTACAGAAGCACCGACTTTTGTCCCTAACAAATTCAACCCTGTCACAGAAACAGCGGTGATCACTGCAATCAACAAAAGATAATCGGTAGATAATTGTAATAAGTTCGTCAATTGTGTCGCAAAGATAATCGATAATGCAGCAATATTAGCAGGAAAGTAAATCAAGCTTTGCGCCCATCCTAATAAAAAGCTGGGCAATTTTCCATACGCAGCTTCAATATATTTTACAGCTCCACCAGTTTCCGGGATTGCTGTAGCTAATTCAGCCACTGTCAATCCAGCACAGATCGTTAAGAAACCACCCAAAAGCCAAGCTAGCAATGTCAAACTTGTAGACTGAGTACTAGCAGTAACAGCAGCAGTTTTGAAGAAGACGCCTGCACCGATCACGGTTCCCATAACGGTAGCTAATGCGCCAAACAGATTGATTTCTCGTTTTAGTTTGCCTTTCATTCCCATCCTCTTTCTTCTTTGAAATTTGGTATAATTTTCAGTATAACTGAGAATATTTTAATTTACCATTCTTTTTTCTCCACTTTCAGTGAAAAACTCCCTCTTAAGACGGATGTATTTCTTTTTTATTTTTCGTATACTAAACCTACCTTTTCCACGAAGGAGGAACAGTTTATGGATTTTAAGCGTTCTTATCCGAAATTAGCAGATTATTTATCCAACCGGGTCGATTTTTCCCGTAAAGAACAACAGCAGTCCCGTTGGCATTGGTTCACATTAATTTTATTTGGATTAATGACTGTTGCAACGTTATCACAAAAACTAATATTGCTAACTTTGTTCATCGCAATCGTTGCATTGATCAAAGGTCCTGTGATGATCTTGTGGGGGATGTTGTATTCCTTTTTGGTTGGGCTTTTTCCGCCTATCGGTATTTTGCTTTCAGCGATTTTCTTTTTATTGAATATCGGAACATTTACAAAGAACTGGCGGATGACCTTAGTCGGGATCTATTTTTATTTCTATCCTTTTGGAGTGATGGCACTTAGTGAAGTCATGCATTGGGATAATCATTGGTTTATAGCTGGCTCCTTGCTTTTAGGGTTGATCTTGTTACACGTGATGTTGACAAAGCTCTATCAACATTATGGTATCGGACGTACGATTTTCTGGTATGTCTTTTCGATCCCATTTGCACTGCTTACTGCTCTCTTACCAAGCCGTTTGAAGACAAAAATAAAAGGTTACCATAAAATCAAGTGATAGGATTTTTACAAAATAAAGAAAACAATCATCGAAGTCAAAGCCGATGATTGTTTTTTTATCTATATTTTCAATCACACATATAAGAACACAAACTAATTGAACATAAAGTGATAGAACTTAGAATTAACACATCAACGCTACTGTTAGATATAAATATAGATGTAATAAAGTCATTGCATTCAAACTTTATGAATGTAAGGACAATAAAAAAGAGTACCAGATGAATCAATTAAAATCTGTCCGACCCTTTATCATTATGCTTTTTTTCTGTTTTTACGATTCCTATCCTATTAGTATTATTCTAAATTAACAAAAATCAGCGAAGCTCGTACTTCTTTTTCTAGGATTTATTTTGGATAGTTCTCTGTTTCTGTATTATATGATTGGCTTCAAGTAATAAGAAGGAATTTACGAAAATTGCTTCTCAAATTTCGGAAAAAGGGGGTATGACACAACTAGTGTCATACCCCCTTTGAATTTCTATGCGATTTCTGAGCCATTTGGCATGGATTTTGGTGCTTCGATCACTTGTAAAGAGCCATCTGGTGCTTCTGCAGATAGGATCATTCCTTGACTGATTTGTCCACGCATCTTTCGTGGTTTCAGATTTGCTACAATGACGACTTTTTTCCCGATCAATTCGCTTGGATCAGGATAAAATTCAGCGATTCCTGACAAGATTTGACGGTCTTGGCTGTCTCCAGCATCTAGTCGGAATTGCAGCAACTTATCTGCCCCTTCTACTTTTTGACAGTTGATGACTTCTGCTACTTTTAGTTCTACTTTTTCAAATACATCAAATTTGATTTGTTTTTCTTTCGTTGAAACAAGTTCTGTTTCTTCTGGATCCCATTTGACTGTATCTTCGTTTGTTTGAGTACCTTCAGACATTTTTTCTTGAATAAAAGCAACTTCTTCTTCCATATCTAAACGTGGGAAGATTGGTGTACCTTTTGCAACTACTTTTGTTCCTGAAGGAAATTCGCCAAAGTGTAATCCTTCAAGATTCATTGTTTCAGAGTCCAATCCTAGTTGATTGAAGATCTTCTCTGGCGTTTCTGTCATGATTGGCTGAAGTAATATCGCTGCGATACGCAAAGATTCAGCTAAATGGATCATGACACTATTCAATTCAGCTTTCTTTTCTTCGTCTTTTGCTAATACCCATGGTTCTGTTTCATCAATGTATTTATTTGCACGAGAAATCAGCACCCAGATTTCAGCCAACGCTGTATTGAATTCCATTTTTTCCATTGCATCATGGTAACGTCCGACAACGTTAGCAGCCGTCGTAGACAGTTCACTGTCAAATGGAGTGACAAGTGAAGCATAGTCAGGAACGAGTCCATCACAATATTTGTTGATCATAGCAATCGTTCGATTCAATAAGTTCCCTAGATCATTTGCCAGATCATAATTGACACGGGAAACAAAATCTTCTGGCGTAAAGACACCATCTGACCCAAACGGAACAGCACGAAGCAAATAATAACGAAGTGCATCTAAACCATAACGTTCCACAAGCATTTCAGGATAAACGACATTTCCTTTTGATTTAGACATTTTTCCGTCTTTCATCAATAGCCAGCCATGCCCAAATACTTTTTTAGGTAGAGGCAAATCAAGAGCCATCAACATGATTGGCCAATAGATCGTATGGAAGCGAACGATTTCTTTACCGACCATCTGAACATCTGCAGGCCAGTATTTTTCGAATAGACTTTCATCTTCGGAGCCATATCCTAGTGCAGTAATATAATTGGATAATGCATCGATCCATACATACACCACATGTTTCGGATCACTCTTGACTGGTACCCCCCAAGTAAAGGTTGTTCTTGAAACTGCAAGATCTTCTAATCCTGGTTTGATAAAGTTGTTGATCATTTCGTTTTTACGAGATTCTGGCTGGATGAATTCGGGATGTTCTTCATAGTATTCCAACAGACGGTCTGCGTATTTGCTCATGCGGAAGAAGTATGATTCTTCTTTTACCAATTCTACTTCGTGTCCACTTGGCGCTTTACCACCGATCACATTACCTTCGTCATCTTTGTACACTTCTGCAAGTTGTGTTTCTGTAAAGAATTCTTCGTCAGAAACAGAGTACCAGCCTTCATATTCACCTAAGTAAATATCTCCCTGTTCTAATAAACGATCAAATATTTTTTGAACAGCTGCTTTATGGTAATCATCTGTCGTTCGAATGAATTTATCATAACTGATATCAAGCGTTTTCCATAATTTCTTGACATCAGCCGCCATTTTATCTACATATTCTTGCGGTTTTACACCTAGTTCTTCTGCTTTTGTTTCGATTTTTTGACCATGTTCATCCACTCCAGTGAGATAAAACACATCAAAGCCCATCAACCGTTTATAACGAGCAATTGCGTCACATGCAATCGTAGTATACGAGTTGCCGATATGAAGTTTGCCGCTTGGATAATAGATTGGCGTAGTGATATAAAAAGTTTCCTTTTCTGCCACGGGGCTCTTCCTCCTTTATCGCATGATGCGAATTCGTTTCCTTGCTAGTATACCATAAAAAAAGCATGCTGTTAGCTTTTTTTCAAAATGAAAAAGACTGGATAAACGACTTCTATCTACGTTCAATCTATCCTTTAAAAGGATGAATAGGTTGAATAAATGCGGGTTTTTGTTTTGTTTCATATCTACTAAAAAACGGCTTTTTATTTCTCCCCTCACACGTGGTATAATAAAGACTATCTATCTTAGTAAGGGACTGGAACAATCATGCAGAAGAAACATCTTTTTTTTACACTTAGTATTGCTTTTCTTTCATTAGCACATTTAATATTCAGCTATTTTTATATTCGTATGTATGGTTATTTTAACCTCCATGGGCATTTGAACAGTTTTATGACAGCAGCTTGGATTTTGCGTTTTATCATTGACGTATATATCGTTATTTGTGGCTTCTTTGCCATTCGTGAAGAGCGGTATAAAGTATTGCCGTTTTATCTGCTTTTCTTTTTATTCAATCTCATACTTCCATTTATTTTTCATATTTAAATGATAACCTAGATTTTTCAAGTAAATCCTTGGTTTTTTTTCAGAGTCTGCTACAATAAGGTAAAAAGTACTTTTACTGTCAATGGAGGTGGTCAGATGAACCGTTTTGCTTCTAAAGAAGAAGAAAAATTATATTATGAACATGAAGCAAGTGAAGAAGAATTTCTTAACTGGTATCAAAAACAGGAACGTCCAGAATATGACAAGCCCTCTTTGACTGTCGATATCGTACTGATGTGCTATAACAAAGAAGAAGATCAGCTGAAAGTTTTGTTGATCCAAAGAAAAGGGCATCCTTATCGAAATTCATGGGCATTGCCTGGTGGCTTTGTCCAAAAGGATGAGTCAACTGGAGAAAGCGTCTTAAGAGAAACAAAAGAAGAAACTGGTGTTGTTATTTCAAAAGAAAATATTGAGCAACTGCATACATTCAGTACGCCTAATCGAGATCCGCGAGGCTGGGTCGTCACAGTCAGCTACTTAGCCTTTATTGGAGAAGAACCGCTAATCGCCGGAGATGATGCCAAGGAAGTACGCTGGTTCACACTAGAACGTCATAGTAACAAGATCCATTTATCTAGCGGAGAAGTGGCTATCTCGCTTGATTTAGTCACTGGAGAGTCTTCTGGCAAAGATACTTTGGCTTTTGACCATAGTCAAATCATCTTGAAAGCATTCAACCGTGTAGTCAATAAAATGGAACACGAGCCGCAAGTTCTACAAGTTTTAGGTAAAGATTTCACGATTACGGAAGCTCGAAAAGTATTTGCTAAATTCTTAGGGATCGATTATAAAACGATCGATCATTCCAATTTTAAGAAAGCTATGCTCCAATATTTCGATGAGATCGGTGAACGTCCTGTAGGAATCGGCCGTCCTTCAAAAATCTATCAGCTCAAGCCGGGGCACCATGAATAAGATTGTGAGCAAAAGATTCAGACCTAATCATTCAAGAAAGAACGCAAAAACAACTCTTTGTGAGTTACGTTTTTTGTTTCAGAATTTTGATGTATTCGTAAACTTTCTGAATAAAAAATTAACAATAGCAGAAAAAGCTCGTACGAACTTTTCTGCTATTGTTTTATTGGTTTGTCATAATTAGTGAGCTTTTCTTCAAAAGAAAAATTCCTAGAAACAAAAGTCATTAAGACTTTTTATTAACAAGGCGAACCCTAACGCTCCTATCAGTTTCATTCATTTTTTATCCCTTGATAACCGAATGTCTGCCCATTTCTTCTACTACCTGGCTCTTTCTTACGGAATTGCTTTCTTCTGCTCCGTCGGTATTGATCAAAAGAAATTTTTTATTATACCATTGGGACTTATAACGCAATTTTGTTATTAATTTATGCCAGTCATGAATAGAAAAATCAGCATGTGCTTCTTCTTTTGGAAAAGATTCTACAAATAAGTAGTCATATTCTTTGACCAATTTCCCAGATAATTGTTCAAGATAATCTTCTCGCTGGTTCTTTTGTTTCAGATAAAGATCCATTACTTTTCTCTTTTGTTTCTGATAATTGCTTGCCTGATCTAACCTGATCTTTCTATGGTGAGCGGAGCGGACTTTCACATTCAATTTCCGCTGTGCATGTTGCAGCTTTTCTTCTGTTTGGTGAAATTTTGGTAAAGTTACTTCTAGAGGTCGAGATGTTTGGATCAATGTCTTCGGATGATAGGCGATCCCGATCCATTTAGCTAAAGATTCTTTTTTTACTGACGAAACATCACAAAGTAGTGCGACATAAAATTCTTCATTATATCGAGCAGAAATCGTAGCGGAGCGAATCGATCCTTCAACTGGCCGATGCTGATTTATCTTGATTAGTTCTTTTTGTTTTGGTAACTTTAAGTAGCCATTTTCCAGATAGATCGTACGGGTTTGGTTGTTGGTCGTATAAGATTGCCACATACTTTTTTTCGTTTTAAGCTTTGGGAAGCTGGCACGTCCCTTGAAATAATTGCGAAAAGCCCGATCCAAATTAAGCTGTGCATTTGCTAAAGCAAGACTGTCTACTTCTTTTAAGAATGGGTATTCTTTTTTTAATGTAGCGGGTGTGAGCGAAAAATCGGCCACTCCTGTTTGTTGCCAACTTTTCTGCCGCTTTTTCAGCAAATGGTTATAGGTAAATCGAGCACATCCAAAAGTACGAATCAATTGCTGTTTTTGTTCTTCTGTCGGATACATACGGAATTTAAAAGCTTTTAGCATCTATGTCCCTCCTAGTTAGCAACCAGAAGAGATTCCTTTTGTCGTTTTAGTTTTTTTGCGTAATATGGGACTTCCTGCTCAGTTGCATAGACAAAATGTTCTGGTGCGATTTCACGAAGATGACGTACTTGTCCGTCATCTGGTTCAGGTTGATATTTGATTCTTCTGCGTTTTCTCTCATGGTCTGGATCTGGTAGAGGAATAGCAGATAACAAACTTTCTGTATAAGGATGAACACCGTGATTATAGATTTCATCACTTGTTCCCATCTCTAATAACAAACCGTTATGCATTACACCGATTCGGTCACTAATATGTTTAACCATCGACAAATCATGTGCAATAAATAGATAGGTCAATTGATGTTCTTTTTGGAGATCTTGCAACAAATTGACCACTTGGGCTTGGATCGACACATCTAGTGCAGAAATTGGTTCATCACAAATGATAAAACGCGGTTTTACTGCCAATGCTCGTGCAATACCAATACGCTGGCGTTGCCCACCTGAAAATTCATGAGGATAACGAGTACCGTGGCTTGGATTCAATCCAACAGTTCTCAATAGATCATCGACTTTTTTTGCACGCTCTTCAGATGATTTAGCTAGTCCATTAACATCAATTCCTTCGGCAATGATATCTCTGACTTTCATACGAGGATTCAACGAAGCGTATGGATCTTGAAAGATCATCTGAACATCATGTCGGAATTTCGTCAATCCTTTTTTGTCTTTGATCTTCGTTATATCTTGACCGTCGAATAATATCTCACCATCAGTAGGTTCATTCAAGCGAATGATTGTACGGCCAGTAGTGGATTTTCCGCTTCCAGATTCTCCAACTAAACCGAATGTTTCTCCTTCATAGATGTGAAAGCTGATGTCATTTACAGCATGTACTTCATTCTTTTTTCCTACATTGAAATACTGTTTCAGTCCTTTAACTTCAAGTAGTTTATTTGGCATCAGCAATTCCTCCTTGACCGTAAGTATGTTTTTGTTTCTCTTTATAGATAGCCCAGCGACGTTGGATTTCTTCTGGCGGTGTCACTTTGGGTGCCTGCGGAGCAAGTAGCCAAGTTGCTGCCTTGTGTGTTTTTGATAGTTCAAAAAATGGTGGTTCTTGTTCTGCATCGATTTTCATCGCGAATTCATTTCTTGGATAGAATGCGTCTCCTTTTGGCGGGTTCAATAAATCCGGTGGAGAACCAGGAATAGCATACAATCGATCGTTCGCACTATCTAATGTCGGCATTGAACCAAGCAGTCCCCAAGTATAGGGATGTTGCGGGTTGTAGAAAATTTCTTCCGATGTTCCAACTTCAACGATTCTTCCTCCATACATGACAGCGACACGATCAGCGACATTCGCTACTACACCAAGATCATGAGTGATAAAGATAATTGATGTATCGATTTTTGTCTGAATTTCTTTCAGCAGCTCCAAAATCTGTGCTTGAATAGTCACATCAAGCGCTGTTGTAGGTTCATCAGCAATCAGGATTTCCGGATAACATACCAGTGCAATCGCGATCACGATCCGTTGACGCTGACCTCCTGAGAACTGATGCGGATAACTGTTGATACGTTTCTCAGCTTCGGGTATTCCAACTAATTTAAGCAATTCTAATGCAGCTTTTTGTCCCTCTTTTTTTGAAACTTTATTATGCTTTCTAAGGGACTCAGCGACTTGCTTCCCAATGGGCATCGTCGGATCTAAAGAGGTCATTGGATCTTGGAAAATCATCGCTATTTCTTTACCACGGATTTTTTGCATCTCTCTTTCTGATTTTCCAACGATATCGTTACCTTTAAAGAGGATTTGACCAGCATCTATATTGGCGTTGCTTGACAGCAAGCGCATGATGCTTCTGGTCGTCACTGATTTTCCACTTCCAGATTCCCCAACGATCGCCAATGTTTCTCCTTTATTCAAATGAAAATTGACACCGCGAATCGCTCGTACCTTTCCAGCATACGTATCAAAAGAGATTTCTAAGTCTTTCACTTCTAAAATTTTCGTCATCGTCTTCACTCTTTCATTTTAGGATCAAAGGCATCACGCAATCCATCAGCAAGTAAGTTAAAGCCAATCATGATAACCGATAAAGTTACTGCCGGAATCCATAACAGATAAGGCAGATACAGGAATGTCTTGTACCCTTCGCTCAACATCGTTCCTAATGAAGCTGACGGAGGCGTAAGACCTAAACCGATAAAGCTTAAAAAGGCTTCGAAGAAAATAGCAGATGGAATACTAAACATCATTTGAATAATAATGACACTAGAGATATTCGGCAAAATATGTTTGAATGCAATTTTCATTCTTGATTCACCTAATGTCAATCCAGCTAAAACATATTCTTGATCTTTTAATTTCATTGTTTGTGCACGAACGATACGTGCCATTGGTATCCAGTTTGTGATGGCCATAGCAGCCACGATTGAAAAAATTCCTGGTTCAAAAACGACCAACATCAAAATCATGACAACGAGGTTTGGAATTCCTGACAAGATTTCCAAAAAACGTTGCATCACGTTATCGACACGTCCGCCTAACAAACCAGAAACCAACCCGTAAGCTACACCAATCGTTACATCTAGTAATGCAGCAATAAATGCGATCAGCAACGAGATTCTCGTTCCCATAAATAAGCGGCTTAATACATCACGTCCCAAACCGTCTGTTCCTAAAAAGAAATTTACGTTTGAAGGGACGTTTGCTTGAGCATATTTATCAACAAGTTCACCACCAACCATTGCTTTTCCATTCAATCCATCGATATTGATTCCCGGAATACGAGGAGGCAAATTGATATAAGCCACGTTTTGGGCAGTTGGATCATGAGGAGAAACAAAGATTGTGATCACAGAGATCAAAATGATGACCAATAGTAAAACCATTGAAATAACGGCAGCTTTGTTTTTCTTTAAACGGCGCCATGAATCTTGGATAAAATTCAAAGAAGGTGCAGTAATCTGTTCACGTTCTTCTTCGGTATTTTTTTGTAATGGAAGAAATTCATCCGCAGGGATATCTGCGACTGTTTCATAACGCTTTGGTATCATTTCCATTTATCCTCGGCTCCCTTCTGAAACACGAATTCTTGGATCAACTAGACCGTACAATAGATCCACGATCAAAATAACAAAAATCAGCATAAATGAGTAAAGGATCGTTACAGCCATGATCGTAGGATAATCATTTGTTGTGATTGACTTAACGAATTGTTCCCCGATACCAGGAATAGCAAAGATATTTTCTACCACCAGTGATCCGGTCATCAATGCTACAGCTAACGGTCCTAATAAAGTCATCAATGGAATCAAACTATTTCGAAGACCATGTTTAAAGGCGATTTCCCAACGGCTCAATCCTTTTGCTTTTGCTAATTCCACATAATCACTATGCAGTACTTCCACCATTTCCGTACGGATAAACCGAGCAGAGTCAGCAAGCGGCGACATGGCCAACGCAATTGTTGGTAAGATTGTGTACACAAAGCCATCCCATTTTGCGATTGGCAAAACTTGTAATTTGATTGCAAAGATATATTGTAATAAAACAGCAAATACAAAGTTTGGAATGGAACGACCTAATATCGCTACGAGTGTAGAAGATGTATCTGCCCATGTATTTTGCTTCATGGCAGAGATCGTTCCTAAAATCGTTCCTAGGACTGTTCCAAAGATAATTGCCTGTAACCCTAATTGCAAGGATGGTCCGATTCTTCCAGCTAACAAATGTGCGACTGGCTGGTTTTTAAATTGGAAGGAAATTCCAAAATCTCCTTGAAGCAAATTAGAAAGATAAATCCCATATTGTACGATAACTGGTTTATCCAAACCGACTTGTTTATTTAGCATCTCGATTGTTTCAGGACTCAAACGTTCCTGATTCGTATATGGCGTGCCCGGCAGCAATTGCATCAAGAAAAAGGTGATTGTTGCAATTAACCAAAGCGTGATGATCATGAAAAAGACACGTTTTAATACATATTTGATATAACTATTCACTAATGTTTCCCCCTAGCTTTTGACTTCTGACAGATGTTTCGCTACATTATTAGATAATGAACCAAAAATAAAGGAGCAATCAAATGAAAAAAAAATCTATCCCCTACGCAGTAGCTTTTCTACTGATTCTGGTTATTTTAATAAAAAATCTTATCAACCATTCCTTTACACTCATTCAATTATCTAATGATCTATTCTTATGGTCATTGCCGTTTCTGATTATCGGCGGTTTTTTATGGGTCTTTTCTTCGGGTTTCTTCGATCATTTTCAGCGATCGGTCCATCTTGCACGAACAAGGAACCGAAAGAAAAAACCAGAATTTTCCTCGCTCTCGTCTGCCAGCTACGGTATGTACAGCTTTTGGCTGATCATTGCCGGAATACTAATTGCTCTTTCTGCTATTTTCATGCTTTTTTCTTTGTTAGGATAAGTGAATATGAGAACGAGGTTGCGACATTTGCCGCAGCCTCGTTTTTTCTCATGCTCACGGTATTAACGATTATTCTTCAACGTATGTCCATTTGTAATCCCATGAAGCGCCTGCCGCATGGTGAACGATACCTTTGATTTTTTCATTCACTAGGTGACCTTCTGCTTTTTGGTACACCGGAACGACACCCATATCATCAGAGATGATCTTGATTGCTTTTTGGAAATCATCCCAACGGGCTTGTTCATCGCCAGCGTCTGTTGATGAAGCTGCTTTAACTGCTTCGTCATATTCTGCATTGCTCCAGCGACCACGGTTGTATGAATTACCTGTGACAAACAAATCAGTAAAGCTGCTTGGGTCTGCATAGTCAGCAGCCCATCCGCCTAGTACTGCGTCAAAATCACCCGAAGTTGAGCGGTCAAGACGTACAGAGAATGGAACAGGTGTTGGTTTGACTGTTACGCCATCCAAGTTTTCTTGGATTGAGTTTTGAACATATTCGATTACTTTTTTCGATGAATCATCATCAGAAGCCATCAAATCAAATTCTAAAGAATCAACGCCCAATTCTTTTTTCGCTTTTTCCCAATATTCTTTTGCTTTATCTTTGTCATAAGAAACTAATTTTCCAGCTTCTTTTGCAAAGTCTTCGTTCGTTGTTGGACTTTTTACCATATCTGATGGGATCAATCCTGTAGAGACAACTGATCCGTCACCTAGTACTTGTTTTACTAAAGCTTCACGATCGATAGAATAAGAAATAGCTTTTCTTAGGTTCACATTGTTGAATGGTGAATTCTTTTCACGTTGATTGAATTCGATATAGCTTGTCCGCGCTTCTTTAACAGAAGTATAAGCTGGATCGTTTGCGTTTTGCTGTGCTAACTCACCAGACAAGATCACGTCATCTGCTTGGCCATCTTTGAATAAGTTCAATGCAGTAGAAGATTCTTTTACTACACTGACTTTGATTTCAGAAAGTTTTACTGTATCTTTGTCCCAGTAATGGTCATTTTTCTTATAAGTCCATTCTGTATCTGTTCCTGGTCCATCAAAATCTTCTAATGTGAATGGTCCATTATAAACAGCTTTATCACTTGCAGATGCATAGGCATCCCCATTTTCTTCCACTACGGATTGTTTTTGTGGGAAAAATGATGGGAAAGCAAGCAGATATTGGAAATATGGTGTTTGTTTCGTCAATTTGATTTCTAATTCATAGTCGCCAACTGCTTTGATCCCTAGTTCTGATTTATCTTTCTTTCCAGCTGTGATGTCTTCTGCATTTTCAACTGGCGCATACAGGTAAGCATATTCAGAAGCTGTAGCTGGGTCTACTGTTCGTTGCCAGCCATAAACGTAATCCGCTGCTGTAACAGGATCACCATTTGACCATTTTGCGTCTTCTCGTAATTTGATTTTGTAAGTTAATCCGTCTTCACTGACTTCTGCCAACTCGCTAGCTCCTGCCGGCTGTGGTTTGCTGTCTTCATCAAGACGGTAAATTCCTTCATAAACGTTATTCAATGCTGTAAAACTGATTGTATCTGTTGCAACTGATAAGTCAGCTGTAGGCATTTCTTGAGGCACGACTAAGTTAAATACGCCTCCTCCATCTGCTGAACCGCTTTTTGCTGAACTACTGTTGCTTGTGGCTGAACTGCCGCCATAACATCCAGCAAGTACAAGGCCGCATACCGCAACCAAACCAAATGTAAATTTCTTTTTCATTTTACGTACCCCTTTATTGGAATTTTCAGAATAATTAATATTTTCTGAAGTTGTTTAAGAGTTTAATGAATAATTATTAAAAAATCAACACTTTTTTTTGTCTTTTTAATAAAATAATGATTTTTTCGTGAGGTTTCAAGGAATTTTTCAGAAAAAATAGCTTTGTACAAGGTTTTCCATGGTCTTCCAAAAGCCATTAAATAATTTTCGTTATATTGTCTATTATTGCCATACAAAGATAAAAAAGAATAAATAAAAAGAAACTGTGACAAAAGTCTTGTCACAGTCCCATATCTGAATAAACGGTGTTCAAAAGCCAGTTTCTCGGTATTAAGCCAAATTTATGCAAAAATGTAGAAAGCCATTTTCACAAAATTTTTCTTACTACTCGAAACTAAGCGACTTTTTCACAACCTCTGGTACACGGTGTTCCAAAAGTAGCTTCTTCGGAAATAAGAAGGAATTTCACAAAAATTCAAGAAGTAATTTTCGTAAATTCCTTCTTATTTCTTGAAGCTGATTACTTCTGTCACAACCTCTTTTTATTATTGAGAATCTGGTCGAGGAATAATCGTTTTTGCCATCCAAATATCCGGTTTGTCCCAGCCATTTGCATTTGGTAAGACACCTACGATTTTATAACCTAATTTTTCATAGAATTCATACGGATGTTCACGAAGGTTCTGGATGGAAGCCACTTTATCAAATGTATGCTCATACAGGTCCGTTTGACTTAACGTTGTTCCATGGTCTAAATCATCCGTACCTAAATAAATCGTGATTCCTCCTCTGGAAGCTACTTCTTTTTCTAAGTAATTGACTAATCGAGTACCTATTTGGTTCTTTCGTCGGGAGCTTTCTACAACTAATGGATGCAATTCCCAACCTGTGATACCGTATTGAGGGATTGCACCAATAAATCCTACTAACTCATCTTGGTCTACCGCTGCTACCGCGATTCGTTCTGGATTCATCATTTCTTCTACTTCTTCTGCCGAGCTGTCTCCATATTCTTCCGGCCAAGTCAGTCTCAGTAAATCAGAAAGCTGATCTTTCAATACTGGATTATTACGGTCAAATTCACTGATTATCATACGTCTTCCCCCTTGTTCTTGCTTATTCTAACAGTCCTTTTGAAAAAACGAAATGTTCTCGCTCAAAAATCTTTAGCTACCAATCAGTATCTCTATTCTTTCATTATTTATCTTACTTATAAAATAAAAAAATTATACAGAAACACTTTATTCAAAATAGGAAAGATCAGGAAAGCCATCAATTGGAGGAAAAAACTCTGTTTGTTCATCATGATATAGATTATCTTTTGCTTTAAAAAAAACCAATTATGAATTGACAAATAAAACCTGTTTCATATATTAATCTTAATTTTTAGAATTTTTAGATAATTACAAAAAAGCAAAGGGAATCGGTAGAAATACTAAGAGGAACAAAAATTCATTATTGTCGTTTTCAATGTTTTTGTACTTGTTCGTTTTTAGGATACTTATTGATGATTTCAAGGTGTTCATGCCACCTTATTCATCACTTATCCTGTCTTAGGTGCACCTCTACTCCATCTACAGCCGCAGTCAGATCGATCACTCTTTAAAATTTTAACCCGTTTCAACGAAGAAAGAAGGAAATGAATATGAGTCAAAGTGTTTTCTTACCAAATTATACCATTGGAACAGATGCGTATGAAAAAGCAAATGGAATCGTCAAAGAATATGGGACAAAAGTAGTGCTGATTGGAGGGAAGACTGCACTTTCAAAGGCAGAAAACAAAATAAAAGTAGCTTTGTCACAGGAAATAGAGGTTGTCGCCAGTCTCTGGTACGGGGGTAATTCAACTTATGGAAATATTGAACAGTTGATCCAGCATGAAAGTGTCCAAAAAGCAGACGTCCTGTTTGCAGTCGGTGGTGGCCGTGCTTGCGATACTGTAAAAGTCATTGGTGAAAAACTAGCTAAACCAGTCTTCACCTTTCCCACTATTGGTTCGAACTGTTCGCCCGTCACTGCGGTATGTGTCATCTATAACGAAGAAGGCGTAATGGACGGACTCTTCTTTCCTTCAAAACCACCTGTACACACCTTCATTGATACAGCAATTATTGCCGAAGCACCTGATAAATACTTATGGGCAGGTATTGGCGATGCTTTATCCAAAGAAGTCGAATCTACTTTTTCTGCTCGTGGCGATGATCTAGGCTACACGGATAGATTAGGAATCCAAATCGGAAAAATGTGCATTGATCGTCTCTTGACTTATGGTACGCAAGCATTGAAAGATAGTGCCGACGATCGTCCCTCATATGCAATTGAACAAGTCGTTTCGGATATCATTGTTACTACCGGATTGGTTTCTGTTTTAGTTAACAATAACTATAATTCTGCTATGGCACACTCATTCTATTACGGTACGACTGTTCTAGAAAAAATGGAGGGATACCTTCACGGAGCATCTGTCAGTTATGGTGTACTGACCTTATTGATGATGGATCAGCAGTTCGATTTGTTTGATAAAATCTATGTGTTTATGAAAAAGAACCAACTTCCAGTATCGTTAACCGACATGAATCTCAATGTCACGACCGATTTAGAAGCAATCTTAGATAAAGCCATGGCAACAAATGATATTAAACATGTGCCTTATGAAATCACCCGAGAAAAATTTAAACAGGCCATTCTTGACGTAGAAACTTATCATGCTACACAAGAAAGCCAGCAAGGATATAAGAAAATCAGTTAAATAATTGCTAAAACCCCATCAAGCAGGCTGTCATCAAATTGAGGACATTTCTTTGCTTGATGAGGGTTTTTCTTGTCAAAAAAATCTTTATAGCTTTCGCTATAGAATCTTTTCTCTTATTTAAGTTGAACAGTTCCTTAATTAAGAAAACTGCTCCTTTTATGGTAATTGAAAAAACGAGTAGGCTACGATTATTTGGCAACTGTTTTTTTCATTTGCTTGCTTCGCAATTGTCCGCAAGCTGCATCAATATCTGTACCATGTTCTTTACGTATCACACAGTTTACGCCGTTTTTCTTCAATACATCATAAAATCTCAATACATCAGCTTTTGGACTGCGAGAATATTGATCATGTTCACTGACTGGATTATATGGAATCAAGTTGACATATGCTAATTTTTTCTTATCTTTTAATAGATCTGCTAATTGTTGCGCATGCTCTGGTCTATCATTTACTTGATTCAACATGATATATTCAAACGTGATTCGACGGTTTGTTTTCTCTAAATACTCATCCACAGCTTCCATCAATTTCTCAATTGGGAAACTTCGGTTGATCCGCATGATCGATGTTCGCACCTCATTATTCGGCGCGTGCAAGGAAATAGCCAGATTGACTTGCAAGCCGTTATTAGCGAATTCCTTGATTTTGTGTGCTAATCCACTAGTGGAAACTGTAATGTGCCGAGCACCAATTGCCAATCCTTTGGCATCATTGATGATATGCAAAAAGTCCATTACATTGTCGTAATTATCAAATGGCTCACCGATCCCCATTACAACGACATGTGAAACGCGTTCGCCAAGATTGCGCTCATCAAAATAATGTTGGACCATCATGATCTGCGCAACAATTTCTCCAGCAGTCAGATCACGGTTCTTTTTGAGCAGCCCGCTTGCACAAAATGTACAGCCGATATTACATCCTACTTGTGTCGTCACACAAACTGACAAGCCATATTCTTGTCTCATCAGTACAGTCTCAATCATGTTTTTATCAGGGAGTTCAAACAAATATTTTACTGTACCGTCCGAAGCTTCTTGGACGACCATCTGTTTTAGAGGATTGATGATAAAATGCTCCGATAATTTTTCGATCAATTGTTTCGATAGATTCGTCATTTCTGTGAAATTACTTACACGTTTTTGATACAACCATTCCCAAACTTGGGCAGCTCGGAATTTTTTCTCGCCGTTTTCTATAAACCAATTGATTAATTCTTCATTCGTCAAGCCATAAATGGACTGTTTTTCCAAAGTATTTTCCCTCTTTTTCTCAAAGTTTCGCTACATACTATACATGATTCATTTCCTTAATGCAATACTTCACAAATAAATCGAATAGAACTTTAATCTCACAAAAACTAAAAAGACAAGACATCATACCGTATTAGAAAAGATGGAAAAAAACCATTTTTTCTTTTGGTATCATCATGCCTTGTCTTTTTATTGGTTATTCGTTTTTCAACCCTTCATCACACAAGTTTTACATGTCATTATCGTCCGGCAACGTTTCTGATGTTTCTTCCTGCTCAATGAATACTTTCCGAGGCTTGCTTCCTTCTGACGGGCCAACAACTCCATGAGCTTCCAGTTCATCTACTAAACGTGCTGCTCGGTTGTAACCGATCCGAAATCTTCTTTGGAGAAGGGAAATACTTGCCGTTTGCATTTCAACGACAAGTGCTTTTGCTTCTTCAAACAGCTCATCTTGTGGCTGTTCTGGAGCACCTGTCGTTTCAACTTCATCTGTCGGCATCATTTTCTCTTCATAATGAGCTTCTTGCTGATCTGTAACAAATTGAACGACCCGTTCTACTTCGTGGTCAGAAATGAATGCTCCTTGCACACGGATCGGTTTATTCTCACCCATTGGCAAGAATAGCATATCTCCTCGCCCTAAGAGCTTTTCTGCCCCATTAGAATCAATGATCGTCCGAGAATCTGTACCGCTTGATACCGCAAATGCCATTCTGGAAGGTACATTTGCTTTGATGATTCCTGTGATAACATCCACACTTGGACGTTGAGTAGCTAGGATCATATGAATCCCCGCTGCCCGAGCCATTTGCGCTAAACGAATAATCGCATCTTCAACTTCATTGCTGGCTACCATCATCAAATCAGCTAATTCATCTACGATCACTACGATGAATGGTAAGGTTGGATGTTTCGTTCCGTTTTCCAAGTTTTTCTGTTGAACAAATTCATTGTAACCAGAAATATTTCTTACTCCGGTTGCCGCGAATTTTTCATATCGTTCTTCCATTTCTTGTACTACTTTTTGTAAGGCTTGCGCTGCTTTTCTAGGGTTCGTCACGACCGGCGTCAACAGATGAGGTATGCCGTTGTACATATTCAATTCAACCATTTTCGGATCGATCATCATCAGTTTTACTTCATGGGGCTTAGCACGCATTAATATACTTGTGATGATCCCATTAATTGCTACTGATTTCCCACTACCAGTCGAACCAGCCACGAGTAAGTGAGGCATCTTCGAAAGATCAGCCGTTTGTACCCGTCCAGAAACATCACGTCCTAAAGGTACTTCTAGTAATTTATCTGGGTGGTTTGGTTGTGCTTCGATGATTTCTCTAAAGGAAACCATACTGATCTTTCCATTTGGTACTTCAATACCAATCAGTGATTTACCTGGAATCGGTGCTTCCATCCGGACATCTTTCGCCGCTAAAGCAAGCGCGATATCATCTGTTAAGTTCACAATTTTACTTACTTTTACCCCTACAGCCGGCTGGACTTCGAATTTTGTGACGGATGGTCCTAAGCTGGCTTTGACGACCTTGGCATCGACACCGAAACTTTGGAAAGTTTGTTCTAATACGCCGATATTTTTTTCAATTTTTTTATACTCATCACTTTGATCCACAGTTGGTATAGAATCAAGCAAATCAACTGTCGGTAATTCATAGTCTTGGTTTTCCTGTTCTGCTTCAATCTCAAATTCTAATGAGGTACCGTCATCCTCTGGCAACTCATCTGAAAAACCTTCTGCTGTATTGGTCTGTTTTGGTGTATCTGGTACTGGTTTCTCTAGATTCGCAGGATGGATATTTTCTTGAAAACTGTCGATTGGAACAAAACTTAGCTGCTCCGGCTCTGTATTTTCTGGTTCCTGCCATTCATCAGCAGTATTTTCCCTTTGCTGGCTCACCGCTTTTTTCTTCTCATATTCTGCAGCTTCTTTTTCTGCAGCTTCTTTTGCAGCTAAGCGCCTTGCTTCTTTCACTTCTGCGCGCTGTTTCATTCTCTCTTCCTTTGCCGCTTGCTTTCGAGCTTGCTTGGCAGGATCACCTTCCAATAATTCCTGTACTCGTTCTCCAATTGATTGGATACCATTTAACAGCTGATAGCCTTCCAGATTACTGAACAGGAATGCTCCTCCTGCCAGTAATAGCACTGCTGCTAAATAACTTCCAGGCTGTGCAATCAAGAAGTAAGTAAAATGATAAAGGATTGCTCCAATCATCCCACCACCAACGTTATTGTCTACTTGACTTTGTTTTATATCACTGGCTAACAAATCCCATGTCGTCCCCATGATATTTGGTTCCCCAGTATGGAGTTTGCCAAATAAATGGGCATGTAACAATAATAAGATACCGAAATAAAAGAGTATGCCGCCAAACCAGCGTCGGTTTTTACCAATTGAAAACTCTGTATTCTTAATGACAATCCAAAATCCTAATACGGCTAATAAAAGACAGAGGATTTGGTAAGTATTTCCTGCAATGATCCGAAAGCCGTTTGCAATCAATATTCCTAAAAAACCTAATTTTAAAAAGCCGAAGACAGCAAATAAAATCAAGGCAAACCCAACACCAATCGTCAGCATTTGTTCCTGCTGCTGTTTTTGCTTTTTCGTTTTTTTCGACTTTTTCCTTTTTTTAGTAGGCCGTTTCTTTTGTGCCATTTATTATCCCTCATTTCATCAAGTTTCATTATACAAAAAAAAGTAAGGGAACTAAAGTTTTGTTTGAAAGAACTGACGCTTTCTTTCATTTTTCAGCTTATTTTACAGTTTTTCTTAATTTCTAAATGATTTTATCAAGAAAAGGCACGGCCATATCCAGCCGTACCTTCTTGTTTTAAGTATGTGAACTAAAGGTTCTCTCCATTTTCTTCAATCAGTTTTTGGTACCAGTAATAACTGTCTTTCTTATATCGTTCCAAAGATCCTTCTTGTGTTTCATCTTGATCAACATATACAAATCCATATCGCTTTTGATAACCGTTCAGCCAGCTAAGCAAATCTGTATAAGACCAGGTGCAATAGCCTAGGACTTCTGCTCCATCCGAAATTGCTTCTTTGATGGCTTTGACGTGGCTTTGTAAGTAATTGATTCGATAGTCGTCATGGATTTGTTTATCTTCTGTCAACTTGTCATACTCTCCTAAGCCATTTTCCGTAATCAGTACCGGCATGCGGTAACGGCTTGTGATACGACGCAGTCCGATCCTTAATCCTTCTGGGTCAATCTCCCAGTCCCAATTTGTTCGTTCGACAAATGGATTCTCAACTTTTTTATACATTCCAGGAACTCCAGTTTCTTCTGATGAACCTTTTTTTCCTGTCGTATTCATTTTTCCTGCACCAACTCCGTTTAATGGATTGAATGCATTCGTCGCCGTTTGATAGTAATTGATCCCAAGAAAATCTGGTTTAGCAGATTCTAGCAATTCTGCATCGCCAGCTTCAATCGTTGGTGCCCATCCTTTTTCTTCTAAGAACCTCATGGCAGCAATCGGATATTTTCCCCACATATAGACATCCATCCAATAATTGGCCATCAGGTCTTCTGCATTTTCAGCAGCCAGAACATTTTCAGGATTACTGTCAATTGGATAATTTGGCGTATACGCAAAGCTTGGTCCGATTTTTCCAGGCATTTCTAACTCGTGAAATTTATTGATGACAGATGCATTTGCTAAATTAGCAATATGGTTAACTTCATACATTCGTTTCGGGTCTGTCACACCTGGCGGATGTGCTGCTAACAAATAACCTAATGAAGTGAAGATATTTTGTTCATTCAAACTAATCCAGTAATGGACTTTCCCGCGGAATGCCTCAAATAATGTTTCTGCATAATGAGTGAAATCTTCAATGATCTGACGTGATTCCCAACCATTATATTCATCTTGCAATGCTTGTGGAAGATCCCAATGATATAAAGTCAACATAGGTTCGATATCGTTTTCAATCAATTCGTCGATCAATCTCTCATAAAAAGCGAGCCCAGCTTGATTGACTTCTCCTCGTCCATTAGGAAAAATCCGTGTCCAAGCTACAGAGAATCGGTAAGCTTTCAGACCTTGTTCTTTCATTAAAGCAATATCTTCTTTATAACGATGATAGTGGTCTACTGCCAAATCACCGTTCGTTCCTTTAAATGTCTTTCCAGGTATCCGTACAAATCGATCCCAGACTGATTCTCCTTTCCCATCTTCTTGCCAAGCTCCTTCTACTTGATACGCTGCAGAAGCAGAGCCCCACAGAAAATCTTTTGGAAATGAGGTAAGTTCTTTGTGTTCCATTCATCTCTTCCTTTCCTATAACCTTCAATCGTTCCTCTTTTAGAATAACACGAAACCCCTTCCACAACAAAATAAAATTATGTAAAGGAGGTTGTGACAGAAGTGGTCAGCTTCAAGAAACAAGAAGTAATGTACGAAAATTGCTTCTCAAAGTTTTGTAAAATTTCGGCTTATTTTTCGAAGAAGCTACTTCTGGAACACCGTGTATAAGAGGTTGTGAAAAAGCTGCCCTGCATCAAGTAATAAGAACAGCCAAATAAAAACAGCTTCTTATGTTTTTACTTGGCTGGATTTATTACCGCAGATGCAAGCTTTTGAACACCGTTTACCAAGAGGTTGTGAAATCAGCACTTTGACCTGAGTATTAGAGAAACAAACGGCAAAATAGTTCCTCATATTTTGCCGTTTTTTGAGCTAATACCGAGAGTCAGCTGATTGAACACCGTTTAAGAAAGAGGTTGTGAAAAAGTCGCTTAGTTTCGAGTAGTAAGAAAAATTTTGTGAAAATGGCTTTCTACATTTTTGCATAAATTTGGCTTAATACCGAGAAACTGGCTTTTGAACACCGTTTACCAAGAGGTTGTGAGCCTGCCATTCAGCTCCGAGTCACAAGGAGTTGGCAGGAGAACACTGTTTATTCGGAAAAAGGGACTGTGACACGTCTTTTGTCACAGTCCCCTATTTGTTAATTTCTCGGCGTAACATCTTCGCCAAACCATTTATCGGATATTTTTTGGAATTCACCTGTTTTCTCTAGTTGATCTAGGGCTTCATTGATTTTTTTCACTAATGTACTATCTGACTTTCGTGCACCAACTGCAAAATCCTCACTTTCATAAGAACCTTTTGTTATGTTGAAGTCTTCTAGTTCGTTTCTTTGTTTCAAATAATAGTCTGCGTATACTTTATCCATCAGCAGACCATCGACCCGTCTGCTTTTCAGATCGATCAATGCTTCATTAAAACTATCATACAAAACAGCATCTTGGTTTTTGACTATCTCTTTTAATACTTCTGGTTGTTTCGTAAATACATCATAACCAGATGACCCATTTTGCGCACCTAATCTCTTATTATTCATTTGTCCAAAGTTTGTGATTCCTGATTCTTTAGGTGTGATCAGCACTTGATCGTTTTCCATATAAGGTTTTGTAAATTGCACTTTCTTTTCTCTTGCCGGCGTTTTGGAATAGCCGTTCCATATCAAATCGATCGTTCCATTGTTCAGTTCAAATTCCTTCATTGACCAGTCAATGGGCTGAAAGTCTACCGTAATCCCATATTGTTCAAAGACTGCTTTGGCTAAATCAATATCAAATCCTGTGAGCTTCCCGTCTTTATCTCTAAATCCCATAGGAACAAATGTATCGTCTAAACCTATAACGATTTTTTTCTCTTCGTTGATAGTCGCCCAATTATCTGCTGAAGTTTTTTTGTTCGAACAGCCTGCAAAAAGAAGAAGACCTGCGATCAAAGCGAATAGAAAACTGGTTTTTTTCATCTCTATCTTCTCCTTTCTTAATGAATTGGGGAAACTTTTAGTAATTGATCACCGACATTTTCTGCAAATACTAAATCATGGGTGACAATAATTTGGGTTACCCCATCTTCTTTCAATGATAGGATCAAACGCTCGACTTGCTGGCGTAATTCAGGATCTAAAGCACTTGTTGGTTCATCATAAGCCAATACCCGTGGATTCATAGCCAATGCTCTGGCAATCGCTACCCGCTGTTTTTGTCCGCCAGAAAGCTGATAAGGATAGTTATTCAATAAATCACTAATCCCTAATGAAGCCGCTAATTCTTCTGCTTTTTTGGTGTATTCTTCTTTTGTCTGTTTCAATACCATTTTTGGTGCTAAGGTAATGTTTTCAAAAATATTCAGATGTAGAAATAGCTGGAAGTCTTGGAATACGACTCCTACAACTTGTTCTTTCATTTTAAGCTCGAATGGGTTGAACGGTACACCATCTAAATAAAATTCTCCGCTGTCAGAACTTTCTAAGCCAGCCAAGATACGTAAAAGCGTGGTTTTACCGCCACCGGAAGGCCCTACGATAGCTAATGTTTTCCCATCTGGAATGATTAGATTCAAATCTTTGATTATTTTTTTTTCACCAAATGCTTTGTTCACTTTCTTCAATTCAATCATATTTCTTCCTCCTATCAGTTAGCGGTAATAATTTAATTTTCCTTCAACTTGTTTCATTACGATTGTTAGAATACCAGTCAATGTAAGATAGATGATTGCCACGCCTAGCAAAGGCAGTAAAGTCGCGTCGCGTTCCATCGCGATTTTCCCAGCACGCATTACGTCACCTAAACCTAATATATAGATCAAGGAAGAATCTTTGACCAAGTTGATAACTTCATTCCCTACAGAAGGTAAAACAATCTTTGTCACTTGTGGGATGACGATTTTCGTCACCGTTTGAAAGGGACTTAATTGCAAAACTTGCGCTGCTTCATATTGACCTTGAGGAATCGATTGTATCCCTCCACGAAAGATCTCTGCAAAATAAGCTGCATAGTTTAAGATAAAGGCAATGAGTGCTGCTTCGAAACGATCAAAAACGATCCCAATCGTCGGCAACCCATAAAAAATAAAAATCAGTTGCAACAACAGCGGTGTTCCCCGCATAACCCACACATATGTTTGAAGCAAGTAGCGTAGCGGCTTAAAATGCAAAGACAATCCTAATGCTAAAACAATCCCTAATGGTAATGAGCCAATCAAGGTAAATAAAAATAATTTCAATGTTGTGAGTGCTCCTACTAATAATTGCGGCATAACTTCAATCAAATACTCCATCTTCTTTTCCTCCTTTAAAATAAAAAAATCCTCTTGGCAAATGCCAAGAGGACGTATTATACGTGGTTCCACCTCTGTTTATTTTTTCCTTGCAGAAAAAACCTCACACAGTCGTTGCCGTTCAGATGAAAACAAAAAGTCCTTTGATCCGAAGATCAAAGGACGTTAATCACGTGGTTCCACCTTTTTTTACCGGCTCCTCACGGAAAAGCCAGCCTTATCTGGTCATCTAGCAACGACCGCAGCTGTAACGGGCTCCCCGGATTTTCCTACTATACGCTTCAGAAAATCGACTCCAAGATGTGTTTCACGGTTAACTGCTGCCTCTTTCCACCAACCAGAGACTCTCTAAAAACACCTAACGGCTACTCTTCTTTTCGATGTCATTTATTTTAACTTTACGTGTAATTTACATGATTATTTTTCATTTGTCAACTCTTTTTATGATACACTAATAAAAAAAGGAGGGTGATGCGCGATGAGTCGTGCAACCGAACAAGAAGCTTATGAACTACTAAAAAAACTGGATATCTCTTTTCAAAAAGTCGATCATCCTGCGATTACGTCAGTCAAAAATGTCCCTTTTTCCCTACCTGGTCCGCAAGTAAAAAATCTATTATTGAAATCAAGAAAAGGAAAACAAATCTATCTTGTCATCTTGCCTGATGAAAAGCATGCCGATTTAAAAGAACTAGCTGAACAATTAAAAGAAAAGCGCTTATCTTTTGTTTCTGAAGAACAGCTTCCTGACCTCCTAGGCGTTCCAGCAGGTACAGTAACTCCATTAGCATTGATGCACGACAAAGAGAAACAAATCCAAGTCGTGATCGATGCTGCTATTGATCGTCAAGATACCGTAGGCTTTCATCCAAATATCAATACCACTACGTTGATCATAGATTTTTCCGACTTTGAAAAAATACTTGCTTACTTAGAACATCTGCCAGTTTATGAAAATTTGTAGCAAAAAATTCCCCAAAGTTAGATAAATCCATTTAACTTTGGGAATGAATAGAATCATTTGAACCTAGCGTTATTTGAAAAAACTACAATTAAATTAGTAGAAAACTTTTGATTGATACAAATCTTTTTATAAATGCCCAAAAGTAATCGGTGCCGAAGCCATTCCTCGACCTAATTCTTTTTCAAATTTTCCTATTGTTGATATCTCCATATAAAACGGTGAGACTGGTTTAGACAATTCTCCCTTGATTGCTAACGGACGTAAACTACGTTCCAAATTATTCATGACTTTAGGATAATACTGACCTTTTTCTAAGCCTGTTTTTGCTTCTATCAGAAGTATACGTTCCTTTTCATTGATCTCTGGATTTAAAACGAGATCATATAATTTTAGTACCATGTTTTCTATTTCTTCACTTTTAGACATCACGATTTCCTCCCAGAAATATATTTCTCCCCACTACATTCTATAAACAAAGTATACGCCATTTTTAGTGGTTTTTAAATCACACAGACATAAAGAAAAAAGACAGATACCCAACCAGGGTATCTGTCTTTTGCTTTATGCCAGCTATAGGGATCGAACCTACGACCTACGCGTTACGAGTGCGTTGCTCTACCAACTGAGCTAAGCTGGCCTTATCCAAAAGAAATTATATACTCTATTTGGCTGATTGTAAAGAGTCCGATGGAAAATTAGTTTAATTTCATGATATTTTTCATAAAACGTGGTATAATTGATGTGAAAGGCAGGTTTTATGAAAATGGCAACTTTTGGAAAATTTGATACAACTATCGTACCATCGGAAATTGGTGAAAAATTCAAGATCAATACTCACGTAATGTTCACAATTCACGGCAAGTCGCAAACTGGAACGATTTCAAAGCAATTGAAAAATTCCGCTGTTGTTGAGATTGATGAAACTGCAGAAAATGCGAACTTGATGACGCAAAGTAAGGGTGTAGTAATCGTTAACTACAAAGAACTAAAAAAGATTTGAATTTGACCATCTCTGCATTTTTGGGATGGTTTTTTTATATGCAAACGAAAGCTGTGAAAAAGCTGTTCTGCATCAAACGTTAAAAATGACCAAAAAAGGATGTGACAAAAGTTGTGTCACACCCTTTTTCGTATTTACTTATTTTGTACCAAACAAACGGTCACCCGCATCCCCTAGTCCAGGAACGATATAACCATGTTCATTCAATTTTTCATCTAGAGAAGCTGTATAGATGTCAATATCAGGATGCGCTTCTTGCAAAGCTTTTACTCCCTCAGGTGCTGCTACCAAACAAACGAATTTGATGTTCGACGCGCCACGTTCTTTCAATGCATCGATTGCCATGATTGCTGATCCGCCTGTTGCCAACATTGGATCTACTACAAACAACTGACGTGCATCAATGTCTTCTGGAAGTTTGACGAAATATTCATGTGGCTCAAATGTTTCTTCATCTCGATAAAGACCGATATGACCCACTTTAGCAGCTGGAATCAATTCCAAGATACCATCAACCATTCCGATACCTGCGCGCAAGATTGGAATAATCGCTACTTTTTTACCGGACAACGTTTTTTGTGTTGTTTCAGTGATCGGTGTTTCGATCACGATGTCTTCCAACGGCATATCCCGTGATACTTCATATGCCATCAACATAGCGATTTCATCGACTACTTCACGAAAAACCTTTGTTCCGCAGTTTTTGTCCCGAATAATAGTTAGTTTGTGTTGAATCAATGGATGATCGATCACTTGAAATTTGCCCATTTTTTAAGCTCTCCTTTGTTCTGTCGTTTCTTTTTAATTGTAAAACAAAATCAAGTGATTGACTAGTCAAACTCGCCATTTTTCCTAAGAAAATCCGTTTTTGAAAAGAAGTTTTCCTGCGGACAAGCAAAGCTTATTCTTTTTTCTTGATCCAAGAAGTAGATAATGCCATTGCTGCACGCGTTGCCTTTGTCTGATCCATAGCATTTACCATGACAAAATCATGGATGATTCCTTGGAAGCGTACTTGTGTAACAGGAACCCCTGCATCACGAAGTTTGCGCGCATAAGCCTCACCTTCATCTCTTAATACATCCGCTTCTCCCGTTAAAATCATTGCTGGAGGAAGATCTTTTAGTTCATTCAGGTCTGCTCTCAAAGGCGAAGCTGTGATTTCAGCACGCTCTTCCTCATTCGTCGTATATTGGTCCCAAAACCATCTCATTCCATCTCTTGTCAAAAAATAGTTTTCTCCGAATTCATGATAGGAATCTGTATCGAAATCAGCGTTTGTGACTGGATAATACAGCAATTGCTTGGATATTGGGAGGCCCTTTCGTTCTTTTGTTAAGATCGTCATGACTGTAGCCATGTTACCACCTACTGAATCTCCTGCAACGATTAGATTCTCGAGATCCAGATTTTTTGACTTGGCTAATTTATTCAGCTGTTGCAACACAGCATAATTTTGTTCAATTGCTGTTGGATATTTTGCTTCTGGTGATCGACTATATTCTGGAAAGACAACGACGGAATTCGTACGAACCGCAAGTTCTCTGATCAATTTATCATGGGTTTGAGCACTGCCAAAAACCCAGCCTGCTCCATGAATATAAAAAATAACTGGTAATTTATCCATATTCCCTTCTGGTCGTACGAGACGAATATTGAGTTTTCCCCATTCGCCAGTATCCACCATCAAGTCTTCAATATCGACGGAATATTTGTTCACAGGTGATTCTTGTACTTCTTCTAGTAAAGCTCTTCCTTCTTCCGGTGCTAGTTCATAGATACGCGGATGAGGCGCATTTGCATCACTGAATGCTACTGCTTCCTTTTCTAACGAGATACGATCAGTCATGACTTTTCCTCCCTGAGATTTAGTGTGAAGACTAAAATTACACCTCATATACTAGAGAGCATCACCGATATTGTCAAAGAATCCGTTTTCCCAAAAAATAAACAGAAAAAAACAGAAAAGCCCAACATTGAACTTTTCTGTTTACTAATGGAATTTAAATTTTTATTTTTTATGCAACGGAAATTTTTCAGTTAATTCGCGTACACCTGTTTTGACTTCGTCTAGTTGAACGTTATCATCTTTTGCTTGTAATGCTTTGACAACTAGTTCAGCCACTTTTACAGCATCTTCTTCTTTGAACCCGCGAGTAGTGATTGCTGGCGTGCCGATTCGAATACCGCTTGTTTTGAATGGACTTAGTGTTTCAAAAGGAATCGAGTTTTTATTTACAGTGATATTCACACTGTCCAAAATGCTCTCTGCTTCTTTTCCATTTATACCTAACTCGCGAACATCGATCAACATCAGATGATTATCTGTCGCCCCTGAAATGACTCTGGTTCCAATTGCTTGATTGAAAACTTTGACCATTGCTTTTGCATTGGCGATGATTTGTTCACTATATTCTTTAAATGCAGGATCTAATGCTTCTTTGAATGCTACTGCTTTACCCGCAATCACATGCTCTAGAGGGCCGCCTTGAATACCAGGAAATACCGCACTATTTATTTTTTTTGCTAATGCTTCATCGTTTGTCAAAATCATGCCGCCTCGAGGTCCGCGCAGTGTTTTATGAGTGGTAGTCGTTGTGATATCTGCATAAGGAACTGGATTAGGATGAAGTCCTGCTGCTACTAATCCTGCGATATGTGCCATATCTACCATCAGTTTTGCGCCTACTTCATCTGCGATTTCTCTGAATTTCGCAAAGTCGATCGTTCGTCCGTAAGCACTGGCACCTGCTACGATCAATTTTGGTTGATGTTTTCTAGCTAAAATACGTACCACATTATAATCAATAACTTCTGTTGTCGGATCAACACCGTAAGCAACAAAGTGATAGGTTTTGCCACTGAAGTTGACTGGTGATCCATGTGTTAGATGTCCGCCTGCGGAAAGATCCATTCCTAAGATCGTGTCCCCTGGTTCTACCAAAGCGAGATAAGCAGCCGTGTTGGCTTGAGAGCCGGAGTGAGGCTGGACGTTCGCAAATTTCGCTCCGAATAATTCTTTTGCACGGTCAATCGCTAAATTTTCAACGATATCGACAAATTCACACCCACCATAATAGCGATGCCCTGGATAACCTTCTGCGTATTTATTTGTCAAGATACTTCCTTGTGCAGCCATCACTGCTTCGGAGACAAAGTTTTCAGAGGCAATCAGCTCCAAATTATGTTCTTGTCTTTCTTCTTCTTTGGCGATCGCAGCCCAAAGATCAGGGTCAAACGTTTTGTAATCTACCACAAACAACAGCTCCTTTTTATTTTCCTACAATTTTATTTTTCCCATCAAAAACAAATTGCCAAATATTCGTATCTCTTCTATTACGATTAGTTACGCTTAGTTTTTCGTTCACTGATAGAAGATTTACTTGATAGCATTGTATCATACTAAAAGAATGCGACAATAACCAATTGATCATTTTTCAAAATAATTTTGTCCTGCTGCTTTTTTCAAGCGGTTCATATAAGCATTCCCCAATCCAGTTTCTGGATATACTTGTACAAAAATCAAATCTAATCCAAGTGTTGGTTCATCTAATCCTCTTAGACCTGCAAACAATCCTTTAGCCGCCGCTTCTACTGAGTTGTCGTTATACATATAAACTGCTGCAGTATCTGTCCGCACTTGATCCGCAATTTCGGGGCTTGCTATGACACCTGCACGGATCTTCTTATTTTTTGCCCATTGAACTGCAGTTGACCAATCGCCATCTCTGACCATCAGAACACGTGTATCGGGTGAGTAGTGTTTGTATTTCATCCCAGGCGCTTTTGGTGTTTCATTTTCTTTTACAAGATGCTGATCAATAGCAACAGGAGATTCGATGACTGCTTCGATTTGTTCTTTCGTTACTGCACCTGGTCGTAAGATCATAGGCATGGCTGTTGGATCACTTAAATCAAGAACAGTGGACTCTACACCAATTCGCGTAGCACCGTCATCAATAATCCCGGTAATTTTTCCTTGTAGATCATGATATACATGATCTGCAGTCGTTGGACTTGGTTTTCCCGACGTATTTGCACTTGGACCGACAAGCGGAACACAGGAAAGTTTGATTACTTCTAGCGTTTTTTTGTTATCCGGCATACGAAATGCAGCTGTGGATAATCCTCCCGTCACAACTGAGGGCAAAGTGTCTTTTTTGATCTTAAATATCAAAGTTAGTGGTCCAGGCCAGAAGTTCTTCACAATCTTCTCTGCTGTCGGATGAAAGTTGTCCACATACTCTTTTACTTGTTCAAAAGAGGCGACATGGACGATTAATGGATTATCTTGCGGTCTCCCTTTTACAGAAAACACTTTCTTGACAGCGTTTGGTAAAAGAGCGTTGGCGCCCAATCCGTATACTGTTTCGGTAGGAAAAGCAACAAGTTCTCCTTCTTTCAGTGCTTCGGCTGCCTCTTGCAATTCTGTTTCATCATATCGTTTCGTTTCCACAGTTTATCCACAACCCCTTTTTCATACATTCTTATTTTGTCTGAGTTTATCCTCAAGTTTTCCACTGTTTGTGGATAATCTATTTGTCAATAGTGGATAAACTTGTTGATAAACCAAAAAGTCGTTTACATCCTTGTCAAATAAGTGTTTTTTTATAATAAAAAAACAAATAAAAAATTTTTCATCCACAACTTCAACCATAAACTTGGATCATTCGTTCATTGCCAAAAAGATCCTTTTTTATCGCCACTTTTTTATCTGGAAATGCTTGCTGAAATATTTTTTTTACTGCTTCACCTTGGCGAAATCCGATTTCTAAAAAAATCTTTCCATTTGATTTTAGTACGCTTGGTGCTTCAACTGCTATTTTTTCATAAATAGCTAATCCATCGTTCTCAGCAAAAAGGGCCATTTTAGGTTCGAATGACCGGACACTTTCATCCATCAGTTCCCATTCATTCCGACTGATGTACGGCGGATTAGAAATAATCACATCAAATTGCTGATCCATTACTGGTCCTAATGTATCTCCATGATAAAAACTGATTTTCGTTCCTTCTTTCTGAGCATTTTCTTTCGCTACTTCTAATGCTTCTTCTGAAAGATCCACAGCAGATACATGCCAATTTCTTCTTGCTGCTTTCAAACTAATAGCAATTGCTCCAGTCCCTGTCCCAATATCTATCACTTCTAACGCTACATCAGGCGTCTCGTCTAAACACCATTCGACTAACTCCTCTGTTTCTGGTCGAGGGATCAGTGTTGCTTCAGTTACCTTTAACCGATGATCATAAAAATCTGCATATCCTAGCAAATACTGAGGTGGATGATCTGCAAGCAGAAGTCGCAGATCGGTTTCGATCAACCGCTGTTCTTCTTCTGAAATCTCTTCGTTCATATGAAGGAGCCAATCAAGTTTTTTCCATTGTTTTCGTTCCAAAAATAAAAATTGGATACTATATGCTTCTTTCCCATGATCCTCTAAAAAAGAAGAAGCCCGTGACAGGACTTCTCGATAGGTCATTTTACCCATTTTGCATAGCTTCCAGTTTTGATGTTTGATCATACATGATCAATGCATCAACGATCTCATCTAATTTCCCTGCTAAAATCTGATCTAATTTTTGGATAGTTAATCCGATACGATGATCAGTCACACGATTTTGCGGGAAATTATACGTCCGGATCCGTTCTGAACGATCCCCAGTTCCGACTGCTGATTTTCGATTGGCATCATACTCGCTTTGTGCTTCTTGCTGGATCTTATCGTACACACGAGCACGCAAGATTTTCATTGCTTTTTCACGGTTCTTGATTTGAGAACGTTCATCTTGCATAGCAACAACGATCCCTGTTGGTAAGTGAGTCAAACGTACAGCAGATGCTGTTTTATTGACGTGCTGTCCGCCAGCACCTGAAGCATGATAGATATCTGTACGGATATCTTTGTCTTCAATATCGATCTCTACTTCTTCAGCTTCTGGCATCACGACAACTGTTGCGGTGGAAGTATGGATACGCCCTTGCGATTCAGTTGAAGGAACACGCTGGACGCGGTGCGCACCACTTTCATATTTTAATTTCGAATATACGTTGTCTCCGGTGATCATCATGATCACTTCTTTATATCCACCGATTCCGGTAACGTTAGCTTCCATCACTTCTGTTTTCCAGCCTTGTGCTTCAGCATACTTTTGGTACATATTGAAAAGATCGCCAGCGAATAATGCTGCTTCGTCTCCGCCTGCTGCTCCACGGATTTCCATGATGATATTTTTATCGTCATTTGGATCTTTTGGTAAAAGCAAGATCTTGATTTTTTCTTCTAAGACTTCTTTTTCTTTTTTTAATTCAGATAATTCTTCTTTTGCTAGTTCAGCCATTTCATCATCCAGTTTTTCACCAAGCAGTTCTTCTGTATCGGTGATTCCTTGTACTACTTCTTTATAACGACGATAAACTTCGACTGTTTCGCGCGTGTTTGCTTCTTCTTTTGAAAGCTGCATAAAACGCTTTGTATCAGAAATCACTTCTGGGTCACTTAAAAGTTCTCCAAGCTCTTCATAACGGTCTTCAATTGATTGTAATTGATCGTACATGCTTATTCTCCTTCTGTAATCATTGATGGGTGAAAGTAATGTTTTCGACAAACGGGGTAATAAGCTTCATTTCCGCCAATTTGCACTTGATCGCCTTCATAAACAGGGTTTCCATCAATATAATGTAAATTCATGATTGCTTTTTTGTGGCAGAACCAACAGATTGTTTTCATTTCTTCGATTTTGTCTGCATAAAGCAATAAATATTTTGATCCTTCAAATAACTCGTTTCGAAAATCATTTTTCAAACCAAATGCCATAACCGGAATATCCAATTCGTCCACAATTCTCGTAAAAGCAATGACATGTTTCTTTTTTAAGAATTGCGCTTCATCGATCAGCACACAATAGGGTTTGCTTTCCATTTTCTGAATTACGTCAAATACGTCTGTTTCTTCAAATATCGGCATCGCATTACGTTTCAGTCCGATTCGGCTTGAAACAACGCCTAAACCATCTCTTGTATCAATACCGCTTGTCATTAAGACAACTGGCTTATTTTGTTCTTCATAATTATGTGCGACTTTTAGGATCTCGATCGTCTTGCCGCTATTCATTGCGCCATACTTAAAAAATAGTTGTGCCATGCTCTTTTTCACCTTCCAGTTTGTTCCTATGGTATTATACTTGATTTTCAGCATTTTTTACAGTGAGAATTTTCATCAAGCACAGATTAGTATTAAATCTATTGCTCACTTTTGTTCCAATTTTTTGACAAGAACTAAACATGGGTTCCATTCATCCCATAAATTTGGAAAAACTTCCAACCTTGAAAATCCTAATGATTCGTAGAAACAAATAGTTTGATCATATATAGAGTAGTGCCCCTCGTCTACAGTCTTCACTTGCAAATATTTGTAATGTTTTGCTGCGTAACCTTCTGCTTCTTTAAAAAGTTTTGTTCCTAATCCTTGGTGATGATAGTCTTTTTTTATTCCCATACAATAGATTTCGGCAGTATCTTCACTTGTCTGTGAAAGAGTGATAAAGCCTAAATATTCTTCTTTTCTTTTTTCACACCATAAAGGTAGTTTACTTGATTCCTCGATATATTTTTCCGTTGATTCAGGAAGCCCAAACCACTCAGGCAAGTCTAGTAATATTTCTCGGACACACTTTCCTTTTTCCTCTCTATCTTTTACAAACGATATCGGCATTTCTTTCTAGATTCTCCCTTTTTGAATTGAGTATAGCATGCTTTCTTTCTTTTCACGTGCTATAATAAGTTAAAATTTCAAAGTTTTACGTAAGGAGCTATTTGATGACAAAAAATATTTTTGATTCCATCGCTAACCATTATAATTCCCCTGACCGTCAAGCATTAGCCAAGATTATTCGCGAAGAACTAACTACTTATCTACCGCGCGACAGCCACCAAAAAGTCCTGCTGGATTACGGAGGCGGAACTGGGCTTGTTAGTTTACCGCTTGCGGAAAGATTCAAAGAACTGATCATTGCCGATGCTTCGGAAACTATGCTGAAAATGGCAGAAGAAAAGATCCAAGCAGCAGATCTGAAAAATGTCCGAACGATCCACGCTGATGCTTCTGTCGAATTTCCTGCTGTCCAAGCTAATCTCATCCTTCTATCACTTGTACTTTTACACATTCCTGATACGGAGAATATTCTTACAAAACTTTATGAACTTTTAGCTCCTGGCGGTCAATTGATCATCGTAGACTTTGACAAGAATGAACAAATTAGTCATCCGAAAGTCCATAATGGCTTTAGCCAAGAAGAATTGAATAATCGATTGGAAAAAATGGGCTTTGTCTCTGCTACTAGTCATACCTTCCATCGTGGGGAAAAGCTATTTATGAACAAAAACGCTTCGCTTTTCTTATCCATCAGCCAAAAAGCTTAAAATGAGATTGCAAAAAAAGTGAGCAACTCCAAGAAATAAGAAGGAATTTTCGGAAAAAGAAGCTGTGACAAAAAACATGTCACAGCTTCTTTTTATTTTTTCATCACATGATTTTAATTTCTGAAAGAGGCCAATAACGGAAAACAACTTTTCCTTGGATCATATCTTTGTCGACTAACCCAAACATTCGGCTGTCTTTTGAAATCAAGCGGTTATCGCCGAGAACAAGATACTTTCCTTTCGGCACAGTATATTCAAAGTCACTCGTAAAGGTGGATGAACTTTCTGCTTGTGCTTGGAATCCTGAGCTATAAGCATATTCTCCTTGTAACTTATCTTCTGAAAATTCTTTTTTGAACTCATCCAGATAAGGTTCATCATACTTTTTGCCATTAATGGTCAACTGGTCATTTTCCATCTTGACTGTATCTCCAGGCATACCGATGATCCGTTTAACAATCATCCGTTCTTCATCCCCCGGTTCCTTTGTAGTAATAATATCCATTCGTTCATAGTTTGAGATCTTAGATGAAATCAATCGTTGTCCATCACTTAATGTAGGGTCCATCGAATGCCCGTTTACAGTAACTGGTGTAAACACGTACACTCTAGCTAATAAAATAGCCGCTAATACAAGGATCAAAATCCCCCAATTTTTCAAAAATTCTTTCACAGCTTACCTCCTACTTGTATTTTTCTCGTTATTTATTACGTTTTTTCACAATACTTCGTTGTACTTTCTTTATTCTACAATGTTTATAAATGAAAGGAAAGAATAAGTGATGTGTTCGTCTTATCTTTCTCGTTATATAAAAAAGGAACGTGACAAAAGACGTGTCACATCCCCCTTATTCCGAATAAACGTTTTTATCGCAACCACTGATACACGGCGTTTCATCACATTATGAATGTCTTCTTCTTTGGCTACGACTATAAACCACTGGTTCTTCCTGCGACTGTGCCTTTTTTGCAATCAATTTCAGACGATAAGGCTCATGATAGCGTAACCCGTCTTTGACAAAATCACCGCCGACGATGAACAATCCTACAGGTTCCAATGTGTCTTCTGTTGAGTCAAGTCGAATGGTCCCTACTTTTTCCATGTCCGAGTAGCTTCGTCCAATATTTAGAACATACTCTTTCTCTCCTGTTTTCTTGACATAGTAATAAGGATACAATGTATTTCTGTCGACCAGAAATCCATCCATGCGACCGAGTTCATTTGTTTTGATCTCACCATTTCCAATCAAATACCGCATATTCTCGGCTAATTTCAATTGATAATCTTCGTCATAAGAAACCATGACCTCTTGTGTATTCACTTTATCGATCGAATTTCCATTATCTATCGATTCTTCTGTCTGGATGTTGAACGCTTCATCAGGTAAATACTTCACAAAAAGCTGAGTGACATCGGCTTTCGTGTTTTTATCTAAAAAGTAATAAAATACATTTAAAACAGTAAAATAAACAAGCACTAGAAATGCAAGTCCATATAAGAAAAATTGAAGATAGTTTTGGTTTTGCCAAAGTCCATAAACAATTCTCAATAAATAAAGCGTGGGAATCACACTTAAAATCGTATATCCACGGTTAAGATATTTAGGACTGATGTCTAAATAGCCAAGGAATTTATGCACCCCGTTGATAAGGTCTAGTAAAAATGTCATTGAGAATCACCTGCTTGCTGGTTATACGTTTGGGTATTTCCTGAATCTTGGTTTTGCTGTGCTGTACGTGCTGCATCATCATTTTGCGTGTTATCATCTACAGTCGTACTGCTTGGTATCGTTTCGGAGCTAGCACTTGTATCCGGACTTGTACTTGGATTGGTTGAATCCGATGGAGTGCCATCTGGTACCGTATTACTTGTTTCGCTTGAGCTGTCAGTTGTATATGTCTCATCATACGACGAACTAGTTGTTGTATCGTCCCATGTACTTGTCGTAGTGGTTTCATTCAAACTTTCCGTTGTTGTTGGTTCAGATGTCGAGACTGAAGTAGTTGGTGTTGTTTCTTCTACAGTACTAGAACTTGAACTTGGTGCACGGTAGCTGGAACTATTCACAATACCTGTAGTAGTCGCGACAATCGTCGAGATTGTTAATACAGCGATTGGCTTCAAAATAGGTGCTACTTTTCGCATCTTATCTCTTCCTTCATTGAAATTTATTCTTGTTTCCTTACTTTACTACGGACAAATTATACAGTCTACCTTATTTCTACCATAAATTCTTTATTTTTTTCTTACGTTTTTCCGAAAGATTTCTTTAATTTTCCTCAAAAACTACGGTTGATGTTTTTAAGTAAGCTTTTGCTTCCCGATTGATTTCTTTCAGATCGCATCCTTGCTGCTTGGCAGCGAACACGCAACCACAATAACATTGGCGATAAATATCATACTCTTTGCACATTTGCAAAGAGCGTTCATAGCCTTTGTTTTTCTTGAAATCACTTGGCAAGTATTGTGTCCCGTAAATCTTTTGGATATCCATTCCGATCTGATTGATCAAAGCTGCATTTTTCTTTGGCGAGATGGTCAGGGCACTTCCAAAGTAATCGTATCCTAGTTCTTGCGCTTTTTGCGCAACAAGATCTAATCGCATATTGAAGCATGCACTGCAGCGAGCACCACCTTCTTTTTCGTTTTCAAGATGGTTTGTTAAAACCATTTTGGTGAATTCATTTGGACGGTATTCATCAACGATTAGCGCAACATGATGGTCAGTTTTCTCATTAAATTGGTCTACAAATCGTTTTTGTTCATGTAATCTTCGCAAATACTCACTTTTAGGATGAATATTCGAATTTGAAAAAAATAACGTGATCTCTGCATATTGAGACATGAATTCCAATGTGTGCGTACTGCAAGGAGCACAGCATGTATGTATTAATATCTTAGGCTTTACTTCTTCTTTCTCCCATTGCATGATCATTTTTTTCAGAACTGTATCATAATTTATTTTTTGATTTTTCATTTTCTCTACGATTTGTTGAGCATTAATCAATTTGTTATTCCTCCTCCTTCTTTTTTCTAGGATTTGCCTTATTATAAGCCATTTCTATTTTAATCGAAAGCTGTATTGTTATCTGTTTAATAATTTCTTTGAGTATTCCTAATTCCCCTTGTATACTGGTAGAAACGACTATTGTCAGGAGGATAGTACTGTGCATGTTGATTTATTCTTTCGAAGGCTGCAGCGGCGAGGACAGAAGTTTGCTGCCAATCATTTCTCATCGATCCAAATCATCGTTTTTTATTATATATTGATGACGGTCTTATCACTCGTTCTATTTTATATGCCGATTTTTCGCGAACCAGATAGCCATGTTTCTTTTGTGGACATGCTGTTCATGGCAATCAGTACAGTGAGTGTGACTGGACTATCGACTTTTGATATCAATTCTGTGTTCAATGATAACGGTATTATACTGCTGGAAATATTATTTCAAGTTGGTGGTTTGGGGATCATGATGATTTCTACTGCTTTTGTCATTTTTTCTAAACGACGGATCACACTGAAACAGCGACAGCTGATCATGACGGATATGAATCAACCGCGTTTGTCTGGTATCGTCCGACTGATTCGGATCACTTTTGCTATTTTAATCTGGTTTCAATTACTTTTTGGGACATTCTTTTCTATTTATTTTTATTACAGAGGCTATTTTGATCGTTGGCGTGATGCCGTTTTTTACGGTTTTTATCAGGCGATATCGGCTGTCACGAACTCTGGGTTTGACGTCACTGGGGATTCCATCAAGCCCTTTGCACATGACTATTTTTTCTTGATCCTGATCATGTTTTTGATTTTTGTCGGAGGAATTGGTTTTCCTGTATTGATGGAGTGCCGGGAATGGCTATTATACAAACGTTCCAATGCGAAGCTTCCGTTTCGTTTTTCCTTGTTTACCAAATTAGCTGTGTTAGCTTTTGTTATCTTGTTTGTTTCGGGAACTGTCTTGATTTATCTATTGGAAAAGGACCATTTATTCCAAGATTCCAATATGAGTGTCAAATGGATCAATTCGATGTTTTATTCGATTACGACTCGTAATGCTGGTCTGCAGATTCACGATTTGGGTGATTTTCAAATCACAACACTGATCATTTTTTCTTTACTGATGTTTATCGGATGCAGTCCTAGTTCTGTAGGCGGCGGGATTCGAACAACTACTGTAGCAATCATCGGTTTGTATCTATATTCCTTCCTCAAAAGTGAAGATAACATCAATATTTTTGGACGGAGAATCGATCAAGATGATGTGCGAAAATCAGTCGTTGTCTTTATGCTTTCTCTTGGTATGTGTTTCTTTTGTATCGTTTTTTTATCTGCTACAGAAGAACAAACGCTAATCTCGATCATCATCGAAGTAACTTCTGCTTTTGGAACAACTGGTTTATCTTTAGGGATTACCGGAGACTTGTCTGTTGTGGGCAAAATCACGATTGCTGCACTGATGTTTATTGGGCGGATCGGAATGCTATATACATTGATGTTATTCGTACCAAAAGAAACACGAGATCTAGGCTATGAATATCCAAGCGAGAAAATTATTATCGGTTAAAATGGGAATATAGGTAAGAGGGAATAATAAAATCACAGCAGCTTGAAACAATCATTTTGTTTCAAGCTGTTTTTTTGTTAAATCATGCGATTTTGTCCGATTTCATGCACTTTCAGCCGTAACCTTTTCTTAAGAATAAGAAAAGCAATTTAACCTTTTTTTCAACATATGGTATGATTAGTTGAATTTATTCGTCAGCAAATCGTTTTTGGAGGTTACATAATGGGAATACGCAGTCATTTTGCGATTGCAGTTGGAAAAACGTCGCAATGGGCATTAAAAACTATTTTTAACGGCGGATCAAGTTTACCAGGTAAACTAGCGCTGAAAGTCGATCCACATATACTAGATAGTTTGGCAAAAGACTACCAAGTCGTCGTTGTCACCGGAACAAACGGTAAAACATTGACTACCGCTTTAACAGTCAATATTTTGCGCCAGCAATTCGATGAAGTTCTAACCAACCCTACTGGTGCGAATATGGTACAGGGAATTGTATCGACTTTCTTGCAGGCAAAACCAAAAAAAGGACAGAAAAAGTTTGCTGTCCTAGAAATAGATGAAGCAAGTTTGAGCAAAGTCACAGAATATATGAAACCAGAACTGTTCTTATTTACAAATATTTTCCGTGATCAAATGGATCGGTATGGAGAAATCTATACGACCTATAAAATGATTGTAGACGGTGCCGCAAAGTCACCAAATGCAACGATTATCAGTAACGGTGATTCACCAATCTTCAATTCTATCGAAACAGTCAATCCTAGAAAATATTATGGCTTTGACCATGAAGAAGATCGTGAACAAATGGCTCATTACAATACAGACGGTGTCTTATGTCCAAATTGTCATCACATTTTGCATTATAAAATGATCACTTATGCAAACTTAGGGAAATATTACTGTCCAAATTGTGACTTCAAACGTCCTGAATTGGATTATCGATTAACTGATATGGTACGGATGGACAATGTGTCAGCAGATTTCGTGATCGATGGTCATGAATACGGAATCGAAGTTGGCGGTATGTATAATGTCTACAATGCTTTAGCAGCTACTGCAGTGGCAGAGTACTTCAATGTCGATCCTGATAAAATCAAACAAGGTTTAGGATATGACGAGAAAGTGTTCGGCCGACAAGAAGTCATCAATATCAATGGGAAAAAATGTACATTAGTACTTGTCAAAAATCCTGTAGGTATCAATCAAGTAATCGATATGATTGGTCTAGCTCCTTATCCATTTTCTTTAGTGGCTTTATTAAATGCCAATTACGCAGACGGAATCGATGTCAGCTGGATTTGGGATGGTAATTTTGAAAACTTTGCCGATATGGATATCCCAGCTGTTATTTCTGGAGGAGACCGTCATACAGATATGACTTTACGTCTAAAAGTTGCCGGGATTCCAGAAAATAAATTGACAGAAACAAAAGAATTACCAGAAGTAATCGAAAAAATCAAAGAATTGCCAACTGAGCATGTCTATATTTTAGCTACTTACACTGCTGTATTGCAGCTTCGTAAAGAACTAGCTGCTCAAGGATTTATCAAAGGAGGAATGAACCGTGGCTAATTATGAACTCAATATCGCCCACCTTTATGGAAATTTGATGAACACATATGGTGATAACGGAAACCTTTTGATGTTGAAATATATAGCAGAAAAAATGGGGGTTTCTTGCCATACGGAGATCGTTAGTATACATGAACCTTTTGATGCTGATAAATATGACTTGGTTTTCTTTGGCGGTGGTCAAGACTTTGAGCAATTAATCATTTCAAAAGACATCCAGAAAAAGAAAGATTCTTTGATCAACTATATCGAAAATGATGGCGTCATGTTAGCCATTTGTGGTGGCTACCAATTGCTAGGTCACTACTACATGGGAGCTAATGGAGAAAAGATCCAAGGAATCAGTGCACTGGATCACTACACGTTAAGTCAGGAAAATAACCGGTTTATCGGTGATATCGTTATCCATAACGAAGAATTCAATGAAACTTATTATGGATTTGAAAACCACAATGGTCGGACTTTCTTAGGTGAAGGTGAACGACCTTTGGGGAAAGTGGTACAAGGTCAAGGAAATAATGGTGAAGACCAATCTGAAGGTGTCATTTACCGAAATGTCTTCGGTTCTTATTTCCATGGACCTATCCTTGCAAGAAATGAGAACCTGGCAGCTCGTTTGATCCGCCTAGCTTTAGAACAACGTTACGGTAAAGAATTGGATCTGCCCTATCTTGAAGGACAAACAGCCTAGTTATTCGAAAAAGGGGAATGTGACAAAAATTTCGTCACATTCCCCTTTTTCGTATCCTATTTTAAGCGACTTGCTTGGCATAACGGTTCACGTTTTGCTTGATATTCCCGATTGTTTTCGGATCATTGATTCCTGTGACTTCTTGAATCAATTGTTCCAAGTTTTCATGGATCTTCATTTCATGCAATTGACGGCTTTGTTCATCTTCAGGATCATAGTAATTAAAAATAATCCCCATTGTTGCCGTCAAATGTGGGCAAGTCAAGTTATGTTCTTGTAGTTCTCTCACTGGACGTGTAAATCTTTCTTGATAACCTAACTTACGTAATGGTGTCCGAGCGACACGTGTGATCGCATCAGAGATATTTTTGTTTTGGAAGCGATGAATGATTTTTTCAATATACGCATGATGCTGCTCTGCATCAAACCCCCATTTGGCAATCAGCAAACTTCCTGTTTCCTGCAAAACTGATTTTAATTGTGCCACAACTAACGCATCTTGCATTGCTTCATCAATGGTCTGGTAACCTAACAAGGCACCTGTATAAGCGACAGTCGCATGACCAGTATTGACACTAAATAGTTTGCGTTCGATATATGGTTCTAGATCATCTACATATAAAACCCCTTTTAATTGGATTTTTTTATTTTTTCTTTGGCTATCGTCAATGACCCATTCTTTGAAAGGTTCCACTTGGACGAATAAAGGATCTTCATGGTGTTGTAATGGGACGATTCGATCGACTGCTGCATTTGGAAAGCCGATATATTTGTCAGTAAATGATGTTTCCGGAAGATATTTATACACTTCTTTTTCTAGAAATGCTGAACCGCCAATCATATTTTCACAGGCAATGATATCTAAAGATGTTGTGCTTCCTTCCTTTTCTCTTTCTTGGATACCTTTTGCAATCAACTCAGCAATAAAAGGTAAGATATTCGGGCCAATGGCGGTAGTAACTAAATCTGCTTCAGCGATTTCTTGGATTACTTTTTCTGGATTTGTTTGATTGTTGATTCCTTTGACATTTTTTACAGTGATTTTTTCTTTTGATTCATCTGCTAATTCGATTTCGTATTCTTTTCTTTCATTTAAAGCATCAATAATCGTGTGATTCACATCTACGAAAGTAATCTCAAATCCATTAGCTGCCAAAACCTCTCCAATAAATCCTCGACCGATATTTCCTGCACCAAAATGTACTGCTCTCATTTTTCTCTCTCCTTAAGCAATTGCTAGATTTTCCGTTACTTCTTCTTTGCTGAGCGCGTCTGCTAGCTGGACAACATTGTCCATATCACTGCAATAAAGTGCGATTTGCTGTACAAGTTGCAGATGCTCATCGCCGACTCCTGCTATACCGAACAAAACAGTCGCAATCTTTTCTTCTTCTTCCGTACCAAAATTGACACCGTCTGGCACCTGTACGACACAAATGCCGGATTTTTTCACATATTTTTTTGCTTCATCTGTTCCATGAGGAATCGCGATAAAATTTCCCATATAAACAGATAACATTTTGTCTCTATCTACCATGGCATCGATATATTCCTCATCAACGCACCCTGCTTCTACAAGCATCTTACCGCAATAGCGGATCGCTTCTTCTTTGGTTTTAAAAGATCGATTGAGCTCGATCATGTCGAATGGCAAACTTTGCATGCTGTTTTCCTCCCTTAAGCTGTCTGTTTCAAATATTGTGCAATCGATTCGTATTTTTGCGGATTGACCATGCTGTTGACTGATAAATGAATGGATTGAGGCGCAGCCATCTGTACTTTTTCCGCTAAACTTTCTTTGGCTACGATCAGTGAATCAGGTTCATCTTTTAAATCTTGGATATTGACTTTTCTTAACGGGACAGTTAAATGGTTCTTGTCTAATATATCTTTGAGCACGGTCATCCCCATTGTTGCTGATCCGGAACGATCATCGTGGACAAGTAGAATCTCTTTGATTTGTTTGATGTTTGCTGAAAGAAACTCTTCTGCTGGCTCATTCTCAATTTCAGAAACTGATGGTTCCTGCTTGCTGCTTAATTCTTGAATGATTTCATCATATCGAGGTGAATTCAAAAAGTTTTCTACTGAGACAAAACGCGCGCTCGGTGCTTTTTGTTTTGCTCTTTCTTGTAGTTCGACCTGAGTAACGATCAATGTATTCGAGTCATCTGTCAGTTGGCTGATTGCTTGATTGGTCACCGTTTGAGGCAAGTCTGCTTCCTGTACTTTTTTTCTCAAGATCGAAGCGCCCATCGCACTTGATCCCATCCCTGCATCACAAGCAAAAATGATTTTTTGTACGCCAGAGAATGTAGCTCCTTGAGGAATACCTTGGGCACCTTTGGAAGCTTGCTTAGCTGCCTTTGTCTCTTGAACAGATTTTTCGAAGTCTTCATTTGTATCTTTCGCATCCGCTTTCAAAATTACTGCAGAAATACCAAACGAAACAGCTGCGGCAACAATCACGCCCAAAATAACAGGAAGGTAAGAATTGAACGGTGTCATCGCTAGAATCGCAATGATCGACCCTGGAGAAGCTGGCGCTCTTAGTCCAGCATCCATCAATTGGAAAATGAAACTTCCTGACATTCCTCCGCCTATAACTGATAAGAATAATAACGGTTTCATCATAACGTAAGGAAAATAGATTTCATGGATCCCGCCTAAAAAGTGAATGATCATGGCTCCTGGTGCTGAAGATTTTGCTGCTCCTTTGCCAAACAAAGTAAAAGCAAGTAATACGCCAAGTCCTGGACCAGGATTTGCTTCAAGCAAGAATAGAATAGATTTTCCAGCCTCTGCTACTTGTTCAGTTCCCAATGGTGTCAAAATCCCATGATTGATTGCATTATTCAAAAATAAGATTTTTGCTGGTTCAATAAAAATACTTGTCAATGGAATCAAATGGGCAGATAAAATGATCTCTACACCTTTTGCCATTGCTTGAGTCAATGCATCGACAACTGGACCAATCGCAGAAAAACCTAATAACGCTAATCCAAAACCGATAAGACCTGCTGAAAAATTATTGACTAGCATTTCAAAACCGGATTTGATCCGTTTTTGGAATAGCTGATCAAATTTCTTGATGGCATATCCACCAAGAGGTCCCATGATCATCGCGCCTAGCATCATTGGAATATCTGTTCCGACAATCACACCCATCGTTGCAATTGCCCCAACAACTGATCCGCGGTCACCAGCAATTACTTTTCCGCCAGTATAACCGATCAATAAAGGAATCAGATAAGTTAGCATTGGGCTTACCATGGTAGCGAAAGCCTCATTTGGTAAATAACCATCTGGGATAAATAGAGCCGTTAATACACCCCAGGCAATCAGTGCTCCAATATTTGGCATGACCATGCTTGATAAAGTACTGCCTAATTTTTGTACCCTCGCTTTTAGCGAAATGTTGTTTTTGGGAATCGTCCGTTCCATTTTGTCTCTCCCTCTCTCCTTTTGATACTCTAATTGTATCCGCTTACTAAAAAGAGAAATAGTCGTACTTTGGCACGAAACTTTGTGCCAAAGGTTTGAGTATGTCAGCAAAATAAAAAGATTTCGGTATTAGAAAACTTCAATTTTAAATAAAACTGTTATTTTAATTTTTTTATAATATGCAAACAATAACTTTTGTTAGCATTTCATTTAGATGTTTTTCATTCTATTATGTTATTAAATTTTATATTGGAGGCCTATCTATGACATTACTGATCAAAAACATGAACATGAAACGTGGTAAAAAACGTGTGATTCGACAATTAGATCTTTTAGTAGAATCAGGAGAAGTAGCTGCTTTGATTGCCCCGAACGGATTTGGCAAAACAACTTTGCTGAATGGTATTGCCCAACTGCTACCAACAACTTATGATCAATTGTCCCTTCACAACATCTCTCCTACTGCTTATACAGATTATCGCCGGTCTTTCTTTTTTCTAGAATCAACGAATCAGTTATCCGACTATCTATCGGCTGTTGATTATTTGACTTTGATCAAATACTATTGGCAGAGCAAAGTAGAATGCCAAACTGTTTTCCAACGATTGAAGATGACTGAGTACCTTACTTTGCCGATTGGAAAAATGTCTCTAGGAATGAAACAACATGTCTTGCTTGCTGCTTACTTGATCAGTGATTCATCTGTCATGTTATTCGATGAACCGTTGAACGGATTAGACCCAGGAAGTATTGATATCTTGAATAGCCTCATCAGACAATGGCAGAAAGAGGGGAAGACGATTCTTCTTTCTTCCCACGCTATCGCGAATATCCAATCGATTTGTTCTAAAGCATGTTTTCTAAAAAATGGAGAAATCGTCACAGAATCCTCAAATATGGAAGAGATTTTAGCTATTTATCGTAAATTATATGAGGTGTAACTATGTCTTTACTTACATTTGAACGCAATCTCTTACTAAAAAACAAAGTAAACTTTTTATTTCCTCTATTGTTGGTCGTGCTCTTTGCATTCCCACTTTTTTTTGATCATAAACTTGCTTATACAGAATTCGATGAACTGAATCATAACTATGAAGAGATGCAACGTTTGATTGAAACGTTGAAAGAAGATGAGAATGAGAAAGAATTTGTGGAAAGTTTAGAGAAAAGCAACAAACTGATCGAAGCAATCTTACATGCAAAAAACACAGGGAATGTCCAGGAAATGGTCGAAGCAACTTATCATTATGAAAAAGATATACTGGATCGACTGATTTCTGGTCAAAGACAAGGAATTCCAATCATTGAACAACAAAAACGTGTCGAGTTGCTCCGTTATATGAAAGAACATCAGATCCAAAGATATTCTATTTTTGACTTGCCAGCGCATCTCCCTTTAGCGAATTACTACGAAAATATTTTTTCAGGAATGATTTCTAGTTTTTTGATTTTATGTATAACCGCCTTGTTTCTTTCTTCCATCATCTCTTATGAAAAAAGAAAGCAGGTAATCTCTCTAGTCAATCTATTACCGGATAGTATGGTAAAGAAACATAGCATCCGTTTTACCGTTTATTATGGTGCAGCTATGCTAAGTCTCGTGATGCCATTTTTGATCGTCTCTATACTAGTAATAATCAAAAATGGTTTGGGAGACTTCCGTTATCCTGTAGGAACGATCATTGGTCAGGAGATACGAATCCTTCCGATGTATGCGTATCTTTTCCAGAGCTTTCTGTTCCTGTTGTTGTGGGTGCTCTTTTTAAGTACAATCAGTTTTCTTCTATCTGCTTTATTTGAACATTCTCTAGTCAATCTTTTAGGTACACTTCTTTGTCTTTTCTTAGCAGAGTATCGCTTGTTTTCTTCGATTGGATGGATAGAATCAATCAGTCATTACTTGCCAACTTCTTATGTTGATTTTCAAAATGTGATCATAGGAGGAGATATTTTCTCGCCACTAGCTTCAGAACAGATTACTTTCATGAATGGTATCTTGACACTTGGTATATGGAGTATCGTTTTATTATTCATAGGTATGGGCGCTATCTATATAAAAAAGAGCTATTAAAACACAAAAATAATAGGGGCGGTGACAAAAACCTTGTCACCGTCCCCTATTTCAAATAAACGGTTTTCTAGAATAAATAGTTTTCAAAAGCTTGCATCCGCAGTAATAAGAACCTCCCAGCAAAAATAGCTCCTCTTATTTTTATCTTGGTTGAAGTTATTACTTGATGCAAGGCAGCTTTTTTTACTGAGAACATTGGTTATATATGTCCATGTTCAAAAATCATTTGGACTTCTTCAATGGTTTCCGCATCACTGAGCGCCATTACTTGGTCGATGTCTGAACAGAAAAAGGCTAAATCTTGGAGCACCGCTAACTGATGTTCTTTTTTTAAAGCCACTACAAATAAGAGTGTCGCGATTTTTGGTTCCTCTTTTGTTCCAAAGTCCACACCATCAGGCACTTGGACTAAATAGATTCCTTCTTCTACTACTTCTTCATCTTTGTCAGTCCCATGTGGCAAGGCTACGAAATTCCCGATATAGACACTCGCTTTTTCTTGTCTTTCGATCATTGATTGGATATATGCCGGTTTGATTCCCCCTTGTTGGGTCATCCACTGGCCAATCTCGGTCAACGCTTCTTTCCAATCTTGATAGGATTGATCGAGCAATATTTTTTCTGCTGGTAGCTGGATCATCTTTTCACCCTCATTTCTTTATTTCTTCAATCAGGATTTTCGCTAACAATTGATAAACGATTTCTTTATTTCCTGAGCGGAAGATCTCGGTGTTCAAATCGTTCATGATGATTGCTCCACTGATCTTTCCTAAAAGAATCCCGTCTTTTTCTTGGATTGGCGAAGGCGCCAGCATAACTAACATACGGGACAAATCGACTGGCTGTCTATCCATCCCTTCAATGGTCAACGGATGTTTCAAATTGAAAATACAAAAGATCGGTTTAGAAATCAATGAGCTGGATGTATGGAATAACCCCATATTTGTATGAGGAATACCGATAGGTGCTTGTTCATATCGCTTAAGCAGCCGGCGATGAACCACCTCTTCATCCGTTACTAGTCCTTCAGGAAAATAAGGAAATAAGCTGCGAATCGTTTCGGAAATCGTCTCAGGATTATCCAGTTCTTGGATAAAAAAACGATCAAGTAATTGATTGATTTGATCCATGAAATGCATTGTTTCCTCATAAGTATCTTCTATCATCCACTCGTTATTGCTGTTATACGTAATTTTTTGCCTTTTTTTCTTCTCAATATGCGAAAAAGCTTCTTTTAGCTGCTTGACTTCATCTTCTAGCAGTAGCGGGGAGACTAAAATATATTTTCCACCGTATCCTGGTAAAATAGATGTAGAAATAACAACATCATATTCTTCTTGTAAATCGATTTTTTTTAAATCAGCAATCCGATAGAAATGAATTTGTTGGATGAAGGGAAAATACCTTTTCAATCGTAGTTCCAACATGCTAGTAGAAGCTAATCCACTTGGCGAAAAACCTGCAATACTGATATTGCTTTCTTTCGGACTTCGTTCCAATGAATTCGCAAAATGAAGGACCATATAAGCGATCTCTTCTTCGGATAATTTTTTTTCTTGAAAAATCCGCTCTACTGCTTTACGGATTGCATTCGCAACTTCCTCGTATTGAACCATGATTTTTTCTAAAATCGGATTGGTCAGTGTCTCTTCTTGTAAAACGGCTCTTGAAAACACACCAGATAAATGAGTCAACAGCATTTTGTACAAAGTTTCATCTTCATAAAAATGGACATTCGTCTCTTCACTTACTTCTTGAATCAGTTGTTTTACTAAATAAGCAAGCTGTGTATCGAACGTCTCTTCAAAGAAATTCTGATCAAATGAGTTCGTGAAGTCATTTAATAATCCTGCAAAAAAGACGATCTCATTTACTGGATAAAGTTGTTTTGTCTCAGAAGCGATCCGTGAAAACAATCGTTTAGCTGTCTGTAGTAATTCTTTGTTTGCCAGACCATTATATGTCTCATTTGTCAGTAAATGATTTTTCGTCACACGCTCCATCGTCAATGTCAGCATCAAAACCAAATGTTCAAGCTTTCTATCACTTAGATTGGTCTTTTTTTGGATCAATTCTTCCCCGATTACTTTGCGTGCAAGAGATAGATGTTGCGGATCAACGAATCGAAAAAAATAATTCAGTGATGCATCGAAAGAAATACTATGAAAAAGTTCATATTCATTGATTTCTAATTCTAATACATTCGCGGTCAGAAGCCGGCGGTATTTTTCCGGTCCTTCGATCTCGTATCCCTGGTTCCGAATGATTTCCAAAGGCAGTTGGCGAATACTTTCTTCCAACTGTTTGATATCTGCATAAAAAGTGGTATTACTGATGCGATATGATTCCATGAAATGAGCAAGACTCAACGGCTCTGTCGTCAGTAACAACTCGGCTAAAATCGCGTGTTGTCGTTTAGCAGTGGATAAGTCATTACTTTTCCCATCTGTATTTTCTTTTAATTGCTCTAATACTTCTTCTGATGCCTCAATGACAAATGAGCCTCTAGCTGCTTTTTTCAAAGAAGCATTTACCGATTTCAATGAGACTTCAAGATTATCTAATTCGCGGTAAATAGTCCGTTTACTGACCTTCAATAAATTCATCATTTTTTGGATAGATACAGGTGACGGGCTACTGAGAAATTCTGCTAATAATTGTTTTTCTCTGGGCGATAAATACATCTTATATTTCTCCCTTCACGAGTTTTTCGTATTCATTCGTAGCTACCCAATGTTCAACTAGAACTAGCCGAGGGATCTTTTCTTCTAGCTGTTCAGTTACAGCTAGTTCTCTTTGTGCGATATAAATCGTTTCTTCTTGGATTTTGATTTTTTCTATTGATTCTTTTGAGATAACAAACTGTTTTTTCGCTTTTTTTGCTAATTGACTTAAAATCGTCATGCCCATAGTTTGTGAGCCGCGTCTGTTGTTTTTATACAAAAATACAATATTAGCAGGCGACGTTTTTTGTTCTGTGATATCTGCTATCTCTTTTTTTTCTTCCCGCTTTGGAAATTGGATCGCTTCTTTTATTCGTGACAGCAAGATATCTGTTTCCAAAAAGTGATCCAGTACATAGATTTGACTTTGAGGTACTTTTTCTCTTGCAAGACCCGCTAGTTCATGTTGCACGATAACCAGCTGATTTACTTGGTTATTCAATTCATAGATAGAGCTGTATCCGACAGAAAGATCGATTTTTTCTGCTGCTAATTTCTTTTTCAGCAGGGCGGCTCCCATAGCACTTGATCCCATACCTGAGTCGCAAGCAAAAATGACGGAATGAATGATAGATGGTTCCAAGATTTCTCCCCTTTCTTTGACCGTTTTGTTCTCTTTTTCTTTATTTGGTAATTTCAATAGTATCGCTGCACAAATGAAGGTCACAAATGTACTGATTGCTATCCCTATACTTACCCCAGCTAGTTGTGGATAAGGCGCATTGGCAAAAATCACGAGTAGTGACCCAGGCGATACAGGTGCAGCTAATCCCGTATCTAACCATTGAAATATCAACGTGCCGCTTGCCCCACCAGCCATTACAGCTAAAAATAGATACGGTCGCAGCAAGACAAATGGAAAATAGATTTCGTGAATCCCGCCAATCGCATGGATCATCAATGCTCCACTCGCATTTACTTTTTCCTGTTTTTCTGCAAAACAAAGGATAGAAAGTAAGATCCCTAAACCAGGTCCAGGATTTGCCTCCATCAAAAATAAGGAAGAGTACCCGACTGTTTGTGAGAATTCGATTCCTAAAGGTGTCAATACACCATGATTGATTGCATTATTGAAAAATAGTACTTTTAGAGGTTCTAAGATCAGACTGACAAGTGGTAACAGATTCATTGTGACTAGCCAAGACACAACGGAGGCGAGCAACAAGTGAACACTATTTAAAACTGGTTCAATAAAAACGATTCCAATTATACAAATAACGCTACCAGTCAGTCCTACTAGTAAGTTGCTGACAAGCATTTCATATCCAGCCTTGAATTTCACATGGAATCTAGAAACAAATTGTTCATATACGATGCCGGCAAGCGGCCCGATAATCATCGCTCCTACGATTTGTGGAGCATTGGAACGAGCGATTAACCCTAAAGAAGCAATTGCACCGGCGACTGCCCCTTTTTGTCCCCCTACCGATTTCCCGCCTGAATAACTGATCAAGATGGGTAAAAGCAGCTGGATCATCCAATGGCATACCTCTTCTAATGTGGTGTGCAAATCGCCAGACACACCTTTTGTTGCTAATGACAAGATTCCCCAAGCGATAAACAGACTTAGATTTGGCATGATCATTTCATTTAAGTGATGTCCAGCTTTTCTCAGTTGTTTCATAGACACGCGACTGCTGTTGTTTGCTTTCCATTTGTATTCCATCTTTTTCACCATACTTCTATTTATTGATGGACGGATTTTATGTAGAAAAAGCAGCAAACGAAAAACCGTCTGCTGCTTTCAGCTATCTGGGAACTATTTGCCTGGTTCAGACGCAATGATTGCTAGTTCACCTTGGACCGCCCACTCAGAAACGCCATTTGGAATAATACAGCTTGTTCCTTTTTCTAATGGATATGTTTTTCCGTCAACGACAAGGTCTCCTGCTCCTTCGATTACCGTCATCAATGTATAAGGGGCTTGTTTTTTGAAAGATGTGATTCCTTTAATATCCCACTCATATACATTGAAAAACTCAGTTTCTAAATAAGTGACGATCGATGAATTCCCTTTTCGGACTTCTTTGATTTGTAATTCTGGTGTTTTCGCAGGGACAGTTGTTACATCGATCGATTGTTGGATATGCAGCTCTCTTGTTTGTCCTTGCGCATCTTTTCTGTCGTAGTCATACACGCGGTAAGTCGTGTCAGAACTTTGCTGTGTTTCTAAAATCATGATTCCTTTACCAATAGCATGGATCGTTCCGCTTGGTACATAAAAGAAATCACCTTTTTTAACTGGTACTTTCTTCAAAAGGTCATCCCAGCGCCCATCTTTGATCATCTCAGCTAGTTCTTCTCTTGTCTTTGCATGATGACCATAGATGATTTCTGCACCAGGTTCAGCATCGATGATATACCAGCATTCAGTTTTTCCTAATTCACCTTCATGTTTCATCCCATAGGCATCATCTGGATGTACTTGTACAGATAGATCATCTTCTGCGTCTAAGATCTTGATCAATAATGGAAACACTGGTTCTGAAGGATGGCCAAACAATTCCTTGTGTTCTGACCATAGTTCATCTAATCTTTTCCCTTTGAATTCGCCATTTTCTACTACACTGACACCATGAGGATGCGCACTGATCGCCCAATCTTCTCCGATTTTATCGTTAGGGATATCAAAACCGAAGACTGAACGTAAACGACTTCCTCCCCAAATTTTTTCTTGAAAAACTGGTTTTAAAAACATAGGTTCCTGCATAATTCAAACTCCTCTCATTTTTCATAGCTATTATAGCATTATTTCGGTAATACCGCTTTCTCTTTCAAAAAGTTTTCAACAATTTCATCTCGACATATGAGATACTCCGCACGATGATCGACAGGATGTACGCGATTTGACAAAAATATCAACGCTTCTTGTGTTTTTATATCAATCAAGAAAAACGTACCTGTATAACCAGTATGAAAAAGAATCGCATGACCGTCTTCTACATCTTTTTTTAAATCCCACCCTAGAGAACGATAGCCATTTTTTTCTGGAGTGTGGTCTTGTAGCAAAGAATCAATCGTTTCTTCTTCTAAAAACCGACCATTACGGATTTTTCCCTTGTTCAAATACATTTGGACAAAAGTAATGCTGTCGTTCAAATCGATAAAGAGCCCAGCATTCCCTGCATGTTCAGCTAAAACTCTTGCTTTCGGATCATGAGTTTGTCCACGCAAAACCTCACCCGAAGGCAGTTGTTCTGTGGGAACGATTTTTTTGGAAGGAAAAGGAAGAAATAAGCTGTTCATCATTCCTAATGGTTCCAATACTTGTTCTTGAAAGATTTCCACTGCAGTTTCTTGGTAAATTTTTTCCAGCATCAATCCAAGAAGAATCGTTCCGGCATCTGTATATTTTACTTCTTTTCCTAGTTGCTCACCTGGTTCTAGCTTCAAATAAGCGGCGATCAATTCTTCCTGAGATAGCTTATCTCTGTTTGGTATCCATGTTTTGATATCAGAAGTATGTGTCAGTAAATGACGCAAAGTGATTGTCTGATTTTCAAATTCAGGAAGATATTTATGAAGCGGTTGATCGAGTTCTATCTTTCCATCTTCTAATAGACGTAAAACTAATGAAGTGGTTGCAACGACTTTCGTCAGTGAGGCTGCATCAAACAACAGATCTTCTGTCATCAGCTGCTTTTCAGGAACGACTTGGGCAAAGCCGGCTGTAAATGTTTCTACTTGATTTTCTTTTATGAAGGCGACTGCTACACCTGGATAAAATCCTTCTTCCATCTTTTTCAAAATAAGCTGTTTCGTGTGTGGATACATCTTTTTCTCCTGCTTTTCTATCAGATTCTTACAGTCCAAGCTTAAAGCTTAATCTATGAGGAATCAACCTTTTTTACACAAAAAAACTGCGCGAAAAACCGCGCAGTTTCCTCCGGTATACTATTTTCTCTTTCTATCTCTAGAATAAGCGATAGTATGACCGTTCATAAAATGACGAGACATGCGACAATCGTTAAGAAAGAAAAAGTTAAGCGTCGCATCGAATGTCAGTTTTATTCTTTTCTTTTGGCTCACTGACGAACCACCATTCGATTCCTATAGCATCATAGATTGTGAGTACTGTGTGCTTTTTGTCTAAGAAGAAATCAACTGATAGTTGCTGCAAGTGAGCAATCAGTCCTTCCATGCTTTCAGTATCGATCATGAATTTCAGAAAATCAAGTCCAATCACTTCATCTGTAGGCAAATCAATTGCGCCTCCGCTAGCTTCTGTCAAACCAACATGGAAATCTCCTTCATTCAATACATGGATGCCCTCTTCTTCATTATGTACCTTCAAACCAAGTACATGATTAAGAAATTGGCGTTCTTCTGTTAAGTTAGTAACATTTAAATGGATTTTTTCAAAATAAGAACCTGTTGATAGTTTACTGAATTTTTCTTCAGATTTTCTTAATAATGCTTCTTGATCCATTGTTTCCGGAATTTCTCTTTGGTCGTTCTTATTCTCTTCATGGTAAATTTCCAATTCATTCTCTTCTGGGTCTACGAGCAAAATCCCCATACGTCCATGATCTTCTAAAGCTTCTTTGATTGGATAATTCATTTTACGGATACGACAAAGGATATCTGCCATTTCTTCTGTGCTAGGGATAATCAATGAAAAACGGTTCAGCTTTTTGATCTCCCTCATGTGATCATTCGCTCTAGGACTTTCTTCCAGCAGCAACATTTCACTTCCAGCTTCTTCTGTTCCTAAAATGGCTAATTCGTTTTCTTCTCTTTTCAAATCAAAGCCAACAACGTTCTTGTAAAAATTAATCATTTTATCTCGGTCTTTCACCCGAATGGCTACACTTTTTAAATAGGTGGCAGCCCCCAATTGAAAATCTTTCATATTTCTTGCTCCCCTCTACGTCAAGCTTTATTTTAACGATGGATTCTTCTTCTTTCAAGCAATAACTTTGATTTTGTTAAAAAAAATGTGAGAAAATTCGCATTTTGCTTGTTTTTTGTAAATTAATGAGTAAAAACTCTTATAAAAAGAGGTTGTGAAAAAGCTGTTCTGCATCAAGTAATAAGAACAGCCAAACAAAAATAGCTCCTCCTATTTTTCGTTTGGTTGGGCTTATTACCGCAGATGCAAGCTTTTGAACACCGTTTAAGGAAGAGGTTGTAAAATCAGCGGTTTGACCTGAGTATTAGAGAAACAAAACGGAAAAATAGCTCCTCATATTTTGCCGTTTTTTGAGCTAATACCGAGGGACAGCTGATTGAACACCGTTTATTCGGAAAAAGGGACTGTGACACGACTTTTGTCACAGCCCCTAAAAAAAATAATAAATTTGTACTATTCTATGAAGCTTCTTTTTCAGAAAACTGACTGTTATAAAGATCTGCATAGAATCCATCTTTTTCCATCAATGTATCGTGGTTTCCTGTTTCTACGATCGAACCATGATTCATCACAATAATGTTGTCTGCATCGCGTATTGTAGACAAGCGGTGAGCAACAACGAAACTTGTCCGGTTTTCCAATAGGCGGTTCATCGCTTTTTGAATCAGTATTTCTGTTCGTGTATCTACACTAGATGTTGCTTCATCAAGGATCAGGACATCCGGATTTGCTAAGAATGCCCGCGCAATTGTGATTAGCTGACGCTGCCCTTGCGAAATATTGCTTGCATCCTCGTTTAATACAGTGTTATATCCTTCTGGCAATTTACGAACAAAATCGTCTACGTGAGCAGCTTTAGCAGCCTCAATGATTTGTTCGTCTGTTGCATCGTCGTTCCCATATTTGATATTGTCATAGATACTTCCTGTAAACAGCCAAGTATCTTGCAGTACCATTGAAAACTGTGCGCGCAATTCATCACGTGAAAGATCACGGGTATCTACACCATCGTAACGAATACTACCTCCAGAAACATCGTAGAACCGTTCAAGAAGGTTGATCAGTGTCGTCTTCCCTGCACCAGTCGGACCTACAATAGCGACCATCTCACCAGGTTTGACATCCAAGTTAAAATCAGTCATTAGCAAGTTATCTGGTGTGTAGCCGAATTGAACATTTTCAAAACGAACTTTGTATGGTGTATCTTTTTCTTCTGGAAGGCCAGATTTTTCATTGGACATCTCTTCTTCATCCAACACTTCAAATACCCGTTCGGCTGAAGCAACTGTTGATTGGATAGTGTTCATCAAACTTGCAAGTTGAGTGATTGGTTGAGAGAACTGTGTTGTATATTGCAAGAACGCTTGAACATCCCCTAATGTCATGTTCCCATTTGCAACTTTTACTCCGCCTAGTACAGCGACGAACACATAGCCTAGATTTTTAACGAAATTCATCAACGGCATGATGATTGCCGAAATAAATTGAGCTTTCCAACCAGCGGCATACAGATTCTGATTTTCTTTTTCAAATACTTCCTGGTCTTTTTCAGTATGATTGAATGTTTTAACAATGGTATGACCACCATATGTTTCTTCTACTTGGTTATTCAATAAACCTAAACTTTTTTGCTGATCTGCGAAAAACACTTGTGATTTCGGCGCTACGATCATCACGATGATCAAGCTTAAAGGGATCATCAATAACGCGACTAACGTCAATTGCCAGCTGATTGAAAGCATCATCACGATGACCCCAATCAATGTGACTGCACTAGTTACAAATTGAGTCAAATTTTGCTGCAGCGTGCTTGCGATGTTATCCATATCATTGATTGCTCGAGACATGATATCCCCATTTGTATGTGTATCATAATAGGAAATCGGTACACGATTCATTTTGGCTTCCAAATCATGACGTAATTCATAAACTGTTCGTTGGGAAACACGTGTCATAATAAATTGTTGTAAAAAGTTGAATACAGCAGAAATCAAATACATCACGATTACTGTCGCAATGATCTGCGCGATTTTATCAAAGTCTATCGGAAATTTTGTTACTTGTTGGCCTTGTTGCATCTGTTGAGCGCCAGCCATTACACCTTTGAATATTTCTGTGGTTGCTTTCCCCAAGACCTTTGGTGTTTGGATTTGGAAGATCACGGCTGCTATTGCTAGTACAAATACAGCGATGATCGCAACCATACGTTTAGACATATAGCCAAACAATCGGCGTACCGTTCCCCAGAAATTTTTAGGCTTTTCACCTTTTACACCGAGATTTCTGCCAGGTCCACCATGTCCTGGACCGCCTGCTGGTCCATGAGAGGGACGTGTGTTTGTTTTACTCATGCTAAGTCCTCCTCTCTTAGTTGTGAATGAACGATTTCTTGATAAGTTTCGTTTGTTGCTAATAGTTCTTCATGTGTTCCTTTGCCAACCAGTTTTCCTTCATCTAGCACAAGGATCATATCTGCATCCATTACTGTACTTACTCGTTGAGCAACTAAAACGGTGATACTTTCTTTCATATTCGTTTTCAATGCTTGGCGAAGATTGGCATCCGTTTTGAAATCCAACGCTGAGAAGGAATCATCAAACACATAGATATCTGCTGTTTTGACTAATGCCCGTGCAATTGCCAGACGCTGTCTTTGTCCACCAGAGAAGTTTCCTCCTCCTTGTTCCACATGGCTATCTAAGCCATCTTCCATCTCTGAAACAAAATCTTTAGCTTGTGCGATTTCTAATGCTTTCCAAATCATTTCATCTGTTGCATCCGGCTTACCATACTGCATATTGTCTCGGATCGTTCCAGAGAACAGAACTGCTTTTTGAGGAACAAAGCCCATTAATTCTCGCAAATTATATTGAGTCATGTCACTAATGTCCGTTCCATTTATTTGGATCGAACCAGATTCGATGTCATATAATCGAGGGATCAAATTGACTAAGGTCGTTTTACCTGAACCAGTCCCCCCTATGATTGCGACGATCTCGCCCGACTTGGCTTGGAAATCAATATCTTCCAATGCAAGTTTTTCTGCTCCATGATATCGATAATTGACATGATTGAAGGCCAATGTTGCGTTTTTTCCAGCAAAAGAAACTGTTTTAGGATTTTCAGGGTCATGGATACCGATTTTTTCATCCAACACTTCATTAATACGGTCAGCTGAAGCTTGTGCACGAGGCACCATGATAAAAATAGCGGAAAGCATCATAAAGCTGATCAAGATCTGCATCGCATAAGTCATAAATGCAATCAGATTACCGACTTCCAAAGTCATATCTGCTATGTAGTGTCCACCAAACCAAGTGATTGCTACGTTTGTACCGCTCATGATCAATGTCATCATTGGCATCATCAATGCGACGATCGTATTAACTTTGATTGCCGTATTTGTATAATCTTTATTCGCTAAATCAAAACGATTTTCTTCAAAGCGTGTCTTATCGAATGCTCGAATCACTCTGACCCCTGTCAATCCTTCTCGAAATACCAGGTTTAAACGGTCAGTTTTCTTTTGCATACTTTTGAATAATGGAACAGCAAAGTACATGATTCCGCCGATCAAAATAATCATTACTGGGATGACAACTAAGAAGATTTTTGTCAACTGATGATCTTTTTGATAAGCAAGTATGCTCGCGCCAATCAACGTGATTGGTGCATTGATCATCATACGTAAAAACATTTGTGTAACCATTTGGATTTGAGTCACATCATTGGTCGTTCTTGTGATCAAAGAGGCCGTTCCATATTTATCAAACGCATCTTTTGTCAGACTCTCTGATTTTTTATAGACATCCGTACGCAATTGCTTACCCAGTTTCTGTGATTCACGAGTAGCAAAAAATGTATTTGCGATAGCAGCTAAGATACTGATCAAAGAAAAGCCGATCATCACAAAACCTGTATGCCAAATATAATCGACATCTCCTTGCGCTACCCCTTTATCAATAATATTGGAGGTAAGTGTCGGCAAATATAAATCTGCCAGTACTTGGATCACCATGAAAACTGCAGCTGCAATTGCTGAAGTCAAGGAGATCCGTTTTACGATTTTTAGCATCTAGTTCCCTTCTTTCTATTTATATACTCCGTTTTTCAGCCAAGAAAGTTTCAAATTGAATTCACTGATTGCTTGCTCTACTGAGTAATCTTCAGATGTTGAAAATAAGCGATACGAATGCGCAATTGTTGTAAATACAGTATTCATCACTAATTGGATCAGTAATTCCAATTCATGATCATTTTTTACTTTCAGCTTCGTCCGATCGATCAATTCAAACAACTCTTTTGCATCTTGTTTGTGTTCTTTATGTGGATCGTGAGGCGTTTTTTGGCGACTCGTATGAGGAGCGACTTTTCTTGAGGCACGGTAATCCATGTTCATAAACAAGTTACGATAAAAAGAAGCATTCTCGCCTTCCAAAATCTCATAAATCATTTTAGAAAAATAGGATTCGAATCCTTTGAATAGATCACCATCGGATTCTTTCATTAGTTGTAACATATCTTTAGAGCTGTCACGTCTCATTGTCTCAAAGTAATAAAAATAAAGATCCTCTTTATCTTCAAAATACTGATAGAAACTGCCTCTAGGGATATCCGCTAATTTGACGATATTAGCAATCGAAGCTTCTTTTAAGGGTACTCTAGAAAACTCGATTCTCGCAGCCTCGATTAGTCTTTTTTGTTTTTCTTTAGGCAAATGGAAAAATGTCTGTGTCGGCATATGGATCCTCCTTTCTTTCAAGATGACACATTGTCATATGACGCTATGTCATTATAACACCTCCTACCTGTTTTGCAAGACATTTGCATAGTTTTTTTTCATTATCATCCGATACATTAAAAAAGTGATAAGAGGAATCCTTCCATTTGAATTAATGAGAGTTGCCCATTAAAATAGCCACATACTAAACAAAGGATGAGATAAATGGCCCAATCAATTAGTGTCCAAGACTTCAATAAATTGCCTCTCGATGCTGACAGCATCGTTTTAGATACAAGAAATACCTTAGATTACACAAAAAACCACTTAAGCCACTCGCTTTCTATCCCCGCTGCTATCTTGCCAAGACAATTAAAAAATCTAGATCCAAAGAAACTTTATTATATTCTAAGCTATACAGGCAGGCGATCAGAAGCATTAGCCGATCAACTTACTGCTAATGGTTTTCGTGCTGTTTATATCATTGGTGGGATGGAAGCTCTTCAGTCGAGTGTTGCTTGAATATTGCTTGTTAGATTCAAAAGAGGCTGTGACAAAAAATCGTGTCACAGCCTCTTTTATACCCTGTCTTTTTTTAGTTATTTATTCTTCAACCTTATCAATATGACTTGATAGCCTTTTCTTTTTCGAGTAAACTGATTTTGTTAGTCATAGTTATAACAATCATAGCAATAAAAGGAGAAGGTAAGCATATGGCATCTGTTTTAGTAGTCAAAGGTCATCCCCTAACTGCAGAAGAATCGCGCACAGTTAAGGCATTGACGTCTTTTTTAACAAGTTATAAAGAAAATCATCCAGATGATGAAGTGACTGTTTTGGAACTTTATCGCGATGATATTCCGGAAATCGATGAAGAATTATTATCAGGTTGGGAAGCATTACGTGCTGGTGCAGAATTCACTTCCTTATCAGAAAGTCAACAACAAAAAATTGCTCGTTTCAATGAATTGACTGATCAGTTCCTTGCTGCTGATAAAATCGTTATCGCAAACGCCTTATGGAATCTAAATATCCCAACAAAATTAAAAGCTTGGTTCGATACCGTCAATGTAGCTGGAAAAACGTTCCGCTATACAGAAAACGGGCCAGAAGGATTAGTGACAGGTAAAAAAGCACTGCACATCCAATCTAATGGCGGTGTATACAACGGACAAGACTTTGCCTCTCAATATGTAAAAGGTATTTTAAACTTTGTAGGCATCGATCAAGTAGATCAGCTATTCATCGAAGGAATCGATTATGACCCTGACCGTGCAGATGAGTTGATGCAAAATGCATTAGATAAAGCTGCTGCTTTAGGTAAATCATTTTAAAAATTGAGATAAATGCATACAAAAGAGACAGAGGAAAAAATCTTCAAAGCAGCATTTGTGCCTTGGATATTTTCCCATCTGTCTCTTTTTGTTATTCTTTCTGCTTTTTCAACGGATTTTCTTCATAAAGAGAAGAGATTGTTGTGTACCATTCAAAAACATGAGTAATCACTACTTTAGCTGCTGCATAAACAGGAATCCCCAAGATCACACCGATGATTCCGAACAATTTCCCAGAAGTCAGCAGAACTAATAAAATCGTTACTGGATGGATTGCTAACTGATTCCCTAGTACTAATGGAGAGATCAAGCGTCCTTCTATTGTCTGCTCTACTGCAAAAACGATCAGTACTTTGATGATCATGAATGGACCTGCTACAATGGCTAAAAAGATAGCCGGAATCATCGCTAAAAATGATCCTAAGTAAGGGATCAGGTTCAAAAAACCCGCAATAATCCCCAACGTGACAGCATACTCTAAACCAATGACCGCAAAACCAATCATAAACATGATTGCCACAGCAAAAGCCACAGTTAGTTGTCCTCTTATATAAGAAGAAACTTGACTATTCATTTCACTCAGCACATTCAACGTCGGTTTTTGCATGCGTGTCGGTAAAAATTTGACAAAATAAGGTGCTAATTGTTTACCGTCTTTCAATAGATAAAATAAGATAAACGGCATCGTCAGCAGAGCCACTAAAATAGTCGCTACCGCGCCGACAAAACTTCCAAGACTCTGAACTGTACTCTTAGATATATCTTGGATCATATCGCCTGCCGAATTCATGAACTTATCACCTGCTGTTTCCAACTGTTCGCGAAATTGGTTGAACAGCGGGTCCCGCAAAATCTCGGTTAATTTATTATCAATCGTATCTACATATTGAGGGAAGTTACTGATGAAGCTCACTGTTTGTTCCTGAATCTTAGGGATGATCACTACGCTCCCCCATGCGATTAGTGCAACAACCAAAACAAACAGCCCAATGATACTGTAAAGCCTTGGTACTTTTCGCTTTTCAAAGTAATCAACTACCGGATTCATCAAGTAATACAAGATTCCTGCTAAAATGATAGGCAGACCTACGATTGCTAAAAATTGCCAGATTGGTGCAAACAAATATGAAACTTTTGTAAATAAAAAGACGATCAGCAATATTAACAATACAACAAGTAAGGCTGTGACTACTTGATTATTTAAAAACCAGCGCCAAAACCACGATACCGGTCTGTTCTTCTTATTTTTTCCTTCCATAATTCCTCCTGTTAGTTATAAAAAATTTGGCTTCCCAAACCAATAGCAGGCAGTCTATGCGGATGAAGATAGATTCCATTTGCAATTTGTCCTTCTTCTGGACAAGCATCAAAAATCAATGATACGTGAGCTACTGTCTCTAAATTCCCATTGGCCATCGGACCGACATAATCGATCGTATATACCTGATCATCAAAAGCAATTGTTCCGCCTGCTTTCAAAGAAAAAGGTTCGTCTTTTGATACTTCTTGAATCACCGAATATTTTCGTAAGGCAGCTGTTGCTGTTTTATCGAACAAAATCAGCATGGGTTCTTCCTTGTTTATTGCTTCTGACCCAATTTCTGTAATCTTTGCCTGAATCATTGCACTCTCTCCTTTAATTGCTTTCAAAAACAGTATAACACATTCTCATTCTTTAGCCGTGTGGAATAATTATGTGATAGAATAAAAACGAAAACTATTTCATTACAATTAGGAGGAATCAGCTCATATGATCGAAAAGATAATTTTAGGAACCTATACGCGTCGCGAAAGTAAAGGAATCTATACGATCGACCTTGATACAGAAAAAGAAGAATTAGCCAACCTTTCATTAGCTGTTGAAGAAAATAGCCCTACCTATGTAGCAAAAAGTAAAGCTGGCAATCTTTACACAGTTACTAGTGTGGATGGATTAGGTGGTGCCGGTGCGTACGATAAGGATTTTCATTTTTTGAATGCGGTAACAGAGTCTGGCGCTCCTTTGTGTTATGTAGCGGTTGATGAAGCACGTCAATTACTATACGGGGCGAACTATCATAAAGGTGAAGTAAATGTCTACCATATATTAGGAGATGGCGAACTGAAAGCAGCAGATTCAATATTCCATCAAGAAGCGACAGGTCCTCATAAAAACCAAGATCATGCGCATGTCCACTATACGGATCTGACTCCTGACCAACGATTAGTCGTATGTGATCTTGGTACAGATCGTGTGTATACTTATGATGTGTCCGAAAACGGCAAATTGAATCTTGTAACTACCTTCACTGCAGAGCCAGGAACAGGCCCTCGCCATCTTGTCTTTCATCCAAATGGACAATTCGCTTATTTATTTGGTGAATTAGACAGCACAGTCCGCGTGCTTTCTTATAATAAAGAAACAGGTGCTTTTGAAGAATTACAGAAAATATCGACCTTGCCAGAAGAATTCGACGGTGAAAATGGAGGGGCAGCTATCCGCATTTCAAATGATGGCAAGTTCCTTTATGCTTCTAACCGAGGACATAACTCGATTGCTGTATTCGCAGTTTTTGAAGATGGTTCCCACATTCAAAACAAGCAAATCATCTCAACAGAAGGGGATTTTCCCCGCGATTTCGCACTAGATCCAAGCAATAATTTTGTCGTGTGTGCCAATCAGAATACCGATAATCTGACATTATATCGCCGTCATCCTGAAACAGGATTACTGGAATTACTGAAAAAAGATGTCTATGCACCAGAATGTGTCTGTGTTTATTTTGATCGTTAGTAAGAAAAGGAGAATGAAATGAATCAGCAAGACGTATTAGACAGACTACGGGAAGAACTAAATATTCCTTTCTTTGATGGGAAAATCGAAGATAAAGAGTATAGCGAAGAGGAATATCAGAAACTCAAAGCCGATTTACAGAACTACTTTGAACAATATGTACAGAATGTAGAAAACTAATCAGCTTTCCATACTATCTGAAAAGAACATCAGGACAAGACTTTTCCGTCTATCCTGATGTTCTTTTCTACAAATAAAAAACCGCCGAGATGGTTAGACTCGACGGAAAAGGAGTATTTACTCGATTTTGAGTAAGTACAAGGTTGTTGTTGGTTATAGGTATGTCATTATCATAAAGGATTTTGATCACTCTATCATAAAGGTAATATTACATTTATATTAGATAACTCTAGTTTTTATTGTTATCAAAGATTTCTTTTATTTTTTCAACAACAAATTAGTCATTTTTTGGATGGCAGCTGTCAATTGGTCTGTCGCTTGGTCTTGTTTTGCTTCAGATGTATTGAATAGATCTTCATCTACCCCTGATTCAAGATCGATACTTTGAATCATTTCTTCACAGCCTGCTACATATGAAAGATAAGCTTTTTCAAAATTTTTATGAATGCCCATTGCTTTTGCTGGTGGACGCAAAGTACTGACTTTCTTAAGCATTGCCCGATATTTTTTTGTTCCTTCTTCAAATAACAGGATGATCTCTTCAAGAGTCGATTTGTCCAGGTCACTTGTTTTTCCTTCATCGATTGCGTTTCTGATCACTTCATATTTCGGATGCATTCCTTCTCCGATTGCTTCTGTTTCCTTGACGATTTGATCGATGGACTGCACATAATAGCCAATATTCGGTAACATGTTCGTTTTCCTACTTTCTCCATTGTTGTTATTATTTATTCTACTTGTTTTTATCCTCAAATGACAAGTACTTGAAAAAATTTAATGGTTTCTATACAGCTCGCCATTCTTATTCGTGCTCAAAGAAACCATCTGCTAAACTATATTGTTTCCCTGCGACAATGTCATATTGGATCAATTGATATTCGTCGTAAATCTCTTGTTGCGAGCGATTGAATTGCGCTTCTTTATACCACTGTCCGTTTTGATAGTACAGTTCTCGTTCAAACGCCGGAAGTTCCTGTTCTAATGATAAAAGCAGCTGATAAAAGCCATTTGTTGTCTGATTCGTCTGTTCCATTAGATTCGCTGCAAAATAAAACGGACTGGTGATTGCATCTTGAGTCGTTTGCTTTTCTAATTTCCCTTTACTGTCAAACATCAAGAATTGTGTTTCATGTAATGTTTGTTTATCATTTTTGGCTTGGATCGTATCTGAATAGATTCCTGGCAGATGATCCCCCCAAAAAACAACTAGAGTCCTTCTAGAAAGATTCTTCAATTCTTCCGTGAACTGCTTCAGTGCCGTGCTGCTATAGGAAATATCTTGCAGATAATTCTCTAAGTCAAGCGTCCCACTTCCATCTGAAATTTCTGCAGAATAGTCCAGTTTATCATACTTTCCATTGTAAGGCATATGTGTCTGCATCGTGACTAAATGAATGAACTGAGGTGTTTTTTCTTCCTTGAGAAGTGTCATTATTTCTTTGTAAGCTGACTCATCAGAAATATATGGATTATTCTCTATCGTATCCGTATAGGTCATCGTACGCTCGCTGATGAACTGGTCAAATCCTAATGTCTGATAAACATCCTCTCTTTTATACATCGAAGTATTGTATGGATGGATTGCTGTCGTCTGGTATGATTGTGCATTTAACGCTGAAACGATAGAAGGAAGCTGATCCATTTTTGGTACAAGCATCGTGTAAGGGGTGGTGAGTTGCGCATTAAACAACGCCATAGAAAAACCAGTCAATGCTTCAAATTCGATATTTGCTGTTCCACCGCCATAGTTTTGAGAAAGCATATTGCCACTATATGTTTGATCAGCTACTTCATAATAATCTGCCAATGGCTCACCAGATACTTCTACGCCGTTTAATCGACTAGGATCTGAGAAACTTTCACTCATCACGAACACGATGTTCGGCGACTCTTCCTCTACAGTTTTATTTTTTTCATCGGCTAGCTTCTGGTATTTTTCAGTGATTTCTTTGATCTTTTCTTTCGAATATCCTTCAGGTTCATCCATTGGTTCTACCTTCAGATTGTACAAAAAACCACCGATAAAACCAGTGTTATAGTAGTTCATTTTCTGGCTGTAAGGTATCCATAGTGCCGTTTTATTATATGCTTTTCGCAACAAATTATCGGGATTGTTGAAATTACTGATATACCCTAACAGTCCAATTGCCACAAGCAGTGTCGTTAATCGGATCAATTGGAATCGCCTTCCTTTTTTCAGGCTTCGAAACATGTACCAGCAAAACAATCCTAGCACGGTTCCTGCGGCAGCTAAGATCACTGTAAACAGCATAGTGCCGGTTATATCTTTCAGCAATCCGATTTCAGTGATCATCTTCAAATCGTCTGGATAAATCGGTTCTTGCCGATAACTCATTTTCATATAATTTGCAAAACCTAATACACCGATGGCTACGACATACGTAAGGGAACCTAAAGGGACAGATCCTGCTAGTGCAATCAGAAAAATAAGAATGATCAGCAAGACGAGACAGGCTAAGAAGAATTTTTCCGTATGCCAAGAAAAAGCAAATTTCAACGCAAGGTCTACGGATAGATCATTTTGACACCACTGCAAAAATAAATTACTAAAAACAACAAGAAAAAAGATACTGATGATTGCTGCTGTTCCTTTTAAAATCTTTTTCTGTTTGGTCGAAAGTCTGCTTATATATCTTTTCAAATGCTTGCTCCTTCATTTCTATCAATAAAAGAATGTTGCTTCTCTTATTTTAGTTGTACGAAATTCGAAAGTAAAGAACGGAAAGAAGAATTAATGAAATCCAAATATTCTCTTTCTTTATGGCCTTTCTGGTTTCTTTAATAAGCGGACCTTTCGTACTCCAGAAATTTTTTCTAGCTGTTGTTTCACTTGATTGAGCTGTTCAAAATCAGTACTGTCTATGTCAATCAATATGTAGACATGCTCATTCTTATGGTTACGCGATATATCTGCGATCGCTAGCTCGTTCTCATTCAGCAGAGAAAATATCTCTGCTAATATATTGGTTTTCTTTTGATAAAATATAGTGAATCGAAACGGCGCTTGGAAAAACATTCGTGCGGATGGATAATTGACCGCTTCTCTAACCGTACCGAACAAAAGATAATCTTTTAAGGCTTCAACTGCCAAACGTCCGCTGTCTGCCAAAGCTTCCTGAGTCGATCCCCCTAGATGAGGCAACATAAGTATACGGTCATTTTCTAAGAACTCTTCTTCTGGAAAATCAGTCACGTATTTAGCCAGATGTTGTTTTTCCAATGCTTGCATAACAGCATATTTATCAACAATTTCACTTCTTCCTACATTGATAAGTACAGCATCTTTTTTCATTTTTTCTATATTCGCCTGATCGATCAATCCTTTTGTATCTTCTGTCAACGGCAGCATGACTACGATGTAATCCGAGGTAGAAAGAACTGTTTCTAAATCTGCTTGCCGAACATAATCCAACTGGGCATCGCGGATAGAATAACCCAAGACATCCATCCCTAAGCTATAGCAACTTAGCGCTACTTTTGTGCCTATCGCTCCAAGACCAAGAAGACCGATGGCTTTGCCTTGCAATTCTCGTCCCACATAAGCACTTCTTTTGTTTTCTGCCTGTTCTAAAATATTAGGACCTGTTAGTGTTTGTACCATACGACTTGCTTCGATTATCGGACGGGAAGATAAGAGCAAACAGCACAAAACAAGCTCTTTTACTGCATTAGCATTTACACCTGGTGTATTCATGACGATCGTCCCGTTTTCAGAAGCTTTTTCAACGTTGATCGTGTTCACCCCAACACCAGCTCTTGAAATTGCTAGCAAATCTGGTGTAAGCCATTCATCTTTCACTTTCGTACTACGAATAACTATTCCTTCGGCTGGCAAATCATCTATTATTTTGAAATATTCCCCTTGTAACTTTTCTATCTCTTGTTCTGGAATAGCATCAATCAAATGAACGTGATACATAAAACCCCCTCCTTACTAACAAGTATCTCGAAATTTCTGCAATTAGACAACTGTTTACCATTTGACTTCCTAGAAGCAAAAAGAGCAGTTAGAGCAGAGTAGGCTTAGTGATAAAAATAAGGCTATGACAAGTTACTGCCATAAGCCTTATTTTCGAGAGCAAAATATTGAGGGTGAGATATCTTGATAAATGGTGTTCCGTTAGCTGACATTGATAATAAGACTAAATTTCAAAAAAGTTGAAAAGCAAATTTCGTCAATCTCTTCTTATTTCTTAAAACTAAGCGGCTTTTTCACAACCTCTTTTTATCTAATAACCACTGTTTCCAACTCAACTAATTTTGCCCACGTTTCAATTTGATCTGTTGTTAGATTTAGCGAGACAACGGTATGATGACCGCCACCTGCCTGAATCCATGAATGGACACCTTCATGGAAATTCGGTTTAGTTTTCCATAACACACGTGCAACAGGTAAATTAGGTGCTTCAGTCGTTGGTTCAAAGGCTTCTACTTCATTGATCAGCAGTTTATAATGCGTACCGAAATCTGCCATCGATACGACTACCCCTTCTCCTGCTTTCCCATCAAATACAAGACGCGCCGGATCTTCTCTATCTCCCATTGATAAAGGAGAAACAACGATTCTTGGTTTCGTCGCAGCAAGCGTCGGATCTACTTCCATCATATGGGATTCCAAGATTGCTTCTTGGCCACTAGCTAGCTCGTAAGTATAATCTTCCATGAATCCTGTATCTTTCCCTCGAGCCATGATTTTCAGCAACCGATCAATCGCTGCAGTTTTCCAGTCGCCTTCCCCGGCAAAACCGTATCCTTCTGCCATCAAACGTTGTACAGCTAGTCCAGGTAGTTGTTTCATTCCATACAGGTCTTCAAAATTAGTCGTAAAAGCGTTATAGCCTCCTTCTTCTAAGAAACGGCGAATACCGATTTCCTGCTGAGCTTGTACTTTTACATGTTCCTCCCATGTCTTTTCTTCATAATCACCATAGTCGAAGGTATACAATTCCTTGTATTCTTCAAATAATTGATCGACTTCTTCGTCTGATACGCGATCGATTACTTGTACAAGATCTCCGATACCAAAATAATCAACAGTCCAACCAAATTGAATCTGTGCTTCCACTTTGTCTCCTTCTGTGACACCCACGTTTCTCATGTTGTCACCAAAACGAGCCACTTTTATTCCAAAACTTTCATTATAGGCTACTGCAACATCCATCCAATCAGCAATCTCTTTTTGGATCTCAGGTCGTTTCCAGTAGCCAACAACGATTTTATTTTGTTTATTTAATCGAGCATTGATGAACCCATATTCGCGGTCGCCATGAGCGGATTGATTTAAATTCATGAAATCCATATCGATTGTTTTCCAAGGAATGCTTTCGTTATACTGAGTAGCTAAATGAAGCAATGGTTTTTGTAGAAGCTTTGTCCCGCGGATCCACATTTTTGCTGGTGAGAAAGTATGCATCCAAGTGATCACACCTGCTACTTCTTCTCGATAATTGACCTCTTTCATGATTTTTGTGATCGTATCAGCAGTAACTGCTAATTCTTGAAGGCGGATTGGATAAGGCAATTGGCCATTTTCATTCAGTTCATCGACCATTTCTTGTGCATGTTTCTTTACTTCTCGCAGTGCTTCTTCCCCATATAAATGCTGTGATCCTACAACAAACCAAAATTCTTTTTCTCCAATATTCAACATAATTAGCCACTCCTTTTATTTGTTTTGTCCGTAATACGCATTTTTTCCGTGTTTTCGTAAATAATGTTTATCTAAAATCCGTTGAGGCAGCTCTTCTGAAAATGAATTGAGCTGTCTGGTAAATAAATTCATCTTGCATACTTCATCTAGTACGACTGCGTTCATTACCGCACTTTGCGCATCTTTCCCCCAAGTAAATGGACCGTGTCCGTGTAAAAGTACCCCTGGAATTGCTAAGGGATCAATTTTGCGTTCTTTGAATGTTTCTATGATAACTTTTCCTGTTTCATATTCGTACCCGCTGTCGATTTCCTGTTGTGTCAAAAATCGAGCACAAGGTACCGATCCATAAAAAGTATCTGCATGCGTCGTCCCCATCGCAGGAACATCCAATCCTGCTTGTGCCCAGATCGTCGCCCATGTCGAGTGAGTATGGACGATTCCTCCGATTTGAGGAAATGAACGATATAAAACAGCATGAGTAGGCGTATCCGAAGAGGGATTGAGTTTACCTTCAATGATATGATTGTCCAAGTCCACAACGACCATGTCGTCTGCTGTCATCTCTTCATAACTGACTCCGCTAGGTTTGATAACGAAATATCGTGTTTCAGGATCAAAAGCGCTCACATTTCCCCATGTATATTTGACGAGTCCATGTTTAGGCAAGTCAAGATTTGCTTGATACACTTCTTCTTTCAGTTGTTCCAGCATTTTCTGTCACTCCTTTTTCTTGCAATTGATGAATCGCTGTTTTTTCAATGTCGATCCCCTCACGGTAACGTCTCATAAATATCTGATAGCCTGCTATTTCTTCTGCTGAAGGTGTGATAGTGATTCCTTGGTCTTGTCCAAACACGTCTTCTGCCAAGAAGTTTTCTAAAGACTTCCCATGTCGATCCATCATATAGGCTGCTAATAACGCGATTCCCCACGCTCCACCTTCTCCGGCTGTGTCCATCACTGTAACTGGTGCCTCCATAGCAGATGCTAGAATCCGCTGTCCAACTTCTGGTGTTTTAAAAATCCCCCCATGCCCCACTAAACGATCAATTTGGACATTCTCAGATTTCAATATATCCATTCCGATTCTCATTGCACCAAAAGCACTGGCTAAATGGATCCGCATGAAATTCGCTAAATCAAAACGGCTACCTGGTGTACGTACAAATAATGGCCTTCCTTCATTTACTCCTGTAATGTTTTCACCGGAAAAATAACCATAAGAAAGTAATCCCCCGCAATCCGTATCGCCTTCTAGCGCTTTGTTGAATAATACCGTGAATAATTTATCTCTGCTTATCTCCATACCCAAAGAATTGGTAAATTCTTCAAAAATACTGACCCAAGCATTGATATCCGAAGAGCAGTTATTCGTATGAACCATGCCTACTAGTTCTCCTGAAGGTGTAGTGACCATGTCGATTTCCGGATGGACATTTTCTAGTTCTTTTTCTAATACGATCATAGCGAAGGCGGAAGTACCAGCCGAAATGTTCCCTGTCCGTTTGGCTACACTGTTCGTAGCGACCATACCGGTTCCTGCATCCCCTTCTGGCGGACAAACCGGGATTCCTGGTCTCAAATTTCCCGTAGGGTCGATCAGATAAGCCCCTGATTCGCTTAACTTGCCAGCTTCTTCTCCTGCTACTAGAACTTTAGGCAAAATGTGATCCAAGTCAATCGCTACGTGCGCTTTTTCGATTAACTGACCAAAAATATTTTTCATTTCTTGATGGTAGGTTTTCGTTGAAGGATCGATAGGAAACATGCCTGATGCATCTCCTACGCCTAGTACTTTCTCACCAGTAAGCTGCCAATGGACATAGCCTGCAAGCGTTGTCAAAAAATTAATTTCTTTCACATGTTCTTCTTTATTCAAAATAGATTGATACAAATGAGCGATACTCCATCGCTGCGGAATATTGTATTGAAATTTTTCCGTTAATATTCGTTCTGCTTCTTCAGTGATTGTATTTCGCCAAGTACGAAATGGTACTAGTAACTGTTCCTTGCTATCAAATGCTAGATAACCGTGCATCATTGCACTGAACCCAATCGACCCGATTGTCGTAAGATTCTCGCCATAGATTTCGAATACTTCTGCTGCCATTTTTCGGTAACTGACGCGCAGTCCTTTCCAAATATCTTCTAATGAATAGGTCCAGATACCATTTTCTAGTTTGTTTTCCCACTCATAACTACCAGCGGCAATAGGAGTAAAAGATGAATCAATCAATACAGCTTTGATCCTAGTTGATCCAAACTCAATCCCTAAAGATGTACGACCATCTATGACATCTAACATACTTTGCGCATTTACTTCCTTCATAATGATTTAACTCCCTCCTTCTCGTCAAACCTGATCAAACCGTCTTTTTAGTAGCGCTTACAATGATTATTGTATACTTTTGTACGTACATGTCAAGCGGTTATTTACAAGAATACAATAAAAAACACTTGTTTTGTACGTACATAAGTTATAAAATGAAATTGCTTACAAAATCTGATCAACCGCCTTCTCGAAATTCTAGAAGGAGAGAATACTTATGAAAAAAGAAAAAAAAGTTTCCTCATCGTTTATTTATTTTTTTGGCGCATTTGGCGGCATTCTATTTGGATATGATATTGGTGTTATGACCGGCGCCTTACCTTTTTTACAGCATGATTGGGGTTTGGCAGGTAAAGCTTCTTTGATAGGATGGATCACGTCTTCGGTCATGTTAGGTGCGATCCTTGGCGGCTCTTTATCTGGTCTTCTTTCTGATAAGCTTGGACGACGAAAAATGATTCTTCTTTCTGCACTTATTTTTATGGCTGGTTCTGTCCTTTCTGCATCTGCCCCTCACAATGGTTCTTATTTTCTGATTGCAGCAAGGATTCTTCTAGGTTTAGCTGTTGGCGCTGCATCTGCCCTAGTTCCTGCTTATATGTCTGAAATGGCTCCTGCTAGACTAAGGGGAAGATTGTCAGGGATCAATCAAGTGATGATTGCTTCTGGCATGCTCCTTTCCTATGTTGCAGATTATTTGCTAAAAGGGTTGCCTGAAACGATGGCTTGGCGCGTGATGTTAGGACTCGCTGCTGTCCCCGCGCTGATTTTATTTTTCGGTGTTTTAGCTCTACCAGAGTCACCGCGTTTTCTTATGCAATCTGGCCGCTTGGAAGAGGCAAAAAGAGTATTGAACTATATTCGGACACCAAAAGAAGCTGAACAGGAATTCGAACAAATCCAGCTGAATGTCAAACAAGAAAAGACAACCGGAACTTCTTGGCATACTTTGTTTTTAGAAAAATATCGTTCCTTAGTCATTGCCGGTATTGGTGTAGCAGTATTCCAGCAATTTCAAGGAGCTAATGCTATTTTTTACTATATTCCGCTGATCGTAGAAAAAGCGACTGGGCATGCAGCGAGCGATGCATTGATGTGGCCGATCATCCAAGGAATCATTTTAGTTGCTGGTTCTTTGCTCTTTTTGGTTATTGCAGACAAGTTCAATCGGCGAACTTTATTGAAAATAGGCGGTAGCGTGATGGGACTTTCTTTCATCCTACCAGCTGTTTTAGGAACTGTACTGGATGCTCATACAAATTCGTTGTTGATTCTCTTGTTTTTATGTATTTATGTCGCATTTTATTCTTGCACATGGGCTCCACTGACATGGGTAATCGTAGGCGAAATATTCCCACTAGCTGTCCGCGGGCGAGCATCTGGCCTGGCCTCTTCTTTTAATTGGATTGGTTCTTTCCTAGTCGGCTTGCTTTTTCCTGTGATGACTGCTTCTATGTCTCAAGAAATCGTTTTCGGTATTTTTGGGATCATCTGCTTTTTAGGGGTTTTATTTATTCAAGAGATCGTACCAGAAACTCGTGGGAAATCTTTAGAGGAAATCGAACAAAGTGCATCTAAAAAAACTTATCCTAAACGTATTTCTATCCATCATTCTTAAAGAGGTTGTGACAGAAGTGGTCAGCTTCAAGAAATAAGAAGGAATATACGAAAATTGCTTCTTAAATTTTTGTGGAATTTCAGCTTATTTTCGAAGAAGCTACTTCTGGAACACCGTGAATCAGAGGTTGTGAAAAAGCTGTCCTGCATCAAGTAATAAGAACATCCAAACCTCCTATTTTTCGTTTGGTTAGGCTTATTACCGCAGATGCAAGCTTTTGAACACCGTTTAAGGAAGAGGTTGTGAGCCTGCCGTTCAGCTCCAGTCACAAGGAACAATTTCAAAAAACAGCTTCTCATGTTTGATGAATATTGTGACTTGTGACCAGTTGGTAGGAGAACACCGTTTAGTGGAGAGGTGGTGAAAGAAACGTTCAGCCTTGGGCGATGACAAAAGCTCTCACAAACATTGCGACGAGTAACCGTAGGAGCAATAAGAGGCGGTAAAAACCCGTCTCTTATTTTTCGTTTTCTTTCACTGTTTCCCGTTCAACTAGTACAGGTTCATAGAGAATATTTGGCTGTGCCCGTCCTTTTTCAATCGTTGTGACGATCCACCGTGCGGCATCTTGTCCCAACTTTTCTTTTGGATGCGTCAATGTTGTCAATTTTTTATTCCCTAAATGGCTTAAAGAAGAATCGTCTGTTCCTACGATGGATAGGTCATCTGGAATATGATAGCCATTTTCTGTCAGCTTATCTAGCATTAAACTAGCTATTTGATCGTTATAGCAAATGATGCCATCTAAAGCTTGTTCTTCTTTCAACCGTTGTACTGTTTTTTCAGCGATTGTTTCTCGTGTTTCCGTGGTGAAAGTAATGATATCTTCCGTCAAAAAACGCACATTATACTGTTCACACGCGCTGATAAAACCTTTCATCCTGTATTTTCCTTGAAGATCGTCGATTTTTGTGATGAACAACAGACGCTGATGTCCTTTTTTTATCAAATATTCTGCTGCCATAAAACCGACTTTCACATCATCTAAACAAATATAAGAGGCATTTAACTCTTCATAAGCAGCATTGATCATCACCATCGGAATGCCTTGTTCTCTCAAAGCAACATAAAGTGCTAAGTTTGGGTTATACTGATTACTTTTCGTAGGCTCAACGATCAAACCATCTACCCCATAAGCAATCATTTTCTTCAAACACTCTTTTTCCAATTCGTGATCGTTATTCGTACTGGCTAAAAGCAATGAATACCCAGACTCTCGTAATTCATTTTCGATTCCTCGGATAATCGACGGAAAAATATAATCAGAGAGATATGTGGTGATGACACCGATCGTTTTTGTTCTGTTCAATGGTGTTTTTTCTATCTTATAGCTGTCATCTACATATGTGCCCGATCCTTTTTCTTTACGCAGATAGCCCTCATTTACCAACACAGCGATTGCTTGCCGAATCGTATGTCTACTGACGTCATATATTTCTTGCAGCTTGAATTCTGAGGGAATGGTTGTATTTACTTCGTATTCCTCACGAAGGATCTTTTGTTTTATCTCTTCTGCAATATCTTGATATTTTGCCATTTGCCTTGCCCCTTTTTATTTGTACGTACATATATCATAACGAGTCTGCAAGGTTTATTCAAGCAAAAATCAAGGTTTCTTGTGCTCATAAGGCATACGGAACAGGTTCACCAAATTCTGGAAATCCTTGCTCATTCCACGTAAAGCATTGCGCGTTCGCGTGCCGATTGGGATTGTCTAACGGATCCCCTTTTTGGTTCTTCTCTGGTCGAGCATGATAGATCAAAATATCAAAGCACCCATCTTCTGAAACCGTAAACGAGTTGTGACCAGGACCAAATTGCTTATTTTTTTCAGAAGAAACGAATACTGGCTCCGATAATTTATGCCATGATTCTTTTAATAAAAGATTCTTGTGCTCATCAGCCCACAGCAGGCCCATGGCATAGTTTTCATCTGTTGCACTACCAGAATACGTAATGAATATTTTCCCATTGCGAGTAAGGACTGCTGGACCTTCATTTACTGAAAAACCCCGTTTTTCCCATTCATACTCAGGTATAGAAAGGAGGATCTGCTTCCCCTTTAACGTCCAAGGATTATCCATTTCGGATAGATAAAGATTAGAATTCCCAGTAATTTCAGGATCTTGTTGGGCCCACACATAATATAGCTTTCCTTGGGAAGAGAAAGTTGTTCCGTCTAAACTGAAAGTTTCCCTTTTCGTTTTTATTTGTCCCTTTTCTATCCAATCTGTATTCATTGGATCTATATGCTGATTTTCAAGTACGAACATGCGGTGATGATGAGATTCATCACGTATAGTTTTATGATTGCTTGCAGCAAAGTAAATATACCATGTTCCATTGATATAATGGACTTCAGGTGCCCAGATCAATTCACTCATCGGTCCTTCTTCATGAGCCTGCCATACAATCAGGCTTTCAGCATGTTCTAATTCATTCAGTGACTTTGCCCTTCTTAATTCAATCACTTGGTAGCCTGGAACCGATCCTGTAAAATAATAATAACCATCTGTATGTTTATATACCCAAGGATCTGCCCGTTGCCGAACGATAGGATTATTATAAAGTGTCTTCATCATAACAAATTTCCTCACATTTTCTTTATTCTAATTACATTCCAAGAGTATTTTTCTATCTCTACATTTAATTCGTCATGTTTTTCTATTGAAAAATAGTTTATTTCAGGTTTTATTTTTTCTGGTTCTTCACGTGTATTTTTGTCCAACAGATCGCTACTGGTTAATGTATAGTGCTCTCCTTGATCTAGTAAATTGAAATCATGTTCAATCGTTATCTTTTGTTGTTCATTTGTGCGATTGATCAAGAAAATAGTCAGCTGATTGCCGTTATCTACGATCACACTGTCCACATAAGGAACATTTTTTATCTTTTCACAATCATAAACAGGGCAAATGATTTGTTGTTCCAATACTTGACCTTTAGCATATTTCGATAAGTGTTGCATCACATAATAAGTTGGATTCCTCCATGCTTGTCCTTTAGCATCTGTCAGTATTAAAGGTATTGTGTTTACTAACAATGATTGACAACTAATCTTTACGCGATCTGCGTGTCGTAAAATAGCCAGCCCTAATGAACCAAATAATAATGTATCTTCCATAGTAAAGTAACACCAATCGATGGGACTACCGACTTCAAAATCCCTATGTCTTTTTTCCGGTTGGGCATGTACATTCCATTCATCAAACGCTAGATACATTGTTTTCTCACTTCTCAAATATCCTTTTACATAATCACAAGTAGCAACGATTTCTTCAATTTGACGATCGAATCGATAAGCTTTTGCAAGGTATGTCGCTGTATCATCACGCTCATTTTTAGGAGGTTTAGTCAAGTCTTCTTCATCATACTTATCAATATAGTTATGCAAAGCTAAATAATCTACATTCTCATAAGCTTCTTCTAATGCGATACGATCCCATTCAGGGTACGATGGTAAACGTGGCGTAGAGCTTCCAACTAAGATTGTTTCAATTGAATCATCCACTAACTTCATGACTTTTGAGGCTTCATTTGCTAACCTACCATATTCATAAGCACTCTTAGCCCCCACTTGCCATGGCCCGTCTAGCTCATTCCCTAAACACCATAATTTAACGCCAAAAGGCTTTTTTTGCCCATTTTTTATTCTTAAATCACTCCAGAAGGTTCCTTTTGGAAAATTACAATATTCTACTAAATTTTTTGCTTCATCAATTCCTTTTGTTCCTAAATTCACCGTGAATATCGGTTTCGCTTGTACATGACTGATCCATTTAAAAAATTCGTGGAGTCCAAAAGAATTTGGTTCTATACCTCGCCATGCTAAATCAATTTTTTTTGGTCGTTGTTCTTTCCTACCTACAGTATCCACCCAATCATAACCAGATGTAAAGTTTCCTCCAGGATAGCGAATGACACCTAATTCTAATTCCTTTACATAAGAGAGGACATCTTGTCTAAACCCGTCACCATCAGCTGTTTCATGGCCCGGTTCATAAATCCCTGTATAGACGACACTTCCCATATGCTCAACAAATGAGCCAAACAGCCGAGAACTGATCTCTCCTACCGTAAAATCCTCTCTGATTTTTACTTTCACTTCTTCGTCCAACAGCTTTCCCTACCTTTCATTTCCTATAGTCAAGATAATAGATACAAGTTTCCATACGCCACCAGCAAAGATAAAAATAAAAGGAGGGAAAAGAAATATGAGCAGTACAAATCCTAATAACAATACGCAACAAAGAATATTTCTCAAAAAATCAAAAAATACTTTCCATGCACTTTGTTCAAAAATTTGTAAAAATGTGATATCTTTGTTTTCAGAAATCACATATATCCAGGATAAAAGAAACATGGAATAAATAAGTGAAACTACATATCCACTAATTGAAAGTACGATTGTCTGTTCTTCTAATAATTGATTAACAAGAAAATAAATAATGATCGTTAACAGACTAAGGAACAAGTTCTTACCAAAATGTTGCTTTATTCCTTGAAAGAAAAAATAAATGATATTTCCTGATCCCTCACCTTTCCATTGCGCCATTACATAAAAAACAGCACATGTAGCAGGCACGATAGTAATAACAGGCAAACACACGATTACCCAGAGAATACCTAATAAGATGTAATCAGAAACCACAATCAACTGTCCATAAAATTTAGTCTCAACTATTTTCATCTTCCTCACTCTTTCATTCCAGACATAGCTGTTCCTTGAACAAAATATTTCTGTGCAAAAATATAAACCACTAGTAATGGCAGCATTGAAATAACCGTTCCAGCCATTACAGGTCCATAAAAAGAAATGTTCTGCCCCGTAAATAAAGCTAACCCTGCTGGTAAAGTTCTCATTTTTGAACTACTTGTCAATATCAATGGATAAAGCAAGTCATTCCAACTATTCATCAGCGTGAAAATCCCTAATGATAAAAGAGTAGGTTTGCTCAATGGCAACATGATTTTCAAAAAAATATTAAACTCACTTAATCCATCAATGCGTGCTGCCTCTTCCAAAGAATCTGGTAAAGTAATAAAAAAGGAACGCATCATGAAGATACCAAATGCAGTTGTCATACGAGGAATGATCAAACCTGCATAAGTATCAAGCATGCCAAGCAAATTGACTTCAATAAATAGAGGAATCATGAAGACTTGGAATGGGATCATCATTGTCAGCAAAACGAAATAGAACAAAACTGATTTTCCTTTGAAACGCATACGAGCAAATGCATACCCCGCAAGAGAATCAAAGAATACAGAAGTGATCACTGTCCCTCCAGCAAAAATCACTGTATTTTTGATGTAATCTAATAAAGGGATCGTTGTCCAAACCTTAATATAGTTATCTAGGGTATAGCTATCTGCAAATATTCTAGGCGGAAATGAGATAATGTCTTTTTCGTGTTTAAAAGAAGAAATAATCAGCCACAAAAAAGGAAACGCAATAACCAACAATATAACTAGCATACTAATCGTTCGAATGATTTTTTTACCACTAACTGCTTTTCGACTATTCACAGTAACTGTAATCGAGCTTTCTGGTGCCATACAGGTTTCCCTCCTATTTCATTTGTTTTTCTTTCCGTGACATGTACACATTAGTGGAGATAGCTATAGTTGCAACAATGATAAACAAAACCGAAGACAGTGCTGATGCATAGCCCAATTCATAAGGTGCTGTAAATCCTCGACTGTAAATATATTGAACAGCTGTTTCTGTCTTAAATTGTGGGCCACCAGCGGTTGCAACATATACTTGGTCAAACACTTGCATCGAACCAATCAGATTCGTTAAAATACAAAAACCTAAGGAGGGAACGATCTGAGGTAGCGTAATGTTAAAAAACTGCTGTCGATTTGTTGCACCATCCATTTGAGCAGATTCATACAAAGAGGGAGAGATTCCCTGAATAGCAGTCAAGAGAATCGTCATAGTAACACCAAAATTCTTCCAAACAGTCATGATGGCTACCGTCGGCATAGCAAGGGTTGGATCGCGAAAAAATTGAGGGATCGGCAAGCCGACTTGTGAAAACAAGTAAGGAATCGCCCCTACATTCGGATCAAGCAACATAGAAAAAATAATCGCAATTGACGTCAATGAACAAATAACTGGAATGTAAAATGTCGAACGACAAAAACGATTGAATCTGGTATTTTTAGATAATGCTACTGCTGCTAATAAACCAACGATAATTTGTGTTGGCGTTTCGAGTACGGTGAAATATAAAGAATGAATCAACGAATTAACTGCTCGTTCATCACTAAATATACGTGTGAAATTTTCAAAACTTACAAAATTTCTTGATGTAAAGAAAATATTCAAATCTGTAAAACTAATAGCAAATGTTCCTAAAAGCGGTATGACAGTAAATAATAATAAAACTAAAAAAGATGGAGTTAAAAACAAATACGCAGCACGATCAGGACGATTCCAATATTTGGTGAATCCGTTCATATAGTCCACCTCATCTTTCATTTTGATAAAATATACAATCTTGGTTTAAACGAATCTGAATAAGATATCCGAACAATCGCTGTGATTTTTGCAATAACACCTATCTGCAAATACTAGGTCGATCATTCAGATATCTGTATCTTGCCAACAGTCTATCCTGTATAAAGTTCTGTACTATTTTTGCAGTAATTGATTGATGGCATCATCTGCATCGTTCATGAGTGTCTCAGGATCTTCTCCTGCTAATAATTTTTCAATCAGTGGATTGATGATATCGTTATTGATCGCAGAGATTTGGGTAAAACCTGGTAAATATGGCTCTGCATAGTCCATTTGTTTCGATAATTCAGATACAATAGGATCATTTTTTACTTCTTCATCTTTTGCTACTGAATCCAAGTAGGCAGGAAAACCATTTTCGATACTCCATTTTTTACCAATTTCAGTTGTATTCCAATATTTCAAAAACTCATAGACAGCTTCTTTTTTATTATTATCTGTACTTGCCGGAATGGCATATCCTACGCCATCTAAAATAGCTGTTTTTTTGTCTGAATCACTCCCTTGTGGTAAGGTAGTCACATTATAATCAATCTCGTTTGCTTTCAATCCGTTATTTAACCATGGCCCATTGATTTCAATGGCTAGTTGACCAGCATTCATTAAATTGTCCATTTCGGCGCCAGAAATCGATTCTGGACCAGTCTTGTCTACATGGATCATTTTTTGGATCGCTTTTAACGTTTTAAGGTTCTCAGGAGACGCAAATTCAGACTTAGTATAATCATCGTTCACTAATTTACCGCCATTTGCTAACATCCAGTTATATAACGGTGCAGTTCCATCCTTATTGAAGACAAAACCTGATACATTTTTACTACTATCAGTTAATTTTGGTGCCATTTCTGTCAATTCTTCCCAAGTAGTAGGTGGTTGTTCAGTATCTAATCCAGCTTGTTTAAACAAATCATTATTCCAATACATATACATTCCTTGTACCTGCATGGGGACAAAATACTGTTTACCTTCTACTTCACCTAATTCAATAGCCGTTTCTTTAAAATCAGATTTATCTACTCCATCATATTCCCAGAAATCGTCTAATGGTTGTACCGCTCCGTTTTCTACATACTGTGCAAAATCTGGATAATTTAATGCAATAAAGTCAGGTGCTTTTTTAGAAGAAATCGCTGTAGGAAGTTTTTCATTCAAATTGGCCCAAGTCATGATATCCATTTCAATTTTGATGTTTTTATCATTTGTTTTATTAAATTCATTAACGATTTCTTGCAATATTTCACCATCAGATGCAGTAAACCCATTCCAAAAAGTCAAAGTCACTTCTTTATCAGAATCAGATTCTGCTGAACTTCCGCCACCGCAAGCTCCTAAAATACCTGTTGCAGCTACCAACAAAGAGCCAATTAACCATTTTTTACCTTTCATTTTTTGTTCCTCCTTCATCTGATAAACGACATCTGACCACATTCCAAGATAGCGGTTTCAATAAACAATTGATTTTCCCATCTTCAGCTTTTACATTTGTTGAATGACTTGGTTTTACTTGTTCACTTTTAGGAAGATTAGTTGCTTTTGTATCAAATCCACTCATTTCAGAAAAATCAATCACTCCCTCTACTGATAATTCAGACAAGTGAACAGTTAGATTCATTTCTTCTTCTCCACGGTTAACTGCAAATATGACAAGTTCTTTGTCATTTATTACGGCTATACTTTCTAAATACGGCACTTCTTCAAAATCTTCCGTCGCATAGTTTGCTGAACGAATTTGTGGGCTTAACACCTCTCCTTGTCCATACACAGCAGCTTGCATAAATGGATAATAGATCGTCTGTCTCCAAGCTTCTCCGTTTGTTTCTGTCCTGATTGGTGCAATAACGTTTACCAATTGAGCAAGACAAGCAATCTTTACTCTATCTGCATGTTTCAATAAAGTGATTAATAGACAGCCTAATAGTAATGCATCTTCAAAATTATAGTTATCTTCTAGTAAAGGAGGAGCAATCTGCCAAGGCTCTGCTTGCTCATCTTGTTCCGCTGAATGATACCAAATATTCCATTCATCAAAGGACAGGTTGATCTGCTTCTTACTATGTTTCTTCGCCTTGACTGTATCGCACATCGCTGTCACTTCAAAAATGAACCGATCCATGTCTAAGGAACGTGCAAGATAATGAGAAAGATCATTTTTTTGGTTGCCATAATATTGATGAAGAGACAAATAATCTATTTGATCGTACGCTTGATCAAGAACTGTTAACTCCCAGTCACCAAATGTAGGCATTTGCCGATTCGAACTTCCGCATAAAACCACCTCAATTGAATCATCTACGAGTTTCATCGCCTTAGCCGTTTCCTCTGCTAACCGTCCATATTCTTCCGCTGTTTTATGTCCAATCTGCCAAGGACCGTCCATTTCATTCCCTAAACACCATGTCTTAATTCCAAAAGGGCTCTCTTGACCATTCGAACGCCTTAAATCACTCCAATAAGTTCCTTTAGGAAAATTACAATATTCGACTAAATTACGAGCTGCATCTACTCCACGAGTACCCAGATTGACAGCCATATTGATTTCGGCCCCCACATGCTGACACCAGTTATAAAATTCATGAATCCCAACTTCATTCGTTTCAATTGTCCGCCAAGCTAAATCCAACCTTCTAGGTCTATTTGCTATGGGCCCAATACTGTCTTCCCAACGAAATCCTGACACAAAATTTCCACCAGGATATCTAATCATGGGAATGTTCAATTCTTTTACCAAGTGAATGACGTCTTGGCGAAATCCACTTTTATTAGCTGATGGATGATCTGGCTGATAAATCCCTTCATATACTGCTCGTCCCATATGTTCAATAAATGAACTGTACAACCGCGGATCAACTTTGCCTACACGCTTGACACTACTAATCAACATTGTGGCTTCCATAACTGACCTCCTTTAATTTATACATGAATAATACACCTTGTTGAAAGCGTTGTCAATAATATAAATGTTAAACTTACTTATTTTTTATCGATTTTAATTAACCGAAATATTAATAATGATTAAAACAAATAATTTAATATAACTTTTATTAACAAATATGTTAATATATAAGAAAAACCTTTTAAGAGGTGATATATATGCAACTACAAATAAACGAAGAATCCTTACCGGTATATGAAGCATTAGCTAGTAAAACAAGGATCAGGATCATCCAGCTACTTTCCAAAAAGAAGATGAATGTCAAAGATTTGGCAAAAGAACTTGGAGTGAGCAGTGCTATCACGACGATGCACGTGAAAAAGCTAGAGGAAGCAAACATCATCAAAACAGAAAAAGTAGGACAACAAAAAATTTCGAGCCTTCGTGTCGATAAAATCGATATCAGTTTTCCAGAAAAAATATTCAATGCTTTTGATACGAAAGAAACATCGATACCTATTGGTCACTATACAAATTATGCAATTGAACCAACATGCGGTTTAGCTACGATCCATGATTTTATCGGAAAAGTGGATGAACCACGCTATTTTATGGATCCTCGAAGGATGGATGCCCGCATTCTCTGGTTTACCAGCGGATTTGTCGAGTATCAGGCACCTAATTTTTTAAATACAGAGGATACATTGGAGATGTTGGAAGTTTCTGTGGAAATTTCTTCTGAATTTCCTTTTTCAAATGACAATTGGCCTTCAGATATCACTTTCAGCCTAAATGGTGTGGAGCTAGGAACATGGACGAGCCCTGGAGATTTTGCTGATATCCGCGGTAAATATACGCCTGATTGGTATCCAGATAATCTTAATCAATACGGCTTGCTGAAGACGATCCGAATTACCAAACACTTGACGAATATGAATGGAGAACCCTTGTCAAACATCACGATCAACGACATCCCTAAAGAGCAAGACACTTGGCATTTGCGAATCGAAGTGAAAGACGATGCCAAACATGTGGGGGGCTGTACTTTATTTGGTAAAGGATTCGGTAATTACGATCAGGATATCAAATTAAAAGTTTACTACAGCTGATATTTTTCTTTTCTATTTTATAAAACAAAAACAGCCAATCCCTATGAAGGGACGGCTGTTTTTGCTTTATTGTTATTTCCAGAAATCATCCAAAACGGAAATTGGCAAATGTCGTTTATGTTGTGTCTTGTTCCACCATGCTTCGATTTTTTCTTGTGCTTGAGCGGGAACTTCTTTTCCTTCTAGATAATCATCAATTTCATTATATGTGACACCTAGTGCGACTTCATCTGCAATCATTGGTTTCCCATCTTCAAGATCTGCAGTCGGAATTTTTGTGTATAATTTTTCCGGTGCATTCAATGCTTGAAGCAATTGTTTCCCTTGTCGTTTGTCCAAACGGAATAATGGCAAAATGTCGGCTCCACCATCACCAAATTTCGTGAAGAATCCAGTAATGTTTTCTGCAGCATGATCTGTCCCTAATACGGCTCCTGCTCTTTCTCCAGCTACGGCATATTGCGTAATCATACGTTGACGTGCTTTGATATTTCCTTTGTTAAAATCGCTGATGTCCACACCTGCTTCGCTTAATACTTGTACTTGTGCATCAACAGCTGGTTTGATATTTACTCGCAGACTAACATCGGGCTGGATAAAGTCAAGAGCAGCTTTTGCATCTTCTTCATCTGCTTGTTCACCATAAGGAAGACGAACAGCGATAAATTGATAGTTTTCATCTTTTGTTTCTTCACGCATTTCTTCCATCGTTAGTTGCGCCAAACGGCCTGCTAAAGTAGAATCTTGGCCGCCGCTGATACCTAGTACAAAAGTTTTAAGAAACGGATATTTTTTCAAATATGCTTTCATAAAGTCAATACTTTTACGTATTTCTTCTTTTGGATCAATTGTTGGTTTGACACCTAATTCATTGATAATTTCTGTCTGCAGGCTCATTTATTCTCCTCCTATGCTTCTGTATGAAGTTCTGCTACGCTTTTTTTCATTCGTTCCATGATAGCCATTTTATGGTTCCAGCATTCAGTAGACAGATCGACTGGGTATTTTTGCGGATTCAAGTCTCGTTTATACTCTTCCCATAGTGAATCTAGATTTTCTTTTGTATATTCTTTGATTTCGTTTAGTGCAGGTAATTCGTAAACTCTTTTTCCTTCGATAAAGATATCTTGTAAAACTGGGCGAGCTGTAAAGTCTCGAACAGTTTTATTGATAAACGTATGCACTGGATGGAACATGAAGATAGCTTCTTCTTCTCGAGGGTCTTCATCCCATAATGTCACGTAGTCTCCTTCAGATTTCCCATCAAAATTTCGAGTGATGCGCCACACTTGTTTTTTCCCTGGAGTAGTTACTTTTTCTGCATTGCTTGATAACTTGATCGTATCCATCATGTTTCCTTCATCATCTTCGATCGATACTAGCTTGAATACTGCACCAAGGGCTGGCTGATCATAGGCTGTGATCAATTTTGTCCCAACACCCCATACATCAATTTTAGCTTTTTGCATCTTTAAATTCAAAATCGTTGCTTCATCCAAGTCATTCGAAGCATAGATTTTTGCTTCCGTAAATCCGGCTGCATCTAATTGTTCCCGAACACGCTTAGATATATAGGCCATATCTCCACTGTCGATGCGTACGCCTTGGAAGTTGATTTTGTCACCTAATTCTTTCGCCACGCGAATCGCACTTGGCACACCTGATTTCAACGTATCATAAGTGTCGACTAAGAACACGCAGTCTTTATGGGTTTTAGCGTAGGCCATAAATGCTTCATAATCATTTCCATAAGATTGGACTAACGAATGAGCATGGGTCCCGCTAGCTGGTATCCCAAATATCTTCCCAGCACGTACATTGCTTGTTGCATCTGCTCCGCCGATATATGCCGCTCTAGTTCCCCAGACTGCTGCATCCAGTTCTTGTGCCCGTCTAGTTCCAAATTCCAATAGTGGATCTTCTCCGATGACAGATTTGATACGAGCTGCTTTTGTCGCGATCAACGTTTGGAAATTGACCATATTCAACAGTGCTGTTTCTACTAATTGGCAGTGCGCTAAAGGCCCTTCCACTTGGATCAATGGTTCATTTGCAAAAACTAGTTCTCCTTCACGAGCAGAACGAACTGTTGCTTTAAATTCAAAATTTTGTAAATACTCCAAAAAACCTTCAGGATAGACTTCTAATCCACGCAAGTAAGCAATATCGGAATCATTGAACGTCAGATTCTCTAAATAATTGACTAACCGTTCCAATCCTGCAAAAACCGCGTATCCGTGGTTAAAAGGCATTTCTCGAAAGTAACATTCAAAAACAGCATGTAAATCAGCTCGACCTAATTCCCAGTATGTCTGCATCATATTGATTTGATATAGATCCGTATGCAGCGTCAAACTGTCGTCTGGGTAAGTATTATTCATCTTGTATTACTCCTCTTGGCAAGTTTTCATTTCCTACCCATTATAACAAAAAAAATTAATAGGAAAAGAAATCTTCCATTTTTTCTGAAAAAGCACATGTTTTACGGATATTTCTTGCTAAAAATGAACTTCATCTGCTAAAACTATCCTTTCTTATTGGTATTTAACCTAAACGAGAAAGAATACTTATTTTATTCAATGTATCCGAGACACGAAGAAATTAGCGTTTTCTATTTTTCTTACTTGATAAAATAAGTAGCTTTTCCTACTACAATCGTAGCCGTTAAGATACCGATGATTGAACGAATATAACCAAATGTCTCTACAACATAATCAATGGCAAAAGTTTTTGAAGCAAATAATACATCTTTCCTTTTTTGCTTCTTATCCCCAAAGAAACGGATATAACTTATTATGTATTGAATTTTTTTGGAAAGGCGAATTATGACAAGATATACCTTGCGTTGAAAAAACTCGCGAAAAAAATATCACACGTTTTTTTAAAAAAACAAAAGTAAGAAAGCAGCTGTCAATAGAATGGAAACAAAAATGGCGAGACATCAATCAGTCTCGCCTTGTTTTTTATTGTATACGTTAGATATGGAGCAGGTTACCATAAAGATGATTATTAGTCGTTATTAAATAGAATCCTTCGTATTTTTTTGTTCTATCACTACAATATCTTTATTTGGACGTTTGAATTGTATTCCGGCACGTTCTAGCTCCTGTTTCACTCCTACATGGACTTTGACATCTTCTCGTGTCATTTTTAAAACGTGATGAATCGCATAGTCGATTTCTTGCCTTGTGATTTTTTTCTTCGTATTGATCATCACGACTTGCTTTTTATCATATGTGTCTACCAATAGCAGTTGTGTTCGATCTAACGAAAATAATTTGTAATAATTAATAGCTGTATTCCCAAAAAAGAATTCCACTACTTTAGGATAAAATGTCTTAATATTTAAATTACTATTCACAGGTGTTTCGATTAGCTTCATCTCATTCCTCTTTTCTATATAGTCGATTTAGATCCAATCTAAGTTATGTTACCATCTTTCCTAGCATTAAGGAATCGGTTACAATTGAACCTTTAAAGACAAAAGGATTTACCTTTTATCACTTAATAGTATAACATAATTTCATGAGAAAAAAATACAATTTTTCTTGACCTTCTCGTTACGTAAAGGATTATGCTTACATTTGTCAGGAGGAAAAATAATGGAGTACACAATAAAGAAAATGTCAGAGATATCAGGAGTCAGTCCGAGAACCTTGCGCTTTTATGATGAGATTGGACTGCTAAAACCAGCTAGGATCAATTCTTCAGGTTATCGGATTTATGGCAAAAAAGAAGTCGATCGTCTGCAACACATCTTATTTTATCGAACAATGGCATTCAAGTTGGATGATATCCAAGAGGTCTTAGACAATCCATCTTTTGACCACCAGAAAGCTTTAATCAAGCATCAGCAAATGTTGCTGGAAAAACGGGCACAAATCGATACCCTCTTGACAACTGTCCAACAGACACTTGATATGTACGAAGGAGGAAGAAAAATGAGTGACAAAGAAAAATTTGAAGGGTTTAAACAACAAAAGTTGAAAGAAAATGAAGAATCCTATGGACAAGAGATTCGACAAAAATACGGGAAAAAAAAGGTTACAGCATCCAATGAAAAATGGATGAATATGGATAAAGAAACGTATGAAGAAATGCAAACTGTTGAAAAGCAGATGTTATTTGATCTCACTCTTTACTTAAAAGAACCAGAAGATGAAAGCTTAGCAGACCGTATCTTCCAAGCTCATAAGAAGTGGTTATCTTACAGCTGGCCTGAATATCAGCCAAAAGCGCATAAAGGACTAGGAATGATGTACGAAGCCGATGAACGGTTCACTGCATATTATGACGAGCGAAGTGGTCATGGTGCAGCAAAAGCTTTAAATGAAATTATCCAAAAAAAGGCGTAATCTTTTACATGATCCAACAAAAAAGTACACGTAAAATGACCTAATAACAAAACAGCAGACACCCGAGTTAGATTTTTATGCTAACTTTTGGTGTCTGCTCCATTCTTTCACAAGTTTTTTCATCCTACTTTAAATATATTCATCGTTGAATAAACGTATAAGGTATTTTCACTTTATCCTTTTTTTCTGTAAGAAACAATTGAAATGCCATTTCTCCGCAAGCTTCCAGATGGTGGTCGATGGTTGGGAAACCAAGAAGCTCGCTGATCAGCAAATTATCGCGTCCAATCACCACTGGTGTCTTATCTTGCAGATAGCTTTGCAAGATGCCTGCTGCAACCATATCCGAATTTGTAAAGACACCATCAACTCCAAGCTCTTTAAAAAAGAAGCCTGCTTGTTTTCCTTTCTCTGCATCTATACAATCCCAAAAAACAAGTGATTCATCAAAAGATGGAAAAAGTTGATGACATAGCTGCAAAGTGATTTTTGAGTTATAACTTAGCCTGCCACTTCGCCCCAACGTGATGCCCAATTGCTTTATACCTTGCTGCTTCAAATAAGTAAGACCTTCTGTAATTGATTGTTCTCGATCAATAAAGACACAGCTTGCCTGTTTTCCCTTGATTTCTTCACAAAAAACTAGAGGTCCATATTTTTGATATGCCAATAAATCATCTAGTGTATTGGCACGAGACGTAATGATCAATCCATCGAAAGCTTTAGCTGCAAATTCTTCAAGATACCTTCGCTCTTTTTCTTTCTGATAGCCCGTCGGTAAAAGTGTCACTTTGTAATCATAATCAAACGCTGCTTCAATGATCCCACTGATCAACTGATCAAAATACGGATGATTGGTATAAGGCAGAATCACTCCAATGCTTTTCGTTTTTCCATAACTTAACTGTCTGGCATTTGCATTAGGGATATAATCGACTTCTTTCATGACCGCAAGTATTTCTTTCCTTTTTTCCTCATCTACATATGGATGTCCATTGATTACACGTGAAATAGTAGAAACTGAATAACCTGTGAGCTTTGCGATATCTCGAATGTTTGCCACTACTGCTTCGCCACCTATACAAAAAGATTTTCTTGTAAATAGTCTACCACAGCTGGACCGCATTCAAAAAACTGATACATTTTTCCTTCATGCGAAAAACTGATCCGCTGCCCGCCCCAATATATATCTTTTGTCAAAGTTTCGATTTCATTCATTGGTATTTCTTTTACTATATTCCTATTCAACCCTTGAAAACTGTACAACGTTAATACGGATCCCTTGAACTCGACAAACGCATAAAAATAATTGTTCGTTGTGCCATCTGTTATCTCTACATAAGTATTCATTGCAAGCCCTCCTTTTGATACTTTGAGTATAGTGTATGAAACGCGTCTCATAGCAAGGAGTTTGTTTTGCCAAAGAAAAGTTTTATTCCTCTTTCATTATTACCAAAGTCTCTTATTTTAAATTGAATACATTATAATGATACTGTAAATATATCTTTATTATTAGTGAATGGATATTTACTTTTAATAGATAAAATAAATAACTACAAAATATTATAACTATTAAAAATAACTATTTTCATTATAATTACACACAAAAAAGAGCGTGGGACAAAAGTAAAGAACACTTTTGTCTCACGCTCTAAACACGTATAAACGGCGGAAGCAGAAGCAACTCCTTCGGAAATAAGCTGAAATTCACAAAAATTTGAAAAGCAATTTTCGTGAATTTCTTCTTATTTCTTGGAGTTAAACGCTTCTGTTCCAGCCTCTTTTTATCTGTCTTTCACTAATGATCAGTTGTAGATAAGCAAGTTGCTTTTTCTTACATCATACCGCCCATCATTGATGGATCCATTGCAGGAGCTGCTGGCGCTGCTGGTTCTGGTTTATCTGCAACGACTGCTTCTGTCGTTAATAACAAGGCAGAAACGGAAGCGGCATTTTGCAAGGCAGAACGTGTTACTTTAGTTGGGTCTACGATACCTGCTTCAACCATGTTTACCCATTCTCCAGTAGCAGCATTGAAACCAGTGCCTAGTTCCACGTTCTTCAATTTATCAACAATCACTGATCCTTCATAACCAGCGTTTTCAGCGATTTGACGAATTGGTTCTTCTAAAGCACGAACAACGATCTTGATACCTGTTGCCACGTCTCCTTCTGCTTCTACAGCAGAAACTTTGCTGATAACGTTCACTAGAGCTGTACCACCACCTGAGACCATTCCTTCTTCTACTGCGGCACGTGTAGCATTCAATGCATCTTCAATGCGTAATTTTAATTCTTTCAATTCTGTTTCAGTAGCTGCACCAACTTTAACAACAGCTACACCACCTGCTAATTTAGCTAAGCGTTCTTGTAATTTTTCGCGGTCAAAATCAGAAGTTGTTTCAGCAATTTGGTTTTTGATCAATTGCACACGAGCTTCGATTGCTTCTTTTTCTCCAGAACCTTCTACGATCGTTGTATTGTCTTTATCTACAACAACTTTAGAAGCATTTCCTAAGTTTTCGATTGTTGCATCTTTCAATTCTAAACCTAGATCGTCAGTAATTACTGTACCACCTGTCAAAATAGCGATATCTTCAAGCATTGCTTTACGACGATCGCCGAAACCAGGAGCTTTTACAGCTACTACGTTGAATGTTCCACGGATTTTGTTCAATACAAGAGTTGGCAATGCTTCACCATCTACATCGTCAGCAATAATTAACAATGGACGTGATTGTTGCAAGATTTGTTCTAACAATGGCAGAATATCTTGGATGTTAGAGATTTTTTTGTCTGTGATCAAGATATATGGGTTTTCTAGAACAGCTTCCATTTTGTCGTTATCTGTTACCATATATTGTGATAAGTAACCACGATCAAACTGCATACCTTCTACAACATCTAGTTCTGTTTCGATCCCTTTTGATTCTTCGATTGTGATGACGCCGTCGTTTCCAACTTTTTCCATTGCATCAGCAATCAAATGTCCAACTTTATCAGAACCCGAAGAAACAGCTGCTACTTGTGCAATGGCTTCTTTTGAATCAACAACAGTTGAGATATTATGCAATTCTTCGACTGCTGTTTTTGTTGCCAATTCGATCCCGCGACGAATGCCTAGAGGATTAGCACCTGCAGTTACGTTTTTTAAACCTTCGCGAACGATTGCTTGTGTCAGAACAGTTGCTGTCGTTGTACCGTCTCCTGCAATATCATTTGTTTTTGATGCTACTTCTGATACAAGTTTTGCACCCATGTTTTCAAAATGATCTTCTAATTCGATTTCTTTTGCGATCGTCACACCATCATTTGTGATCAATGGAGAGCCGTAAGATTTTTCTAGTACGACATTTCGGCCTTTAGGTCCTAATGTTACTTTCACTGTATCTGCTAATTTATCTACCCCGCGTAACATAGCTGCGCGTGCGTCTTCTGCAAATTTCAATTCTTTTGCCATGATTGATTCACCTCATTGATTATTTTTGATTATTTTTTTATCTTCAAAATTTACTCAACAATCGCCATGATATCTTTTCCTGCGACGATCAGATATTCTTTTCCTTCGTATTTTACTTCTGTACCGGCGTATTTTTCGAACATAACTTGGTCGCCTGCTTTTACAGCGGCAGGAACTTTTTCACCGTTTTCTAACAAACGGCCTTCACCGACTGCAACAACTGTCCCAGTTTGGGGTTTCTCTTTAGCAGCAGAAGCTAAAACGATTCCTCCGACAGTTTTTTCTTCTTCTTTTGCGACTTCGATAATGACGCGATCACCTAATGGTTTTAACACGATAAATCCCTCCGATAACTCTTTTTTTAATCTGTTAGCACTCTTAACCTTCGAGTGCTAACCTACATTTTTAATAATACTCATTCTCCCTCTTTTTTGCAAGCTTTTAAATCAAAGAAAAGAAATTTTATTCTGACAGCTGCTTATTGAAATTATGATATAATTGAAATCAATCGATATAAGCTTGCCTTGCATGCTTGTTATCCCTTAAAAGGAGGAATTACATGTCTTTAAAAAAATATAGCTTCCTCAGCATTTTTTGCTATGGTTTAATTTTTATCTCACCCTTGATCCTAGCTTCGATAGGACTTGTAAAATCTACGTCTGAATTGATCACAGCAACTGCAGTCATGTATATACTAGGCGCCGTTGTCCTAGCTATTTTTTATTTTAAGCAACGTGAACCCTTAGCGATCGAATCAGCGGTAAAAAAAGCTTCTGCTCCAAAGATTGTTATTTATGGATTAGTTGGAATCTTTGTCGCATTGATTCTGCAAAGCATCGCTGTCATGTTAGAATCTGTATTGTTTGGCGAAGCAACCCCTTCCGAGAATACACAAAATATCATCCAGATGATCATGGAAGCACCCGCTTTTATTTTGGCGACAACTGTCGCTGGACCCATCATGGAAGAGTTCGTATTCCGCCGCAGTATACTGGGGATCATCAGTCGATATTCAAATTTTTGGGTCGGAGCAGTGATCAGCTCTTTGCTGTTTGCGTTTGCTCATAATGATGGTCATCTGCTAATCTACTTTTTCCTAGGTTTCTTCTTCAGCCTAGAGTACAAAGCAACTGGTCGGATCTGGACATCGATGATCACACACGTAGGAATGAACACATTAGTTGTTCTTGTTCAATTAGCTGTCCAAAAAGGGCTAGTATAAACATGACTATAAATACTCCTGTCATCCTAGATTGGTGATTTTCCCAATCTAAAGCGACAGGAGTATTTTTGTTTTTTAGTCGTTCATCTTTTCTGCTGCTCCATCATTTTTTGTCTGTCTTTCCTTTTTGCAGTTTGCAGAATCTATTTTTTTCAAAAATGGGAAATAAATGAAAAAACTAATTGACAACACGATACCTTGTAAAATCGCTGCAGGCACTCCGCCTACTAAAAAACCCGAGAGGATCGGCGGTGTTGTCCAAGGGACTTGGACTGCTGTAAATAAAGGAACGAATCCAAAATATAAAGCGGAATAGGTAATCAATCCTGAAACGACCGGTGCGAAAATAAAAGGAACAGCCATCATCGGGTTCATCACGATCGGTGTGGAAAAAATAATCGATTCATTGATGTTGAAAAAGGCTGGTAAAAGAGCAATATTTCCTAATTCTCTGTATTTCTTCGATTTCGCAAAAACCGTCATAAAAAATACAGCCCCTAACGTCAACCCAGCACCCGTAACCGTCATGAACTGATCGAGAAATTGCTGAGTAACGATATGTCCGCCATTTGCCACCGTCAACTCTTGTCCTGAGGCTAAGATTTCTGCATTTGCTAATGAATTCGCTTGCAAGATGGGACTAACCAACCCATTGACCATCGCAGATCCATGAAGACCAAATAACCATAAAAACGGAACAAAAAAACCTAATAAAAGCACACCAAACAACGTGTCTATGAACGATTGAATGGGAAGCTGGACATATGTCCATATTCCTTGAACAACAGTCATTCTGAACAACTGTTGAAAAACCGCTGAACCGATAAGCGTAAAAGTGACTATAACAATGATTGGAATCAATGAAGTAAAAGACTGCCAAACATTTTCAGGTATCTTCTCTCTTTGCTTCCACCCTTTCGCAAGTCTTACTAAACGTGCATAGCCCCATCCGATGATGAGCCCAGTTGTAACTGCTCCTAGTATCCCTTCAGCACCTGTCCAGACAGTATCTATCTGAGTATTTAGTGGCTGAATAAGCAGTAGATAAGCAGATAAGGCTGTTATGCCGACTGGTAAGCGATCGATATCTTCTTCTTTTGCATAAGCGTATGCAATGGCAAAAACGATCCAAAAGGCTATCACATCAAATGTAGCCTGGTATACTTGTGTAAAATACATAGAAAATCCTGCTTTGTCTATCCACTGAGCGATGTAATCCACAGGAAAATGAGCAAATAAGAAAAACAGCGAGCCAACAATAATTATTGGGATCGTGTAAGTCATTCCATTACGCAAAGCAGTTAAGGGTCTAAGATTCACAACAGATGTTATCATTGGTAAAAAGGCACGATCTAACCACTCTTTCATTTCTTATCTCCTTCAACTTCTATTTTTATCAATCAGTTTTCTTAATTTAACTATACCCAATGATCACGAACCATGAAAGGAATGCGCACTGAGCTTTTCAAAAATCGGATTCTTTGACGAATATTCAGCAACTGCTTACAATGGACAGGAATAAAAAAGGAGGTTTTTTATGAAAATTGCACTCATTGGAGCTACTGGTCATGCAGGTTCATTTATTTTAGACGAAGCATTGTCCAGAGATTTAGACGTGACGGCAATCGTGCGTCATCCAGAAAAATTGCCATCAGATGTTCCGTTTATACAAAAGGATTTATTTGAGTTGACAACTACTGATCTTGCATCTTTTGATGTTGTCGTTGATGCTTTCAACGCTCCCAAAGGAAAAGAAGAAATGCATCAAACTTCTTTGTCCCATTTGATTGAGATGCTTGAAGGAACCGATACACGCTTAATTGTCGTTGGGGGTGCCTCTTCGTTATTCTTAGATACAGAAAAGACGACTCGTATGATTGACCAAGTACCTAAAAATGCACCCTTCTATCCAACAGCTTTCAATATGTACGAAGGATTGTTAAAATTGAAACAATCTAAAAATCTACATTGGACTTATATCAGTCCAGCTTCTTTATTTGATCCACATGGCAAACGTACAGGTACTTATTTGTTAAGTGATGATTATTTACAAAGAAACGCTGCTGGCGACAGTACGATCAGCATGGCAGATTACGCGATTGCATTAGTAGATGAGATACTGGATGAGAAACATGAAAAGCAACACATCAGTGTAGTCAGTCGATAATACGGTTATTTTTTTAATATGCTAAAAAAATAAAAATAGAAGATAAAACCAACCCTGATTGATTTTATCTTCTGCTTTTTATATTTTTATTGATTGAACTGTTTAAATCGAAAATAGCTCAGTTGCTTCACCTGGATCTGTATCATAGATTTCAAAATCATGTCCAACGCCAAAATCTTTTTCTTTCAAAACATTTTCCATTGTTAAATGAGCAAGTTCTTTCATATTGTTTTCCTTGCTAAGATGGCCAAGATAGATTCGTTTGGTCCGATTACCGATCACATCAGTCATGACAAGTGCACCGTCTTCGTTGGAAAGATGTCCTCTATCTCCTAAAATACGCTGTTTTAAATTCCACGGATAAGGTCCCATGCGTAACATCTCAAGATCATGATTACTTTCCATCAAATAACCATCGGCATTTTCAATGACACCTCGCATATAATCACTGCAATATCCGGTGTCCGTCAACATGACGAATGACCGATTTTCTTTATGGAAACGATAAAATTGCGGAGCCGCTGCGTCATGGGAGACGCCGAAACTCTCAATATCGATATCGCCGAATGTTCTGACTTTCCCCATCTCAAATAGATGTTTTTGTTCCACTGGTACATTTCCAATCAGTGGTTCCATCGCTTCCCAAGTCTGCTGATTGGCAAAAACATCCAAATGATACTTACGAGCCAAGACACCCACGCCATGTATATGATCTCGATGTTCATGCGTCACAAGTATTCCATCTAATTGGTCCGGTGTCCGATCAATTTGAGCCATCAAGGAAGTGATTTTTTTACCGCTAAGTCCTGCATCGACCAAAAGCCGTTTTTTTTCACTTTCGATATAAAGTGAATTACCCGAACTTCCACTTGCTAGGATACTGATTTTAAAAGCTGGTTTTTCTTCAGCCATTTGACTCCTACTTCCCTTCTTACTTTGTAAACTTTTTTCATTATACTCGCTTTTTTATTGATCTTCCACTTTTGGTACAGTATTGTTTGTCACGATCGTATTGCTGAAAGCGTTGACGCTCTCGATTTGGACCACTTTATCGCTTGTTTCGATCGCTACATGCCAAACAGGAACATACACATTTTTTTCCCGGACTTTCAGAATACAGGAATAAGCTAGTTGACGCCATAAAATTTTTGATCCTCTTGGTATTTTGTTATTGATGTACAATGTATTGATTGCTTCCTCTTCCGTATACAGTTCCGTCTTTTCGCGCAGCTGCTCGATATCAGATAAATGCGTCTGCATGTATTTCGTGATGCTATAATCATTATCGTTTTTTTCTAAAGAAAGAACGATTTTTGCTGTATCATCATTGAATGGGATGCCTTCATACTCTTGGCTTGCTTGGATTTCTAGTGGTTCTTCTTCTAAATGAGAAAAGTTTTTCGTGTACACATAATCATTACCGAATAAAATATTGTCTTTGTTAGATAAAAAATCTTCCAAGGAACTACTAATTTTATCTGGATCGATCACGTTCTTTTCAGCATCTGAACTGGATAAAGATTTCGTCAAAACATCACCGTCTAAAAACACACCACTTGCCAGCAAGCCGCTTTTACCAGCCTTGCGATAATTCGCTAATGAAGTGCTAAGATTGGTCTGCTCCGCGCTAAGATAATAGCCTTGCTTGTTCTCAGACGAAATCTTCCCCATGTAAGTGATATCGTCGCTAGCCAGACGTTGTTGGATTGATTCAGTCTGATTAGAGCGAATGACATTGTTTTCTTGGTATACCGCGTCATGATAACTGCTGAATAAAAACACATTCAACCCTAAAAAAGCGACGAAAAATATCCATTCGATTTTTTTGAAATCCAATTAATTCGCCTCCAATCCAGGTAATTTTTCCAGAAGGTCGTTAGCTGAATACCAGTTATCTTTATATTTCACATACCATTCAGGTAAGAGATCAACAACACGATTCGTTTCTTTGACATTTTGCCATGTATAGCCAACGATCACTGAACCAATCTTGTTGCTATCTGCTCCCTTAGCTTTTAACTGCTGGATGATTTCATTCGTACTTGCAAGTTCTACTTCTTCGTCTGAAGGTATCGGCACTTGAATCGTATTCAAACTGGTTTGGATATTCACTTGCACAGAACCATTCGTTTCACCGCCAACTTCCACACCAATCTGTCCTCTGCTGTCTGTCCCAAAAACCGGGAAGCCTTCCACGAATATCCGATAATCGATCGTATTGTCACTGCGGTCAAAATATCTGAGGTTCCCTAAAGAACTGCCTAATTTGCTAATATAGGGGAAACTTTCAGAAAATACACTAGCATTTTCTTTTTTCTCTGGCAGCTCTCCACGAAAATCAACTACTTGCGTTTCCGAATGGATAGACATTGTTTCATTCCCACCGTAAAAAATCAATTCATTGCTTTCATCATTATTCTTCACGCTATCTGGTTTCTGGAAAAAAGCATTTCTAAAAAGTGTATAGGGTTGCTGTGACAGGATATAACTATACTTTTTCAGTTTGATCGAATGTTTCGTAGCATATTGCGTGTCGATTGTCGATGGTTCTGTTGTCATTTCTGTCCATTTTGTGTCGTTTGCTGTTAATTCTTTATTGATATCTGTCCAATTCAACGAAATATTCGCTTCATATACGAGATGGTTCGAATAATTCAAAAATCGGATTTTTTTATTTCCTTGATCGAATTGTATTCTAGTAAAATACATATTTTCGCTTTCTTTTGCCAAGTTCGACACATCTAAATCTAAATCAAATGCTTCCTTGTATTCTCTTAGCAAAAAAGGCGCATTATAGGCCAACTCAAAACCAGAGTTCAGATTTTTCACCTGTTCAAACTGTGATTTGTCTCCTGAAACTACTTCAGAAAGCTTTCCAAATCTTGCTTTATCGATGATCAATTGCAATCGGTACACGAGATTTTCACTGTTGGTTTCTTGGATCGTTCCCGAATGGTGCCATGTAACATGAAGCGGAAGAAAGACTTCGGAAGTTTTTCGATTGCTTTGAGACTCGATCATTTGAGTGTTTGTCTCATCTACGTTGATTGAACTTTTTCCTGCTGGGCTCAGCCAGATTGCATAAGAGAAGTATATGCTTAACGCAACCATCAAAATGAGTCCTATACGAACGACTTTTTCAGAGATTCTCATTCCCACCATTCCTCCTCATAAGGTTCATATGGCAGCGAGATATAAAAAGTCGACCCTTTTCCTTCCTTGCTCTCTGCCCAAATAGCGCCTCGATGCGCCTTAATCACTTCTCTAGAAATAGCTAATCCAAGTCCTGTCCCACCTTGTGCTCTTGCACGTGCTTTATCTACTCGATAGAACCGCTCGAACACTCGGTTCAGATCTTTTTTAGGAATCCCCAATCCTTGATCGGTGATACTTAAAATCACGTTATTATGCGTTTCTAATAAGCGACAAGTAATCGTTCCCCCATCTGGTGAATACTTGATCGCGTTATTCATGATATTATCGACTACTTGGATGATTTTATCTGTATCTACTTCGACCCAAAGATCTCTTTGCGTAAATTCACGACGGATCTTATAATTTTTTTCCTGATTTCCCACCATCATATCAAACCGGTCAAGAACAAAATTCACTAACTCGTTGAAATTGACATATTCTAATTGAAGCTGGGTATTACCTGTATCCATGCGAGATAGATTTAAGAGGTCATTGATCATTCGAATCATTCGGTCTGTTTCATCTAGCGTTACCTTCAAAAAATTTGGTGCTACTTCCTCGTCTTTCCACGCACCTTCGCTCAATGCTTCGATATAACTACGCATACTTGTCAACGGTGTACGAAGTTCATGGGAAACATTAGAGACGAATTCACGACGTTCCCGTTCTGTTTTTTCTTGTTCTGTCACATCATGCAAGACAGCTACTAATCCGCTGATAAAACCTGATTCGCGACGGATCATAGAAAAGTCTACTCGCAAGATCATCTGATCACTTTCCAATGTACTGGTTGAACGGTCAAGTACCATTTCGTTTGGATCTTCTAATAATTTCCGCAACGTATATTCTTCTTCGATATCTAAAAGTGTCAAAATCGATTGTCCGATTGCTTCCTCGTTTTTGATATCTAGCAAGGAAACAGCCATATCATTGATCGTAATGACTTTACCCCTGCGATCTGTCGCAATGACGCCGTCTGTCATATGGGATAGCACGCTATCCAAACGATTGCGTTCAGCTTCCATTGTATCTTGAGCTTCTTCAATACGTTCAGCTAACTGATTGAAGGTATCAGCCAGCTGTCCAAGTTCATCTTGTCCATGCACTTTGACTTTCCGACTGTAGTCTCCTCTAGCGATTCGAATGGCTTGTTCTCTCATTTCACCGATCGGCTGTGTAATCGAACGAGCAACTAAAACAGATACGATCATTGAAATAAATGCCGCAATTAGTGAGGCAGTAAAGAAAATGACTGCTGTGTTATTGATTTCCGAATATTTTTGTTCGATATTACTTTTGACGTAAAGAGCCCCGATAACGGCATCGCCGGTCGGGGACAGGATCGGTTGAACATTGATATTCACCCGTTTATCGTCGTTATCTAAAGCAACATAACGTTTAGTCGTGAAATCATTGATATCAACATAATCATTTTTCTTTCCCACAGCGCTTTGTTCATTGACATCGGTTGTTCCTCGGATGATCCCTTTTTCGTCAACGACCCGTATTTCGATGATATCGCTAGTCGCACTGTTTTCAATAAATCTTTTGATATTCGCATTTACCTCTTCATCATCTGCATTATCTTTTCGATTCAATTCCGGGCTGATTGTTGTTGCTAATGATTCCACCGTTTGATTCATATCTTTAATAAATGTATTGATCGTGGAACGTTCTAAACCACGTATAAAGTAGGCACCAATAATTTCGATCGAGATCAATAAAATCAGAATAAAGGTAATAGCGATCTTAAAATTGACTGATCGAAAAAAGCGGACTTTTCTTTTCATCCAATTACTCCTGTTCTGGGTTACGCAAATAGTAACCGACACCACGACGTGTCACTAAATAATTTGGATGGCTTGGATTATCTTCGATCTTTTCACGCAAACGACGTACAGTTACATCCACTGTTCGTACATCTCCAAAATAATCATAACCCCAAACCGTTTGTAATAAATGTTCTCTTGTCATCACTTGTCCAAGGTGCTTCGCCAAGTAAAAGAGTAGTTCGAATTCACGATGTGTTAACTCGATTGTTTCTCCTCGTTTCGTCACCATGTAAGCTTCTGGATGGATCGTCAAATCACCAATCGTCAATTCCGCAGGTGCTGCCTCTTCTGGTTCCTTCGCAGCCGTGGCACCGCGACGAAGATTTGCTTTGACACGTGCAACTAATTCTCGGTTGGAAAATGGCTTGGTCACGTAATCATCGGCGCCTAACTCTAAGCCTAGGACTTTATCAATTTCAGAATCTTTGGCTGTTACCATAATGATCGGCATATCATAAGTTTTGCGTACCTCACGAGCAACTTCTAAGCCGTCCATTTTAGGTAGCATCAAATCAAGTAAAATCAAATCAGGTTCTACCTCAGCAACTTTTTCCAAGGCTTCTTCCCCATCATATGCAGTATAAACATCATAGCCTTCTTTGGCTAAATTGAATTTGACGATATCCGAAATCGGCTTCTCATCATCGACAACTAAAACTTTTTTCATAAAGAGCCACCTCTTATATATTATTGTCATACCTTCTCATTATACCGTATTTCTGCTTTTGTTTCATCTTTGCCTATAAAACAAAAGAGAAAATTAAAATGAAAGTGCAAAATACTTTATTATTTTTTGTTCTAACTTCAATAAAAAAGGAAAACACTGATTTTCACCTCAGTGTTTCCTTTTTTTGATTTATCCTTCTAAAACTTGTACACCGACACCCAATAATCCCGGACCAGTGTGGACTACTAATGCCGGAGAAATCTGGCCAAAGTAGATTTGGTTTGCTTGTGGGAACTCTCTTTTAAGTCTCGCTTCCATTTCAATTGCTTCTTCTTTCGCATCCCCATGGGCAACAGCTAAGTTGAAGACCTTTGCATTACCGATTTTTTCTTTGACGTAAGCAACCGTTTTATCCAAACTTTTTTTACGTCCCCTAGCTTTTCCTACTGTGTAATAAATCCCTTCTTCATTACATGAGATGATTGGGTTAAGCTTTAAAGCGGTTCCTACAATAGAAGCAACTAAACCGATCCGTCCACCTTTTTGAAGATATTCCAATGTCGCAACATTAAAGAAAACTTTTGTTCTTTCGACTAACTCATTCAGATTACTGATCAGTTGATCCCATTCTACTCCTTCTTCCAGCCATTTTGCTGCTTGGATCGCAGAAAAACCTGCACCAATACCAATATTTTTCGTATCTAGTACATATGCTTCCAATTCTTCTTGCTGTTGTGCAATTAAACGAACCACATTATATGTCCCGCTCAATCCACTGGAAATTGTTACCGCAAGTACCTTTTCATAACCGTCTTTTTTGATTTGCTCAAAGATTTCTGTGATCGACTCACCATCCGGCAAAGATGTACCAGGGATTTCCTCTGGCAAACGTTGATAGATCTCTTCAGGGGTAATGTCAATTTTATCTGTATATACCTGATCTTTATAAATAATTTTCAATGGGATCATATACATCTCGTATTTTTTTATCAATTCTTCTGGCACATCCGTACCTGAATCTACTAAAATTGCGATTTTATTGTTTTTCATTTGTTTTCTCCTCTTTTAAATATTCGGTTTCTAGAACAATCGTTTTTTCCGCAAGAAGTTTCATTGCAAACGATAAAGTTGCCGCTCTTACAGCAATATATTCTACAGGGGTTGCCTGGTCGAATTTTTGCGGATGAGATTTACCTTGTGCTAATTGGCTGACCATCCACACAGCTGCTTCTTGTTCATCGCAAAATAGATTATAGGCTTCACGAATTCCTACTGTTTTTCCTTGGAACAATATCCCTTCTTTGATTTCAGGAATAGTCAATACTTGTTTCAACGTAGTGATTGCAAGTAAAAATGCTACGTGTTCTTTGTTATATCTTTTTTTAACTGGTGCTGGTATCAAACCTAGTTTAACGTAATTGTTTACCATAGAAGAGGTAAGCAATGGATGCTTTTCTCCTTGTATCACAGGTGAAAGATAACGATCAACTAACGTTCTGACTTGGTCCATATAAAGTTCTAAGTCAGGGAGTTCTTCCCAGTGAGGCAGACGGAATGTTTCTAGTTCCTTCCCCCACTCCATTAATTGCTGACGCATTTTTTCCATCATAACCGCTCCTTTTTTCATTTCATAAACATGATATCAGACTTATGATAAACATTCAATCTAGTTGCTTTAACTAGGTGATTTGATTAGCGGGATTCCATGAAAACAAAAAACAAGAAGGCTAAGCCTTCTTGTCTTTTATCGTTAAGAACAGGAGACCCGCCGGGGAGACGGCGGGAAAGGAGTAAAAAATGAAAAAAGTGTTAGGGTTTGTTCTCTTGCAAGAACTTTGTTTGTTGGTATGCTTATATAATAGCGAGCAAATGTGAATAATCTATGAATGATTTCCTATAAGGAAGTAAAGATTTTTCTGATTTTCTTTAAATGTAGTCTTGCATTTTAAAATTCTTAGTGCTACTATTATTAAGTACTTTTTGTACGGGCCGTTAGCTCAGTTGGTAGAGCAGCTGACTCTTAATCAGCGGGTCGCGGGTTCGAGCCCCTCACGGCCCATTGGGTGCCAAACCCACGGAACAGGTAAATGTTGGTGCGAAAGCATTTCGAAAACATTTACGCTGTTCTTTTTTTATTTTTCAAAATAACTAGGGCTTTTTATTTTTAACTCAAAGTCCACTGTAGCCTTTTGGACTTTGAGTTAAAAAAGAAGCATAATTATGAACAGTAAAGTTTCTAATATAACAATAATTCGAGAAGCTTTGCAAAATCATGCTGCCAATGAACTCTCTAAACATATAGGATTAAATCTAAGTACTATAAAAGGTTAAAAAGTGAAGAATATTTAATAGAAAAACTAAATTTACTTGCTGCTTTCCCCTTTTCCATTAATACAACAATCAGAGAGTGTCTTTTTTTCGAAAAAATTAGAATAAATAAAAGACACGTAGTTTTTTTATCTACATGTCTTCCATCGACTACAAGTTATCATTTCTCAAAACGTATTTAGCTTTTAATTGATTAATTCGTTTCACGTTGTCTACACATTGCCTAATTAAGACTTTCTTATTAGAAGCATCAATCCCGCAATAATACCTAAAACTCCAGGAATTACCCACAATAATGTTAAAAGAAAAAATGGAATAATAGATAAAATGAGTAAACTAATACCATAGACCACTGTTTTTTGATTTTTTCTTACTAAAAAACCTATTATGAAAATCATTATCGAAAAAACTAGGGTAATTCCTCCAAATAAAACAACATTCCCGCTTAGATTGACTAACATATCTATATCCTTACTGGTTAGTTCTGTAGTATTTAAAGTAGTTGAATCAATAGAAGATAGAAACATACCACCCATCAATGCTAAAAGACTACATAAAATCCCTGTTATTCCACTAATTAAAATCAAAATAAACTCTGTTTTTCTCTTATTCACTTAATTCTCTCCAGATTAAGTGTTTTAGAATTAGAAATTTTTTGACCATAGTTAATAGCTTCTAATGAACGAATAACAACCACTGACGTGTTAGAAAAATAATCCCCAATATGTTGTTTCTTGGGTGTGAAAGCAGCCACCAAATACCCAATTTGAAATACAAAATTTTTTAATATAAACCTACATATACACTCACGAATAAAGATAGTTTGCCAACTTAGTTCTTTTTCCTCAAAGCTCACTACTCTTATCCCAAAAATCATTTTCCCAATTGTTTGTCCTGAATTCAGCTTAGTCAAAAGTACAAAATAGGTTAAATAAATAGCTAATGACGCTATACCATAAAAAGTAATGATGGATTTGTCAGATTCCAGTCCCATGATTTTGTAAAAGAGACCTATAGTAGCATGGGTGATGATGCTAATACAAATTAAATCAATAAGAAAAGCAAAAAATCGTAACCTAAATCCCGCAAATACATAATTAGGCAAAGTTTCAATGCCACTCTTCTTATTCATTTTATAGCCCTCCATAGTAATACATTGGTTTTGGAGTATCAGAAAATCCAAGTTTTTCAAAAACTGAAATTACACGATCTGATGTAGTTGCCTTTAGCCCTTGCCATTCAGCAATCTTATTACCTAACCAAGAAGAAGCAAAGCCAGTTGTGTCATTTTTATATTCTATAACCGTCGCATCAGTTAATTTCTTCTCTTTTTTTAGGGAATCTAATGCATCTTCAGAATAACCAATTTGATCCACCAACCCATTTTCTACTGCTTGGTTACCATCATAAATTCTTCCATCCGCAAGTTCTTTCACTGCATTAGTATCCATATTTCTTCCTTTTGCTACAACATTGACAAAACGATCATAAGCACTCATCACAAATTCCTGTATAACTTTATTCTCTTCCTCTGAAGGTTTGTGTTGAGGTGACATCATATCTTTTAATGCACCACTTTTATACGTCGCATCAGTTACGCCAAGTTTTTCTAATAAGCCAGAATAATTTAAACCAGAAATAATGACACCAATTGATCCAGTTGTTGTTTCTTCCGTAGCAAATATTTTATCTGATCCAGCAGAAATGTAGTAACCTCCACTTGCCGCTGTATTTTTAAATGCAGTATAGATAGGAATATCTAGCTTTTTAATTTTTGCCATTTCTTTAGCAATCTCAGCACTTTCATATATTCCTCCTCCAGGTGAATTTACTTCTAATAACACTCCCTTAACCGCTTTGTCTTCTTGAATTTTCTTTAGCTGTGTTAAAAAATTCTGATGGTTATATTGTTCCCTACTAAAAAGATTGCTTTCACCTGTATCTGCAATAACTCCATTGACGGATAGTTTGACAATCTTTTTATTTGATGCGCCTTCTTCTAACGTTTCTTCTGTGATTTCGTTAGATCCGTAAAAAATCTTATTTATTCCTGTTAGAGTTGTATTTGATGCTTCCTCTTTATCTTTTCCTGGAATTAGCGCGACGGTAATGGATAGTAACAATAATCCGCACGCTACTCCCACAGCAATCCATCTTCTTTTATTCATATAAACTCCTCCTATATTCTTAGTAAAAATAATTATTTTTTATTTAGAAACACATCGACAATTTGTTGCCAATATGTTTTCTCTCCTACAATTAAAGACAACTCTCCAGTTAATCCATAACGAAACGGAAACGATTGAGTTGTTTTTAACGTTCCTTTCACTGCATAAAAAACACCTTTCTCAGTGGCAGTAGAATTTTCTGAAATTTCATCTAAAGTTCCGTCGATCGTAATCGGAGCCCCACCTTTTTGATCCAATTTAAAATGAACCTTCATCCCTTCTTTAATATAGGTACTTTCATTCGCAGGTAAAAGTGCTGTAAATTTCATTTTTGATTTTTCGTGGATCGGATAAATTTCTGCAAGCACTGTTCCTTTGGCTAGTTCTGCTTGTCCCTTTGTTTCTTCATTTAAATGAACCGTTCCAGATACAGGAGCTTTTAGTATTCCTTTTGAAAGTTGATCGTCCAAACTTTTGATAACTGACTGGTTCTTCTCTTGTTTTTCATTTAGCTCTATAACTGTTTGTTTTACAGTTGTTATTGCTTGTTCTAGCTCTTGCTTTCCTTTTTCCGTTTGACTAATTCTGTCATTCTCAGAAGTAGTTGGTTTAACTAATTTAGCTTTTTCTGACTGATACTGTTCTACTTCTTTTTTTAGTTGCTCAATTTGTTCATTTATGCTTGCTGAAATTGTCAGTTTCACTTGATTTTTTTGATCATCAGAAACATTATTTAGTTGTTCTTGCCAATTCTCATAGTTTGCCATCATTTCTTTTGAAAAATCTTTTAATGATTGATTATTACTCCAAGCTACCTGTACTTGTTGCCATTCTTGTAATTTACTATCTGAACTCTCAATTTGTTTTTCTAGTTGTCTTTTTGTCTTTTCGTATACTTCTAATTGCTTTTGATCATTTAATTCACTTTGCTTCAAAGCGTAGCGGAGTGATTCTTTTTCTGACAACATGCTCTTTAATTGATTACTGTAGCCAAAACTGTCATCCGTTGAAAACAAATTTTTTCCTTTACTTATACTTTCAATAAATAGCTGAGCCATCTTTATTTGTTGAGTAATACGTTGGTTTTCTTGTTCTATCTGAGCCTTTTCATTCTCTATTAAAGAACAATCCAATCTAACCAACACATCGTCCTTATGAACCAATTGATTTTCTTTTAGGAAGTTTTCCATTATTTTAGCTTCTAATGGCACTTGTAACTTCTCTATTTTTTCGGGGTTCAATTGAGCCGTTGTCCGAATAACAACCTCTTTTTTAGCAAAGGTTAAAAACAATCCAATAATACATAAAAAAAGAATTACAGGGTATAACACCCAACGGTAGAATCTATGATGTTGTTTAGTATAGATACTAGAATGTTCGAACCAATTATTATTCTGCATAAATTGTTTCCCTCTCCTAGATTTCCCATAATTTTTGATAGATACCATCGGCAAAACGAAGTTCATCGTGCGTTCCTTTTTCTACCAAATGCCCTTCATGGAGAACTAAAATTTGATCACATGCTTTTGCTATTGGTAAATGATGCGCAATAAAAATAATCGTTTTTTCTTTTAAATTGAGGAGATAATTCATAATTGCATGTTCTAACAAGGTATCTAATCCACTAGTTGCTTCATCTAAAATTAATATGTCCGGATTTTTTAATAAAGCCCGTGCTATGGCTAATCGTTGTCGTTGCCCTCCTGAAAGATTATTTCCACCTTCTTCCAACAATGTCTCGTAACGTAATGGCTGTTGATTAATAAATTCATTTAGTTGGACTATCTCACAAACTTCTATTATTTGTTCGAAACTTGGTGGGCTATCTAAACCGAATATAAGATTCTCAATGATTGTTCCACTAAAGAAAAATGACTCTTGAGGCAAATATGTCACTCGATCGCGTAATATCTGAAAAGGAATGTCTAAGTGATTAATGTTTCCATAATGGATCGATCCTTCTGATGCTTCATAAAAACGAACAAATAACTTTGCAAGAGTTGATTTTCCAGAACCACTAACTCCAACTATAGCCGTTTTACTGTGCGAAGGAATTGTACATGAAATTTCGTTCAACGTTGGGGCCTTCATGCTATACGAGAATGAAACGTTTTTTACAGTGATATCTTGTTGAAATAATTGTTCAGAAAGCATATATTCAAAAGACTGGTTCGATTTTTCTGAATCAATCGCGAAAATTTCATTTAAACGATTATTTGCAACTTGAGCCGTTTGCATTTTCACTTGTAAATTAATAATGTTTTGTAAAGGATCTGTGAAAAATACTAGTAAAGCATTGTATGTGATAAGTTGACCTAGACTAATTCTATTATCCATAACAAAATAAGAACCTAGCCATAAAATTAATGCACTGCTAATTAATTGAATCAAATGTTTAATTCCTTGTTGAATATTATCAAGCGTAACCGTACGAAATGATTTTTTCATTAATTTAACAAATTCATGGTCTATACGGTTATATACTTTCTCTTCACCGCTATATGCTTTAATTGTTTCTATTCCTTTAAGACTTTCTATGATACTAGAATTTACAGCTGCACCGGCTGCCATTTCTTCCCTGTTCGATTTTTCATAGCTTTTCACGAAAGCGAATATTGCAACTACATAAAAAGGCAAAGAGCATAGAGTGATTAAAAACAACGTACTATTCTGAATAGCTAACGTAACCCCAACAAGCAACACCATACCAATATCTAAAAATATTGATAACGTAGCACTTGCTAAAGCATCAATAATCTTACTGGCATCAAGAAAACGAGAAATAATTTCCCCTGATTTTCTCGTAGCAAAAAAATTCATTGGTAAAGTTAACACATGTTTGAAATACTGAAGCATAATTGCCATACTCATTCGCTGTCCTAAAATAATAAGAAGATAACTACGACTATATTCAAACAATACCCGAAATAAATAGACAGCGATCAAGCCAATGGAAATTATATTTAAAGTTGAACGTGCTTGATTAGGGATGAAAAAATCAAGAATACCTTGAAAATAATATGAGCTTCCTATGCCAAAAAACGTAATGAAAATCGATGCTAAAACGATGTGGAATACTAATCCTTTTTGTTTCCAAATTATAGGCAAAAAAGAACTTAATCCAGCTACTTTTTCTTTAATAGGAATATAAGTTTCTCTAGGCATAGGTAATAAAAGAATACCTGTCCATTCTTTTTGAAACGCTTCAATCGTTTTTCTATTTTTTCCATTAGCGGGATCTGCAATCCATAGTACGTTTCCCTTCGTTTTATAAATTACAACGTAGTGCATATAGCTGTTATCAACCAATATATGTGCAATTAATGGTAAGATAAGATCTCTTTCTTTCCAGATCTCACTATCTGCTTGAATAGCCATACAATCAAAAGACAATTTTTCAAATGTCTTTTTCAATCCAAATGCTGAAGTACCCTCTAAATCAGTCCCAGATAGGTCCCGTAATTTATGAATCGGGATATCAGTTTTAAAATATTTTAAAATCATCGAAAGGCAAGCAACACCACAATCTTTTTCATCTTGTTGCTGCACAAAAGGAAATGATTTTATCACTTATCTAACACAACTCCTTCTAAAAAATTTTTATAGAAAAATTCTCAATATAGCTTTAATACAGTGAAAATATTGTCTCATAATTCCACAAAAACTTTGAAAACAGTTCTTGAACACTAACTTTTTCATTCCTGAATCAAATTTATTTTGGAAATTTTACTATTCAAGAATAAACTTGATAAGTTTCAGGAAGATTTTTACTGTTAATCAAATACGTATGTTACAGTAGCACCGTAAAAAATATTATTTAAAGAAGCGTGTTTAAACATGCAAAATGTAAAGGAACTAAGTATTGTGGAAATGCACAAACTGTTGGTGGAGGCAATAATGCTTGGGGAAAATTGGGGCAAGTTGTAGGTGGACTTACCACAGTGGCAGTAGGTGGTGCAGGTTTAGGAACAGCAATTTGTGGACCAGCTTGCGGTGTTGTTGGAGGGTTATATGGAGCTGTCGCTGGAGGTGCTGCAGCTGGCTGGGATGCTCGAAAAAAATAAAAAAGGAGAATAAGTAGTATGCATATTAAAAACACAAAAACAACATTTATATTATCTTCAGAAGAGTTGAAAAATATTCAAGGTGGGAGTGCCGTGGGAGTTTTAGGCACTACTTTTTCTGGGGCAACAGCAGGAGTAAAACTTTGTTCAGCCGGAGGACCTTATGCAATAGCTGCTTGTGGTGTAGGTGGAGCTTTATTAGGTGCTGGATTCGGCATGTGGACCGGTGCGTAAACAATTAAAAAATATCAAACCTCAAGATTGGTTTGTGTCGATTACGAACATAGGTATGTTCTTTATCTTTTCAAAAGTTTGGAATGGACAGAACTTTTTACTAAAGCTTCTTGTGCTAGTTTTTATAATTCGCCGTTTGTATAATTAAGCGAGACAAATAAAAAAGCCATTTATGTTACACTCAAATTGTAATACCCGCTAAAGCATACAAGGAGAGTGAACATAAATGACTTATACCCATCTTACACCAAACGAGCTTGTAATGATAGAAGCATATTTTCATCAAGAAACTCCGGTTGCTATCGTTGCGAAGCAGCTTAAACGTGGACGCCAAACAATTTACAATGTCTATAACTTTCTCAAATGTGGTGGAACAGCACTTGAATACTTTGAACAATACAAAGAAAATAAGCGACGTTGTGGGAGAACCGAAATCATTTTTCCTGCTGAGGAAAAAGAATACATTGAAAAAAGATCAACTGAAGGTTGGACCCCAGACGTCATTATTGGCCGTGCAGAGCGAACCTTCTCTTGTTCAGTAAGTACCCTCTATCGCCGGTTTAAGACGGGAGAATTCAATGTTTTACATTTACCGATGCAAGGAAAACGAAAACCAAATGGTTATAAGGAAAAACGTGGAAAACAGGCATTCAAAAGAAATATTTCTGAACGTAAAAAAGATTATGTCGTTTTCGAAGAAGAATTTGGACATTTAGAGGGTGATACGATTGTCGGCATCCACCATAAAAGTGCCGTCATCACACTCGTTGAGCGACTTTCAAAAGCCATTATCGCCTTGAAACCAGAAGGCCGTAAGGCAGTTGATATTGAAAATTCGATTAATGAATGGCTTCAATCCGTACCCAAAAATCTTTTCAAATCAATTACCTTTGATTGTGGAAAAGAATTCTCTAATTGGAAAAGTATTAGTAATACGAATGATATTGATATTTATTTCGCAGACCCAGGAACGCCTTCCCAACGGGGATTAAATGAACATTCAAACGGACTCCTCCGAAAAGATGGACTACCAAAAGAAATGGAATTCAACCAAGTCAATCAAGGATTCATCTCATCCGTTGCGTCCAAAAGAAACCATATCCCTAGAAAATCACTAAATTACCAAACACCATTAGAAGTTTTTTTGAGTTACGTAAATGGAAAGTTTTGTCTCGCTTAATTTGACAAATAATAATTATATTAAATTTTTATCTTTTATTAAAGTCAGATAAAAACTCTTTGGGAATGTAATGGTAGAGATATTTTTACAAAAGGACTTGGCGGCGCTGTAGTTGGTGCTGCAGGAGGACCTATTTCGGCCGTTACAGGAGGTATTGGTAATGTACTTGTCGGATGTGCATTAAAGCCTGTTCCTGCAAGTTAAATTTATAAAAACAGGAAAGTAATTATCTCAAATCCTATCAAGTACAATCATAGGATTGCACTTGACAGGATAAATTTTTTAACTAAAAAATGAAAAACACTTTCTAAAAATTAGTAGAATTTGCCAAATCTTTCGCATCTTCCACCATACATTTAATTTTAATTCCCCTTTATGGTACTTAATAAAAACAAGAAAAGAACTATTCATTTGGCCCTTTTTTGGTTCCAGACCATAGAAATATTCCTCCAGTAACTAATATTGCTGTTATGCACGTAACTAATAACAGCTATAAAAATTGGTACAACTTTAATAGGATTCAGAAAAATTTGCACTAGTGAAGGAATCTATTTTATTAGAAAAATGCAATCTCCCTAAAGAAAAAACCACTAAACAGTGCTTTCTTTCAACTTCTCCTTAATTTTTTGTGCTTTCCCTAAAGTAAAGTTTCTGGCCAACTCTGAATCAAAATATAGTGAACGTTTTTTAAAATCTATTTCTTTAACGTTAAAGATATTTACTAAACACGCTCGACTAATTCTTGTTAACATAGGATATTTCTTTTCAAGCTCACTAATTCTTCCATAAAATTCGTACTGCCCATCTTTAGTACACAATGATAATCTATGTGGTAATTTTGAAGCTTCTACAAAATAAATGTCATTTATATCAAAAGTAAATGTTTGAGAACCTATGGAAAAAACAAATGCTTGATTCGTAACCTGTTTTGTTGCATCTATCCTTTCTTGCGCTAATAACAATAACTCAACAATCTCGTTTCGATACTCATCTAGTGTTTGATCTTTTGTTACAAATCCTAACGTTTCAACTCTTCTTTTTATTGTTACGGGTAACATCTCATCATGAGTAGTTGTAAAAATGATTTTTGCTTGAACATCATATTTTCTGATTACTTCTGCTAATTCTATACCGTTAACTTCATGATTTAAATCAATATCTAAGAAATATATTCCTTGCTTTGGTCGGAATTGTTTGAGGTATTTTTTAACTTCTAACGGACTTTGTGTTTTCAATACTATCTTAAATACTTCATCGTGAAAAAGAATGAAATTATCAATAATTCGTTCTAACTGATTTAATTGTATAATTTGATCTTCACATAATATTATTGGATAACTCATAAATCCTCCTTCCCTCAAAACAACAAAATAACTTGAGTAGTAAATTGATACGGATCGTTTTGATAGTTCACAAACATATTGGGATTCTTTTTATTGATTTCCTCTATACTAGATAAACCTAACCCTTGATGTCCCTTTTTTGTTGTTATTCCTTTTTTCATTAGAGTATCTATAGAGAGTAGTATCTCTCTACAACTATTCGATATCGAAATTTCTATCTGTTTATCATCTCGGTAAATAGCTAGAGACAGTTCTCTATCTTGACTCTCTATAGATGCTTCAATTGCATTATCGAGAATAATTCCAAGCACCCTAATACAGTCAAATATTGGAACAGGAACTTCAATAATAGTACTTGGACATTCGAATTTACAACAAATCTTATTGTTATTTGCTTGGTATAGCTTCGCTATCAACAAACTTTTCAAATATTCATTTTTTATATTTTTTAAATAACGATATTCAAACTTATTGGTTAGATAAGAATTAGAATAGATCTCTAATTCTTTTATTTCTTTTTCCAATATCGAATCATGGTTTTGATTAGCGATTTCTTTTAAACTCAGCAATAAATTTTTATAGTCATGTCTAAATCTGGCAAATTTTTCTTGATCTTTTTCCAGTGAATCAGTATATTTTTTTAGATAAACCAATTCCTTTCTTTTCAATTGCTGTTCATATTGTTCTCGTTGCCTAATAGTTATTCTAATAAATAAAAATAGAACAACAAACATTTGAATGATTAAAAATATTAAGACACCAAACACAAAATGATCAAATACTTGATATTGATGAGCAACATAAGAAACAAATAAACCAATTGTAAGTAAATAAATCATGAATATAGCAGTAAGTTTAGAACTGGACTGTTCAACAATCCTATTTATAGCTAATTTTCTATATAACCAAATAAACATCAGTAAGAACAAAGAATCAAGCATTATCTGGAATACTACATAACTATACCCTTTTATCCCTTCAAATGAAAACATATACGTCATAACCATGGAAGTAATAATAGATCTGAAATCATCAATAAGCATACATAATAGTAATTTATTTAAAAGCACTATATTAGTTTTCTTCTTTTCCTTTAATATAAAATAACTTCCGATTATAGGTATAGCTGCGGAAACATCAGTAAATAATTCAACAAAAAAAGTGAGTGGTATCAATAAACATACAAAAAGATATTTTCTTTTGTTAATATCAGTATTAGTCATATAAAATAAGAGAAAAAAGAAAAAGTTTCCCACGAACATTCTTAATAGATAAGCTTTTGTATCGATAGTAATCAAGAGATCCCCTCCTGATTTTAGGATATCATAAAAAAAATTTTAGTTACACTTTTTAAATAATGAAAAAACACATTCCACTAAATTTGATGCCGGTTTTCCTTGAGGTTTTGTTCCAGCACCTCCTTTAATTTTTTTAAGCTCTTGATCTGAACATTGTTTAGCATTTAGTCTATTTTTTTCTTCCATTACGATTCCCCCTACAAACTATAAATACTTTTATGGCACTGATTCAATATACCTATTTTTCTAATCAAAAAATTTTGAGACATATTTAATATTATAAGTATCATTAAAATTGAGATTTATCTCCATAATCTGCTCGATATAAACCATTTATTCCAGCAGTTCTTCCAATTTCACTCAAATTTCTTATTAATTCCTCTTGATATTCAGTGAATCTTATTTTATTAGTATAAGCAGTAAAATATAGATAATTCACCAATCTATTTATTAAAGGACTGGGATCTAATTCATATTTTTGTTTTTCTAATTTTAAATATACCTTTTGTAAAACCTCAAGAATATCAGAATATTTAGGATCTTTACTTATAGATATATCATTATATAATTCATGAACAATTTGCTTAGCATTTTTTTTCATTTTAGCACTTCCCTGGAATTGCTCCACCTAAAAAACCACCTATAGACATTCCTGCAATACAAGTAGTTGCCTTGGCCCAATCGACCGTACATTTATTTTTAGTGCAATACACTCCATTTCCATAATATTTTCCACTATGAGTGGTACCCCCATAGATAAGTTGTGTCTCTTTAATAGACAAAATTTTTAAATGTTTCATAATCTAATCACCCCTAAATTAATGTTTTTAGACTATTATTCTAACATTCATTAAATTTCAAAAAACAATTCCTTCTTGAAACGTAGCAAAATAATTCCTGAATAAGAATTTAATCACTTTTAAGTATATAAACTATGTATATTCTTTAATATTTTTTGAGAATGCACTTCGTACATAATAAACTTTAATCACATTAGTCTTTCATACCTACGATCGATCTCTTTGACTCGCACCCATAAATTCATAATAGTTTGTCGGCGTCTTTGGACGTTTCGAAGATGAGCTACGCATTCTCTTTTTTTATAGACAAAAAAGATAGAGACGAACATGGAGCTTCCAAATTTGGATATTTGATCCAATTTTGGAAGCTCCATTTATTTCGTGTCTGTCTTTTTATTTTTTCCAGCTTTCGACTAATTCTTGGTTCTCTTTGATCCAGTCTTTTGCTGCTTGCTGTGGATCTTTTCCATTGTTGATTTCCAACATAACTTTTTCCATATCTTTTTCTGACCAATGGAAATTGTCTAATACTTTGTAAGCTTCTGGCTGGTCTTCTTTCAATCCTTTTCGAACCATCGTATGGATCTGCTCTTCGCTTCCCATTCCGTTTTCAGGATCTTCTAAGTATTTCAGATCATATTTGGCAAACATCCAATGAGGTGTCCATCCTGTAACTACAATTGGTTCGTGTTTTTTGATCGCTTGACCTAGTGCAACGGTCATTGCTCCTGAAGAAGATGTCTCGACTTTCCAGTCTTTCAAGTTGTCATATTTTTGGATCGTGTTTTCAGCAGCCGTAACTACACCAGCTCCTGGCTCGATTCCTATGATTTTCTTACCTGCCTGATCGGTTAACTCATCGATCGAATTTACATCCATGTAGGCTGGCACTGCTAAACCAACTTTTGCTCCTGTCAAATTGGCACCTAGGTCTTCGACTTGATCTTTATATTGTGCATATTGTGAACCATGAGTTTTAGGTAGCCAAGCTGAAACCATGGCATCTGACTCGCCATTTGAAACAGATTTCCACATGATTGAATTATCTAATGGCGTCATCGTTACATCATAGCCCATTTGTTTCAATACTTCACCGACTACATTTGTTGAAGCAACTTCTGTATCCCATTCAACATAAGATAAGTTGATACGTTTTGTTTCTTTGGCAGATGAAAAACTCCCTATACCAATCGCACCTAAGATCACTACTACTACAGCACCAATGATCAGTCCTTGACGTTTTTTACTTTTCTGTGTTGCTGCTCCTGCAGCTTTTTTATTGTTTGGCTGGTTCAAATGCTGTGTAAAACGGTCAATGATGATTGCTAAGATAACTAATGCAACCCCGTTGACAAATCCATTCCCGACTTGTGCTCTTTGCAATGCTGATAATACGCCGCGTCCTAAGCCGGGTGCACCGATCATAGAGGCAATAACGACCATTGAAAGTGACAGCATTGTTGTTTGATTGATCCCTGCCATGATCGTACTTTTAGCTAAAGGCAATTCTAGTTTGAATAGTTTTTGACGACTTGTGCTCCCGAATGAATCAGAAGCTTCTACTAATTCTTTAGGAACTTGTCGAATCCCTAAATTCGTAAAACGAACGGTTGGTGGCAAAGCAAAGATGACTGAGGCAAATACCCCTGGAACCATCCCGATACCGAAAAATGCAACTGCTGGAATCAAATAAACGAATCCTGGCATTGTCTGCATAAAGTCAAGGATCGGTTTGATAATACTTTGGGCTTTACTGCTTTTTGCCATCAAGATCCCTAATGGTACCCCAATGATGATTGAGATCACACTAGATAAAAGAACAAGTGTGACAGTATTCATCAAATCATTCCATAGACCTTGGTTATAAATAAACCATAGACCGATTAATGTGAACAACGTAAGTCCTGGACGTTTCTTAGAAATAAAGAAAGCTGCTACCGTCAATAACAAGATAAACAAAGGAGCTGGAATCACTAACAGTAAATTTGTAATCCCCGACATCACTGCCTGTCCGATCGTTTGTAAAAATGAAAATAGGCCAGAAAAAGTTGTCGTAAACCATTCTGTGATATTTTCTACCCAGTTTGCCACTGGTAATTGATAGTTCAATAGATTATTCATGTTCACTCACCTCGCTTGTTTCTGCTAATGCTTCAATCACACTACCTCGGATGACGACACCTTTTAATTTTCCATCCTCTACAACTGCAAGTGGAGTCGGTGAGTCATAAATAATATTGAAAATATCACTTACCACCATGTCTTTCCCGATCACCGTCACATTTTCATCTAGGAAGTCGATCAATGGACGTTTTTGCTTCCTAGCTTCTAACGCTTGATCTGCAGTGATGATCCCTTTCAGGTGTCTCTTTCTGTCAACAGCCATCAGCATGCTGACTTCTTCATTACGCATCCTTGTCAATGCAACGTTTGGTCCATCAGATTCGATATTCGTCGTCAATGCAGGTACCATAATGTTTTGAGCCGTAAGCACTTTGGAACGATCGACTTCTTCCACAAATTCACGTACATAATCATTTGCTGGATTGGTCAATATTTCTTCACCTGTTCCGATCTGCATGATTTCGCCGTCTTTCATCAAGGCGATTCTGTCCCCAATCCGTAAAGCTTCATTCAAATCATGGGTAATGAAAATAATCGTTTTTTGAACATTGGCTTGCAGGTCCAGTAATTCGTCTTGCATTTCTCGACGGATCAGCGGATCAAGAGCCGAGAACGCTTCGTCCATCAGCAAGATCTCAGGATCATTTGCTAAAGCTCTGGCTAGGCCAACCCGTTGTTGCATCCCACCAGATAACTGACTAGGATATTGGTCTTTAAATGAAAGCAAACTAGAATTTTCTAATGCTTTTTCTGCTTTTTCTTGTCGTTCTTCTTTAGGTACACCACGGACTTCTAACCCGTATTCTGTATTTTCCAAGATCGTTCGATGTGGAAACAGACCGAAGTTTTGGAAAACCATATTGATTTTATGACGACGGACTTCTCGCAATTCTTCTTTGCTTAACTTCGATACATCTTCTCCATCAATATAGATACTGCCCGAAGTTGGCTCAATCAGACGATTCAATAGACGGATCAATGTGGATTTCCCACTCCCGGAAAGCCCCATGATCACGAAGATTTCTCCTTCTTTTACGTCAAAATTCACGTCATACACACCAACCGTTGCACCGGTTTTCTTTAAAATCTCCGTTTTCGGCTGGTGATCATTCATCATATCTAAAGCGGCTTGTGTCTTTTTACCAAATATCTTTGTTAAATGTTTTACTTCTACTTTTACCAAACAAATTCTCCTTTTTTATGTAAATTCATTTTTCTTTCTGAAAAAAGTGACCACACTATGTTAACATCATGTAGTCACTTTGTCAAAAATGAAAGAAATTTGCTTGTCCAAACTGAAAAAAACTTGGCTAAATCTTTGTAAATAAAAGGTTTAGCCAAGTTAATATTTTTTTAATATTTCACACAATCATTCTGCAAGCTGATGCTCCGGGTAAAAAAAGTTTGTCATACGCTGTAGCGTATATTCATTTCCAATAAAATGAACGATGTCCCCTGCCGTAAATTTAGCATAGGGGCCAGGTGAAACAAGCAGTTCTTCATTATGAGAAATTGCGATAACTGTGGCGCCAGTCGCCTGCCAGATATTCAACTCGCTAATCGAACGGTCCAGATGCATTGCTTTTTCTGATAAAGATAATTCAAACGGAAGTAAAGGGTTCATCTTATGTATTCGCTTCGTTTGATTGACCAGCTGATCCAATAATTGAGAAAAATGATTCAGCTCATCTTGTTGCTTCTCCACACTTGCCATGATTTCTGCTTTTGTATCTTGGATGGATTGTACATCTTGATATTGCAATAGGAAATCTTTTGCTTTTTCCTTCGAAGCAACAAATGCCCCACTTCCATGCCGTACTTCCATGATTCCAAGATCTACCAGCACATTGATAGCCTTGCGGGTAGTCTCAGGAGAAGCATTGTACGTACTGGCAAGTGTTGAGCGGGCATGGATCTTCTCACCCACTTTATATCGGTTTTCAACGATACGTTCGGCTAAATCAACAGCAATCTGCTGGTAGCGCGGGCGGACGATTTTTTTCTTTCCAGACATTTTCTTTCCTCTTTCTTTTTTTACTTTCCCTCATCTTACTATGCTCTAGCAAAATAAGCAAAAAAGGGGAGAATAGCCTCTTGCAACGACTGATCATCGCTTGATCTGTTCCTTTTTTACTGGGCAAGCTGTTTGACAGTCATCACAATTCTTTCCGGATTTTAAACGAGTATAGACAATCGCGCCTGCACTTCCAAAGATTAACACACTTAATAAGAATGTCGCCATCCTATTCCTCTCCTTCTAATGACAATATAGTATAAAACTGGTTCTTGGATTTTGGCTGACGGAACAAAACATAAACGAGTCCTATCATCAGTAAAACAGCAAGATACGTCCCTAACGCTACCTGTCCACCCTCCAATAAGTGTCCCAACTGATAAATCACAAAACTAACTAAATAAGCTAAACCGCATTGATAGCCTATGGCGATCCAAGTCCATTTCATGGCATTCATTTCCCGATGGATAGCCCCAATTGCCGCAAAACAAGGCGCACAAAGTAAATTGAAGGCTAACAATGAATAAGCTGCTGCGGGAGTATATGTGTGTTGTAGCACTTGCCAGATTTCTCTGCCATTTTCGGATACTTCCGCATGACCAAACAAAATACCAAATGTGCCAATAATATTTTCTTTAGCGACCAATCCTGTAATCGCTGCGACTGTTCCTTGCCAGTTTCCCCAACCAAGCGGCTGAAAAACAACTGCCAGGATTCGCCCGAAAAAGGCTAAGATACTTTGGTCTTCAGAAACAGGTTGAGCATAAAAATTATAAGAAGAGCTGAACCAGATCACGATACTAGAAACAAAGATAATCGTTCCTGCTTTTTTAACAAAAGACTTGCTGCGGTCATAGGTTTGTCTTAGGACCGCTGACCATTGAGGAAAATGATATGCGGGCAATTCCATGATAAAAGGAGCTGTATCTCCAGCAAACAAACGTGTTTTTTTCAAGCTGATTCCAGAGAAAATAATTGCAGTCATACCAAGAAAATAGGCAGAAGGAGCTACCCAAGATTGATGAGGAAAAAAGGCCCCTGCTACTAAGGCAATAATCGGCAACTTTGCAGAACAAGGCATGAAGGTTGTGACCATGATCGTCAAACGACGATCTTGCTCGTTTTCAATCGTGCGACTGGCCATGACGCCTGGCACTCCACATCCTGTAGCAATCAGCATAGGAATGAAGGATTTTCCTGAAAGACCGAATTTCCTGAAAAGTCGATCCATGACAAAAGCGATCCTCGCCATATATCCGCAGTCTTCCAGAAAGCTCAAGCATAAAAACAATATGATCAATTGCGGTAGAAATCCTAACACTGCTCCCACGCCTGCGATGATGCCGTTCAAGATCAGCTCCTGCATCCATCCCGCTACTTGCCATTCAGCTAACAATCTGCCAACATGTTCTGGTAACCATGTACCAAACAATGTGTCATTGATCCAATCTGTCCCCATTGTTCCTACTGTTTGAATAGCCAGATAATAGATCAGCCACATCACAAATGCGAAGATCGGCAAGGCTAACCAACGATTCGTTGCAATCTGATCGATTTTGTCACTCATCGATAATTGGAAAGAATCATTTGACACAACACAGAGTGTACATAATTGGGTAATAAATTCATACCGTTCATTGACTAGAATCGTTTCACTATCGTCATCCAATAGTTTCTCTGTCAACTGGATCAGTTGTTCGATTTCTTTTTGCTGAGAAACTGCTATCTCGTAATCCTCTCTTACCTTCTGATCTCGTTCAAAATATTTCATTGTATACCAGCGTTTCTTGCCGCTTTGTTCTCCTAGTACATCTTCAATTTCATGTAAAGCTGCTTCTACACGTGGATCATATGTACAGGGAACAGGAATAGAAGGCCGCTTTTTTGCAGACTCCTGAATCTTTTCGATTAGTTTTTCGATTCCTTGCTTTTTCAATACGCTGATTGGTAAAACTGGTACACCAAGACCATAGGAAAGCTTTTCTAGGTTGATTTTTTTTCCTTCTTTTTTGATGACATCCATCATATTCAGACCAATGATCATAGGAATGTCTAAATCCAATAACTGCGTAGTTAAATAAAGATTTCGTTCTAAATTGGTAGCATCAATAATGTTGATGATCAGTTCAGGCTGTTCCTGAACCAAATAATCTCTTGCAATCACTTCTTCTGGTGTATAAGGAGACAAAGAATAGATGCCGGGTAGGTCCTGAATATGAATGTTCGGATTTTTTTTCAACGATCCTTCTTTTTTTTCTACTGTTACGCCCGGCCAATTCCCTACATATTGATTCGAACCAGTCAAGAGATTGAACAAGCTAGTTTTCCCGCTGTTTGGATTTCCGACTAACGCGATATTCATTCTTTTTCCTCCCTTTGTATCAAGATTAGTTCGGCCTCTGACTTTCGTAACGTCAGTTCATACCCTCGCACTGTCAGTTCGATTGGATCTCCCAGAGGGGCTAGTTTTCGGATAACTATTTTTACATTTCGCGTCAATCCCATATCCATTAACCGTCGCTTCACTGCGCCTTGTCCGTGGATTGCTACGACGATCCCAGTCTCTCCTGCTTTTAATTGATCAAGAGAAGTCCAGCTTTCAGAGGAAGCAGTCTTTTTATTGACAAAGATTTGACCTAGTATTTCCCGACTTACTGCCACTCGATGACTTTTTACCAGTAAAATGGCATTGTTGCCTGATAAATTGACGACGACGATTTTACTTCCGGCAACGATCCCGATATTTTGCAAATGGCGTTTTGTTTTTTCTTCTGTTTCGATTCGTTCGACTTGATAAACGAAATTCTGCTTTGCCTGCGCTAAGGTCTGCATATTGATTCCTCTCTTGTGAAATAAATCATGTATTAAAATCATTCATTATATGTTCTAATTTTCTTACGTGTTACGCAAATAAATGAGAATCATTCTCACATAGAATACTCTCGGTAATTGAGAATGTCAATTATACTTGTGATATTATGAGCGAATCTTTAGTATTGATAGATAAAAATGAGAAAAAAATATTTCTTCATAGTTTTCCACAATTTTTTCTCTATTAAATTTGCTATTTTCCCACACGATACTTGTTTTCAGCTCTTTTTTCAAAAACACAAAACTTAGTATTCCACAGTTTCCACAACACAATATGTAGTGTTTGTTGTTTGACTTTTTTACTAAGAGTTTTATACTATCTATTATAGATAATAAGAATGTGTTAGAGGAGGCACTCACCATGAACGTAAAAATCTTTTCTAAAAATAATTGTATGCAATGTAAGATGGTCAAACGGTTTTTAACAGAAAATCAAATTGCTTTTGAAGAAGTCAATATCGATGAACAGCCTGAAGCAGTAGACTGGTTGAAAGCACAAGGATTCCAAAGTGTTCCTGTCATTACTTCTGATGCAGAAACAGTTATCGGATTCCGTCCTGATCAGTTGCGTAAACTTGCCAGCTAACATGACTAAAAGAATCAAAACGTGATACATGGATTTGAAGGGCTTGAGACAGCACCAGTTTTTGTCGCAAACTTCCAAATCCTTTTTTAAAGCTTAAAAACAATGCAATGATTTGCAATCAAGCATCATCAAATACGAAATGAAGGTTGGGCGTACGTATGAGTCTTAAAAATTTACAAGATGTCAGTTATTTCAAGCTGAATAATGAAATCAATCGGCCAGTCAATGGTCAAATCCCTTTGAATAAGGATAAAGAAGCTTTAGTTGCCTTTTTTGAGGAAAATGTCAAACCAAATACGATGACTTTTCCATCTATTATGGAAAAAATCAATTACTTGATCGATCAAGAATATATAGAAGCAGAATTCATTCAATTGTATTCACCATCATTTATTGAAAAGCTATATCAATTTTTGGACGAGCAACATTTTTCTTTCAAATCTTTTATGGCTGCTTACAAATTTTATTCTCAATATGCGTTGAAAACCAACGACGGTTCCGCTTATCTGGAAACTTATGAAGATCGAGTAGCCTTCAATGCGCTTTACTTTGCGAACGGGGATGAAGAATTAGCACTTGCTCTTGCAGACGAAATGATCCATCAACGATATCAGCCAGCTACACCTTCTTTCTTGAATGCTGGACGTAAACGTCGGGGCGAATTGGTGTCTTGTTTCTTGACTCAAGTCACTGACGATATGAACTCTATCGGGCGCTCAATCAACTCTGCTTTGCAATTGTCCCGTATTGGTGGCGGCGTAGGGATTACTTTATCAAATCTTCGTGAAGCCGGCGCTCCTATCAAAGGATATGAGGGTGCTGCAAGTGGTGTCGTTCCAGTCATGAAATTATTCGAAGATAGTTTCAGCTATTCTAATCAATTAGGTCAGCGTCAAGGAGCTGGCGTGGTTTATTTGAACGTTTTCCATCCAGACATTATTGCTTTCCTTTCAGCAAAAAAAGAAAATGCAGATGAAAAGATTCGCGTAAAAACTCTTTCTCTTGGCGTGATCGTACCTGATAAATTTTATGAATTGACACGTAAAAACGAAGATATGTATTTATTTAGTCCATATAGTGTCGAAAAAGAATATGGTGTCCCATTCTCTTATGTAAATATTACAGCTGAGTATGATCATCTAGTTGCAAATCCAAACATTCGCAAACAAAAAATCAAAGCGCGTGATCTTGAAAATGAAATCTCAAAATTACAACAAGAATCTGGCTATCCTTACGTAATCAATATTGATACAGCGAACCGCGAGAATCCAATCGATGGCAAGATCATCATGAGTAATTTATGTTCAGAGATTTTACAAGTTCAAACGCCTTCTGTGATTAACGGCAAACAGGAATATGAAGTATTAGGAACAGATATCTCATGTAACTTAGGCTCGACAAATATCGTGAATTTGATGCAAAGCCCTAACTTTGGTCAATCTGTGCGTACGATGACTCGTGCATTGACATTTATTACAGATGCATCTGATATCGATGTCGTACCACCGATCCAAAACGGAAATAAGCTGAATCATACGATTGGATTAGGTGCCATGGGCTTACACACTTATCTTGCAAAAGAACAAATGGAATATGGCTCAGAGGATTCATTAGACTTTACAAATATTTACTTCATGCTGTTGAATTATTGGACACTTGTTGAAAGCAACAATATCGCTCGTGAAAGAAAACAAGTTTTCCATAATTTTGAAAAATCAGCTTATGCTGACGGCACTTATTTCGAAAAATACGTAACTGGAGAATTCCAGCCAAAATCAGAAAAAGTCAAAGCATTGTTTGAAGGCATTTTTATCCCAACTGCTGAAGATTGGAATGCTTTGAAACAAGCAGTAATGAAAGATGGACTGTATCATCAAAATCGCTTGGCAGTAGCACCAAATGGCTCAATTTCATATATCAACGATACGAGTGCAAGTATTCATCCTATCACTCGCATGATCGAAGAACGCCAAGAGAAGAAAATCGGTAAAATTTATTACCCAGCGCCTTATCTATCCAATGAGACGATTCCGTATTACACTTCTGCTTATGATATGGACATGCGTAAAGTAATCGATGTTTATGCAACGGCACAACAACACGTCGATCAAGGCATGAGTTTGACTTTATTCATGCGTTCTGAAATCCCAGAAGGCATTTATGAATGGAAGACAACAACGAAGCAAACGACACGTGATTTGAATATTTTAAGACATTACGCTTTCCACAAAGGAATCAAATCCATTTATTACGTACGTACCTTTACTGATGATGCAGAAGAAATCGGAAGCAATCAATGTGAAAGCTGCGTGATCTAATATCATAGATAGATTCGCTTATTCATATTTTAATTAAAGGAGCATTCTCATGTCAGAAACATATTATGAAGCAATAAACTGGAATGAAATTGAAGATATCATTGATAAATCCACTTGGGAGAAGCTGACAGAGCAATTTTGGCTAGATACACGTATCCCACTTTCAAATGACCTAGATGATTGGCGTACATTGTCTCAATTGGAAAAAGATACAGTAGGACATGTATTTGGCGGTTTGACACTGCTAGATACTGTCCAATCTGAAAGTGGCATGGATCAGTTGCGTAAAGATGTCCGCACTCCCCATGAAGAAGCCGTTTTGAACAATATTCAATTCATGGAATCCGTTCATGCCAAAAGTTATTCTTCTATTTTTAGTACACTGAATACGAAAAAAGAAATCGAAGAAATTTTTGACTGGACAAATACGAATCCTTATCTGCAAAAAAAAGCTGAGCGTATCAATGAAATCTACAAACACGGTACACCGCTAGAAAAGAAAATTGCCAGCGTCTTTTTAGAAACATTCTTGTTCTATTCAGGTTTTTATACTCCTCTTTATTATTTAGGAAACAACAAATTGGCTAACGTAGCAGAGATCATCAAACTAATCATCCGAGATGAATCTGTACATGGAACCTACATCGGTTACAAATTCCAATTAGGATTTAACGAGTTACCTGAAGCAGAACAAGAAACGTTAAAAGACTGGATGTACAATCTTCTTTATGAGCTTTACGAAAACGAAGAACGTTATACAGAAGAATTATACGATCCAATCGGCTGGACAGAAGAAGTCAAGACATTCCTACGCTATAATGCCAACAAAGCATTGATGAACTTAGGGATGGATCCACTCTTTCCAGATACTGCCAATGATGTCAACCCAATCGTAATGAACGGGATTTCAACAGGCACAAGCAACCATGACTTCTTCTCACAAGTCGGAAACGGCTATTTGTTAGGTCATGTAGAAGCGATGAAAGACGACGATTATTTGATTGGATTGGAATAAGGATTTATTTTAATTCAAAAATTTTTCGAAAAATAAAAAGAGTTTAGCGTACAGATATTTTAAATGTACACTGAACTCTTTTTTATGCTTATTCACTTGTTTCTTCCAGCACTTTTGGACTGTCTAACTTTTCCGAAACATGTTCCATTCTTCTCAATAAATAGATTTTCCGGATATTTAATATTATCGTCTTAATCACTGCATAGACAGGTATGCAAATCAGCATGCCTAATATTCCTGCGACACTTCCTGCTCCAATCAATACCAAGATGATCGTCAAAGGATGGATATTCATTGATTTCCCAAATAACAACGGCTTGATCAAATTTCCATCTAATTGTTGGATCACTAAAATCGACAACGCCATATACAAAGCTTGAAATGGAGAGATAAACAAACCGACAATGATTGCTGGTACCGCTCCAATAAAAGGGCCGACATACGGGATAATATTCGTGATTCCGCAAATGACCGCAAGCAACAAGCTATAAGGCTGATCGAATATTCTCATTGCCAAAAAGCTCATTACACCAATAATCAAAGCATCTAAGATCGTACTGCTGATATAGGCAGATAATGTTTCGTTTAATTCTTTTACCGTTTGGCGTAACTCTTTACGAATCGCTTTCGGAAAGAAGTGAGACAACGCATCAATAAATTTGTGCCCATCCTTGAACATAAATAGCAAAATAAATGGAACGGTAAATAACAAAATAAAAAATTGCATCATAAATGAAATGATTTTTGAGACACTTGCAGATAAACTGACTAATATGATATTGAACAAATTACTAAGAGATAAATTTGCTGATGCTAATTGTTCTTCCAAATTGAAATTTTTAAACTCTTCCCGCTGCGCCAATTCATTTAACCATTTGCTTGTTTCATCTGCATACGTTGGCAAGCTCTGGGTCAATTGAATTGTCTGTTCCATTAACTGAGGCACTACATTCATGACAGTTAAAACAACTAAAATGATTACGACCAAAAACGTCAATAAAAAACCGAACACTCTCGGGATCCGATGCTTTTCGAGAAAAACAACGATTGGATCGAACATATAATAGATAAAACCAGCAACAAGCAATGGTAAAAAAATAGCCGAAAGCATTTTCAATATTGGACTAAAAATATTCGGCATTTGTAAAATAAAGTACACGCCGATGATCGTGAGTACTAGCTCCACTGTCCAGAAAAATAGTTTTGATTGTTTAAAACGTGATTGCATACATCTCCTCCAAGGTCCTTTGATACTTCTATTCTATCATTTAACAAAGAGTTACGCGCTGAGATTTTCATTTGCTTAAAAAAAACAAAAAAAATAAACATATTTTAATGAGTAGACGAGTACTTAAACAAAAACACGGTTTGGAGTAGTGACAAAAATTATACTGCAGTCCCTTTTTCCAAATAAACGGTGTTCAAAAGCTTGCATCTTCGTAATAAGCCCAGCCAAACGAAAAATATAAGGAACTATTTTTATTTGGCTGGGCTTATTACTTGATGTAGGACATCTATTTTACAACCTCAGATCATTTATTGCGCAATACTGACTAAATGCAACTTTGTGATATTTTTGTGTACGGACAACTCCTCGATCACATCGGCATAAGTGAGCCCTTTTGGAAGATCAATCGTATAGATATTTTTGTACACTCGGTAGTCATCAACGAATTTTACATCAAAATTCACATCTTCGATTACGATATTTTTCTCTTCAAAATAATCGGTAAGAAAATCTTTGGTTTCTTTTCTATGGATAAATTGGATTTCTAACTTTTTAGTCGTAGGTACATGGATCACGCGTTTCACTACTGTGAGTGCAATAGCAATCCCGATAAAACTGATGATCGCAATGGAATAGTAACCCATGCCGATGGCGATCCCTAATCCAGCAATAGCCCATAAAGAAGCGGCAGTCGTAAGTCCCGTCACCGATTGTTTCGTGACGATGATCGTTCCCGCGCCTAAGAAACCGACACCACTCACCACTTGAGCAATCAGCCTTGCTTCATCTGAACGAATCGTTCCAGCAAGCTGTGGATACTCTAAAGCATCTCTTAATGCACCACTAGCGATCTCAACTTGGATCAATGCAATGATACATGCTCCCATACAAACTAAAATATGCGTACGCATACCTGCTGGACGATTTTTATATTGTCGTTCAAAACCGATTGCTCCACCAAATAGCATAGCGATCCCTAAACGTAAAATAATCTCTGGAATTGTCAATACCATATCATTCATCTAAACACCCTCCAGTCCAATATATCATGTCTGAAAGGAGCAGACAAAAAAAGTGCAATTTTTACCTCTTACGAAAAAAGGACTATGACAAAATTTTTGTCATAGTCCTTTTTATGAATAAACGGTGTTCAATCAGCTGACCCTCGGTATTACTCAACAAACGGCAAAATATGGGGAGCTATTTTTCCTTTGTCTTCTCTAATACTCAGGTCAAAACGCTGATTTCACAACCTCTCTACTAAACGGTGTTCAATCAGCTGACCTTCGGTATTAGCTCAACAAACGGCAAAATATGGGGAGCTATTTTTCCTTTGTCTTCTCTAATACTCAGGTCAAAACGCTGATTTCACAACCTCTTTAGCCTACTATTGAAAATTACAACTTACTTGCTGCTTCTTCATCGATGATCACAACAACATTGTCGTGGTTTTGCAATACACTTGCTGGTAAATGATTCGTTACAGGTCCTTCAATCATCCCTTTGATTGCATCAGCTTTGCTTTCGCCAAATGCCATCAAGACGATTTCTTTACTTTTCATAATTGAACCGATTCCCATTGAAACAGCTTTTGTTGGTACATCTTCTGCTTTATCGAAGAATCGTTTGTTTGCATTGATTGTTGATTCTGTTAAGTCAACTACTGAAGTCGTTCCGTCAAATGAAGCACCAGGTTCATTGAAACCGATATGTCCATTTTGCCCGATTCCTAAGATTTGGATATCGATTGGATGTGCATCGATGATTTGATCATACTTTTTGCATGCTGCTTCCAGATCTTCTGCTTTTCCATCTGGTACAAACGTTTCTTTGAATGGTTTTTTATCAAATAATTGGACATCCATGAAATGACGGTAGCTTTGTTCATCTGAACCGCCTAGTCCAACGTACTCATCTAAGTTTACAGAAGTCATTTCACTGAAATCCAAATCGCTTGAAGTCATTTCTTTATATAAAGTAACTGGTGTGCTTCCTGTTGCCAATCCTAATACTTTTGCACCTTTGTTCATACCTTCTTTGATGATTTCAAATGCTTTTTTTCCGCCTTCTTCAGCGTTTTTTACACGAATGATTTCCATAGTGATTGCTCCTTTGTATTTTGGTATAGCCCAATTATAGCATTCTTTTTTTCTTTTTACAATAATTAGTATAGACCAAATTGAATTTTTTTCATTTTCTTGACAATAAATAGGAATCCGTGTTAGGTTTCATAAGATGGTTCAATCAAACAATCCATGTTGCATGAAAACCAAGCAAGTGATTCACTGTGGACGCTTTATGTCTGCAGTTTTTTTATGAAAAAGGAGTTATTATGAGTATACTGACATTAAACAGCATTACCCAGCAATTTGGCGACAAAATCCTCTATGAAGGTGTCGATCTGCAATTAAATGCTGGCGAACATCTTGGGCTGATTGGACAAAACGGAGCCGGTAAAAGTACATTGATTAAAATCATCACTGGTGAGATCTTACCAGATGACGGACAGATCCATTGGCAAAAAAATATTCACAAAGGTTACCTCGATCAATATGTGAAAGTCGATGAAACATTAACAATCGAAGAATTTCTAAAAACTGCGTACGCAAAAGAATACGAAAAGGAAGAAAAAATTGCTTTTCTTTACCAAACATATAGCGAGACCTTCGATGATTCTTTGCTGGAAAAAGCTGGGAAACTCCAAACGGAATTAGACCAAGGAGTGTTTTATCAAATCGACACCTTAGTTGCTGAGATGAGCAGCGGGTTGGGGATCGATGTCTTAGGTTTAGATTCACTGTTGAAAAATCTAAGTGGTGGACAACGTTCAAAGGTGATTTTAGCAAAACTACTTTTAGAAAACCCAGATGTTCTGATCTTAGATGAACCAACCAATCACTTAGATGATCAGCATATCCAATGGCTGACGCAGTTTCTTCAGGATTTTGACGGTGCGTATATCGTGATTTCCCATGACCAAGAATTTCTTGATCAGATCACCACCCATATCGCAGACATCGAGTTTGGAAAGATTACTAAGTATACTGGCCATCTAAAACAAGCATTGAAACAAAAGGAACAAAATCGCGAAAGCTATTTGCGCCAATATCATGCTCAACAAAAACAAATCGAAAAGACCGAAGCTTATATTCGAAAATACAAAGCCGGTTCCCGATCAACGATGGCTAAAAGCCGACAAAAACAATTAGATAAAATCGAACGGCTGACGCCTCCAGCTTCAGCAAGTAAAGCTGTCTTTGATTTTCCATTCTCGCCTATTGTCACGACATTAGCAGTGGAAACAACTGATTTAGTCATCGGATATGATCGACCGCTACTTGCACCCATCAATTTGACCATCCGCTTTGGTGAAAATATTGCCATTCGAGGCTTCAACGGGATTGGAAAATCTACTTTATTAAAAACACTGATCGGTGAGATTGAAAAAATAAGTGGCGATTTCCACTTCCCAGATAACACAAAAATCAATTACTTTTCACAAGATCTGTACTGGGAAAATCCATTAGAAACACCACTACAATATTTAAGCAGTCAATTTCCAAAAGCGACTATCAAAGAATTACGTCGCCAACTAGCTAAAGCAGGGTTAGTTAATCAATTAGCAAGTGAACCTCTCACTACATTAAGTGGTGGGGAACAAACTAAGGTAAAACTTGCACAGTTGACAATGAACCAAGGTAATTTACTGATTCTCGATGAACCGACGAACCATATCGATCAAGAAACGAAAGAAAGCTTACAAGACGGGATACAGAAATTTCCAGGAACAGTAATCATCGTCTCTCATGAACAAGAATTTTATCAAGATCTTGTGCAACGAGTCATTGAGATTGAACCAAAATAAACGTTTGATTGAATAGTTGAAAAAAAGGAGCTGTGACAAAAGTTTTGTCACAACTCCTTCTTCTGAATAAATGGTGGCCAATTAGCTGACCTTCGGTATTAGCTCAAAAAACGGCAAAATATGAGGAGCTATTTTTATTTGGCTATTCTTATTACTTGATGCAGAACAGCTTTTCACAACCTCTTTTCGTCTATTTTTTATTTTCGAGATTTCTCTTTCCTTTAAAAACAACTGTTTGAAAGAAGAACGCACATCCTTGAAAAACAAGCCCGCTAACCGTTACACCTAACCAGCCATACTGCTGCCACATTGTCGTCCCTAGCAATGAACCAGCCGCACCTCCAATAAAGTACATAAACATAAATACAGTATTATTTCGGTTGCTTGCTGCTTCACCTAGCCCTTGTACTCGTGTTTGATTGGCGACTTGACCAAATTGATTCCCGACGTCTAATAAAATAATAGCTAAAAGCAAAATGGCCAAATGGCTTCCGCCAACCAATAAAGCAATAAAGCTTATTGTTTGCATAACAAGTCCCATATACACGATTTTTCTTTCAGAATAAGAATCTGCCAGTCGTCCCACGATAGGTGCAGCAACTGCTCCAGACAAACCAAAAATCGCTAATATCCCTGCTTCGAATGTTCCCCAATTGTAGGCGGGACTGCTGATATAAAAAATCAACGTAGACCAAAAGATAGAAAATGTTCCAAACATGAAAAATCCACTGACTGCCGCTTCTCTTAATAGACGTTGAGAAGCAACTAAATGCGGCAAACTTTTAAGTGAATCAAGGTATGAAACAGCTGTACTACTTTGCTGGACAGAACGCGGCATTTTCCAGTAAAGCAGAAGTGTAAGAATTCCGACTGCACATAAAGCAAATAAATAGATCATCCGCCAAGAAAAAAGACTTGCAACAATGCCAGATACCGTGCGAGAAAGCAAAATCCCCACGAGTAAACCGCTAAGCAATGTACCCATGACCTTCCCTCTTGCTTTTGGTCCCGCTAATACCGCACCATAAGGAATGATGATCTGTGGTACGATTGAAAGTAACCCAATCAAGAAAGAAGCGCATGCAAATAACGTAAACGAAGGCGCAAAAAAAGCGGCCAACAGAGAGACGGCAGATAACGCTGCCATTCGAATGATCAATTTTGGACGATCCACCACGTCCCCTAAAGGAACTAAAAACAGTAACCCTAACGCATAGCCTAATTGGGTCAACATCGTCAATATCCCGACTGCACTTGTGCTAACAGATAAGCTTGCTGCTACTTTCGTTCCAATCGGCTGGATATAATACATATTGGCAACAACAACGCCACAAGTGATTGATAATAGTAAAATAAGCGAAGTTGTTAAAGGTGTTTTTTCATTACTCTTCATTGATTTCCCCCATTTCCTATCTTAGTTTACAACTTATGGAAAAGATTGGAAATAGAAAAATACAACTATTCGCCACACTTATTATTTGTGCTTTTGTTTTCCTTGTTTTTTCTTGCGATCTTTATAAATAAAGACAACTAACCCTACTAGTACAGTAACACTTGCAACCAACATAACTGCAGTTTTATTATATCCATGAAACAGAGCTTCTCCACCACACGCATACAACACAGACGAAGGGATGACTCCAATCACGATCGACAATATGATTTGCTGTAGAGGCAATTTCATCGCATCTGCAGCAAAATTGACCATAGAAGATGGGATCACCGGTATCATGTAACCTAACATTACGCCTATTTTTGGATGTTTCATTTGCCGAATAGATTGCACCCAATGATTCGTTTCGGTTTTCTTATCTAAAAATTTCAATCGGTGCATCAAAAACACAGCGGAGATATTGCCCAAAGCATTCCCTAAAACATTGATACCTGCCCCAATAAACGGACCAAAGCTCAAACCAGCGATGACTCCAACTACTGAAGTAGGAATACCTGGAACAGCACACATCACCGCTGTCAATACGATCAAGAGTATCGATGCAAAAGTCCCATGCGAACGAATATGTGCGAGTAGCTCTGCCTTACTTGCTCTCGGATTTAAAAATAATTGGATGTCTGTCTGATATTCTAAATACAACCGATAGCCCACTACCAGTATCAGAATGATTCCCAACGTGATCAACATCAATCGGATTATTTTCTTTTTCATATTTCCTCCTGAAAAAAATCTATATTCATTAAATAATAGTTTAACATAAAAACAAAAAAGCACCGAAATCCAACATAGGATCTCAGTGCTTTTAAATAGTAAAAATTATTTAACAGTTACAGATGCGCCAACTTCTTCAAGTTTAGCTTTCAATTCTTCAGCTTCTTCTTTAGATACGCCTTCTTTAACTGGTGCAGGAGCGCCATCAACTACAGCTTTAGCTTCTTTCAAGCCTAAACCAGTTGCTTCACGAACTGCTTTGATAACTTTAACTTTTTGGTCTCCAGCTGCAGTTAATTCTACAGTGAATTCTGTTTGTTCTTCAGCAGCAGCAGCGCCACCAGCAGCAGCTACAGCTACAGGAGCAGCAGCAGATACGCCAAATTCTTCTTCAATAGCTTTAACTAGGTCGTTAAGTTCTAGGATAGTTGCTTCTTTTAACTCAGCAACGATGTTTTCAATGTTCAATGCCATTATAATTTCCTCCGTTTAATTGTTCTTTTTTATTTAATGCTTTATGCGGCAATTAAGCTGCATCTCCATCTTCTTTGTCTGCCACTGCTTTGACAGCGTAAGCCACGTTGCGGACTGGCGCTTGTAGTACAGATAGCAACATAGATAGAAGTCCTTCGCGATTTGGCAATTTTGCCAATGCTGTGATTTCTTCCAATGAAGAGACTTTACCTTCGATGATACCGCCTTTGATTTCTAATGCTTTTGCTTCTTTAGCAAATTCGTCCATGATTTTCGCTGGTGCGACTACATCTTCGTTACTGAATGCAACAGCTGTAGGTCCAGTGAATACTTCGTCCATGCCTTCAAGGCCAGCTTTTTTAGCTGCACGTGAAAGAATAGAATTTTTGATAACTTTCATTTCTACGTTAGCATCACGAAGTTGTTTACGTAAACGTGTTACTTCATCAACTGTTAATCCGCGGTAGTCAACGACTACTACTGATGCAGCTGCTGTAAATTTTTCGCTTACTTCATCAACGATTGCTGCTTTTTTTGCGATAATTGCTTCACTCATTTTTGAGTTTCACCTCCTGAATTTTGATGGAAGAGTTTTTTGCACTGAAAAGGCAAGTCACTTTTATAGTTACTTTGCTCAACCAGTATTGTTCATCACCTATTCACTTCGTTCATAGTGATTCTACTCGCTTTGCTCGAAAGGAAACTCCTTTCGCTTTGCTCAACCAGTATTGTTCATCATCTCTTCACTTCGTTCATAGTGATTCACAATAAAAAACTCTATGCCACCGCAGACATAGAGGGACTATTGAATATATTCAATAAACGTCCTCGGTAGGAAATTAAGGCTTGATGCCACCTACTGTCTTCGGTACAAGTTAATTATTAACCTCAACTAGCTTAGCATGCTAAACTAGTTGAGTCAAGAATTATTTTTCAGTTGGATCAATCAACATTCTAATATTTAATTAGAAAGAAGCTTGGTCAACATGGATACCAGGTCCAAATGTTGTTGTGATCGTTACATTTTTCATGTATTGACCTTTAGCTGCTGATGGTTTAGCTTTTAGCAATACATCATGGATTGCTGCAAAGTTTTCAACTAATTTTTCATCGTCAAATGAAACTTTTCCGATTGGTACATGGATATTTCCAGCTTTGTCCACACGGTAAGTTACTTTACCAGCTTTCACTTCGTTTACTGCTTTTGTTACGTCCATTGTAACTGTACCAGTTTTAGGGTTTGGCATTAAGCCTTTTGGTCCTAATACTCGTCCTAGACGACCTACAGTAGCCATCATATCAGGTGTTGCAACAACTACATCAAAGTCAAACCATCCGTTTTGGATTTTTTGAACCATGTCGTCGTCACCTACGAAATCTGCACCAGCTGCTTCAGCTTCTTTTGCTTTGTCTCCTTTAGCAAAAACTAAAACAGTTTGTGTTTTACCAGTTCCGTTTGGTAATACAACAGCACCACGGATTTGTTGGTCTGCTTTTTTAGGGTCTACGTTCAAACGGTATGCAACTTCAACTGTTGCATCAAATTTTGCAATGTTTGTTTCTTTTGCTAAAGCTACTGCTTCGGCAACAGGATAAACTTTACTTGAATCAACTTTTTTTAATGCATCTTGCATTTTTTTGCTCTTTTTAGCCATTTTGGTTCCTCCTTGATTGTGGTTATAACGGTTGTACCTCCCACGTGTTCTATATCTTTCAATATAGAGCCAACTGAGAAGCTGCTGTCTTAGGGTGTATAGATTATTCTACAGTGATCCCCATGCTTCGTGCAGTTCCTTCAACCATGCGCATTGCTGCTTCAACGTTAGCTGCGTTTAGGTCTTCCATTTTTAATTCAGCGATTTCTCTTACTTGATCGCTAGAAACTTTCGCAACTTTATTTTTGTTTGGTTCGCCTGAACCTTTTTCGATTTTAGCTGCTTTTTTCAATAGAACAGCAGCTGGCGGTGTTTTTGTAACGAATGTGAATGAACGGTCTTCGTATACAGAAATAACAACCGGAATGATCAAACCTGCTTGATCAGCTGTACGAGCGTTGAATTCTTTTGTGAATCCCATGATATTGATACCCGCTTGACCTAGTGCAGGACCTACTGGTGGAGCTGGAGTTGCTTTACCTGCAGGAATTTGCAATTTAACGATTTTTTCTACTTTCTTTGCCACGAGACATACCTCCTTAAGTCCGTGATGTGGTTAATTGGAGATGCATATTTCTCCTCCCACGTTTTATCTGATCTGAAAAAATCCAGACAAATAATGTGCAAAACAATGCACACTGGTACAGTATAGCAAATTTATTTGTTTTTTCAAGATTTTTTTCTGCTATTTTTACATTTTGCTTGAATAAACGCTAAATTTATTCTAAAAAAACAACAATTTTTCGTTCCCATTTCTTCTTTTATGTTACACTTGCGCTAGCATGGTTCAACAGATGAAAGCAAACAATAACACGGTTTTTTAGACCCTTGTACAAAGATTCCTACATAACAAAATGAGGTGGAGAAAATGAAAGATTTAAGGTATAGAAGTGTCTTTGATATTATTGGACCTGTGATGATTGGTCCAAGTAGCTCTCACACTGCCGGAGCTGCTAGAATCGGGAAAATCATACGTAGTATATTTGGCGAACAACCTGATTCTGTAGATATTTATCTATATGAATCATTTGCAAAAACCTATCGGGGGCACGGAACAGATATTGCATTAGTTGGCGGTCTGTTAGGGATGGAACCCGATGATGAACGTTTAGCTGATTCTTTGAAATTGGCATATGAAGCCGGTATGGAAGTCTTGTTTGTTCCTAAGAGTGAAAAAGCCGAACATCCAAACTCTGTAAAGATGCTTCTAAAAAAAGGAACACGAAAGCTTTCAGTCACCGGCATTTCGATCGGCGGTGGCAATATCCAGATTTCTGAATTGAATGGATTCAAAATTTCTTTAAGCATGGGTACTCCTACCTTGATCGTTGTCCACCAAGATGTTCCAGGTATGATTGCTAAAGTGACTAGTATACTTTCTGAGACCAATACAAATATCGGTACTATGACAGTGACACGGGAATCAAAAGGCGAAAGTGCCATCATGATCATTGAAGTAGATAATCCTCAAGTTGAAGAAACGGTAAAAAGACTCAAACAGCTGCCAAATATCGACAGCGTAAATTATTTCGATTAAGGAGCTAAAAAAATGTTTTTATCGATTGAAGAATTAGTAGATCAAGCAAAAGCTTATCCAAGTGTAGCAGAATTGATGATTGCAGTTGAAATGGAAATGAGTGGCCGTTCCCGTAGTCACATCATCGAGATTATGGAAAAAAACCTCTCAGTAATGGAACAATCAATCAACGAGGGAAAAGAAGGTGTTACCTCCGTCACAGGAATTACCGGTGGTGATGCAAAAAAATTAGATGATTATTTAAATGAGGCAGACTTTTTAAGTGGAGAAACAATCTTAAAAGCTGTACGCAATGCTGTAGCTGTTAATGAAGTCAATGCAAAAATGGGGTTGATTTGTGCTACACCGACTGCCGGAAGCGCGGGTGTTGTTCCTGGTGTGCTGATGGCTGTCCGAGATCGGCTTGATTTGACACATGAACAGCAATTGGAATTCTTATTTACCGCTGGCGCTTTCGGGTTAGTTATCGCAAACAACGCTTCTATCAGTGGTGCAGAAGGGGGATGTCAAGCAGAAGTTGGTTCTGCAAGTGCAATGGCAGCAGCAGCTTTGGTTTGTGCAAAAAATGGGACTCCTCATCAAGCAGCACAAGCAGTAGCCATTACATTGAAAAATATGATGGGACTGATTTGCGATCCCGTTGCAGGCTTAGTTGAAGTCCCGTGTGTCAAACGTAATGCTTTAGGCTCTTCTCAAGCTTTTATCTCTGCTGATATGGCATTAGCGGGTATCGAAAGTGTCATTCCGCCGGATGAAGTCGTTGCTGCAATGTACCAAGTCGGACGTCAAATGCCGTCGATTTTCAAAGAAACAGCAGAAGGTGGCTTAGCTGTTACGCCAACTGCTAAACGACTTGCGGAAGAGATTTTAAATAAGAGGGCGTGATAAAGCTCCTTAATTTCGAGTATTAAGAGATTAGTTATCTTCATAACAAAAAACGAAGAGAGGACTAATTGCCCTTCTCTTCGTTTTTTATTAATCCATCAATTTCGTATTTTTTACTTCATCGATCGTTTTTGTTCCTGCAAGTTGCATCGTGATCGACAATTCTTTGTTCAGGTGTTCAAAAACAGATGTTACTCCTTCTGCCCCACCTAGATTCAACCCATAAATCACTGGTCGGCCAATCGCAACTAAGTCAGCACCACTTGCCAGAGCTTTGAAGACATGCTCTCCTCGACGGACACCAGAGTCGAAAATCACTGGTACACGTTTGTTGACTACTTCGGCAATTTTTGGCAATACTTCAAAGGAAGCAGGACCTCCATCTAATTGACGTCCACCATGATTGGATACCCAGATACCATCTGCCCCTGCAGAGATAGCGATTACTGCATCTTCTGGCGATTGTATTCCTTTTACGATAACTGGAAGATGGGTGATTTCTTTGATTGTTTTGATGTCATCTGGTGTCAAGCCTTGTTTTGCAGCTGCATAAATTTCTGCGATTCCTTTTCCTTCGCCATTACCACTTGCACTTTGTTCGCTATACGCAGCTAAGTTAGGCATTGGTAATGGAAATTGGAATTGATTGATGACGTCTTCTTCACGGTAACCACCGAGCGTTGAATCTGCCGTTAAAATGATAGCTTTAGCCCCTGCTTCTACTGCTTTGTTCAAAATGAACTCATTGAATCTGTCGTCTTTACTCATATATAATTGGAAAAACTGCGGTGCGCCTGGCGCTGCATCGGCTGCGTCTTTGATTGTCGTATTTGCATAAGTGCTGATGGAAAAGATTGATCCAGCAGCAGCTACTCCTTTAGCTGTATCAGCTTCCCCTTTTTCATGTGCCAATCCTTGGGCCGCTGATGGCGCTTGGATAATCGGTGTATCTAATTCAATTCCGAAAACAGATGTATGCAAATCGGCTGAGTCGATTCCGCGTAATATCCGTGGCATGATTTTCTTTGTATTAAAAGAAGTCGTATTTTCTTTCATCGTCCACTCATCTTCAGAACCACCGCGAATATAGCCAAAAACTCCTGCTTCCATGCGCTCTTTTACACGACCTTCTAGTGAGGCAATGTTTACAATATCGATTGGATGTTCTTCATTACTTGTATGATAAGTCATAGTAGATCCTTCTTTCATCTTCTTGATTACATATAAATCATACTAAACTTACAAAAAGTAAGCAAACATTTACTCTCAGATACTTTTATCGCTATTCTTTCCAAATAAATCGACTTACAAGCTGATCTACTTCTTGGTTTTCATGAAGCATACTATGAGAGGCATTTTCACCTGTCACTACTTTTTCCTCTATTTCATTTCCGCGTTGCTTCAACAACGCATAGACCGCTAATGCACTGTTTAACGGTACTGTTCCATCACTCAAGTCTGTTTCATCTAGTTGACCAGCAATCAAGAAAAATCGAGTGGTTATAGGAATATTACCGATCATTTGCTGGTAATCTTGATAGCGGTTAGAAACGACAGCAGGCCCCTTTGCTAACTCATCTGTCAGAGACTGCGCACTGTCATCGACAAAATCATTAAAAGGCGCGCCAATTGCTGTTAATGTCTGAACTTGTGGCAATGACGTATCCTGTCCATACGTTCCTAAATAGCGTAGTGCACTAACTCCTCCCATGGAATGCCCCACTATGTTGACTTTATCTATGCCGTAGTTTTCTTTCAGATACAAAAGACAAGATTTGATCCATTCTGCTTGATTCCACTCGTTATTTTTATTATCTTCAAACAATACTTGGACCATCGGATTGTCTGCTTTTCCAGACAAATCTCCTGTTGCTTGTATTTGTCCATCTGTTCCTACTGTTAAAACCAATTCTTTTACTGCTTGCTGATTTTTTTCCAAACGCCGCAACATCCCTTTAAAGGAATTTTCTGTCCCGCTGTAGCCGTGGAAAAAAAGTGTTGGAATAGTGGTTTTTTCTATCACTTTACTGGATTCTGCCGTTTTTTCTTTATCAGAAACTTCAGTAGTATTTATCTTCGTCGTCTGGCAACCACTTAACGCAAACAAACTGATAAGGACTAAAGCTGCTGCAGTTGCACGTTTGCATAAATTTTTGATTGGTTCTGTCATACACCTCTTCCTTTCCATATAGAAAAAAGAAAGACTTGAAAGGCCAATCATATGATCAACATTTCAAGTCTCTTTATTAATCGATTTTATCTACTTGATCGAAATCAAGTTCTGTACTGGTTTCACGTCCAAACATATCGATGTTGACTTTCAATTTTTCTTTTTCTCCGTCAACTTCTGTTACTTGTCCTTCTAATCCAGCAAATGCGCCTTCGATGATTTTCACGACTTCGCCAACTTCTACTTCTAGATCATTTTGTCGCAGGCTCATACCGATAGAACGCAAGATATGATTGACTTCTTCTGGAAGTAATGGTGCTGGTTTGCTTCCGGCTCCGTGTGAACCAACGAATCCTGTCACACCAGGTGTGTTGCGGACAACATACCATGAAGCGTCTGTCATGATCATTTCAACAAGTACGTATCCTGGGAATGTTTTATGAACGATTTCTTTTTCTTTCCCATTTTTGACTTCAGTTTCTTTTTCTTCAGGAACAACGACACGGAAAATAAAGTCGGCCATTTTCATACTTTGCGCACGAGATTCGATATTTGCTTTTACTTTGTTTTCATATCCTGAATATGTATGCAAGACATACCAGTTTTTTTCAAAAGATTCCATTGAAGGCTCCTCATTTCATTGTAAAATAAAAAAACCTCAGTACACCCGAAGTTTTTCTTTCGCTTCATTATAGCACTAAAAGTACGTTGTGGCTAGCGAGTTATTTTAAGATCCAGCCAAATAAACTTTGGATGGCTGTATCCATTACGTAAAACATCAATCCGAAAATAATAGAAGTTTCGATGACTACTAACGTATCTTTACGGAGTTGTTTTCTGCTTGGCCAAGTTACTTGTTTGATTTCATCTTTTACGCTTTTTAGAAATTTCATGAGACAACCTCCCTTGCTACTGTTTATTTCGTTTCTTTATGTAATGTATATTGATTACAATATTTACAAAACTTATTGATTTCCAAACGTTCGCCGCTTTTTCCTTCACTGACTGATTTTGTGTAGTTGCGAGACCCACAAATGGAACAAGCGAGTGCTGCTTTTTTCTTTGCCATTTACTTCTGCCCCCTTGCTGAGAATCAGACTTATACTTCATAACAGTATCACGTAACTTTTTACTTGTCAATTTGTGAAATAAACTATCTATTGTTTTGGATAAAATTATGATATGATTAATTTGAAATTAAGCTAAAATGAGACAATTGGAGGTATAGCGATGCTATTAAAAACACTTGTATATAAGAAAAAAGATCTGACAACCGTTACAGAGACTAGTACATTAGAAGAAGCATTAAAAATTTTAGAAACTTCCGGATACCGTTGTGTGCCGATCTTAGATTCTTCAGGTAATATTTTCCGTGGAAACATTTACAAAATGCATATCTATCGTCATAAAGCAAATGGCGGTGATATGACGCTTCCTGTCACTCATCTTTTGAAAAACGCTACAAAGTTCATTTACCTGGATACTTCTTTCTTCAAAGTATTCTTTACGATCAAAGAGCTTCCTTATATTGCTGTCCTTGACAGTGAAAATCATTTTTATGGTATTTTGACACATAGTACGTTGCTTAATATGCTCTCTCAATCTTGGAGCGTAGAACAAGGAAGCTATGTACTGACAATTGCTTCCACAGGAAAGCAAGGAGATTTGGCTGCTATTGCAAAAATCATTTCAAAACACAGCAGCATTGCCAGCTGTATTACTCTTGATATCGAAAAAGACGAATACATTCGACGTACATTGATCACGCTACCGGCTAACACTGAAGCGAAAGTATGTGAAACGATCGTCAACCACTTAGAGAAAAAGAATTATAAAGTGGTAGAAATTGAAAATTTGCAAAACCAAGAAGCATAATCAAAAAGCGAAAAAAGAAAACAGCTAATCTGCTTTCTTTTTTCGCTTTTTATAATTAGACACGCTTTTCAAAATCAAGCGCGCGATCTAAATAATACATCAATGGTGCTGAAACAGCCATGACGATAAACTCACTTAATGCAAGCGTGCCATAGGTTGTCCAAAATGCTTGGCCACCTGTTGGAACTAACATATAAGCAATCAGTCCCATGCTGATGGTAAAGAAGATCGTGTTCAATACTAAACGCATCTTTACATTTTTCACTTTGTTTTGCAATAAAGCTGTCAGGCCTAAAGAAAGCAATGTTTGGCCGCCACCAAAAACCACATCCATGATACCAAAACCAAAGAAGGCATTATAGACGATGACCCCGCCTAAAACTCCCCCAAGCAATTTACGGTTAAAGACAACTAAATGATTCAAACTTTCTGAAATACGAAACTGGATCGGCCCTGAGGATACAGGCGCAACTAAAATAGTTAACGCTAGATAAAGAGCCATGATGATGCCATTTACAACGATTACGGATAACCGTTGTCTGCTTTTCGTTTTTTGCATTTTCTCTCCTCTTTTCTCCTAGTTTTTTTAACGCGGGATGGTTGATGAACCGCGGTTATGTGAAACAAACAATAATTATAACAGACTTTTCATTTATTTCAATCCGTCTTATCTGCTTTTAAAAAAGCAAAAGCTTAAATAATGTAAACGTTTGCTAAAAATCGTGGGATATGGTATAAAGTAAGTGTAAGGGGTCATAAGAATTCCCAGTAAAGCAGACGAAGTAGGATCTGCAAGAACAGAATTGTTGTGAAACTTAAATAAATAAAAAAGGATGTGGGAATTTGAGCAACCTCTTACTAGAGAACGGTCTAGCAAGCAGCTGAAGATCTAAGTGGACATGCCGAACCTTGGAACTTCTCCTTACGTAAGTAATGGATCATGCGCTTGCTAGGCTTTTTTGTGTTTTTCGGTCTTCGGACCTTTTTCATTTTCCTAGACTTCTGCTATAATAACCAAGAATTAATTTTGTAACAGATTTTTTTGAAAAAACAAGTTTCTTTCATTCAAAAAATAGAAAAAGCTTGCTAATTATTGGTTAACCAGCAAACAGGAGTATTAAAATATCTTGTTTTATTGAATAGCAGGAGGAAATTATGAAATTCCATTATCATATATTGATCAATCCATCGGCAGGCAGCGGAAATGGCTATAAAGTAGCAGAAAGAATTTTACCGGTATTAAAAAATAAGCATATTGACTATACACTTCATTATAGTGAATACAAAGGACACGATGCTGAGATTGCTGAAACTTTGGCAAAAGAAACATTGATTCCTTGGATAGAAGAAGAACAGAAAACAATCGATATTTTCCCCCTTTTGATCATCGTAGGAGGTGACGGCACCTTACATCAGGTACTTGATACTTTCTATCAGATGGAAGTAGAATTCCCAGTTGCTTATATTCCAGCAGGTTCTGGAAATGATTTTGCTCGAGGGGCAGGCCTTCCAAAAAATCCCAAAAAAGGACTTCAGCTGATTTTAGCAGCTCAATCACCAGAAAAAGTCCACATAATGGCTTATGAAGAAAAAATAAGTGAAAAAAAAGGAATAGCTGTTAATAATTTCGGTATAGGATTAGATGCAGCTATCGTCCATGCGACAAATCATTCTTCCACAAAAAAGCGATTGAACAAATACAACTTAGGATCATTTTCGTATTTATTCTCTATTCTCCGTGCTTTATTCACTCAAAAAGGATTTCCAATTCTGGTAGATGCAGGAGGAAAACAATTAAGTTTTTCAAACGCATTTTTATGTACAGCAACGAAGCATCCTTTTTTTGGCGGAGGAATCGCGATTGTTCCAACTGCTGATGCGTCTAAACCAGTCATTGATTTTGTCGTGGTCGAACGAATCAATTTCTTTAAAATCTTGTGGCTCATTCTTTTACTTATACAGAAAAAACAATTGAAATCGAAATATTTCCATCACTACACAACAAACAGATTACGTATCGTTTCAACAACACCGCAACATGGTCAAGAAGATGGAGAAGAAATGGAAAAACGACCTTTTGATATCACAATAACCACAACTAAACAGTTGTTTTGGTGTTAATAAAAGAGGTTTTGTCAGAAGCTACATCTGGAACACCGTTTATTCGGAAAAAAGGACTGTGACACGACTTTTGTCACAGTCCTTTTTTTACTATGCAGTTAATTCTTTGCCCAATTGGGTTGCCATCGATAGTTTCTTTCTTTACCCAAAATAAATTGGATCATTGAAAACACCGCAGCAAAAGCAACTAAGACACAACCATTGAACCAAAAAGATTCTGCAAATGTTTGATTGTAACTGAGTGTTTCACTGATCAAGTTATTATTTTGAACAAACCAATATGTTGGTGTGAATGCCGCTATTTTGCTAACCATTTCTGGCAAGTATTCTGCTGGTACAAACACCCCACCGATAAAGCAACTGCCTGTGATAAAAATATCTTTGATCCCACTGCTGGTTTCTGAGTTTTTTACCAATGAAGTGATACAAGCCGAAAAGCTAATGACCGGCAATAAAAACAAGAAAGTATTTAAAATATGATACCATACCGTTATATCCCACGAGGTGTGGATCACTAACAGAACCATTAGAAGTAAGAAGCCACTGAACAACAGCAGCGAGTAACTAATCAAACTAAAGGTTACTTTGCGATTCAAGTTTCGTTTGGTAATGGGCGCACTCTGGTTTCGTTTACTGATCTCTTTGCGATTAAACGCTAGATTGATGACGCTGAAACCGCTAAAAATGGATAGAAACAACCCATAAGACAAGAAATTAAAGGTTGTGCCCGTCAACAGCTTTTTCATCCGCTGACTATATCCCGCACTTAGCTCAACTTCTCCAGTAACCGAGAGTGCCATTTGTGTCTGTTCCATAGCTGCATCGATTGTTTTATCTTCTTCTTGAAACAGAATCAGTGTTTGCAAAAAGGTGTTCACTTGCTGTGTAACAACTGTTTTAGAAAAGGCATCTGGGCGACTCTGTATCTTGATCGTCGGCATCTTTCCTACTTCGACTTGTTCGGTAAAGTCTGCAGGCAGATGTAAGATAATGTTTACACGATTAAAATAAAGAGCATCATCGATTTCTTTTTGTGAGGTTCCATCCAATGTAACGACTGTTTCCTTGTCATTCAAATATTTACGAAGGCCATCGACTACAGGCGACTCTTCTTCACTAATCAAGGCGATTTTCGCATCTTGCAGAGAGGTATTTTCAACATCAATATTTTGCGCAAAAAAGAATGTGGCAACAACAGTGATAATTACACCTATCAGTAAATTCGATTTATTTGCTTTAAGCAATGTCCAAATCGTTTTATAAAGCGTCATAACGCACCCCTCTTTCCATCCAAGCATTTCCTAACGCAAAAAGGAAAATAAATCCGATCAACCATAGAAGATTGGTATAAAAACTAGCCAAATCAGTGTAGAAATAAAGTTTATACAAACTTTCGCTGATCAAGTTGACGAGATTTAATTGACCAACAATCGGAATATGAAGATCAATCCAATACTTCACTTGTTCCGACCCCATCATACCAGCAAAAAAGCTCATCGCAATCGTCACTGAAATCAAGATGCTATCCTTTTGCACCAGATTCATTTTTGGTATCAAATTACCAACCAATGTACCTAACAAAATCGCACACAACGACCCCAGAGCGGTAACAATCATCAACCATTGCCAACGTTCACCAAAGTCTACTTGATAGATAAAACGAAAGACAGCTAACATAATATAAATCTCTGTCAAAACAATCGTAAATCTTGCTGCCAAATTAGCGATTGAAACTAACGATTGCTTTCTAGGAATCAAGGACAAGCGAATACCATTTGACGATTGATTTGCTTGCTGATCCTGTACATTGCGGACCCCCCACATCGTCCCGTAGAGAATCGCCATTCCAATCAGAGTGAAGAAATAAAAACTTTTGAAACTCATATTACGACCTGCATGAACTTCTTGAAAAGATACTTCTTGTTCAAAAACAGTCATGATGGGCGCGAGATCAACGTTCTCCACTTCTGCCACTTTACTCGAAATTATACCAATACGCTGTAAAAATTGATCCATGACGTTTTTCATCAACGTCTGACTCATTCCTGCTTGACCCACATGGAGCGAAACAGATGAACCATCAATGAGATAAAAACCAGCCAAATCATCTGCATTTAGCTTTTCATTCGCTTCTACTTCCGATAGTTCCTGTACTTCAAATAATGGTTTATCATTGACTTCGACTTGTTCTAAGACTGTGGTAAAATTTTCCGAAAGCGCTGTTTGATCCGCTTTGATTACAATTCCAGTATTAATCGTTTCGAGATTGCCACCTTGATCAATCTCGCCAAAGGCCGCCATAAACATCAATCCTAAAAGAATTGGAAAGGCCAATGTCCAAAACAACATGGATTTATTTCGCAGCAGTATTTTTGTGCGATATTTATAAAAATGCCAAAACATTATTTCCCCTCCTCTAGTCTCTCAAATCCTTGCCAGTAATCTCTAAAAAGACATCATTCAAGGACGCTTCTTTGGTTGCTATTTTTCCGTAACTGATCTTTTCTTCTTGTAAGATTGTAAGAATCGGCAACAATACTGTATTTAGTTCAGTAGTTGTTACTTGGAGCTGACCTTTTTTATAAGCGATTCCATCAGAAGCTATTGTTCGCTGAATCGCTGACAACACGTTTTCTGGGAGTAATGGGATGTCGATCGTCAAACGATCCGCCGTCCGTACCATATCTTTTAGAGATTCTTTGGTTCCTTTAGCAATCACCTGTCCTTGATCCATGATCACGATCTGGTCGCAAAGAATTTCTACTTCTTCCATGTAATGTGTTGTATAGACAATGGTTGCTCCTTGTCGATTCAGCTCCTTGATACTTTCTAAAATTTTATTCCGACTTTGGGGGTCTACAGCTACTGTCGGCTCATCTAAAAAAATTAACCGCGGCTTGTGGGCAATCCCACATGCGATGTTCAACCGACGTTTCAAGCCACCACTAAGTTCTCCTGGACGAAACGAAACATATTTTTCTAATCCCACTAATTGAATCACCTCTTCAATCAAGGCTTTCCTTTTCTCTTTTTCGGAAACATATAAACCGCAAAAATAATCGATATTTTCTTGCACACTTAGTTCGTCAAAGACCGCAACGTCTTGAGGAACGACCCCAATCATTGCCTTGACAGCATAATTTTCAGGAGTCATTGTTGTCCCGAACAATTTAATGGTTCCTTTGTCATAATTTAACAAAGAAAGCATACAGTTGATGGCAGTCGATTTCCCACTGCCGTTTGATCCTAACAGACCTAAGACTTCTCCTTCTTGTACTTGCAGATCAAAATGATTCAATGCTACAAAATCTCCATAGCGTTTGACTAATTTATCAATTTCGATAATCATCATGAAAAACTCCTTCCAAATTTCTTGTTGATCTGACTATAATAAAGTGCAAGAAAAGAAACTAGTGACGATTGGCTAAACCACACATGACATTTGTCACAATGAAGGAGTCTGCTATGCATAAATCTCGGCTACTCAACGAAACTAGCTTTCTACTGGTTATCTCATTGCTTTTGCTGGTAAGTCAAGGATTCGTTGCTATGCAAGTTATCTATTTATTGATCGCCGTTTTATTCACTGGTGTCAGTTATTTACTGCCTACAAAGCCAAATTGGATTTTCCAAGTTATTCTATTTCTTTTATGTGCCTTTTTACCTGATCTTGTCCTGTTTCTGCCAGCGACGATGCGAGTGATCGCCCCTGAAGAAAGCCACCTTGATTACTTGTTTTTGTTAGGTTTTTTGTTGATTTCGACGGTTGGTAATCATCCCCCCATCAAGGTCGCCTTTGTCGTAATTTTGCTGTTTTTTTCCTTTTACTTACGAAAAAAAGATCAACGAACGACCGATCTTGAGAAAAAGTACATTGTCTCCAAAGATACTCATTGGGAAAAACAACAAGAGTTATCGGAACAAAATAAAGTATTGGCCCTGTCACAAGAAACACAATTAGCCTTGCAAATTGTGGAAGAACGGAACCGAATTGCCCGAGACATCCATGACAATGTCGGTCATCTGCTGTCAAGTGCGATTTTACAAATTGGTGCGCTTGAAATGATCAATCAAGAACCAAAACTAAAAGAACCATTAGAAAATTTAAGTGCCACCGTTCACACTGGGATGGATCGGATTCGTCAAAGTGTCCATGACCTCCATGAGACATCGATCTCTTTTCAACACTCCTTAGAGTTTCTGATCGCTGATTTTCCTTCTTCTGTTACGATTGAAGGAAACTTGTTTGAAGGATTGAATGAAACGCAGCAAAACTGCTTCTTAATGGTCATCAAAGAAGCCTTAACCAACAGTATCAAACATAGTCATGCCAAAACCGTTGTTTTACATTTTCGAACGTTGCCGGCCTTTTATCGCTTGCAAATCACGAATGATGGCACCAGCCCACAAAAAAATTCTGCTCCCGGTATTGGTTTGAAAACGATGCGTCAACGTGTTCAAGAACAAAAGGGACAAGTCCATATTTTCCAAGAAAACCAGCAATTTCAGTTAACGATCATTTTACCAAGGGAGGGACACCAATGATAACAGTAGTCATTATTGATGATGATCCATTTGTGACGAAATCGTTACAAACCATTTTAGAAAGCACGAAAGAGATCCGTGTGTTAGGCATTGGTCATTGTGCCAAGGATGCGCTAGTCTTATACGAAACCCATCGTCCCGATGTTTTGCTGACGGACATCCCCATGCCTAAACAAACGGGCATCGATGCTGCCAAAGAAATTTTGGCTAAATTTCCCAAAGCCATCCTTTTGCTTTTGACGACATTCAAAGATGAAGAATACATCCGCGAAGCATTTTCCATCGGTGTCAAAGGGTATTTAATCAAACAGAACTTGCAAGCGATTATTCCTTCTGTCAAATCCGCTTATAATGGACAGGCCGTATTTGGTAATGAAATCATCGAGACTTTCACTCAAATGTTGAAGAATAAACCGACGATTGATAGTCATGCTTATGCTTCTTTTAGTGAACGTGAGCTTGCAATCATCAAAGAAGTAGCTGCCGGGAAAAACAATAAAGAAATTGCAGATGCCTTGTACTTGAGTGACGGCACTGTTCGCAATTACATCAGCCAATTACTAGAAAAGCTAGATTTACGGGATCGCACGCAATTGGCTATCTATTTTTATCAGCATTTGCAATAAGTCTTATCTAACACAAAAAAACCTGAATGATGCTCCTTCGCATCATTCAGGTTTTTTTCACATCTTCTATTCAATTGTCCCGCAAACCATTTCCTCACGATTGAAAGAATCAAGGATTCGCAGGGCTGCCAGGATTCGTTGGATTGTTCGGCGTGTTAGGCGGAAAAATAGGCGCCTTGTCTAACGTTTTTTCTAGTTTTGATTCTTCACGATCGTCTCGTTCTACATCAGGACTTTCATTCAATTTGAATTCTTTTTCCATCTCATCTAACTTTTTAAAGTCATTGCCAGATTCTTTTGCTAATTTCGCTAATTTATCTTCGGTTTCTTTAGCCATAAAGTAACGCCCCCCTTTTGATTTCAGCTTAGCATATCACACTGAAAAAACAAAAGAAAACGCTAACCAACGATCATTTTTAGCTATTTCTCATCTTTAAAATCAAGCATTTTTTGCCGGTATAAAATCGTAGGGAGAACTGTTTTCCATACCAATCATCGGATCTACTAACTGGTTATCGATCACTTCTGCTGTAAGAACGAAATCTTTAGAAACAGCAGGTTCTACCTCTTCTTTCTTTTCTTCTCCAACAAATGAAGAAAACAGATCTGGTTCCACTGTTTCCGTTACTTGTTTTTTCGATTCATTCGTCCCACTGTCATCTTCTACAGGTAGCTTTTCTTTTACAACCCGTGGCTCTTTTGTATAGTTCCCATCTTCAAATGGATCATTTCCGACCAAAGAATCTTCATAAGCTGCTAGTTTGGTCCGGAGAGTGATATTCATTTTATCATTATCTATGATCCTTGATTTCAACGTAGTCATCCGGCTTGCTGATTCATTCGCTACACAAGTGACATAGGCTTGCTCTTCCCCTAACAAAATCAACAGTTCCTTACTGCGGGTCACTGCCGTGTAGAGCAAATTACGCTGAAGCATTCGCTGATATTGATGGACCATGGGCAAAATAACCATCTTGAATTCACTGCCTTGTGATTTATGGATTGAGCAACAATAAGAAAGAGTGATTTTATTCCATTCGTTTCTTTTATAAGTGACCTCATTTGCATCAAACTGGATAACTAATTCATCCACTTTATCTTCAGAATCTTTTGCCAAGATGATACCCGTGATTTCTCCCATATCTCCATTGAATACATTCAATTCGGGAGTATTGACTAATTGGAGGACTTTGTCTCCTATCCGATAAACGGTGTCGTTCCAATGTACTTCCTTTTTTCCAGGTTTCCCTGGATTGAATATCTCCTGCATCATTTTATTTAACGCATCGATCCCTGCAGGTCCCCGATACATTGGTGCTAATACTTGGATATCTTGTGCACGGAATCCCTTATTTTTCGCTTTTTCCACAATTTTAGAGATCAAGGGTTCAATTTGATAAGCATCACTTCGGAAATAGGAACGATCTTTTTGATTCTTTGTGAAATCTTTTGGCAGACGTCCTTCTTTGATCTCATGGGCAAGAGGAATAATACTAGAACCATCACCTTGCCGATAAATCTGATTGAGTTCCATTTTGGGAATTTGTTCGATTTCCAAAAGATCATGGAGTACTTGACCAGGACCGACAGAGGGAAGCTGATCTTTGTCTCCTACTAAGATAACTTGCATATTCGTCGGAATCGCTTTGAATAATGTGTTAGCCAGCCATGTATCGACCATAGACATCTCATCAACAATCAAAAGTCCGCCTTCTAATTCTTTCGTACTGACTGAAGGTGTTTTTTCCCGTCCATTCAGCCCCAGAAGACGATGGATCGTACTGGCAGGCAGACCTGTCGTTTCGTTCATTCGTTTAGCTGCTCGGCCAGTTGGTGCTGCAAGTAGAATAGGAAAAATTTCTTGGGTATATTTTGAAGGATCCAATTCCAGTCCGTTCAACTCTGCAAAAAGATTGACGATTCCGTTGATCACAGTAGTTTTCCCCGTACCTGGTCCTCCTGTTAAAATAAATAGAGGGGAACGGATTGCTTCAGCGATAGCTTGTTCTTGCGAAGGTCCATACTGTATGCCGAATATTTTTTCGATACGCCGAATATTCTTCTGCACTTCTTTTTCAGGATAATGGATTTCTTTTTTACGACTGAGAAGGCGCTGGATCGAATTACCGATCCCCCATTCAGAAAAGTACAAACTGTTTTCGTAAAGATTAGTCTCTTCTTGTTGTATCTTTCCTTCTTCAACAAGTTGGATAATTACAGTAGCAACCTGATCAGGCTGGATTTCAATTGGGCGACTTGTTTCTAAAATACGGATCGTTTGCTGAAGCAATGTCTCCGCCGGTACGTATGTATCTCCTGTTTGAACTGCATGCTGAAAAATCTGATGCACGATAGCTGCTCGAATTCTTCTCGGTGAATCTGCTGCAATACCGATTTGTTCGGCTAGATTATCTGCACGTTTGAACCCGATTCCTTCTATGTCTTCGACTAGCTGGTACGGATTTTCTTCGATGATATCCAAAGACTCGTTCTTATAGGCCTGGTAGATACTGAAAGCTAACTGACTACCGAACCCGTAACGATTCAGTCCCATGATCACTTGATCCATCCCGTGGTTTAGCCGAATCGTCTCAGCAAGCATTTCTCTTTTTGGCTTCGTCAAACCGGAGATTTGTTTTAATACCGAAGGATCAGCAATGATTTTTTCGATAGCATCTTCTCCCAGCAATTCTACAATTTTTTCTGCTGTTTTCTTCCCGATTCCTGGGAATTTTTCGCTGGAAAGATACGCTACGATCCCATTTGCAGTTGTTGGCTTTTCTTGCTCATATCTTTCGAGTTTAAGCTGCCTTCCGTATTTAGGATGATCCACTAATTCTCCATAAAAACGATAAGTCTCATTTTCTTGAATATCGCCGAAACTTCCGGTGACTACAATCTCTTTTTCACGGTAATCAGCTGTGGTTTCACTGATGTGTACCAAAAGCACTTTGTAAAAATTACTAGGATTTTGAAAAAAAATCGCGGCAACTGTACCAACGAAATAAGGCATTTCTTCTGGCTGCATCGGAAGCCGCCTCCTTCTTCTATAGTAAAGGTTCTGGTGCTGTTTCAGTTCCTAAAAAATCTGTTTGGTTCCATACTTTCAGTTCATATGGCAATAATCTGCAAGGCTCTTCAGTCTCTAAAATCGTCAAACTACTATTGAACAATCCACCCATTTCACGCAACTCACTTAGCTCTTTTCCTGTCATCCATTGAATAGCTGCAGTTAAAGAAGCTCCATGTCCTACGAATAAAAGTGGGCCATCTTTATGTTGGGCAACCGCATCTGCTACAACAGTTTCGATACGTGTGATTGCCGATTCAATCGTTTCTCCGTGAAAAGGAGAAGGATCATACAGATCTAAATGATTACGCAAATTCGGCAGATTATCCGGATATTTCTGATACATTTCATCGATCGACTGACCTTCTAAAGTACCCAGCCCTAGCTCTCTTAGCTTATCTGTATAAAAAATCTCTACCGGACGAGCAAGCTCTTTGTTGATACCTTCTGCTGTATCACGTGCTCGCTTTGCTGTACTGGAATAAATTGCTTTAAAAGGAACATATTTTACCTTTTTCCCAAATGCTTTGATTTCTTCGTAACTTTGTGGCAAAAGCGGAGAATCGCCATTGCTCCCTTGAAAACGTCTTTCCTGATTCCATTGTGTCTTCCCATGTCGGGTAAAATATAGTTCCATACGCAGCAAACTCCTGTCTTTCTTTTATTTTACTCTATAATAAACTGTCTAATCCAGCTTGTCATTTTCATAGTGATGCGTCAATTCTAAATTAGGGAATCCTTGCTGGCGAAGTGCTTCATACACTATCATTGCAGCTGTATTCGATAAATTCAATGAGCGGACATGCTCATCATTCATAGGGATGCGTAAACACTTTTCTTCGTTTTCACGCATAAATGTTTCTGGCAAACCGGTTGTTTCTTTTCCAAATAAAAAGAAGTGCTCTTCTCCATCAGCAAAATTTTCGTCACTATATACTTTATGGGCAAATTTTGAGATCAAATGTAGTTTACGATTACCTAAAAATGTTAAAAAAGCTTCTAAATTACTGTGGTAAGTAATATTTACATCATTCCAATAATCCAACCCTGCCCGTTTTAGATGTTTGTCATCAGTTGAAAAACCTAGTGGCTCGATTAAATGAAGCGGAGTATTCGTGGCTGCACACGTACGGGCAATATTTCCAGTGTTTGCAGGGATTAATGGTTCAAATAAAACGATATGATTCATCAGGATCATTCCTCTCATATTTATGTTCGTTTCTATTTTCTGACAATTTGATTTTTGCATAAAAAAAAACGTATCAACTCGGTGTCAGTCACTGCGAGTCGTTACGTTAGTGAAGCTCTTCTCACTAACTTTTATCAGAACAGGAACCTGATAAAAACCAATGAAAAAACAACTTGTTGCTAATATAACACCCTCAACTTTTTTTTGCAACCTCTACTCATTAAAAACTGCTAGAAAAACGTTTTCTCTTAGTTCCTTTTAATAATTCTATGTCAATTGTAATCTTCTTCAAAGGATTCTTATATAAGTCTGCTTTGATTCGCTCTTCTACCTGCCATTCTAAAGGTGACATGGCCAAAAGATCTTTTTGATTTTCCTCTGGTATCTCAAATTCATAGGTTACACGCTGACGTTCAGTTAATTTCATTGCTTCAGCAAACTTAGCTACTACACGTTCATTGGAATAACTCTGTTTTTCAGGTTGATTCGGATAAAAAGCCTGACGTAGTTCCTTTAAATAATTTTCTTGTGGCACCACCTTCAACACTTCTCCATCTTCTGAGAGTACACGTTGGAATTCTTGGTAATGAGAAGGCGAAAAGATATTTAAAACCGCGTTGAATGTTTGATCAGCAAACGGCAAATTGGTCAAATCAGCTACACACCAAAATGCTTCGGCAGATTGTTCTGTAGCTGCGTAGACTCCTTCTTTTGAAATATCAAATCCAACAGCATTTTGAATCTTTTTCAATTTTGAAAGTTCATTCAAGAAGCTACCTTCTCCGCAGCCAACATCTAATAGCGAGACTTCTTCAGGTAAATGCTGCGCAATAGTCTCAATAACGGGCTGATACATGCCAGATTGGATCATTCTACGCCTTGGAACGAACATTCCTTGATCGTATTCTGTTTTAACCGCATGGGATAAAAAATAAAGTGTTCCTTTTTTGGAAAGGTCAAAACGGTGATTATTTTTGCATATCAAGCCATTATCAGACTTTTTTACTTCTTCTTGGCAAACCGGACAGCGGAACAGCTGATGATTTTCTGCCAAAAACTGGCGTCCTCGGTCAATTTTTTTTAACATAGTTCCCCCTCATTTCTGTTTTATCTTACCGTTAGATGCTCACTTTGGCAACTGCTAAAAATATGATACAATGCCTAGAAGAAAGTGAAAGATAAAGGAGAAGATTAGATGATCAAAGAATTTTGCGCTGAAAACTACACATCTATTCCTCTAGCAATTGCTAGAGGAGCCGATCGGATCGAATTGTGTGACAACTTAGCGGTCGGTGGCACAACCCCGAGTACTGGTGTGATCGAAGAAACGTTAAGTTATGCTGGGGAAAAAGATATCCCCGTAATGACGATTATTCGTCCTAGAGGGGGCGACTTCGTCTATAACGATATCGAATTGAAAATCATGCATACTGATTTGATTGAAGCAAAGAAATTAGGGACGGATGGCGTAGTATTTGGTTGTCTTACTCCTTCAGGCTGGCTAGACGAAGAGGCCTTGGAACTATTGATCGAAACAGCAGAAGGGTTGCAGATCACCTTCCATATGGCTTTTGACAGTATTCCTGAAGATCGGCAATTCGAAGCAATCGATTGGCTGGTAGAACATGGTGTTGACCGTATCTTGACTCATGGCGGTCCTGCTGACAAAACTATTGTAGAAAATTTCCCACGGCTTAAAGAATTGATTGCCTATACAGATGGCCGCTTAATCATTTTGCCTGGTGGTGGTGTCACTGCAGAGAATGCAGCACATGTAGCTAAAGAATTGAACGTAAGCGAAGTACACGGAACCAAAATCGTGGATCTTCAGTTATAATCTTATAAACAAAAAAACATTTGCAACAGGCATAATGCTTATTGCAAATGTTTTTGTTTTTTTACATAAAATAGCCCATAAATAAAGAAGCAATATTGAAATAAATCAGTACACTCGTCAAATCGCTCAAAGTCGTGATAAAGGGGCCGCTTGCTACTGCTGGATCAAATCCTAGACGATCCATTAGCATCGGGATTAAACTACCTGCAAGATTCGCCACTGTGATTGCAAATAGCATAGCCATCCCTATGACAAACCCCAAGATAAAATTATGTTTCCAAAAACCTACGATTAGAAAAATCGTGATCCCCGTAACAGCTCCTGTGACAACGCCGGTCAAGACTTCAGCCAAAACAAGTCGAACAAATCCATGATCTTTCTCATCAGAAATCGCAAGTCGACGAACAGCCACAGCTAGCGACTGGGTTCCAGCATTACCGGCAGTTCCTGTAATCAGCGAAATGAAGACTGCTAAAATACTCGCTTCACTTACCAAGTCTTCATAGTGACTGATTAAAGAAGCGGTCGACATACCTAAAAACAACAGAGTGATCAGCCAAGGCAAACGTCGAGACGCTGCCTTTACTGGATTTTCATTAATTTCTTCCACATTGACCCCGGCAAGTCCTGAATAATCGCTAGCAGCTTCATCATCAATAACGTCGATGATATCATCGACTGTGACGATTCCTAACAAATGATCATCATAATCGGTAACAGGAAGAGCTAAGAAGTCATAATCCCTAAATGTTTGTGCCACATCTTCTTGGTCGTCGCCTACATGAACTGAAAGCACTCGTTCGCTCATCAGATCAGAAATCATTGCGTCGTCATCATTCACGATTAGGTCGCGCAGAGAAATAACCCCTACTAGCTGACCTTCTTGATTAACGACATAGATGTAATAGATTGTTTCAGCTACATCTGCTTCGTTCTTCAGCACGTACATCGCAGAGCGAACAGTTTGATTGGCTACGATCGAAACAAATTCAGTTGTCATGATCGCGCCAGCTGTTTCATCCTCGTAATGGAGAAGTTCCTTGATTTCACTGGCATCGTCTGCCGACATCAAACTTAAATATTTAGCAATTTGCTTTTTATCCAGCGTATTAAGCAAGTCAACAGCATTATCTGTATACATCTCAGAAAGCATATCAGCTGCATAGCTAGGACGCATTTCATCTAGGTATTCTTTCATATGTTCGTTGTCTTCTTCAATCACATCGAACATATCCGCTAATTCTTTAGGCGACAGATAGGAATAGATCAGCTGTCTGTTCTCTTCTGTAAGAGATTGGTAGAATTGCCCCTGCTCATAGATATGCATCTCTAAAAAACTGTTTCTGAATGCCTGAATATTATTTTCCCTTAAATCTTGAGTCAACTGGGCAAATCTTTCCTCTAATTCTTGATTTTCATCCAAACCAATCTCACCTCGCCTTATTCTTCAAACCGTCTCACAACTGCCTCCATGTCTGCGGCTAAAGGCTGCTTGAACTCCAGCAACTCTTCTGTAAATGGATGGTAAAAACGCAGATCATAACAATGAAGGGCTTGTCTTTTTATTCCCAGATCCATTCGCCCGCCATACATATCATCACCGAGCAGGGCACAGCCAATTGCGGAAAAATGAACTCTTATTTGATGTGTCCTTCCTGTATGCAGCTGGATATCAACTAACGCGATTTCTGTTAGTCGCTTCTCTATCCAGTACTCAGTCTGTGCCGAACGTCCTTCATCAGAGACCATTCGCTTCAATAGCGAAGAATAATCTCGGGCGATCGGCAAATCGATATGTCCATGTGCCGATAAATCTGAAAGCCTTCCACTGACTAAGGCCTGATATTTTTTCACAAACTTCTTTTCACGAAGTTGCATATCTAATTTTGCGTGCGCAAATCCATGCTTTGCAAAAAGCATCAAACCAGATGTATCCCGATCTAGTCGCGTCACCACATGGATTACTTGGTTTTCGTAACCTTTTTTTTTATAATAAGCCTTTACACGATTAGCCATTGTCCCATTTGGATGGTATTGGGCAGGAATAGACGAAACGCCTGCTGGTTTATTTACTACCAGAACGTGTTCATCTTCATACACGATATCGATCGGTGTTTCATCCAAAAGTACGGTTTCATGTTCTCCTTCAGCAGGAATCACAATGGTTACCTTATCATCCTTAGCTAGAGAAAACAAGACATTTTCTACTTGATCATTAACTTTGATTTGACCGCCTTGAAATTTTATTTTCGCTAACAGACCCTTTGAGATCCCTTTTTCTTTTAAAAAATATTTTACTTGCTGAGAATGTTCTTTCTCATAATCCCATGTAAACTGCATATCAATCCTCACTAATAAAGGCATCTTTCACACGATGCCAAAAATGCATATGTCGATAAGAAGCAAAATGGATCCGTTCTTCTGCTATTCGATAATAAATTGAGCGGATATTTGCTTTTGCGACATTCAATTGATCAACCGTTACAAGATAATCTTCTGTATTTTCCAATTTTATTTCTAGCCATTCATCATGGGCAATCACGATCGGAGAACCCAAAGTACGAAACACTCGATTATTCAGTGAAGCAATCTCTGCCAACTGAAAGGCATTGATACTAGGATGGATCACAGCACCGCCGACACTTTTATTATATGCTGTCGAACCAGTAGGCGTAGAAATCGTCAATCCATCTCCTCTAAAACTTTCAAACAGCTCGTTTTTGATGTATACATCGGCTACCATCGTACGATTGGCCCGTTTAATCGTTGATTCATTCAGTGCTAAAAAATGCTGGTCCGGTGTTTCATCCAAATAACTGATCCGAACATCCAGCAAGGGATAACTAACACTTTGTTCCCGATTCGTTCGTAAGCTGTCTACTAGTTCTTCCAGCTCGTAATCCCGCCAATCCGTGTAAAACCCTAAATGACCTGTATGCACGCCCAAGAAACGCACATCATTCAGACAATGACTGTAGTGATGGAACGCCGACAATAATGTGCCGTCTCCGCCGACTGAGATGACCAATTCTGGCTCATGATCATCTCGTTGAATCCCTGCTTGTTCTAAAAGTGCGTTCAAACGTTCTGTCACTTCTATAGTCTTTGCTTCTTTATTATGAACGATCGCTACTTTCATCCCCTGCCTCCTCTCTTTCGCTTTCTTTCTTCAAAAGCGTTCGATAGTAGACATCATCTGATTTTCCTCTTCCATGGGAGAATAACCGCTGTGCTTCTTGGATTTCTTCACGGATACTGGACATCTCTTCATCCAACTGATAGGCAGCTTCTGCCGCACGCTGAAGTCGTTCACTCATTTCTTCTGGAAAAACGCCTTGATATTTATAATTCAGCGAATGCTCAATCGTTGCCCAGAAATTCATCGCAAGAGTCCGAATCTGGATTTCCGCCAAAATTTTCTTCTCACCGCTGATCAGCTGTACAGGATACTCGATCACCAGATGATAAGAACGGTAGCCACTTGCTTTTTTATTTGTGATGTAATCTCGTTCTTGGAGAACTTTCATGTCTTTTCTTTTACGGATGATCTCAACAACTTGATGGATATCTTCTACAAACTGACACATGATCCTTAACCCGGCAATATCAGACATTTCTTCTTCTAAACGTCCCATTGGAATATGCCGTAATTGTGATTTTGTTACAATACTATCGACTGGCTTGACTCTCCCAGTGACAAATTCAATCGGGACATGTCGATTTTGTTCACGGAACTGTTTGCGGATCCCCCGCAGTTTCACTTTCAATTCTGATACAGTTTGTTCATATGGTGCTAAAAATGCTTCCCAATCTCGTTCCATAGCTGATACCTCTACTTCATTAACATTCATTGTTTATTCTACCATATATGCAAAGTTTTTTCGTACTCTTGATTTATGCATTGACCAAAAAAAGAAAATTAGGCAAAATAGACAAAAAGGAGTCGATCAAATGACACAAATGCTTGAAATCGAATATAAATCTATGCTGACAAAGCAAGAGTACGAGATATTCATCGCTCACTATCAATTAACAGATAAAGATTTCCGTGTACAGACTAATATTTATTTCGATACCGTTGATGAACAGCTGAAGAAACAAAATTGTGGCCTACGGATCCGTTTCGTTGGTCATCAAGCTGAATATACATTAAAAACACCTGCTGAAAAAGGGCGTCTCGAAACAACGGATACCTTTATAACAGAAGAAGCAGAAGCATTTATCTTCGAAAAACGTCTGCCTCGTTCAGGCGCAGTTTTTCAAAAACTTTCTGATTTGAATATCGATCCTGCTTCATTAATCCAAACCGGAAAGCTTACAACAAAACGGGCTGAATTCCCTATTGAAGAAGGACTTTTAGCTATTGATGAAAGCTGGGGAGACAATCTACACGATTTTGAACTGGAACTAGAGGTAGGGGATGCATCTGTGGGAAAAATTGCTTTTATAAATTTTTTAAAACGTTTTTCTTTACCTTATCGTCCTGCTAAAAACAAGATCCAACGTATGCTTGAAGCTAAAAATTAGAAACCTTTCATTTTCACAAGGCACTTGAGTTCATTTTTTTACTTTTTTCTGTTAAGTTATAGGATGTGAAAGAATCTAGTCACTAGTTGTATAGAATCTATTTTGGGGGAGATTCATATGATCGAAATCTATTTATTTGTTAATCCTTTAGGGGAATACTGTTTCGAAATGGAACAACAGTTATTACAATTTATCGAAGAAGAGTACGGGACACCATCAAAAGAAAAGATGCAATTTCGCTTTCTTCCTTTGGTCAATTTGCAGACAATTGGGGATGTCATGCAACAAAAAGGAATTTCTCAGAACAATCTTGAGGAACGTAATCACTTATTCTCAATGACTTATTCTGCAGCATTAGACTGCAAAGCGGCGCAGTTTCAAGGAAAGAAAAAAGGCCGCCGTTTTTTGATCAAATTGCAAGAAGCAGTCGGCTGTAATGACATACCATATTCTCAAGAACTTGCTGAATCCATATTTGAAGAAATCGGCGGCGATTTGAATATGTTTAAAGAAGATCGGCAGTCTGACTTCGTTAAAGAAGTATTCTTTTCTGATCAAAAAATTGCTCGGGAAATGGGCATCACAAAACACCCTTCTGCAGTCGTTTACAATTATGCCTGCGACCGTGATTTTGGTGTTTTAGTAGAAGTAAAAGGTACAAGTAGCCTTTGGAGAATCACAGAGCTGTGTAAAACAACAGATAACTCATATCAAGTTTTTAATGGTGAACATTTACATACAAATGATTCTCAGTTCCATTCAAGAACTAGCCATTTACACTTGCTTTCTAATTAAAAAAATACGTCGACTCCCTTACAAGAGAGCCGACGTATTTTTTTCGTTTCTATTCGAGAAAATCAAAAATAGAAAGCCTTATAAACGATCGATCAATTCTTCTAATTCATTTAGACGTTGTTCAAACATCGACATTGCATCTTCGATATATGCAGCCTGTGTCATATCAACTCCTGCTTTTTTCATTACTTCCACAGGATAATCGCTGTTACCTGCTTTTAGGTAAGCCAAGTAGTTCTCTAGTGCCTCTGGTTCCTGGTTTAGTATTTTCTTCGCCAGTGCTGAAGCAGCAGAAAAGCCAGTCGAGTATTGGAAAACATAGTAATTATAATAAAAATGCGGTATCCGTGACCATTCGAATTTAATTTCTGGGTCTTCTTCGACTGCTGGACCATAATATTTTGCATTCAATTTACCATAACTATCACTTAGGTATTCACTAGTCAATGGCACACCTTTTTCATCTTCCGTATGCATGAAATGCTCGAATTCAGCGAATTGTGTCTGGCGGAAAACTGTTCCTTTAAACCCATCCAAGTAATGGTTGAGTACATAAGCCCGTACACGAGGGTCTTTTTCTGTTTCCAATAAATACTCCGTTAGGATATTTTCATTCGTTGTCGAAGCAATTTCTGCTAAAAAGATGGAGTAGTCGCCGTACACATAAGGCTGGTTCGAACGAGTGAAATAACTATGAACACTATGTCCCATTTCGTGGACAAGCGTAAATAGCTGATCCAGCGTATCATGCCAATTCAATAAAATATATGGATTTGTGTCATAGCTTCCCGAAGAATAAGCACCGCTTCGTTTCCCTTTATTTTCGACAACATCGATCCAACGTTCAGAGAATGCTTTTTCTACGATGGCCATGTATTCTTCACCCATTGGTTTCAGTGCTTCTAAAGCTTTTTCTTTTGCTTCTTCGTACGTAAAGGTAATTGGAGCTTCCCCTAAGACCGGTGTATAAAGATCATACATGTGCAGTTTTTCCACTTCTAATAAACGTTTCCGTAATTCCATGTATCGATGTAACAAAGGCAAATGCTTGTTTACCACGTCTACCAAAGTATCGTATACACTTTCAGGAATATGATTATTGCTCAAAGACGCTTCTCTGGCAGAGCTGTAATTACGGACTTTCGCTTTAAAATTATGTCCTTTTATATGTGTGCCTAAAGTAGAAGCAAATGTATTTCTAAATTGTTCGTAAACACTGTACAATCCCTTAAATGCTGCTTCGCGTACCCTTCGATCCGTGCTTTCTAGCAACTGACCATACACGCCATGAGATAATTGGACTATTTCACCATTTTCTCCTTCAATCGTTGGAAAAACTAGATCTGCATTATTCAAAACAGCAAATGTATCACTTGAAGCATCAAAGATTTCACCTGCTCCAGCAAGAAGAGATTCCTGCTCAGCAGATAAGACATGGGCTCGATTATCTACTATTTGCTGGATATAATGGCGATAGACTTCCAATTTTGGTTCTTCTTTGAAATATTGCCAAATCTGGTCATCTGACAATTGCAATATTTCTGGTTCAAACCAGGAAACGGCTTCACTAACTTTCGAAAACAGACTGCTTGCTCTTGCATAAAGCGCTTGGTAATCTGTATTTCCAGTGTCTTGATCGTTTTTAAGGTGCGCATATACATAAATGACTTCAGTTTGGCGATAAACCCTCAATACGAATTCAATCGCATTTAAAAATTGAGAAGCGCCTTGATCAAGTGTTCCTTTGTGTTTTTCAGATTGTTTTAACTCTTCTGATAATTCCAAATATTTCTCATCAAACTCTTGGTCGCTTGAAAAGATCTTGGTCAAGTCCCAAGTTAAATTTTCAGGCAATTCTTCTCGTTTTGGCAACTGCTTTACTTCCATGAAATCCACTCCTTTTCTTCCCTTAGCTCTATCTATCAAAATAGATCATAGTCTAACATCCACATGTCACAGCATCTAACTTTTCTACTCATTCATGTGTCTGCTTCCATCAATTTTAGCATAACTAAATCTTGTTTTACATAGAAAACCGATTCCTAGCCTATTTTTATACTTACTATTTTTTCAAAGAAGACAAGTGTATGCATTCGTTAAAAAACTGCTGATAGACCATCTCTTCATCAATCATAGGAAAAAGCCATTCCCTTTTATGTTCTTTTATTTGGCAAAGCCATGAGTTGAAATCAGGAACTTTCTGGTTTTCCAAGGCTTCTTCGTACAACATTCGATAAAGAAAAACCTGTTCTTGTAAATAAAAGAAAAACCGACTTTTTTGATAGATCCACGATGATAGATGCAAAAGATGTTTATGACGCAAGTAGCATTGTTCTTGTATGGATACTGTATTCTTTTGCTTGTGAATAAGTTGGCGTGTCAGCCATTTCTTCCCATCTTCACTCACTTTTTCTATTTTTTTCATTTGGTTCATTTTAATTTCGTTACTAGTGAATATTTCTTTAAGGTCCCTACTAGAAAAAGTCCAACAGCTACTGCAAAAGGAAATATGCCCTGATACAGTCTCTGTAATATGATGATACAAATAAAGCTTTTGTTTCTTGAGATCAGCTTTCCAGCAATGCACTCCTCTTTTTCTATTATAGTAGCAGCAACTTTTTTCTATCAATGAGAATTGCGATTGTCCAAGAAAAGAATTACCAAGTATCCACCATACTTGGTAACTGTTATTCAAATAATTTTGGGTTCTTTCAATAAATCTCTGGTGAGACAGTCTAGAACATTGGATTTCTATTGCTAGATTCGCCAACAAAATATCCGGCCTTTGCCGCAACCTCGGCAAATAGGCTTCCAAAAATACTGGTTCTACTGACTGTCCCAGCCAATTCATGAAGCATTCCTTTAACTGTAAGTGCTCTTTTGATTCTCTTTCACTAAAGACCGAACAGTTATCTGATTTTTGATGGGCAAAATGAGCACATTTTTTCTTTCCCTTTTTCAAAATCACTCTTTTTCGACAGCCACGACAATAATATTTCTTTCCTTTTTCTGCATGTTTAGCAAAACAGCACTTATTATATTCATTCATTGCAAGCAGCATTTTTCTCCCTCTGAACTTATTTACGTCTAAGAATTTATTTACACGAAAAAAGAGGGCGTGAAAAAGCTATTCTGCATCAAGTAATAAGAACAGCTAAACAAAAATAGTTCCCAATATTTTTCGTTTGGTTGGGCTTGTTACCGCAGATGCAAGCTTTTGAACACTATTTATACGAAAAAAAGACTGCGACACAATTTTTGTCACAGTCTCTTACTATAATGCTGATTTATACAAAATAAAATTTCGTTCGCTCGATAGCATTACGTGCCATCAGACATTTTCCATATTCATTCAATGTTTCTGGTGTACGATCGCTCTTTTCAGCAAACTCCAAAATTCGAGCAATCTGATTCTCTACATCCGCTTGGTTGAGATTTTCCATCCAGAAGTGAACGACTAGGTAATAGCGCTCTTCGAATAAATACAAATCAGTCCAAGCAGACTCTAGTTCGACATCTGTTGCAAGTTGGATCACTTGTTCAAAATCTTCAAAAGCAAAAGTTGCTTGTCTTTCCTGTTCTTCTAGGGCGCTTCCAGATAATTCTTCCTCCGGATCGCTGCCAATAATCTGCTGACGAAGAAAGTCACTCACATCTTCTGAATCAACAGTAGAATCTTCTGATTGAGAAATTTCTTCATCCGGAAGATTTTTACTGATAAACAGTTCTAATCCGTCTCCTTTTGGCAAAACTTGGAAAGTGACAGCTTCGCTTCCTCGGAACTCCTCTTCGATATCAACTTCTTCCAAAATACTATAAAAGAAATTTTCGATTTCTTTGTGATTGCCAAGTAAATCCAAAAATGAAACGCCCCGTTCCTCTAAATCTTCATGACCAATTAGTACACGGATCGTATTTTCATTAATATGTTCCATTTCCATTTTGCTACACCTCACTTTGCCACAATGTTTAATATAGATTCATTGTAGCGAAATCAGCTTAAATGTAAAGAAAAAAAATCTCGCTGTTAAGTGAATTTAATAAAACCAGCGGATTTTTCAACCTTTCAAGCTATCTTATTTAACTATAACATTTTTGGCAGACGAATACTATATAGCCGACTTTTCAGCTAATTTTTCCTCTCTATTTTTCGTGCAATCATCATCTTCTACTACCTTTTTATACATCTAATCAAGAATACTTTTTGTAAAAACAAAAAAACTTGGAAAAACTATCTTTGTAATAGTCTTTTCCAAGTTTCGTATTATCCTTCTATAATCCAGCCATCAATTGTGCTTGACGTAATTCTAATTGTCGTACATCGCGCGGTAGGAACCGACGAATTTCATCTTCATTAAAACCAACTTGCAGACGTTTATCATCAATCATGATTGGACGGCGAAGCAATCCAGGATTGTTTTGCACAAGTTCCAATAATTCTTGTAACGGCAGATCATCTAAATCCATGTTCAGTTTTTGGAATACTTTGGAACGTGTCGAGATGATTTCTTCTGTTCCGTCTTCTGTCATTTGTAAAATCGCTTTTAATTCAGAACTGTTCAATGGTTCTGAAAAAATATTACGTTCAACAAATGGAATCTGATGTTCTTGCAACCACGCACGAGCCTTTCTGCAGGAAGTACAACTTGGGGAAGTATATAATGTTAACAACGTGCACCACTCCTTTTCGTGATAAGAATCACTTTTTTGTAACAGAAGATCATAATAATCTCCCATCTGTTTCTATTATACATAATCAACTTTTAAATAGCTACCTTTTTTTCATAATTTTTTTAAAAAAATGAAAGTTATCTAAGGTTAATATACAGTAAAACCAGCATTCTCGCTTTTTTTATCATTTAAAAATTAGAGTTTTCAAATCTAATTCAAATTTTCTAAACATATGAAACAGCGTATAAAACTGTACTATTATTTTATCTCAAAAGCTAAATGAAACCGATTTCTTAAGATTTTTTATGTTTTTTATTTCTTTAATAGTAATGTTTTCTGTCATTTTAAATAATACTGTTCTTTATCATAACGCTTATTTTCTCTGTTATATAAGCGTAGTATTTTAAAGCAATGATTACTAAATAAAATTTACTATAAACAAATAAATCAAATAACGTTATTTTATGTTTGAATAGTTATATTGAGACTGTATTAAAAAAATAAATCTTTCGAAAATTCCACAGAGATTGCATTAAAATAAATCAATCGACTTCTACCATAATGATTAATTTGTTCATCAAACTTATTGACGTGTTTCACGATTTTTAGTGAAAAAAACTGAAATATAAAAACCTTATTCTGTCAAGGAAATAGAAATATAGTAAGAAAAACCTTTATTTATCAGCTTTTTTAGACAATTTTTTCTGTTACAATAGTCAAGGATTTGTGAAAAAATCAATGAAAACCGAAAGGCGTGTAAAATTTTGATTAAATCAGTTGTGTTTGATGTTGATGATACGATGTATGATCAGCAGCAGCCATTTCGAAACGCGGTCAAAAGAGTCGTTCCGCTTGTTTCAGATGCAGATATGCATCCACTATATATCCGGTTCCGCCATCATAGTGATGAAAACTTCCCAAAAGTAATGGCAGGAGATTGGACACTAGAATATATGCGAGCACATCGGATCAGCCAATCACTAAAAGATTTAGACTACCCTCATATTACGGAAGAAGATGGCCTCTTATTTCAAAAAATTTACGAGGAAGAACTTGATAATATCTGCTTGCATGAGGAGGTCAAAAAAACCCTCGATTTCTTGAAGGAAAAGAATGTCCCATTAGGAATTATCACAAATGGGCCGACTGACCATCAGACAAAAAAACTGAAGCAACTTCAATTGAACAATTGGATTCCTTCCCGCAATATGCTCATTTCTCAAGCAACAGGTTTCCAAAAACCAGAAAAAGAGATTTTTCAGCTGGCTGAGAAAGAATTTCATATGCTTCCAGAAGAGACCTTATACGTTGGCGATAATTACGACAATGATGTTCTAGGTGCAAAAAGTGCTAACTGGCAAGCGCTTTGGTTCAACCATCGAGAACGCAAAATTGAACAGACTCCAATTTGCGATATCGAGATTTCTTCTTTTGATCAGCTGTTAGAGACAATGAAGACAATCTTTGTATAACCTTTAAAAATAGAAATAAAAAAATGATAGCAAGGAAGCTGGGATAAAATGGAATCCCAGCCTCCTTGCTATTTTTTAAATCAAATAAACAATCGCTTCTTTAGAAAGACTTTCTTACCCATTACTGAACGCTTTTTCGAGTCTCTTACTCCTCGATTTCTCCTACACTTAAAATCATGCGGATGTCTTCTTCAGTCAGTTTCGTCAACTGTTCTTCATTACCTTGGATCACTTTTTGGAACAGTTCGCGTTTTTCTTGCTGGAGTGAATCCATGCGTTCCTCAATCGTTCCTTCAGAGATCATACGCCACACTTCTACCACATTTTTTTGTCCGATCCGATGTGCACGTCCAGCAGCTTGTTCTTCAATGGCAGGATTCCACCAAAGGTCATACAAGATGACCGTATCTGCTCCCGTGAGATTCAATCCAGTTCCCCCAGCCTTTAAGGAAATCAGAAAAACATCTTTTTCGCCAGCATTAAATGCGTCTACCATACTTAACCGATCTTGTGGTTTCGTACTGCCTCTTAAATAAAATGTCGAGATCCCTAGCTCGGCTAACTCTTCTTGCAAGATAGTCAGCATCCCTGTAAATTGAGAAAACAGCAAAACTCTTCGTTTGTTCTCTTTGGCAGCTACCAGTAGATCTTTTACTTGTTCGAGCTTGCCGGAACCGCCTTGGTAATCTTCAATAAACAGACGAGGATCGCAGCAAATTTGTCGCAGTCTTGTCAGACCAGCAAGTATCCCGATCCGGTTTTTCTTGAATGCTTCAGAATCCATTGACGTGATTTCTTCACGCATTTGACGCAAGTAAGCTAAATAAACAGTTTTTTGTTCTTCTGTAAGTGCAGAATATAGATTCATCTCTGTTTTTTCCGGCAAGTCTTTCAACACAGTTTGTTTATCTCGCCGTAAAATAAACGGTCGAATCATTTGCGCAATTTCTTCTGCGGCAAGTTCCCTGAATTTTGTTTTAGTCGGGAAAAATCCTGGCATAATCGTTGCAAACAATGACCACAATTCTTCTAAATTATTCTCGATTGGTGTCCCACTCAGTGCAAACCGCTGAGGTACAGCTAATTCTCTCAATGCTTGTGCAGTTTTCGTACTGCTATTTTTGACCATTTGTGCCTCATCAAGAATCAAATAATCAATTTTTTGCGACTGATAATTAGCTAGATCTTGTCTTAAGCTGGCATAAGAAGTCACTCGGATATCTGTGTCTTTAGCCAGTAATTCTTCACGTTCTTTTTTATTCCCATTGATTACTTGGATACTCAAAGAAGGGGCGAATTTTCTCACCTCTGCCTGCCAGTTGTAAATTAAGCTCGCAGGCGCTACGATCAAAGCAGAGAAGCTTTTCCGTTCTTCTTTTTCCGAAAGTAAAAAGGCAATTGTCTGTAGTGTTTTCCCAAGTCCCATTTCATCGGCTAAAATACCGCCAAACTGATAATGACCTAACATCTTCAACCATCGAAAACCTTGCTTTTGATAATCTCTCATCGTTGCATTCAATCCTTTGGGAAGCTGCGCCTGGTATCTTTCTGGATGAATGAGATCTTGTACCATCGTTTGGAACGATTCACTAAAAGTAGCATTGCTTTTTTCCAATTGATTTTGAATGATCAATCCTTGATTTTTAGGTACATGGATCGTTCCTTCTTCTGTACGTATCGATTCCCGTAATTGTTGCAACACTTGGCTTGTTTGTTGAAATTCTTCTGAATCAAAAGAAAGAACCTGACCATTTTCTAATGTATAAAAAGCATCATTTCTCAGCAAGCTTTGCAGGACATGATCGATTTCTTGCTCCTCTATCCCTGTCACATCGAATCGAATATCGAGCCATGAACCGGTCTCGGTTACTTCGATTTTCGGTTGATGTTTATGCGCATCTAAATACAACTCTCGCAATTTTCTTCCAAGTCTGACTTCACCAAACTGACGGAAGACAGATAGTTCTGTGCGGAAAAAGGCATATAGTTCTTCCCCGCTTGGCAATGGACGTTCATAACCAGTTTCATTTTTCTGGTAGCGATACATTCTGAATAGATCAAGTACTCGTTTCTCTTCTACTGTGTCACGTAACACCTGAAAAGCCTGTTCTGTCGAGACCTCATGCTTCGGGTCAGTCGAATAGATGACTTCGCCATAGACGAAATCGACTCGAGCTTGGATTTTTCCTTTTGCTTTTCGGAAAAAGAAAATAAATTCGACGGGGATATCTGCTACTTCCTCTTCTACTGCAGGGGCAATAGCTACGTCGCCGATCTCTGACAGCAGAGGGATAATCTCTTTAAACAAAGACGGTAATTCTTTTTTCTTGAACACTACTTCTGGTTTCTCCAATCGGCGAATCAATTGTTTCCAAGTTTGATAAACCGTTTGTTGATATTTCGTCAGAGAATAAAATGTCCCTTGGATAACTCCCCACTGATAATGCATAAAGAAAAAATCAAAATCATTCAATGCTTGCAGCAAATAATCTTCTCCAAATTTTTCCACTTTGAATGATAAAGGTTTGTTTTGATCGGAAAATTGTATTCCTTGATCGTTTTGTTCATTTATCTGCAGATGCAAACGTGTAGTCTGATTCATCTGCTCTAACAGGAAGCGGGCTTGTTCTACTGGGAGAAGCAGATATCTTTTATCTAGTTTTCCTTTGACTTGTAAGCCGTTCGCACCTAATAATTGATGCGTCTGAGCACTTCCTGCAAGATGCGTGAGTATTTTTTGATCTTCTTTTTGAAACGCCCGTTTATCTAGACGAAACTGGTACTGTTTATTAACAGTGTAAGTTTCTTTTTCTGCGTAAGCTTGTAAAAAATCATAGATGTTTTTTACGATATATGTTTTTTTCGGTGATGCCAATGAACCGATACGCAAGTAAAGTGCCAAAATAGAAAGCTCTGGGTGATACTGATTAGTCTCAATCGTTTCTACTTGGTATTCAATAATCAAAGGTTGCACCGCTTGAGGATTGTTTTGTGTTTTTAGACGAGAAAAACCTTTTGCAATGATTTCTCCCTCACTTGTTGCTTTTACCGGTTCTAGCATTGGCTGGTCTTTTTTCATGATACGAGATAGATTTTTCGACCGTAAATAAAGTTCCACAGCAACTGTATGCTTACAATATTTATGTTCCTCCCAATAGGGACATTGGCAGTAATCTATCTCTTTTGCTGTACCATCCAAATCAACCATATACAATTCACTGCCCAAGACTTCTGCATGCCACACGTTTTCTTCTTGGTCAGGGACAACCGATAACACTCGGCCTTCTTGCAAGTATTGACGTCCACGTGCAATGACTTTTTCTGGAATACTCCATTTCATAGTTACCAATCTCCCTTTTTATCCAAGTTGATAGCGTATTTTGCTTTGTCCGCTACCTTCTGTATCAATTCTTATTTGTTGTAATACTCGTTCTTTCAATTCTCTTACATGACTAATGATGCCGATCATTCTTCCTTCACTTTCGATCGTTTCTAAAGCTTCCATTGCCATTTCCAAAGCTTCTTCATCTAATGACCCAAATCCTTCATCAATAAACAATGCATCGATTGCTACACCACCAGCTTGTGCCTGGATCACATCGGCAAGAGCTAATGCTAAAGAAAGTGCTGCAATAAAACTCTCACCGCCAGACAGGGTATGCGCACTTCGAGACATACCTGCCTGATCATCATAGATATTGATTTCTAATCCGGTTTTCCCTCGATAACTGCCAATGGTATCCGCTAGCTCAAATTGATAACGATTTTTCGTTAAACGTTGGAGATGATCATTTGCTACTTGTAACACTTCTTGAAGATAAACCTGAAGCACATACCGTTCCAAACTAGTCTTCTTAGGATTTTCTCCGTTGAATGTTTGCGAAAGCTGCTGTAATTGCGTAAGCTCATCTAATTTCGTCTGGCTTGTGTGATAAATCGAAAGACATTCATCGTAGATTTTTTGATTACTAATTTTTTGTTCTTGTAAACCGTATATCTTTTCTTGCTTTATTTCGATCATACGTCTTATTTCTTCTAACTGTTGGCTGATCTCTTCTGTATCTGGGAATGTCTCAGTTAGCTGGATATTTTCTAATTGACGCAGCCGGTCAGCTGTCACTAATTGCTCTTCATGATAAGAAGTAACTGTACGTTGGTTTTCTTTATATTGTGCTTGCTGTTGTGCAAATGCACAGATTTCTTCAATTGTTGAAAAATACGACTGGCTTTCTAAATTTTTAGCTATTCTTTCTTGTTCCTTTTCTATTTTTTCATCTATTTTTTCTATTTGTTCATGTTGAAGATCAAGCTGTGTCCGAAGCGTATGAAGATCTTGCAACAATTGCACTCCTGCTTTCTGCTCAACAGCTAGTTGATTCGAGTCTTTTTCTAACTGTTTTTCAAGTCGTCGTATCTCCTCTTCTAAACAGTTACTATCCGTATCTTGCAATTGTTGTTCTAAACTTTTGATTTCTCCTTGCAGTTGCTGGAGCTGATTATTTTTTTCTGTCTGCTGCTGTTTGTAGACAGCTAATTGTTGTTCGAGCTTTTCTGCTTGTTGTCTTATTTCTTTCAGCTCTATTCTTGTATTGGCCATCTTGCTTTTTCGTCTATCTAAAGATTGTTCGATTACTACAAGAGCTGTTTTTGTTTTTTGTTCTGTTATCTCAGGAAATGCCTTTTTCAAAGCCTGTTGCAAGTGTTCTTCTTGTTCAGCCAATTGTATATTCGTTGCCATGATTTTTTGTTCTAAATCTGATAATTGTTGTTGAAGATTATTTTCATGTGCTTCACTTTTGGCAATGATTTGCTGAGTTCTTTCTACAGCAGACTCAGCTTCTGCCAGTTGTTGTTCTACTTTTAAGATATCTTCCTTATTTGGCTGTTCGTGTTTTAATTGTTGTATGGGGTGTTCCGTTGATCCACAAACAAGACATGGCTCCCCTGGACGCAAAAAAAGCTGAAGACGAGCAATTTGCTGCTTTGCCCATTGGCTTTTCAGCTGTTCTGCTTGTTCTGTCTGTTCTTTCAATAGCTGACTATTTTTTGTTATTTCTTCAGTTGCTTTTTTGAGTTCTTCTCTTATCTGTGCGAGCGACCCAGTGTCTTTTGCTTTTTGTTTTTCTATTTCTTGCTGCTTTTCATCTAGATATTTTAACTGTCCAAAAGCAAGACGATCTTCTTGCAGTTTTTCCTGATCCAGTAAATTTTCTTGAAGAATTCGAGTTCTTTCCTGATAGATAGCGAGATTTTGATACAGCTTCTCGGCATTCAATTCTTCTTTATCCAATGAAATTGTTAATTGTTCTGCGTCTTGTTTTTTACTACGTAAGGATTCGACAATTGGCACCATCATCTGTTTGTTTTGCAGTTTTTGAGCAGCTTCTTTGATTTTTGTTTGTCGGCGTACGCGGTTTGCTTCATTTTTTTGCCACTCTTCATAATTCTGCGTAGTCATCGCTAGTTTCTTTGTTTGCTCACTACTTTTTTGTGACAGTTCTATTTTTTCAGCTTTTATTTCTTGTAGGCGCTGGATTGGTTCGACTAATCGTTGCGTAAATTCATAATACCCAATCCATCGTTTCTTTTCCTCTATTTCGTCTTTTTGAGCAGCTAATTCCTTTTGCTTGTTTATTAATATCGTTTTTTCTTCATAACTTTTTTTCAAGCTTTCAAAACGATAGTAGGAATTTTCTAGTTGCTTTTGTTTTTCCTGAAGTTCCGTTAGAGCTTCTTTTTCTTCCGTGATTTGTTTTTCGAGTATTGCCTGATGGTTTGTCCATTGGGATAAAACGGCTTCAAACCCTGCTGCTGGTTCCTCTTCTTTGACTAAAACAAACCTTTTTTGCAGAAGATGCAGTTCTTGCTCTAAATGATCCAATTTTTGTTGCTGTTGTTTTGCTTTTTCTTTTAATCGCTCATTGAACTGTTGGAAAAACTGAGTACCGAATAAATGACGTAAAACAGTCTCTTTATCACTGCTTGATGAAACCAAAAAATTACGGAATTCTCCTTGGGGTAGTAAAACGATTTGAGAAAACTGTTTCGCATCGAGATTCATCAGTTCTCTGATCAACTGATCTGCTTCTGTACGTTTTGTGATTTGTTTGATTTCTTTTCCTTTCCCATCAAAAATGGTCAACGTTACTTTGGCTGCCTGTTTTTTTGTTCCGTTTCCTTTTCGTTTTGCTAAAACTTGTTCTGGTTTTCGTTCGATTTCATAGCTCATCTGCTGATGTTCAAAAGAAAAAGTCACGCTTGTTTCTTCGTCTGGTGTAGCAAACAAAGAACGCATCTCTTTTCCAGAGCGAAGTCTTCCGGAAGTTTCACCAAAAAGTGCGAAGGTGATCCCATCAAAAATCGTCGTTTTGCCAGCTCCTGTCTTCCCGCTGATCAAAAAAAGCGGTGCTTCTGTCAAACGTGAAAAATCTACGGTCTCATTGATAAAAGGACCAAAATTTTTAAGTTGTAATTTTTTCGGTTTCATTCTTGATCATTCCATTTCCATGATTTCTTGCAACGTTTCTCCGAGCCATTTTTCTTGGTTTGCAGTTAGCTGTTCTTCCGTCATTTCACTAAAAAATGCTTCTGCTAATTTTTGAGGATCTTTCATTTCTAGTACTTTCCGTTTGCGCTTTGATTGTTCTGCTCGACCGTTTGCCCGTTCAATCCCCAAAATACGAGGATATATTTGCCGAAGCTGGTTCATCATATTCGGGATGATCGTTCTGTCAGTGAGATAGATATGGATGTAATTCTCCCGATTGACGGACTGATAAAAGGCAGGGTCCAGCAATTCTTTGAAACTCGCTGTTATTTCTTCAATATCATGCAGGGGTTCGATCTCCCTAAAATTCAACTCCAGGCCTGTTGTCAGGTCAACGATCCATACGCCTTTTTTTTGGTTGATCTCAGATAAAGAGAATTTCAATGGGGAACCGCTATAGCGAGCATTATCCTGTCTCAAAGCAGCTTGATTATGCAAATGTCCTAGTGCTACATAATCAAACGGTGTAAGTAGTTCACCAGGGATCGAATCCAACCCGCCTACTTCGATTTTCGTTTCCGAATCAGATTTTACACTTCCCATTACAAAAAAATGGCTAATCAATACTTGTTTTTTTTCTGAATCAAATAGCTCCTGCATTTTATCTATCACCTTGGCTACCGCTTGCTTGATCGTTCGGATATTGTCATCTTCAAAATATAATCTCGCTGCAATTGGTTCAAAGTAAGGAAGAAAGAAAAATTGTACGTTTTTAAACTCGACTGGTTCAAATGCTTCTGCTAGCTGTGTTCGCAAAAAATAGTTCGAATAACTGAACCATGGCGTACCCGCTGAAAGTCTCGTACTGCTATCGTGATTTCCTGATATAGCAAAAATCGGGATCTTTTCCTTTAAATTCCAATCGACCATCAATTCATTGTATAATTCTACGGCATCAACAGCTGGGACACTCCTATCATATAAGTCTCCGGCAATCACGATTGCCTCTACTTTTTCTTCTTTCGCGATATCTAGTATAGAAGATAGTACATGACGCTGGTCTTCAATCAAGTCATAACCTTGTAGTTTTTTTCCGATATGCCAATCGGCTGTATGTAAAAAACGCATTCAATCACCTCAAAAAATGTCCTTCTAATTATTATAACACTTTGATCCATTACATGACACCTGTCTTCTATTTTACATATTGGAACGCAAAAAGAGGGCAGACTTGACGTCTCTCCCTCGTTTTCATTGAAAAAGTCTGAACTGAACAGGACAGTAGATTCAAAAGACCGCCCACGCATAAACTTATCATTTTATTTTTTTTTGACTTCATATTTGAAATCAGGGTTCACTTCTTTGTCCAATTTGTCAAAAGCTGCTTGTGTTCGTCGTTCGATCTCCGCCATACCTTCTTTATCCGTTTTCTTGATATCTGATAAGTCGATTGGTTCGCCGAAACGCACTGTCACTCTCTGACGCTTGAACAGATCCCCAAGTGTCAACGGACCTTGATATACAGCTGGCACGATTTTCGCTTTAGACATTCTGGAAATCAATGCCATTCCGCCTTTAAGTTCTGTAGCATGTCTTGTCCCACTGGGAAACATGATCAAACTCAAATTTGTCGATTTCAAAATCTTTACAGGTGTTTTAATGACGCTTGGTCCTGGATTTTCTCTTTTAACTGGAAAAGCATTGGATCGAGTTAATATAAATCGCAGAACTGGATTTTTGAACAGTTCTTCTTTTGCCATAAAGCTGAATTCCTTGGGTGCTGCAGCTACCGCCAGATATAATGGGTCCCACCAAGTACGATGGGGAGCAACTAGTATGTAATTCTCATCTTGCGGTAAAACTTCTTTATTCTCATAGCGGGCATTTCCATTAACTAAGGCTAATAGTACTCGAACTACCCCGCGCATAAATCGATAAAACATAGTCTCTTCCTTTCCCTTCTTATGGTCATAGTATGCATAAAAAATAGAGGTTTGACAAGCCACCTTGGTTCTTTTTAATAAAAATAGTATAATACAGACGACTATTTTTTTCATTTTGGAGGGAATCCATGCTTCACGAAGACGAACGAATCGACCAATTATACGCAGAAGATATCAAGATTATCCAAAGTTCCAAAGTGTTTTCTTTTTCTTTAGATGCTGTGCTGCTTGCTCACTTTTCCCGTGTACCTAAAAAAGGGAAGATTGTTGACCTTTGTGCAGGAAATGGCGCAGTTGGACTTTTTTTAAGTAAACGAACCCAGGCGGCTATCGACGCTATCGAACTTCAACCTCGTCTAGCAGACATGGCAAGACGTAGTATCGCGCTTAACCATTTAAATGAACAAATGACCGTCCACACCATCGATCTGAAAGACAGCTTATCTGTCGTTCGGCATAATTCTTGTGACTTAGTCGTCTGTAATCCACCTTATTTCAAAGGGCTGCCAACAAATAAAACGAACCCTAATAAACACCTGGCAATCGCCCGTCATGAGATCCATACGACGTTAGAAGAAGTGATCGATATTTCAAGTAAGCTACTAAAAACAAATGGACGCTTTACTATGGTCCATCGTCCTGATCGGTTCTTAGAAATCATTCAGGTCATGCAAGACTATCGAATTGCACCTAAAAGGATCCAATTTGTTTACCCAAAACCTGGAAAAGAGGCAAATATTTTGTTAGTTGAAGGAATCAAAGAAGGCAAATTAGACGGATTCAAAGTCGCTCCACCATTGATCACTTACAATATGGATGGAGAATACACTGTAGAGATTCGTGAGATGCTCTATGGCAAATGAACATTATTTTTACGTGTTATTCTGTAAAGATCAGACATTTTATGGTGGATATACAACCGATCTTTCTAGACGATTAGAGGAACATAACAATGGTACTGGTGCTAAATATACTCGTCTTCAAAAAAGAAGACCTGTTAAGATGATCCATGCAGAAGTATTTTCTTCAAGAAGCGAAGCAACAAAAGCAGAAGCTGCATTCAAAAAACTCACCCGAAAACAAAAAGAACGTTATTTACAGACACACTCAACCGTTTTGCTTCCTGAATCTATATGAATGTTAAAAACACGATAAATATAAAAAAACTTCAGGCAAAAACAAATGTTTTTGCCTGAAGTTTTTTGTAGCTATCATTCTGTCACGTTTGTCTCACTGCTGTTCGTACTTGAACTTCCTCCTAGCAAGGCTTCGCTGACTAAGTGAATGTAATGTGTCATCCCTTCAGGATTTGGATGGACTTGATCATCATAAAACCAGTCACTATGGTCATTACTGTAGCTGTACCAATCAATCAGCGTCATATTGTCGTATTTTTTCGTCATCTGTTCAAGCATCGCATTCACGTCATTTTGCCAGCGCTTCGTCGGTACTCGGACATTGACCCAGTATACTTTTCGATCACCGATTGCATCCATCACACTATCAAACTGAGCTTCCGAGAATGAGCCATTCGTTCCTAGTCCAATCAGAACAGTGTCTTTCAACAAATCTTGTTCCTTTAATTTTTCAATGTAAGGTACACTGGCATATAATTGTCGTCCGACATCTCCATCTACCACTACTTTTGGATAAAGTTCTTGTAGATCCGTTGCAGCATCCAACATAACTGAATCACCAAATGCCGTTAGTTCTAATTTTTGTGCCTTATTCCCTTGTGCCTTGGACAACTCGTACTTATCAAGGATCGCTTGGTCAACCGAACTAGTGGTGTTTTCTGAATTGTTTCTGGTTTCTTCTGCTAATTTTTTACTTTCAGCGATTTTTGCCTGCAGTTGTTTTTGATCGGCTGTTACAGCGTTTTTCGGTGCCGTAACGAAACCAACGAGTGCAATTGCTACAAGTAATGTGCCTGGAACAACCCATGGTTTGCTCTTACTGATGATCGGTTTGCTGAACCATCCTTTCATCACTTGGAATGTACGACCATAATCAAAACGTGCTAGCGGACGCTCCACATATCGATAAGAAAGTTCACTGATGATTAGAATCAATGTGATTTCCACTAAAGTATGCAACAAAACATGATCGGCAATATCAGTCACCTTTGCTTCATAAAAAATCATAACTGGAAACTGATACAAATAAATGCCATAGCTTCGTTTGCCAATCCAAGTAAATACTGGATTTGTCAACCATCGATTCAAACTTGCTCCAGGGTGTGCTGTCACTGCAACTAGCACTACGCATAACAGACTCACTAGGAGCATTCCTCCGTAATAGATGAAATTGTAATGATCATCTAAAAAGAAGAAGCAAAGAATCAGTGCCAAAAGCGAGATTCCTCCAGCGATATTCAGAATATTTTTCGCTTGTTTCGGGATGTTTTTCTTTAAACGCGTACTTGGCCAAACAAACGCAAGCGCACTTCCCAACCATATAGAAAACAGACGAGTGTCGGTACCGTAATAAACACGGGTTGGATCGCCTCCTGGTGTATACAAGATCATCATCAAGATGGCGGAGAGGAAGGATGTACCTAACACAGTATAAAAGATCCATTTTCTTTTACGAACAAATACCATCAACAATACAAATAAGATCGGCCAAACCAAATAGTTTTGACCTTCTACTGCTAAAGACCAGATATGCGTAAACGGTGACTCATTAGCAAATCGATCGAAATAAGATAAACCGTTATTGATTTGCCACCAGTTGTTGACATACAGTAAGCTGCTGACCACAACTCCTCGAAGATTGTTTAACAGCCCTCGCTGAAACAAAGTGATATAAGCCGAAGCTGTCACAAGCATAAAAACAAGTGCCGGATAGAGTCTCTTCATTCTTCTGACATAAAATTGCCAAATATTGATTTTTCCATTTTGTTCCCATTCCTGCCGCAGCAGATCCGTGATCAAATAACCAGATACGACGAAAAAAATCGGAACGCCCAAATAGCCGCCTTTCATACTAGTTGGCAGAAGGTGATAGAAGATAACACCCACCACAGCTAATGAACGGAGCCCATCAAACCCAGTGATGTAGCGGCTGTTTTTTAACCTTTTTTGTTTTTCCATTCAATATTCCAACTTTTCATAAACTTTTTTCATTCGTAATATACGGGTATTAAGTGAAAATAGCAAGTAGAATCGTGTCCTTTCTCTACTATTTTTTCTATCATCCCATAAATTTAAAAAAATAAACATGCTTTTTTTCAACTTTAAGAAAATTTCAAATAAAAAAGCAGTTTTTCTTTGCTGATTCTACTATGGTAGAAAAAAACTGCAGACAAACGAACGTCTGTCTACAGCAGTATTTCATGAATTTTTGTCAAACTCGATCTAAATGCCATCCTCATAGAAACGACCAAGTATCTGGACGTTTTCTGCAATACTTACAAAAGCTTGTGGATCAGAAGCTTTCATTGCTTCTCTAAGTAGAGGCAGTTCGTATCGTGTAACGATCGTCATCAATACTGTCTGCTTATCATGCTTATAAGCACCTTCTGCTTCATTGATGATCGTGATCCCTCTACGCATACAGTTTTGGATTTCATTTACTACTTTTTCTGGATGTTTCGTTACGATCATTACCTGCATCTTCTTTTGTTTAGTATAAACGACATCAGTTACTTTTCCACTGACGAAAATAGACAACGTACTGTAAAACATATATTGCCAGCCAAATAGAATTCCGGCAACAAAAACGATCAATGCATTGAAGTAGATCGAAATAGAACCAATCGACTTTCCTGTTTTTTTACGAATCGTGATACTCACGATATCTAGACCGCCCGATGATAGGCCGTTTCTCAACGCTAGCCCAATACCTAGTCCCATCACAGCCCCCCCAAACAACGCACAGATGATTGGATCGGTAGATAGGACTGTTTCCGGTAAAATATGGATACAAAGGGAGGTCAAAGTGACTGTGATAAAAGTGAAAATTGTAAACTTCTTCCCGATTTTTAACCACGCCAATACAAACAAAGGTATATTCAGTAAATACAAAGTTGTTGATACCGGTACTTCGAATCCTATCAGTGATTTTGACAAAGTCGTCAAAATCTGAGCTAGACCAGTAATACCACTTGAATAAATATGTCCTGGCTGATAAAAGAAATTCAATGCGACTGATGCGATCAACGCATAAACGATAGATACCGAAAGCTTGGTCGTGTAATCATGATAAGCCCAATTTTCGAATGTTTTTTTCATGGAAAAGCCCCGCTTTATATGTTATGGCTTCATTATAAAGTGTTTTTCAATTAAATCAAGGTTGTCAAAAGAAGCGTATTCGACAAATCCTTTTTACCTTTTTATCGGCTATTCTTCTATATTCGTTACATCAATATTCAATTCGAACAATTGTAAAGGCGAAACCATACTTGGTGCATCACTCATCACATCTGCTGCTTTTCCGTTTTTAGGAAAGGCAATGACTTCACGAATATTATCTTCTCCGGCTAATAACATTGCAAAACGGTCCAATCCTAATGCAATACCGCCATGTGGAGGGAATCCGTAATCTAAAGCTGTTAACAAGAAACCAAATTGTTCTTCCATTTGTTCTTTTGTAAAGCCTAGAGTTTCTAGTACTTTTTCTTGAAGCTCACGAGTATGAATACGGATAGAACCTCCGCCTAGTTCATAACCGTTCAAGACGATATCATAAGCTTCTGCATAGACTTTTGCAGGGTCTTCAGCCAATAACGGGATATCTTCTTCTTTTGGCATCGTGAATGGATGGTGAGCAGAGACATATCGACCTTCTTCTTCTGAAAATTCAAATTGTGGCCAATCAGTTACCCATAAGAAATTGAATTTCGATTCATCAATTAGTCCTAATTCTTTTCCTAAACGTGTCCGGATAGCACCTAATGCAGCAGCGACGATTTCACTTTTATCTGCACCAAACATCAGCAAGTCACCTGGTTTTGCATCTGTTGCTTTAATGATTGCTTCTGTTGCTTCTCCCATGAATTTAGCAATTGGACCTTTCAATCCGTCTTCTTCTACTTTCAGCCATGCAAGTCCCTTAGCTCCGAATTGTCCTACATATTGACCTAACTGATCCATGTCTTTTCGTGAGTAGCGATCTGCAGCGCCTTTAGCATTCAATGCTTTCACGACACCGCCGTTTTCAAGAGCCATTTGGAAGACTTTGAATTCTACTTCTTTGACTGTATCGCTTAGATCGATCAATTCCATGTCAAAACGTGTATCCGGTTTGTCGCTTCCGTAGCGAGCCATTGCTTCATCATAGGTCATACGAGGAAATGGCAATGTGACTTCGATACCGCGAACTTCTTTCATTACCTTCGCAATCAATCCCTCTGTGTAAGTTTGGATTTCTTCTGCTGTTAAGAACGTTGTTTCAATATCTACTTGCGTAAATTCAGGCTGACGGTCTCCACGTAAATCTTCATCGCGGAAACAACGAACGATTTGATAATAACGGTCGAATCCAGCATTCATCAGCAATTGTTTAAACAATTGAGGAGATTGCGGCAACGCATAGAAATGTCCAGCATGGACACGTGAAGGAACTAGGTAGTCTCTTGCGCCTTCTGGTGTAGATTTCCCTAGGTAAGGTGTTTCGATATCGAGAAAGTCATTATCATCTAAATAATGACGAATCGCTTTTGTTGTCGCATTTCTTAATTTGATGTTTTTAGTCATTTTTGGACGACGCAGATCCAAATAACGATATTTCAAACGTATTTCGTCACTGATTGCTTGATCATCTTCAATTTGAAATGGTGGGGTTTTTGCTTGATTCAAAATCACGATTTCACTTGCAATCACTTCGAATTCACCAGTGGCCATTTTAGGATTTACTGCATTTTCTCCGCGTCTTCTAACTTCCCCAGTCACTTCGATCACGTATTCACTGCGACATTTATCCGCGATTTCCCATGCTTCTTTGTTGATTTCAGGATTAAAGACGATTTGAACGATTCCTTCACGATCACGTAGGTCGATAAAGATTACTCCCCCAAGGTCTCGTCTTTTTTGTACCCATCCTTTTAATGTAACTGTTTGTTCTAATTGTTGTTCGGAAACTAATCCGCAATAGATCGTTCTTTGTGCCATTTATTTTTTTCCTCCTACTCGAATAAAGTCATTTCATCATAGACTTCATCAAAATGTTCATATATCTCTTCTAATGGAAAACTTTTTTCTTTTCGGCTTGCCATTGCTTTGACATTAATCGTTTGACTAGCAAGCTCATCTTCACCGATCACCAATACTAATTTGGCATTCGCTTTATCTGCTGTCTTAAATTGCGCTTTTGCTTTACGGTTCATGAAGTCGCGGTCAGCTGAAAAACCAAAGTTTCGAATCGCTTGGACCACTTTCAATGCTTCGATATTTGTTTCGTCTCCGAGTGCGACCACGTAAGCATCCAACTCATTAAATGCAGGGATAACTACTTCCTCTGCCTCCATAGTCAAGAGTAATCGCTCGATACCCATTGCAAATCCGAAGCCAGGTGTTGAAGGACCACCTAGTTCTTCCACTAGATTGTCATAACGTCCGCCTGCGCAAATCGTTGCTTGTGCCCCCATTTTTGGTGCGTCACTCATGATTTCAAAAATCGTATGTGTGTAATAATCTAGTCCGCGAACCATATTACTGTCGATTTCATAAGGAACAGCCAATGCATCCAGCATGGAAACAACGGTATCAAAATGTTTTTGAGCAGGCTCGCTTAGATAATCTAAGATAGATGGAGCTTCTGCCACAAATTTTTGATCTCGTTTGTCTTTACTGTCCAATACGCGTAATGGATTTTCATGAAGGCGGCGTTTAGAGTCTTCACTCAGCTCTGATTCAAAAGGTAAAAGATAGTCGATCAATGCTTGACGATAGGCTTGACGCGTTTCTTTATCACCTAATGAATTGATGACTAGCCGGATTTGCGTGATCCCCAACTGTTTGAAGAAATCAAGTGCCATCACCATGCTCTCCACATCAGTTGCAGGGTTTTCTGATCCAAATGCTTCTACTCCGATTTGATGGAATTGACGTAACCGTCCTTTTTGAGGGCGTTCGTAGCGAAACATTGGTCCCATATAAAAAGTTTTGAACGGTTTCGCATACTCTGGGCCGAACAATTTATGCTCAACAAAAGAACGAACGATTGGTGCTGTACCTTCTGGTCGAAGCGTCACATGGCGTTCCCCTTTGTCATAAAAATCATACATCTCTTTTGAAACGATATCCGTTGTATCCCCTACACTTCGGGATATCACTTCATAGTGTTCAAAAATCGGTGTACGCATTTCATTATACTGATAATCTCTGAATAATAAACGTGCTGTTTCTTCGACAAACTGCCATTTTTCTGATTCGCCTGGCAAAATATCATTTGTTCCTTTTGGTCTTTGGAAACTCATAGTTTTCTCTCCCTTTCTTAGCTATGTAAATAAAAAAATCACCCTTGTTCATCATGAACAAGGGTGAATGAAATTCATACACGGTACCACCTAATTTTGAAAGATTTCTCTTTCCTCTTACGAATAACGCTCGTACGCGGGACGGCTTTTCACTCGTCCATCTCCAGAGTGTCTTTAGGCTAATGAAACTTTAGATCATTTTCAGCCTCGATGATCCTCTCTTGTAAAGTTTCAAAAACTTACTCGCTCTTTCATTGACATTCGATATTACTTATAACCTACTAAAAACCAGTCTCAAAGTCAAGAGATATCTGACTATTTCCCCTCACAAAAACGTTTTAGTTCAGCTTTTTGGTATTTTGTTTTAGACTAGACAAAAAGGAGGAATCAGCTATGGCAGAAATAAGAATCGGACATTCACAAGTCTACGCAGAACAGCTTGGATTAGGAGCAAATGCCGTTGGAGGACATAATCTTTTTGACGGTTTGGAAGATGAGACAGGAAAACAAGTAGTTCGTACAGCTTTGAATAGCGGGATCAATTTGATCGATACCGCTTATGCTTACGGAAACGGCCGTTCCGAAGAACTGATTGGCGAGGTACTGAAGGAAAAAGAATATGATCGCTCACGTGTCGTCATCGCTACAAAAGCTGCTCATGTACCAAATAAAGGGCGAACATTTGATAATTCTCCTGAGTTTCTCAAACAATCGGTGGAAGATGCACTAAAACGTCTGCAAACTGATTACATCGACATTTTTTATATCCACTTTCCGGACGAAAGCACACCAAAAAATGAATCAGTTGCTACATTGCATGAATTAAAAGAAGCAGGAAAAATCCGAGCAGTCGGTGTGTCAAACTTCACGTTAGAACAATTGAAAGAAGCGAATGCAGATGGATATGTCGATGTAGTAGAAGATAAATACAGTTTGATCCATCGGCAGGCTGAAAAAGAATTATTCCCTTATCTTGAAAAAAACAAAATCAGTTTTGTTCCCTATTTTCCTCTTGCTTCCGGTTTGCTGACAGGAAAATATGAACTTGGTGAGGAAAAACAATTTGGTGAAGGAGATCCTCGAAAAAGAAACCCAGATTTCCAAGGAGAACGTTTCAGAGAAATTTTAACCGCTGTCGATGTACTTCGCCCCATCGCTAAAAGATACCAAGCCACTCCTGCGCAACTTGTTTTAGCTTGGTACATGAAGAATCCACGAGTGTCTGTAGTTATACCTGGAGCTAAGCGTCCAGAGCAAGTATCTGACAATGTCCAAGCTTTAGATTTGCATTTATCCAATGAAGATTATCAAACCATTGATGAAGCATTTCGCGGATTTTGATCAATTGACTTTATCAATTTATAGTAATATGAAAAAAGGAAGATCAGCACTGTTTGATCTTCCTTTTTTTCGATAAGTTTATGCTAATCTAATTCTTGTAAAGTAGCGCTCGGCTATTCGGATAAGTTGGAAACTGATTGAACGGAATCGTCCAATCTTGTTCAGGTACAGAGAACTCAAACTTATTTACTAGCTGATCGGAAAACACACGTAGACTATGAAGAGTGATCCATTCTCCTGCACAGCGATGCATTTGTCGAAAATCTCCCCCGCCTTGTGCAATCATCTCATATTCTTCTTTATAGGAAATATCTTTTGCTTTCCCTACATACCGTTTGATCATAAAGGAATCTGGCGCTTCAACTGTTCGTTCATCATGGTCTGTTCCATATAAATCTAAAATAACCCAACTGCCTTCTGGTATACGATAACCATCTACTTCTACTTCTTTCAGCGAAATCGCAGGTAGCATTGGGAAGAAAGGATAATAGCGTCTCATTTCTTGAATAAACGGATCTTGTAACGTCGAAAAGTCATTTTTTAATTGCTGATACAAATCTGGTCTACTGAAAAGTGCATGTCCCATCAATGCCGCCCACACAGTTAGAGCAACCGTTGGACGGATGATGTTCAATAATTCAACAGCTGCCACTTCCAGAGGTAAAAGCTGACCATCTAAATCTGTGGCATTGGCAAAAGCATATAATGCCACATTTTCTTTTCCAGCCACAGGATTTTGTCGAGCTTCTTCAATCAAGCCTTGCGCCCATTTTTCTGATTTTTTGCGATTTTCGACACCTTTTATGTGATCAATCGGAGAAGTAAACGTTCCGCTGATCATAGAGATTTGATATTCTGCTAATTTTTCGACCTCATCTTTAGAAATCGCTGATAAATTGATACCTGCCCACTCGCAAATAGATGTAAAGAAAACCATCTTACTTAAATCAAATAGTTCAAATTGACCATGCTGTGCTTCAAGTGCTTGTGTCAGATTCTTATCTAAGATACGATGATAATCTTCCATTCTTTCTGGTGTCATTAGATCCATAAAAATATTTTTCCGATGGTGATGAGCAGCTCCATCCAAAGTCTGTACTCCACCTTGACCAAAAAGTGTCTTCAATACTAATTTTGGCATAGCACCTTTTCGTTTGAAATTCCTTGGATCATAAAATACTTTTGCTGCTGATGATCCGTAGATCGTGATAGCTTCTTTATTGAAAATCTTTGCTTTGACGACGGGAGCGTCCGCTTCATGGCGTAACTCCTCCAACATGTTGTATCCTTTTTGATACAATTTTTTTAAATCTGTGATTTTGATATCTACTACTGGTACTTCTTTCATCTTCAGCAACCTCCTATAAAAAATAACTTGTATAATTTAAGCTTAACTTTTTTTCCGACTGCTGACAAAAGAAGCGCTTTTTGCAGACAAAAAAGCCACTTAAGTTAGAGTTTTCAGTCTAACTTAAGCGACATGTTTCATAGTTTTTACTAGTGAAAACCAGATTACTTTATTTGTTTTTAGAATCAATAATGATCGTTACAGGTCCATCATTGACGAGAGAAACCGACATATCTGCTCCGAATTGTCCGGTAGCGACTGTGATGCCGCGACTTCTGATTCCTTCATTGAATGATTCGTATAAAGGAATAGCTGTTTCTGGTCGTGCGGCTTCCACAAAGCTTGGTCGATTTCCTTTTTTCGTATCCGCAAACAGTGTGAATTGAGAGATACTTAAAATTTGTCCTCCCACATCTTCTACACTAATATTCATTTTTCCTTGTTCATCTTCAAAAATACGCATTTGTGCAATTTTTTTTACCAGATAGTCCACATCTTTTTGCGTATCGGTTTCATGAATGCCTAATAAAACAAGTAGGCCGTAGCCAATTTTTCCAATTTCTTGCTGATCGACTGACACAGCAGCTTTACTTACCCGTTGAACAACTGCTCTCATATCTGTCCTCCTATCCATTCGTCCGGCGTACACTGTAGACATCAGGTACTGCTTTGATTTTATCCACGATACTCTTTAGGTGGGATAAATTCTGGATACCAACCGTCAAATGGATCGTCGCCATTTTATCTTTATTCGTCCGTGCTTCAACGCTGTTGAGATTTTTCGTTAGCGCATTGACTGTTTGAAGTACATCATTCAATAAGCCTGAACGATTATAGCCGTAAATTTCCAAATCTGCATCATACTCTTTTCGTGTATTCGATGTATCTTCCCATTCGACTTCAATCAAACGTTCTGCTACATTTGGTTTGTCAGGCTGAACATTCGGACAATCTCGACGATGAATGGATATCCCTCTGCCTTTAGTGATATAACCAACGATATCATCACCAGGAATCGGATTACAGCAGCGACTAATACGAATTAGTAAGTTTTCTACCCCTTGAATGACAACGCCACCTTCATGACGTACTTTCATTTTGTCAGGTTCTTTTTTCGGCTGATTCATGATTTCTTCTGCTTCTTGCTTTTGCTGCTCGATTTTTTGTTCTTTACGTTCTTTTTCAGTCAGACGATTGGCCATCGTCAAGGGGCTAACTTCTCCATACCCTACAGCTGCATAGAGATCATCTTCTGTTTGATAATTAAAACGATCGAGTGCTTCTTGCAGTTTGTTCTTCGTCAAAATATCTTTAGGCGTAAATCCTAGATCTGTAATACATTTGACCACGGATTCGTGGCCTTTGATCACATTTTCTTCTCGATCTTGGGCTTTGAAGAAACGTTTGATCTTATTTCTTGCTTTGCTAGTAGCAACTAATTTCAACCAGTCGCGACTTGGGCCAAATGAATTTGGAGAAGTCATGATCTCAATGATATCGCCGTTTTTCAATTTGTAATCAAGCTGCACCATTTTGCCATTTACTTTTGCACCAGTGGTTTTGTTACCGATATCTGTATGGATACTGTATGCAAAGTCCAATGGTCCGGATCCTTTTGGTAACTCAGTAACGTCTCCCTTTGGTGTGAAGACGTAGACTTTATCACTAAAGATATCTCCTTTTACGCCTTCCATAAATTCAGAAGCATCATAGCTTTCGTCTTGAAGTTCGAGTATCTCATGGAACCAGCTTAATTGTTTCGTCATACCATCTGGTTCTACTTTTTCATTTTTTCCTTCTTTATAGGCCCAGTGTGCAGCAACCCCGAATTCAGCGATTTCATGCATTTCCTGTGTTCGGATTTGAATTTCTACCGGATTTCCTGCCGGACCGATCACGGTAGTATGCAAAGATTGGTACATATTAGCTTTTGGCATGGCAATATAATCCTTAAATCTGCCGGGCATCGGTTTCCATTTTGTGTGGATTGCTCCTAATACAGCATAACAATCCTTGATTGAATCTACGATCACTCGAATAGCTAGCAAGTCATAAATTTCGTTGAACTGCTTTTTCTGATCTTTCATTTTACGATAGATTGAATAAATGTGTTTTGGCCGTCCATAGATTTCTGCAAAAATCCCCAGCTCTTCTGTTGCTATTCGAATATCTTCAACAGTACCACTTACGTATTTTTCACGTTCTTCTCTCTTCGTCTGCATCAAGTGGACGATACGGTAATACTGTTTTGGATTTAGATAACGAAGTGCTGTATCTTCTAATTCCCATTTGATCCGGCTGATCCCTAGACGATGTGCAAGAGGCGCATAGATTTCTAAAGTTTCCTGAGCGATCCTTCTTTGCTTATCTTCTCGCAGGTGCTTCAACGTACGCATGTTATGTAGTCTATCAGCTAATTTGACCATGATAACTCGTAAATCTTGAGCCATTGCTAGCAGCATCTTTCGGTGGTTTTCTGCTAGCTGCTCTTCGTGGGATTTATATTTTATTTTCCCTAATTTGGTTACGCCGTCCACTAACATAGCAACGTCATCGCCAAATTCTTCTCTCAGATCTTCTAAAGTGATTTCTGTATCTTCAACAACATCATGTAAGAAGCCTGTAGCCACTGTATGGGGATCCATTTTTAAATCTGCTAATATACCTGCGACTTGGATAGGATGAATAATGTAGGGTTCGCCTGATTTTCTAAACTGTCCGTCATGTGCAGCAGTCGCGTATTCGCATGCTTTCTCAACAAATGCTACATGTTCGGGACCCATGTATTGACTAACGAGCTTTATGACACCGGGTCCCGTTAAAATTTCTTCTTTTGTCACAGGAATCGATCCCCCTTTCTTTTTTCGGTAAAACGGGAATCGGGACAAATATCTGTTTGATAATTGTCCCAAAATCCGTGCAGTTATACGTTTTTTTACGGAAATGTTCGCTTTTTAAAAGCTTTTTCAAACGATTTTTCGTATCCATTGTATAAATAATTGTTTCTATTATACAAATTGTTGACTATTTTTTCAATTCTTTCCGTCGATACTCTTTTATTAATGAAGAACGTTAGCTGAAAGAAGGATTCATTAATTCCCATTGATAGCTAGCAGCACTTAATAAATAAAGAGGTGCTGTTTCTGTACGAAGGATTCTTGGTCCTAATCCACAAAGTATCCCTTTGTGTTCTACAAAATAATCGACTTCATCGCGGGATAATCCACCTTCTGGTCCAAAGACAGCTAAGATTCGACTATCTGGTTTTGTTTCACTAAGAATTTTGGCTGCATTTGATTTTTCGCCTTGCTTTGCTGATTCCTCATAAGCAACCAAGACCACGTCATAATCATCTAGCCGCTCAAATAAATCTTGTTTCGTTTCCAATAACTCTACTGATGGCACGATCTGCCGATGGGATTGTTCCGCTGCCTCTTGAGCAATCTTTTCAAGCCGTTGTTGTCGTTTCATACGTTTTTTTGCATCCCATTTAACGACAGAGGCTGATGCCGGGAAACCAAGAAAAGCTTGCGCTCCTAATTCAGTGGATTTCTGAACGATCCAATCCAGCTTTTCCCCTTTAGGATAGCCACTCGCTATGGTAATCGAACTTGGCAGTTCCTTTTGATTTTCTTCTTTTTTAATTTCTTTCAGATAAACAGCCTCTTCAGTAATCTCCGTGATTTCTGCAACAATGGCTATTTGATCATTGAATGCCAAAAAAACTTCATCCTCGGGTTCCATCCTCATAACCCGTACAATGTGGTGATAGTTTTCCCCTTCTAAAACAAAATAGTCTTTTGATTCATATGATTCTTTTAAAAAATACCGCTGCATCTATTCCACCTCTGGTTTTTTCAAAATAATTGCATACCAGTCTTTTTGCTGGAAAATTTGATCCACGATAAACCCTTGTTCTAACATGGCATCCAGAACTATTTGCTTCTTCTCTTCAATGATTCCTGAAACGATCAACGTGCCTGTTTGCTTCAGTAAACGCCAAGCATCTGGGATCATCAATAAGATGATATCTGCTAAAATGTTCGCAACGATTACATCACTTTCAATCTCGATTCCTGTCAAAAGATCGTTAGCTGATACATGGACATCTTTGGCTATTTCATTCATATCCATATTTTCTTTCGCCGAACGAACGGCTACTTCGTCTAAATCAAAGGCATAGACATCTTTTGCACCAAGATATTTTGCTGCAATACTTAGCACGCCCGACCCAGTTCCCACATCTAGCAATGTTTCACCACCACGCAAGACTGTTTCTAGTGCTGTCAATGTCAAGGAAGTCGTGGGATGAGTGCCTGTGCCAAATGCCATACCAGGATCTAGTGTGATAATTTTTTCTAGAGGATCTTCTGTCTGGTAGTTTTCCCAGCTTGGCGCAACCGTCAGCATTCGCGTAATACGCACCGGATGATAGTATTTCTTCCAGGCTGTTGCCCAGTTGCTTTCCTCTACTTCACTAACTGTTACTTTATTTTTTCCAATAGCTAGACCAAACTCAGGTAATTGTGTGATACGATCTTTGATAAAAGGCAAGATTTCCGGTAAGAAAGTCGTTTCCGGAAAATAAGCCATGACTAGTGCGCCTTCTTTCAGCGATGTAAAATCATTTTTATCTAAAATCTCACCATATTGATCCGACTGAAAATGTTCAACATCTAAAGAATCTTCAATCGCGACACCACTCGCCCCTGCCTCCATCAAAATATTAGCAACTGCTTCGACTGCTTCACTTTCAGTTTCTACTTTTACTTCATTCCATTTCATATCTGTCACTCCTTAATAACTTGGGTACGGTAAATAAGTATCTGCTTCATTTTGCTGTTTTACTTCTACTAATTCTGCTAGTTGCTGATTATCCCAGTGAAGCTCGAATACAGCTTCGTCATCGTCTTCATCCAAAAAATCAAGCAAATCGCTTTGCCCTTGAGCTAATACTTCATTTAGATATTCCACTAAAGAATCAGCTACTGATTTTGCCAACCCTTTTTTTCCTTCATAAGGGATTACTGCTAGATAATTGCGTTCATCAAAAACAGATTTCTGAGGATTAAAAAGAAGTACGCCGTCTTCAAATTCGATAATTGGTTCTTGCGAAACGATCCCTTCTGCATCATCAATCTCAAATTGTGCTTTATTTTCTGCAAACAAGCGAACAACGATCTCGATCGTATGATTTTTTGTATCCCAATCTAAAGCTACATCATAGTCTGTCACTTGTTTTTCAATTATTTCATCTAAGTATGTTAATAGATCCTTCTTTTTCATTTTCTTTCCTCCAACCCCAATCTTTCTCGATTTGGTTTTTTCTTTGTAAAGAGATATAAGGATTTCCCGACACAACAAAACGCAACGGCTTTTCTGTCCATACACCTTTGTTTGGGATACCGATTCTAGGCAAAGCATTGATCTTTTTTGGTGTCTTTTTTTTCTCAAAAACTAAGCGTAACGAACTATCTGCTATAGACTGACCGTAAAGTTCTTGAGGAATTGCTAATGCTTCCACTAATTTTCCCGGACCGTTGCTGATATCTGGACCAGTTTTTCCGCCACGATTTTTACTCATTTGATCAATCATTGCGGCGGGTTCGATTGCACGTATCATTACTCCTTGAGGAATCCCTTCTGGCTGAGTAATGATGTTCAAAATCCGATGAGTATGCATCGTGTAAAGGTAGATCGTACCTGGTTTTTCATACATTGCCCGCACACGCGGTGTTCTTCTTAAACCATAGCTATGGGCGGCCTCGTCTTCTGGACCTAGGTATGCTTCCGCGTCTACAATATATCCAGCTAATCTTCCTTCTGGTGTGTCATGCTCCAAATACATCCCCAATAAATCCCGTGCCACTTCTGGCGTCGTTTTATTCCAAAAAAATTCATCTATCTTTTGTTTATCCGTCATTTTTCTCACCTACTTTATCATACACAATATTAGTTGGATAAGCTATGAAAACAAAACAACAGAAGGCTGTTCTTTCTAGGCATCTTGCTAAATATGATATAATTAAGGGACGTAAAAACAAGAAGGAGGAAAATCCTATGCAACAGCCATTGGCTTATCGCATGAGACCTCGAACGATCGATGAAGTCGTTGGTCAGCAGCATCTAGTCGGGGAAGGAAAAATCATACGCCGCATGGTCGATGCTCGCATGCTCTCTTCCATGATTCTATATGGACCTCCTGGTACTGGAAAAACGAGTATCGCAAGTGCGATCGCCGGCTCTACTAATTATGCATTTCGCATGCTAAACGCCGCTACAGATTCAAAAAAGGATCTACAAGTTGTAGCGGAAGAAGCAAAAATGAGTGGTACAGTGATCCTCTTATTGGATGAAGTACACCGATTAGATAAAACAAAACAGGATTTTCTGCTTCCTCATTTAGAAAGTGGCCGAATCATCTTGGTCGGAGCGACTACTGAGAATCCTTATATTACCATCAATCCAGCGATCCGCAGCCGTACACAGATTTTTGAAGTCAAACCATTAACAGAGCAAGACATCCAGTTGGCAGTCGAACATGCTTTAAGGGATAAAGAACGCGGCCTTGGACAACAAGCAATCCAGTTAGACAAAGATGCTCTTCTTCACCTTTCGCGTGCAACGAACGGCGATTTGCGGAGTGCATTGAATGGGCTGGAACTGGCTACACTATCGACTCCTTCAGATAAAGAAGGAAGGATTCATCTTACACTGTCGATCATTGAAGAATGTGTCCAAAGAAAAGCCCTTACCCATGACAAAAATGGAGATGCTCATTATGACGTTATTTCGGCTTTTCAAAAATCGATTCGTGGAAGTGATGTGGATGCTGCACTTCATTATCTCGCCCGTTTAGTTGAGGCAGGTGATCTGGCAAGTATTTGCCGGCGTCTGATGGTTATCGGTTATGAAGATATAGGTTTAGGTAATCCTGCTGCTGCGGCTCGTACAGTGAACGCTGTATTAGCTGCTGAAAAATTGGGATTGCCTGAGGCACGTATCCCACTAGCAGACGTCGTCGTCGATCTTTGCTTGTCGCCAAAATCCAATTCTGCCTACATGGCATTAGATGCAGCACTTGCTGATATTCGAGAGGGCAAAGCTGGAGATGTTCCTGATCATTTGAGAGATAGCCATTACAAAGGTGCGAAATCTCTCAACCGTGGCGTGGGTTATCAGTATCCTCATCATTTTGATCAGGCTTGGGTCAATCAGCAATATTTACCAGATAAACTGAAGAATGCTCAGTATTATCAGCCAAAAGATACAGGGAAATATGAACAGGCTCTGGGTCAACAGTATTACCGTATAAAAGAGTGGAAAAAGCATCCTCCAAAAAACTAGACAAGAAAACGGTTCTGTTTCTGCGAGCTCTCTCATTGCTCTTTTTAAATTCATATGCTACTATAGAGGTGGGAAATCTGTGATGTTCGAATTGTCCTCTTTGTGTGTTGACCGAACATTTTTATTGATATCTTGGGACCCGTCTTGTGTCACTGCTGGTAACATGCCTTATCATTTGGTAGTTCGAAGCTACGACCATGGGACCCACCTGCTTGAATTCGCGGGATCAATACTACAGGACAAACAACGGCATTAACGGAGATTACCATCTTTTAAAGAATAAAGCAATTTGCTCTTGGCAAATTGCTTTTTCTATTTGTTGCTTATTTTGGAGGATTTGTTCATGATTAGGATTTTAATGATTATCGCCACTTTAGTATTATTATTCGTTAGCTATTATTTATTTAATAAACAGGATATCTTTTTTGTATTGATCAACAAAAATGATAAAAATCAAGGATTCCTACAATTTTACGGAGCTGCATATGCTGTTTTAGGCGTAATGGGTATTTTAACAGCTTTTTTCAATCAACGCTTTATTGCCTTGGTCTTTTTACTGATCGTAATTATTGTTTCTGCCACCTTCAGTATCCGATTTGCAAAAAAAATTGCTGAACCAAAGCAGTAAATAATTCTCTTTTTCCCTAAAGTGTTCTACAATAAAAGAGTACAATACGATTGACTTGAGGAGTGAATGCATATGTTACAACAATACAAAAAAATCATGGTTGCCGTAGATGGTTCTGATGAAGCTGAATTAGCTTTTAAAAAGGCGGTCAATGTAGCTATCCGAAATAACGGAGAACTTCTATTAGCACATGTCATTGACACACGTTCTTTCCAAACCGTTTCATCCTTTGATGGAATGCTTGCAGAACAAGCTACTGAAATGGCAAAGCAAACATTGGCAGATTATGAAAGCAATGCGAAGAAAGCTGGCTTGAATAATGTAACCTCTGTCGTAGAATATGGCTCACCAAAACAAATTATTGCCAGAGAAATCCCAGAAGATAATCAAGTAGATTTGATTATGTTAGGAGCCACAGGATTGAATGCTGTAGAACGTTTATTTATTGGTTCTGTTTCTGAATATGTTATTAGAAACGCAGCTTGCGATGTGCTTGTTGTCCGAACTGATTTAGAAAACCAATTGCCAGCTAAAGACCACACCAAAGCTTAACACGTAGACGACCTGCCAACTATCGGCAGGTTTTTTTGCACAAAAAACCGTGATAAAAACAAAAGACGCGGCAAGCACTCATCGGTCTTTATAATGTTTAAAATAAAGGGAAAACAGTCAATGAGTTCAAGTAAAATAAAAAAAGTGAACACCGGCGGGCGATTAGTCGCCCTGGTGTGGTTTAAAACGACCTAAGCATGCCAAAGCTTATTGGTTCGTCAATGTGGAAGTTTCCGATGAATCTGATACGAAAAAATATGAAGTATCGATGGCGGATACCGATTTTATCGCCAAACTAAAATTTTATTTCGGGTTCGGGTACCGCGAGAAGGCAAGTGCTACATTCGGTAAATCATTCAAGAATTGATGAAAGGCTACCGCTTGCCATTGCAACCACAACGATACTCCTAAACGCGATGTTGGTGATTTCCAAAGAGAAGAGCTGTTTAATGCAACGGTATTAAGCAAATGGCAAAAGGAAGTCATGTAGACAAAGTTTTTTATCAAACACCATATGATTTCGCCTGAACGCTGGTTTAGCTCAGAATACAATGATGTGGTCCACGAGACATTACCCTCAGTCAGATAAAAAAAGCTCTCTGACAGAATTACACATCGATAAATATTAAGTAAATGTCAGCGCTAGTTGAACTTTCTGACACTTTCAGGTACACTGGAAAAGACAACTACACGAAGGAGGGAAAATACTATGATGCGCATGACTAAAATAACAAGTAATGAAAATTACCAACGATACCATATCGCATTTAGCCATGCAATTGGTTTTACAGTTGCTGTTGACGGGACAAGTTTGTCCAAAACAGTTGAATTCACGTAAAATCAATGGCCATCTCAAGGTATTTTTCTCATGATAATCTGAGTTTAAATAACACAGGCCATGGATAACCATGGCCTTTTTGAGTGGTCTCAAGGAGAGAGATCATGATCATACAAGCAATTTCTATTAAAAAAACAATCGGCGGGAATCCATTATTTGAGGATTTATCCTGTCAAATTGAAGCTGGTGAAAAAATTGCCTTAGTCGGTATCAACGGAACTGGCAAATCAACCTTTTTACAAATCTTGACCGGCAGAGAAGGTGTCGACAGCGGTGTTATCAGTCGCAAAAAAGGCTTAAAGATCGGGACGGTCGAACAAGAACTTACAGTTTCCGAAGCAACCGTCAACCACTACTTGCTCTATTCTGCCGCTGAGATACAGGACCTCAAACAGCAAATGAGTCGCTACGAAGCATTGATGACAGAACCAGATACAAACTTAGAGAAGTGTCTGACCCGTTACGGTGAGCTGCAGCATCGCTTTGAAGAACTAGGCGGTTACGTATTAGAAGACCGGATTGCAGCGAACTTGCAAGGCTTAGGGATTCCACACCGTCAGGAAGCACGGTTAACAGAACTTAGCGGAGGCGAACGAGTTAAAGTCGCTTTAGCCAAAATTTTAGCAGCCGATGCCGATTTACTTTTACTCGATGAACCGACCAATCATTTAGATCTTAACAGTATTCGCTGGTTGGAAAACTATTTACAGAATACAAAAAAATCGGTTCTGGTCGTTTCTCATGATCGGCAATTTCTCGATCAAGTCACCACAAAAACATGGGAACTGGAAGAAGGTGCATTGATTGAGTATCCCGGAAACTACAGCCGTTTTCGAGTCTTGAAAGAAGCTCGCTTGGCTGAGCTGACAAAAAATTACGAACTGCAGCAAAAAGAAGTCCAGCGGTTGAAAGTCATGATTCGTCGTTTTCGTCAGTGGGCACATGAAGGAGACAATGAGTCCTTCTTCAAAAAAGCCAAAGAACTGGAACGCCGCCTGGCGAAACTGACACTCGTCAAACCGCCAGCTCCCCCGAAAAATCGGCTGCAAAGCTTGTCTAATGGTGGAAAATCTGGCAAAGAAGTTTTCATCATTCAAAACTTGCACCAGCAGTACGCTGATCAAGTACTATTCAAAGACAGCAGTTTTGCAGTCTATCGTGGAGATCATTTAGCCATCATCGGCGACAATGGTGCAGGAAAATCAACCTTACTCAAATTATTACTCGGTGAGGAAAAGCCTTACGGTGGCACCATCAAATTAGGTAGTAGCTTGCAAATCGGTTATTTGCCGCAGCAGCTGCAGTTTGCCGATCCCGATAGCCGTTTGCTGGCTTACGCCATCACATTGACTGGAAACGAAGAAGTCGCTCGACGGCAATTAGCCAAAAGTGGCTTTTATCAAAGCGATGTGGGTAAACGGATCAAAGATTTATCCGGTGGTGAAAAAATCCGTTTGGCGTTGCTGAAACTCTTTTTAGAAAAAATCAACGTCCTGATTTTGGATGAACCAACCAATCACCTCGACAGCTATGCTCGAGAAGAAATTGAAGAAATGCTGCAAGACTATCAAGGAACGCTCCTAGCAGTCAGCCATGACCGCTACTTTTTGCAGCAACACTTCCAAGAAGCACTCGTTATTGATCAGGAGCAGATCAGCCGCCAGCCGCTCGGCCAACTGATTGACTAGGACGTTTTTTCGCAACAAAAAACTTGATTTTCATACCTGTGCTTTCACGATTCAGGCAAAGTACAGGTGGAAAATCAAGTTTTTATTATTCGATCAATGAATGTTTCGGATCGGTTTTCTAGCTAAACATAAAGCGAAGAATAAAGTCGACAGCCCACGAGGCTGATCTAAAAATGTTTTTTCTTTTTACATATGTAATGTCCCTTATAAAGATGAATGAAAATAAAATATTGGGATTTTCCTGAAAATCAATAAATAAAATGCCAGTCTTTTCCCTTTTGACCACTTTTCCAAGCAAAATTCCCTAAGAAGATCCTGTAAAAAAGAAGGGAAATTGAAGTTAAATTACCATTTTGCGGTCTTCTCCGCAAAAAAAACACATGCAAGAATTCCCTCTTGCATGCGTTTCATCTTTTATCCTAACGAATGCTTTGGCTTAGCCGCGCAGACGCTCCACATCACGGGCAATCATTAGTTCCTCATCTGTTGGGATCACTAATACTCTTACTTTTGATTCTTTTGTAGAGATATCTACTTCTTCACCACGCAATTCATTCAACGCTGGATCGATTTCACAACCAAACCAAGACATACCTTTGATGATTTCACTACGTACATGTCCGTCATTCTCGCCGATACCAGCAGTAAAGACAATTGCATCAACACCATTCATCGTTGTCACATAACCGCCGATGTATTTTCGGATGCGGTCCACGAAAATGTCATAAGCTAAACGAATATGTTCTTTTTCATAGTTCTTTTCAAGATCACGCATATCACTAGACAATCCTGTTAGGCCTAGCAGACCAGATTTCTTGTTCAAAACATTGATCATTTCATCAATATCAATCTCTAATTTTTCCATTAAATATGGGAGAACAGCTGGATCGATATCACCTGAACGTGTACCCATTGTCACCCCAGCTAATGGTGTGAATCCCATAGAAGTATCCATGGATTTACCTCCATCGACTGCTGTGATCGATACACCATTTCCTAAGTGGCAAGTGATGATTTTTAGTTCTTCGATCGGTTTGTTCAATAATTTTGCCGCACGTTCCGACACATAACGATGACTTGTGCCATGGAAGCCATATTTTCTTACTTTGAAATCTTCATAATAAGACACCGGTAAGCTATATAAATAATTTTGCTTTGGCATTGTTGAGTGGAAAGATGTATCGAATACAGCCACACTCAAAATGTCAGGTAAAATCTTTTTAAACGCTTTGATCCCCATTAAGTTTGCAGGATTATGCAAAGGAGCAAATTCTGCTAATTCAGCAATGCGGTCCATTACTTTCTCATCGATCACTACTGAATCCCCATAAGTTTCTCCTCCGTGAACAACACGGTGCCCTACTCCGGTGATTTCATCATAAGAGCTTAAAATTTGCAGTTCAATCAACTGATCTAACAGCATTTTTACTGCTACTTCGTGGTTTTCGATATCCATGATTTGTTCGAATTTTTGATTATCGCCGTACTTGATGGTAAAAATAGAATCTTGTAAACCGATACGTTCGACGATCCCTTTCGCAACTACGGTTTCTTCTGGCATTTGATATAATTGCCATTTCAAACTTGAACTCCCAGCATTGATTGCAATTGTTTTAGACATATGACTCTCCTTCTCGTTGAATGATTACAGAGCAGATGATTTCCAGTTTTTAAACTCGTTGAAAAATTCCGTCACCTTCTCTGGTTCTTTTAATGAAGCAAGTTTCACAAGCAAGACTTCTTTTACTTGTTGTGCTTGTGGTCCTTTTTTCTGTAAGATCAAAATACTTTTTTGCGATTGTTTATTACGGAACAATTCATCTGGCAATTGAATCATTCCTTGAAGATAACCTTCTTCTTTAAACCATTTTTTGATTTCTTCACTTTGATCCGTTTCTAAAAATCCACTCGGCATCAAAAACAAACCAAAACCATCCGGCTTCACATATTTCATTGATTGCTCTAGCAATAAATGATGTGCATAACTATGGCCTTCTTCGGTACTTGTTAAAAACTCTTTTGCTTTTTCGTCATTCGGATAATAACCGATTGGCAAATCGCTGATTGCAAAATCGACAGGATCTATTAATAAATCCTGCAACCCGTCTTGATGAAAGTATTGAACATTTGCTTGTGTCAAATCACTTGTAGAAGCTGCGACAGCCAACAATGTATCATCAATATCCACACCAATTCCTTCTGTTTGGTACCCCGCATTCGATAGGTTTAAAAGAACTGTTAATAACAAGTTGCCCATTCCTGCCGCAATATCCAGAATCTTAACCGGTGCTTTTTTATTTGTGTATAGTTGTTCAATAAGAAAAACAAATAAAAAACCGATACTATCAGGAGTGAGTTGATGGTTCGCCTGCAAATGTTCTGTCTGGCTGCCCTTCAATAAAAGTAATTGAGACAGTCTGCGCCATTCTTCTGGCTCGAAAGAAAGTTTCTTCAACTCTTCATAAAGAGCTGTGATCCGTTGCGTTGTCTCTTTTGTCGGCACTCCATCCACCACACGTACTTGATAATCATCTATTAAATTTTCTGCATTTTCGACATAGGCTTCTAAAAAGGAAGTTCCCAATGCATTCTGTAAAAGCTGAATAGCTTCCAGGTTTTGATTAAACCCTTGTTCCATTTTTTCTGGTAACATGGTGCACCTCATTTCTAGATATATTATAACAATTTTTTCACCTGTTTAATTCTATCGAACAATTGACAAAATTTCAATCGTTTTCACTGTTTTTTATTTGTGAAACGGCAAACATTTTTTTATTAAAAACAGTGTTATAACAGAAAAGAGGGCGTTTTCACGAACATTCCATCATTCTGTACTAGTATCTGTATCATTTTTTACTTCTTCTGTGAACCGAAAGATAAACGGTGAGACTTCCACCTCTAAGAATAGGGACTGTTGTACCCACTGATATGTTACAGATCCAGTTGTGTAGTAAAAAACTCCTTCCGAACTTTCGGCAAGCGTAGACTGTTCCGATAAAGCCATCTGCTTCATTATTTTTGCTATATAATAATTTTTGATTCGTATATTAAGATCCATTGACAAACGGTAGCTTTCTAATGTTGCCATCAATAAAAACGTACATAAAAGAAATAAAAGCAAGACAGAAAATAAAATAGAGCCCTTATAACATTTTCTACTGATCGTTTTTTGTCCATATGGCATATCCATCTTCTCCATTTTCAAAGTGTACATAAAAAGAAATTGCGTGTTCTTTTTCCAATAATTGAAGCTCAGTGATACTTGTTAACATAGGTTGATGTCCGCCGGAAGTTCTTCTTTTACGTATCATTGCCTGATATCTTTCGATGATATACTGTTTATCCTCGATCGTGTAGTGCAGTTGCTGATTTTTCACAGAGACATTGTGACTGCTCTTGAGTTCTTCTTCTAATTGTGCTAAAAATATTAGCCACTCTTTTTGATCTTTACGCTGCAAAAATTCACTTACTTGGATGGTTTGCTGAATCAAAAGATTGAATGTGAGCAATAGACTGCTCAATATCATCAGTCCAATTAGACATTCAATCAGCGTAAATGCTGGAATTACTTGTTTTTTCAATACTGATCGCTTCTTTCTCCATATTGACAAACACTTTTTCGATTACTCCATTATTATCGACAATTTGGATATCGTATGGGATCATTTCTTCCCTTCGCTCTGGTCTTTTGTGATACATCCGCTGCGTCTTGATATCTTCATAAATCATTCGAATAAATAGCAGTTCCTCCCCACTTTTCTTTTCTGCCTGAAGCAAAAACAGCTGGCCAAAGCTCACTAAGTAGACACAGACAGAAGCGATCATAAGCGCTGTAAGGGACTCCAACAAAACAAATCCTGTTTTATTCAATTCTTTTTGTATAGCGACCACTCCCTATCTGGAATTGATACGTAATCGTCCGCTCTTTTTCTTCCCAATAAAATTGATAAGCTTTTAGTGAACTTTCATTCCCGGTTCTAGCAGCAAAAGTAATAGAAGCATGGCGTTTCAAGGTAATCTCATCAGGAATATCTAATACTTCCCAATTTATTTTATCTGGATTCGGAACATGAAAAATGATTTGATTCTCTTCACTATTCCAATAAAAGCCTGTTTGGATCTGATTCACAATAGCGATTTTTTGCGTAGAATAGATTCGTTTTTCAAATTGGCTGAAAAATTGATAGACTGCCAATTCATTCTTCCATGCAGAAAATGCGAGAACTGGAAAAGAAAGGATCGTTGTAAGTAATAAAATCAGTAAGAGTGATTCAAACAACGTATATCCTGATGCTAAAACCTTACCTTCAAGGCCGCTGATAGATTTCTGCATGTTCTCGTTTGATATAGCCTTCATTCAACAATTCCTCCACAGTAGGAACTCTTCCATTATTTTGAAGCGCATAGAGCTCTTTTTGTGTGTCTACCAACTGGATGATCGCTTCACGACTTTCTTGGTCTACATGATTCCTATAACGCGACAAATTAGGGACGAACAACAACACTAATACACTGATGATCAGTAAGACGATTAGCATTTCGATCAATGTAAAACCGCTATAATAAGATATTTTTCTCTTTTTCATGGCAAAACCTCCTCTATGCTTCCGTAAACAGGTAATAAAACAGCGGCATAAACTAATAAAATCAAAGCCGCTACGCCCAAAAAAATGATTGGCTGAATAAAATGCATCCAGTGATGAAGACGTTTGAAAAGCTGTTTTCTTGTCCATTCGCTGTAAAAAATCAGTTCTTTACCTAAACTTCCCTTTGCCTCTCCCTGTAAAACAATTTTACTGAATTCTTCTGATAGAAAACGATAATTCTGGAACTGCTCAGCCAATGACATACCTGCCTCCAATCCTTGAATCAACTTAGAGGCAAGATGCTGAATCAGACTTTCTTGTTTCGTTTCCTTTAAGCAGACTATGATTTGCCTTAATTCGAAACCTTCATGAAAAAGCTTTCCAATCTCTAGTGACAAATAAGCCGATTGATACAAGGAATATATCGGTCCAATCAATAATTGTCTGCTTATCCATTCACTCTGATCAACAGGAGACAACTTCATCAGACGATACCTTACTAGTAAAGCCAATAGAGTAACCGCTAGGATGAATAGTAGAACATACCAATGAAAGACTTGTATCAGCTGAATCCCCCAATGCTCTTGCATGACCATTCCTGAACCAATAAGCTGAGGCAAAACGAACAACCGCATACTAAACAAGATACCTAGCAAAAAGGTGAGCAATAGTATGGGATATGCAAGCAGCTTTTTCAAATCATTGCGAAATCCTTCAACAAGCCGAAACTGTTTGGCAATTTCCAACAAAGTTGTCGGCAGATTCCCATGACGTTCAGCTAACTCGATCTGTACCAGTTGCTCTGCTCCATATCCTATTTGCGAAAGTACCTCACTAAACGCTTGCCCTTCCTTTAGCTGATGTTGGATATTTGCCAAAATAACAGGTGGAAACGAACGGATCGTGAGTAATAAATAAAGGGATTCTTGCAGACTAAAACCAGATAAAAGCAGTTCTCCCATGGTTTGTGCAAACTGGTTTTGCTGGCTTCTTGTTAATCCTTTAGAATAGTTCTGACTGCCAAATATTTTCCTGAGCTTCTTCATAACTTTCCTCCCATGATTTTTTTACTGATTCTTCCTCCATAAATTGATAACTCCATAAGACAGAAGGATGGTGATTGGCATCTTCCAAAAGTTCTTGATAAATGACACCAGCTAAACATTCAGATAGCTCTTCTTTTTTCTTTGTCAGTTCATGGATTCTGACCAATGTACCTTCAAGATTGCGTGCATGTACGGTTGCAAAAACCCGGTGCCCTGTTAGTGCTGCTCTTACCGCAGCATGTGCAGTTGATTCATCTCTTATCTCGCCAATGATTAGCAAGTCTGGACGATGCCGTAATGCGAGTTTCAAAAGTGTATCATAAGTCTGTGCTATTTTCGGATTGATCTGTAGCTGCAGAAAAAACGGTTCTTCTATCTCTACAGGATCTTCGATAGTAATCACTTGCAATTTTTCTTCCAAAGCCAACCGATACATTAGAGAAGTCTTGCCTGATCCGACTGGTCCGCTGAAAAGGTATAATCCACGTCTGACGGTTTTCTGTAAAATAGTTGCAAAATCTCGAGAACTAAAGCAACGATGGGGTGTTTCAAAAGTACCGTATAATAGCCGAATCACTAAACTCTCTCGTTGAAGGTAATCTCCTACAGAAGACAACCGCAGACGAACTTCCTGTTTTTCTAAAGAATAGGTAAATGCACCTAACTGAGCTTTTCTTTTTTCTCCGATATCCATCTGTCCCAAATACTTAAATCTTGAGATCAGTTGCTGTCCATCTGCCGAAGAGACTTTCTTCCAGAATGTTCGTTTTTTTCCATAGCGAAAATAGATGTAAAATACTTCTGAAGCTGGCAATATATATACGTCTTGGGCATGTTTGGCAAAACTTTCACTTATCATTTGATCCGATAATCGTTTTATTTCCATTATTCTCCCCTCCACAAAAAACATACGTCTTTTTGATCTTTTTGTTTCAAATAAAATGAATTTACAAAAAAATATTGGCAAAAGCCGAATTTATGTTATACTTATAAAAATTTATCTTGGGAGGCACTCCATTGGAAACAACATTAAGGAAATATATCGAAGTAGCAAGTAAAAAAAAGCCTGCTGACCTAGTGATCAAGCATGCTAAGATCGTCAACGTCTTTACGAAAGAAATCATGGAAAAAGATGTAGCAATCTGCGAAGGAATGATCGTAGGAATCGGTGAATACGAAGGAAAAAGCGTACATAATGCTAATGGGCAATATCTAGTGCCAGGATTCATCGATGGCCATGTGCATATCGAAAGCTCACTTTTATCACCAAGCGAATTTTCAAAAGTATCCTTGCTTCATGGAGTTACTACTGTAGTGACAGATCCCCATGAAATAGGAAACATTGCTGGGAGTACAGGTCTTGAGTTTATGATAGAAGATGCAAGACAAACACTCATGAATATCTTTTTTATGCTACCTTCTTGTGTACCTGTAACCCCTTTTGAGACCAATGGTGCAAATTTAAATGCAAAAAAATTAGCCCCTTTTTTACAAAAACCCGAAGTTTTAGGCTTAGCTGAAGTCATGAACTATCAAGCAGTAGCAAATAATGAAGCAGACATCCTAGAAAAGATCCAATTGATGCACCAGCATAAGAAAAAAATTGACGGGCATGCAGCTGGTATCGGCATGGAAGAGTTAAATGTTTATCCTGCAGCAGGTATTCGGACGGATCATGAAGCTACAACTGCAAAAGAAGCTAAAGAACGTTTGGATCTTGGTATGTATTTAATGGTTCGAGAAGGGACTGTTGCAAAAGATCTGGCATCGCTACTACCGCCGATCACACCTGAAAACTCAAGAAGATGCTTCTTTGTCACCGATGATAAACTGATCAATGATTTAGTAAAAGAAGGATCAATCGATCATATCGTCCGTCAAGCTATTGCACTTGGAATCGATCCATTACAAGCCATTCAGATGGCAACATTGAATGCAGCAGAATGTTTTGATTTGAAAACACTAGGTGCGATTGCCCCTGGGTATCAAGCTGATTTCTTCTTAACAGACGATCTTACCAAGCTACCAATTCATGAAGTTTTCTATAAGGGAACATTAGTTGTTCAATCTGGGCAACTCCAAGACCATTTATTTGCTGATCATTCAAATTCATATACGTGTTGTCTGCCAAAACTAAACGCTCAACCATTAAATCCACATTCGTTAGAGCTGCTTCTTTCTTCTTCACAAGCCCATGTGATCGAAATTATCCCGAATAGTCTAGTGACTAAAGATTTGGTAGAAAAAGTGGACCGACAAGGCGAACGATTCATTCCTTCAATCGAAAAAGACCAATTAAAGATTGCGGTGATCGAGCGTCACCATCAAACGGGAAACATTGGATTAGGCATAGTGAAAGGATTTCAGCTGAAACAAGGAGCGATAGCGACAACGATTGCCCATGACTCGCATAATCTAGTTGTCGTTGGGACAAACGACGAGGATATGCTGTATGCTGCTAATCTTTTGATTCAAAAAGGTGGCGGGATGACCGTTGTCAACAAACAGCAGGAAATAGCTTGTGTTTCTCTTCCTATAGGCGGAATCATGACACAGGAACCTTTTTCGATCGTCTATGAACAGTTGAATGAATTAATAACTAAAGCACATCAACTAGGAGCAGCTAAAACCTTTGATCCTTTTTTGACACTTTCTTTCTTAACATTATCTGTCATACCCGAATTGAAGATCACCGACAAAGGATTATTTTCATTTTCTCGCTTCCAATTGATTCCACCTTGTGGAAAAACCGATGAAATAAATACATTTTAAATCAAATAAATCCCAGAAAATACATTACATCTGTAATGTTCATTTTCTGGGATTTATTTATGGATATTAATGTTTTTATGAAAGCAGAAAGTTAGTTTCGCAGACTTTTCTTTTTGGTCTTATCTTGAAATTGAGCTTCTACTCGATAAATACGTTGACCTTTTGAAGAAAATTTTTCTTCATACTCCGTCATAATATTGCCTTCAAATTGACTTTGATGTAAATCTAACCATACCTGTTTGAGGATCATGCCATATTGAGAAAAACTTGCCAGAGAATACTCAAACAATCCTTGATTATCTGTTTTGAAATGGATTTCTCCATTTGGACGAAGAATCTGTTCATCTACAGCAAGAAAAGTCTTATATGTCAATCGCCGTTTTTCATGACGTTTTTTTGGCCATGGATCGGAAAAATTCAGATAAATTTGATCTACTTCGCTGTCAGCGAAATACTCTGTCAACGCTGATCCATCCACATGTAGAAGTTTCAGGTTAGGAAGCGGTTGTTCGATCAACTTGTCTAGTGCAATCGAAACAACACTGACCTGCATTTCTACTCCAATATAATTGATTTCAGGATGGGCTTTTGCCATTCCAGTGATGAACTGGCCTTTCCCCATACCAATCTCAATGTGGATTGGATGATCGTTTTCAAACAATTCATTCCATTTTCCCTTCCACAATGTTGGATCACTAATTACAAAATTCGGGTGAGCCGCTAACATTTCCGCTGCTCCCGGACGATTTCGGACACGCATTATTTATCTCCATTCCTTTCCTCTAATTAAAAAGGTCTGGCCAAATCTCCGCAGAGTTTGGGCCAAACCTCAGCCACTGAAAATTCGTTTTAATTGTAAAATTTCTTCGTTCATCCGTCGATGATCTTCACGTTTGCAATATCTGGTGATTTCTTGGAGCAAATTCATGGCCGCATACCAATGAAATTTTTCAAGCATTTCGTCAGTCGGGCGTATGCCATAACTGATCAGCCACTGATTCCAGCTAGACAGTGGCACATAATTTCCTAAAATCGTTGCAATATCCACCGCAGGGTCTGCAAACATGATTGAATCCCAATCGACTAGATATAAATAATTTTTACATACTAACCAATTACGATGGTTTACATCTCCGTGTACTACTGATAAGTTTTCCTTATCTATTGACGGGATCTGCTCACGAAGAAAACGATGGACAATTTGCAGAAATTGATTTTTCTGGAGTTCTTCCGGTAATTCTTTTTCATATTTTTGCAGCATCTTCTCCGGCGTCATGACACGACCACCGATACGGGTCAGCATGGTTTTAAGAGAATTTGAATGATGTAAATGGTACAAAACATCAATCACGTCGTTTCTTTGACCAATCTCATTAGGAGTCAGCAAGCGACCTTCCAGCCACTCTTGTGCTGTCAAAGTATCGCCATTCCCCGTTCGTTTTGTCCAAACAAGTTTTGGTGTAATTCCTTCCCTTGAAAGAGCAGCCAACATCGGAGTCGTGTTTCGTTTAATAAAGACTTTGTCCTCATCACGCATGCCTATGTATGTTTTTCCTGTGTCGCCTTTGATGGGACGTAACCGCCACTCTTGGTCTAACTGAAACTCCATCATGCATTCTCCCGTCCTCTTACTCTTTGTTTTGCAGTACTTATTATTCTAGTCGCCTGAACACTACACGTCAAGCACATATACGTTCTTTTTCATTTAATTGCCATTCAAAAAACCAGCTTTTCTCAAAAAAAATAGAACGAACAGCATTCTTACTGTCAACGCTCTATTTTTCATTCTCATTTTTACCCTACACAGCTTTGTTTTCAGTCTGACATCTTCTTCAAACGAGTTGGTACATATAGTTTAACAAAGAGCATAGTAACAATCAAATAAGCCGCTAGCGGAACCCATCGCTGCTGCCCATCTAATACGACTGCAGCAATCAAGCCAAAAATAACCGACGCGATAATTAATACCCATGTGAGTAGATACTGAATCGCCTGCTTCTTCTGATTCTTATGGATTGGATAAAGCTGAACGAGAACCATATAGCGGAACTGGTTCGCTAAAGGTAACAGTTGGAAACCGATCAAATATAAAAATAAGAAACCGATAATCAGACTAAAATAAAAGTCGACTACTCCGGCAATCAATAACCCACCTATAATTACTAATCGGAAATAAAGACCACTAAAATCAGAACCTCTTGCCAATCTTCTTGCAAACAAGTAAAGATAAGTGTTTTTTGATTCTCTTTTAATATGAGTCAATATAGGATCCAAATAGCGTCTTCTTTTGATCTTTGCCGTAATTTCAGGAACATCTGTGAATAAATTGATAAATTGATAGATCTGATGCAACCTATGTTCTTCTACATGCACCATTTTCTCCCAATCCAATCCTTTTTCTTGTTGCTTCCACAAAAACCAGTAATATAGACTTGCCTGTACTAATGCACCTGCTATTCCTGCCCATATCAGCCAATAAAATGATAGAAACAAAAAGATCAGAGAAGAAAAAAACCAGCCTAATTTCCAATAACGAATAACTTGTTGATCTAGTCGAAACAATTCTGCTCTCTTGATTTGCAGATGACTGAATTTCAAACTCCATAATATGATCAGATAGACGAAAAACATCGAAAAGGATTGCTCCGTACTAACCACCACTAATGGCATGGCCAATCCGCATGCCAATATCAAAAAGATCAACGGAAAAATGCAAGAATAGCGAAAAGCTCGTTCCAAATAGGTTTGCATTTCTTTTTCTTTAGGAAGTAAAAAAACAATATCTGCTGCCTCTGCAAAAGTAGCCATCTTACCCACGAATAAACAGAGCATCCAAAATACAGAGATTATGAGCCCTCCAATTGCAAACGGTGGCTGCAGGGTTTTCAACCAATTAGAATAATATAATCCCACACCGCCAATCAAGAAAAGACAAACTAAAACAAAATGATCGTTCAATACATAACGCATATATTTCATCATTTTCTTTTGATGTCTTGCTAAACGTTTTTGAAAAAAACTACTCATGTGCCTGCTCCTTTGTTAAAGCAATGTAGATTTCGTCCAAAGAAGAATCCGGCAGCTGAAATTCTTTTCTCAACATCTCAAGAGAACCGTCTGCTCGTATCTCTCCGTTATGTAAGACCACAAAACGATCACAATATTTTTCTGCAGTAGCTAAAATATGCGTAGACATCAAAATACCGGCTCCTTCTTTTTTCATTTCTACCATCAATTCAAGCAATGCATTGATAGCTAGTGGATCCAAGCCTAAAAATGGTTCGTCGATGATATATAAAGAAGGCTCGATCAAAAAGGCACATAAGATCATCACTTTCTGTTTCATTCCCTTTGAAAAATTAGCTGGGAACCAGTCAAGACGATTAGATAACCGAAAAGTCTCCAACAACTTTTCTGCTCTTTTCATTGCTGTATCCATAGGTATATCGTAGGCCATCGCAGTGACTTCGATATGTTCTCTCAATGTCAATTCTTCATATAAAGAAGGAGTCTCTGGAATATACCCAATTTGTTTGCGATATTCTTCCGTATTTTTCTTTAAGGATAGATGATTGATTTCTATCGTTCCTTTTGAAGCTTCCAGCAGACCGATAATGTGCTTGATGGTCGTACTTTTCCCTGCTCCGTTCAGTCCAATCAACCCTACTATCTCTCCAGGCTGTACATCGAAACTGATATCTTTTAACACAGGGAGATGTCCGTACCCCCCTGTGACATGATCGATAATTAAACTCATTCTTTTTCCTCCGCCATTTATTTTTATTTATTATACCACGAAGAAAATGACGGTATTTTGTTTTTTTCCTTACAATAGCTTTAACTTATGGTAAAGTTAAGCTGAAGTATTTATTCTTTATAGAAAGGATGTTTTATATGGAAAACTGTATTTTTTGCAAAATCATCAATCAAGAAATCCCAAGCTATAAAATATATGAAGACGACAAGGTCTATGCTTTTTTAGACATCTCTCAAGCAACGAAAGGACACACATTAGTTGTGCCTAAACGTCATGTAGCAGATATTTTTGAATATGATCCCGAACTTGCAGGAGAGGTTTTTTCACGTGTGCCTAAGATTGCTCAAGCATTGGAAAAAGCTTTTCCAGAAATGAAAGGTCTTAATATCTTGAATAACAACCGTGAACTAGCCTATCAATCTGTTTTTCATTCACATATCCATTTAGTCCCTCGCTACAGCAAAGAGGATGATTTTTCTATTCACTTTGGCAATCATCAAGATAGTTATGGATCGGAAGAACTAAAAGCTATTCAAGAAACAATCGTAAAGCAGGTGTCCTGCGATGATTAAAAACTTTTTCAAAGGACTGTTATTTGGAGCTGCTGCTGGCACTGTCGGAGGTCTATTATTGGCGCCCAGGAGCGGGAATGAAACAAGAAAGAAACTGATCGAAGAATTGGAAGAAGCAACAACTCTGACAAACGATTTAAATAACAGCCTGAATCATTTTAAAAGCGCATTGATCGAAACAAAAGAAACAGCTGAATCTGTGATCCCTGCTTTCCAAGAAGCAATCAAAAAAGATATCGAAGATTTTAAATTCCAAGCCGAACCACGTATCACACAAATCAATGAACAAGTAGAAAAACTAAAAGCTGATCTGCCAGAGTATCCTGAACAAATATAATAATGATTATTTTCTCAACAGATTTAACTATATAAGTGAGAAAAGTTTGCGTATTTCCTAGGAATGTGATGAAATTTTGAATTTTGTTTGAAACTACCACGACAACGTTTTTAAAGGAAATGGGATATGGTATAGTTAATATATAAAAATAATAACTAATTACAGGAGTGCAAATTTTAATGAAAAAAAAATCAATTATTTTGGCAGCTACTAGTGCGTTGGCTGTTTTAACTCTAGCAGCTTGTTCAGGCGATACTAATAAAGATATCGCAACGATGAAAGGCGGAACGATCACTGTATCTGATTTCTATGATGAAGCAAAACTTGAATCATCGAACCAATCCTTAGTACAACGGATGATCATTTATAAAGTATTCAATAACAAATATGGCGATAAAGTAACCGATAAGCAAGTGGATGCAGAATACGACAAACAAGCGAAATCATTAGGTGATACTTTTGAATCACAATTAGAAGCTGCTGGATATACGAAAGATACTTATAAAGAATATATTCGTAACAATTTAGCTTTTGAAGCTGGCTTGAAAGCTCACGTAGATATTACAGATGACGATTTGAAAACTGCTTGGAAATCTTTCCATCCAGAAGTAGAAGCACAAATCATCAAATTATCAAGTGAAGATGAAGCAAAAGATGTGAAAAAATCAGCGGATGATGGAGATGATTTCTCTAAATTAGCCAAAGACAAATCAACTGATACAGAGACAAAAGAAGATGGCGGTAAAGTTAAATTCGACTCAACGACAACAACTATTCCTGCAGAAGTAAAAGAAGCAGCTTTCAAATTGAAAGACGGTGAGATCTCCGATGTTATTACTACAACAAATCCTACTTCTTATGCGACAGAATACTACGTTGTCAAAATGGTGAAAAACCAAAATAAAGGCAATGACATGGATAAATACAAAGATCAACTAAAAGATATCGCTACTGAAACTAAACTAAGTGACAATGCATTCACAACTAAAGTAATCGGTGAAGAATTAAAAGATGCAAATGTAAAAATCAAAGATGATGCCTTTGAAAATGTGTTGAGTGCATTCACAACAACTTCATCAAGTACGAAAGACTCAAGTGAAACTACAGCTTCAACAAAGAGTTCTGACACAAAATCAACTGATTCAACAAAAGAATCTTCAACTGAAGAAACAACTGATTCATCAAAATAAAAGAAACGCCGTTTGTATAATTAAGCGAGACAAATAAAAAAGCCATTTATGTTACACTCAAATTGTAATACCCGCTAAAGCATACAAGGAGAGTGAACATAAATGACTTATACCCATCTTACACCAAACGAGCTTGTAATGATAGAAGCATATTTTCATCAAGAAACTCCGGTTGCTATCGTTGCGAAGCAGCTTAAACGTGGACGCCAAACAATTTACAATGTCTATAACTTTCTCAAATGTGGTGGAACAGCACTTGAATACTTTGAACAATACAAAGAAAATAAGCGACGTTGTGGGAGAACCGAAATCATTTTTCCTGCTGAGGAAAAAGAATACATTGAAAAAAGATCAACTGAAGGTTGGACCCCAGACGTCATTATTGGCCGTGCAGAGCGAACCTTCTCTTGTTCAGTAAGTACCCTCTATCGCCGGTTTAAGACGGGAGAATTCAATGTTTTACATTTACCGATGCAAGGAAAACGAAAACCAAATGGTTATAAGGAAAAACGTGGAAAACAGGCATTCAAAAGAAATATTTCTGAACGTAAAAAAGATTATGTCGTTTTCGAAGAAGAATTTGGACATTTAGAGGGTGATACGATTGTCGGCATCCACCATAAAAGTGCCGTCATCACACTCGTTGAGCGACTTTCAAAAGCCATTATCGCCTTGAAACCAGAAGGCCGTAAGGCAGTTGATATTGAAAATTCGATTAATGAATGGCTTCAATCCGTACCCAAAAATCTTTTCAAATCAATTACCTTTGATTGTGGAAAAGAATTCTCTAATTGGAAAAGTATTAGTAATACGAATGATATTGATATTTATTTCGCAGACCCAGGAACGCCTTCCCAACGGGGATTAAATGAACATTCAAACGGACTCCTCCGAAAAGATGGACTACCAAAAGAAATGGAATTCAACCAAGTCAATCAAAGATTCATCTCATCCGTTGCGTCCAAAAGAAACCATATCCCTAGAAAATCACTAAATTACCAAACACCATTAGAAGTTTTTTTGAGTTACGTAAATGGAAAGTTTTGTCTCGCTTAATTTGACAAATAATAAAAACAAAAAAAGCGAAGACTTATGTCTCGCTTTTTTGTTTTGAATGAAAAAAATAAATTTTTGCTATAAATCTTTTGGTACATAGAAACTTCGGTTGTCCATACCGAAAATCCGATCGGTGTATTTTCCTGGTTCTGTTTGACGAATCGAAGTCAACATCATCTGCATCGAAGCATCGATATTGTCGATTTGATGTAATATTTCTGCTTCCATTATTCTTGGACGTACAGGTGAGCCATATTCTAATAAGCCATGGTGTGCTAAAACCATATGACGTAATACGAGAACATCTTCGTCAGCTTCGCTGATTTTCAACGCAAGACAGGCTTTAGTTATTTCTTCGTCAATCAATACCAGATGACCGATCAAATTTCCTGCAAGCGTATATTCTGTCGACATAGGACCGGAAAGTTCAATCACCTTTCCTAAATCATGCAAAATGATACCAGCATACAACAATGCTCGATTCAACTCAGGATATTCATCGGCGATTGATTTCCCTAAGTGAAGCATTGTCAAAGTATGATAAGCTAATCCGCTGGCAAATGCATGATGGTTTCTTTTTGCTGCCGGAAACTCAAAAAATTGTTTTTGATATTTATTAAGTAGATAGCGAACAATACGATTCCAATGCGCATTGGTGATCTCAAACAACAATTGATTGATTTCTTCTTCCATTTCTTCTTTCTTCAAAGGGGCTCTTTCCATGTATAAACTAGGCTCTCCTGGCTCATCTACCCTTGTTAAGCGCATATGAAGAATCTTTACTTGAGGGTTTCCTTGATAAACCTCTCTTTTACCGTTTAGAAAAACGACTGTGCCGGCTGTAAATTTATTGATTTCCTCCTCCGAAGCATCCCAGTATTTACCATCGATAGTACCTGAAGTATCTTGGAAAGTAAAAGCAATAAATTTTTTTCCGTTTTTAGCGATTCTTACATCTGCACTTTTGATCAGGACAAATTGTTCAAACTGCTCATCGATTACTAAATCACGAATTTTTTTCATTATTTGCTCCTTCTAATTGTTTTACGATTTGGTTCATCTCATGGTAATAGCTTACCATTTCTTTATCAGAAGAAAAACAAATTATTTGATACTTTTCTCCAAATTTAGCTAAAAGTTCAGCTAATTGATACTTTCGCTGATGATCATAATGAAGCCAGCCATCATCAATGATGATCGGGCATATCGAACGGTTAGCTTCTAATGAGAGGTAAGCAAATCTCATCGCCATAATCAGCTGATCTTTCGTACCTGTAGATAACTCATAGATGGGAAATTCTGTATATCCGTCTGTTAAAGTCAGTGTATCATTTTTCAGTAATATCTTCTGATAATTTCCTTTTGTTAAAATACCTAAATAATCACCTGCTGCTCTTAACAACTGGGGTAATTGTCTTTCACTCATCTCTGTTGAAAGATCACCTAAGAATGTCCCGGCGATTTCAAGTGCTCCCCATTCCTCCAGTAATTCCTGTAATTTTGCTTTTTGCCGGCTAGCTTGTTGATAAAGTTCGTCCAATGTGCCGTCTCTTTGCAACTCTTCTACTTGAAGTTGGAGCCGTTGCCGATTTTCACTTGCTTCTTTTTCTTCTTGCTGGAGTTGGGATTGCTTTTCTTTCAGTTGGCGCAGTCTTACAGATAATTTCTCTTTTGTCAGCTCTTCAGGAAATAGTGGAGTAAGCATTTCCGATAATTCATTGTATCTTTTCATCTGCTGTTCGGCTTGTTTGGCTTTTTGTAAAAAGACAGGTACTTCCGAAGGATAAGATAAGCCTGCTTGAGTCAATTGTTCGCTGTATTCTTGTATCCATACTTTTTGTTTCTTTTTCAATTGATTGATTTCTTGCTTCAATAAAGTATTTTGCTGATAGCTTCTGGCAAATTTCATCTGTTCCATCTCTTGTATAAAACGGGAAAGCAATACCATTTTTTCTAAAATTGACTTATCTTGTATCGGTAACCATTCTTTAACAAACTCAAATTTTTGGTCGATTTGTCGTAGTTTTTCTTGTATTTCCTGCTCTCTTTTATGTTTCCGCTCAAATACGCCATATAATTTCTGATAATCTATGACTTCCTGTCCATATTCTTTCATGAGTTTGAGCGTATCCATCTTTCCTAAGTGCCGATGATCCGCAAAACGATATACTTCTTGCCGAAGAATCTGTTTTTCTTCCCCAGTTCTCTTTTGTTTTTCTTCTGCTTCAGCTAATTGAGCTAAGGCTAGATCAAGTTGTCCTAGTTTTTCTTGCCACATTCCTTTTATCTCAGAGAAATCATTTTTAGTTTTAATTTTTGGTTGCCTTTTGTAGAAGAAATAGCCAATCATGCCTGCACCAATTAGTAAAAGGATCACTTTCAAGGGCATTGGTACAAATATACCTGCAATGATTATTGCTCCGCCAGCCATCAGCATATACGGTTTAGATGAAGAGACTGGCGCTATCTCTGACTGATTTTGTAATAATGCTGGATAGGTCTCTTCCAAGTCATTCACTTCTGCTTCAATCATCTCTTGTTGTTCTTTAGCTATTTGGAGACGCACAGAAATCTGGCTTTCTAGATCAGCAATCCTTCTTTCTTCAGCCAGAAGATGCTTCCATTCTTCTTCATATAAAAATTCTTCCGGTAACGGATTTTTCTGCCAATGCCACCTTTGTTCCAAAATCTTCAATTCTGAATTTGTTTCTCTAGTCTCAATTTGTAATCTTTGCCATTCTTCGTTTAATTGTTCCGCTGTAAATTGAAGTTGCTGGAGATCTTTTAGTTCCTGCTCCTGCTCTAAATAAAAATAATATCTGGCTGACTGCTGATCCATCCCGCTATGCTTTTCCAGTGTTGCTTCTAATTCTTCCAAACGCTCATTTGTTTGCTGATACCGTTTGGAGAAAGACTCCAGATCTAAAAGAAGTTGCTCATCAGGAAGACCTGTAGTGCTGTTTTTTTTGAGAGATTGCCATTCTTCATATAAAGAAAAATTAAGTTCTTGCTGTCTGGCTAATGAAAATTGTTTGTTCGCCTCTTTTAATTGTGCCAATAACTGCTGCTGTTGCGACTCGTATTCCTGTTCTTGTTGGATCAACTTGCCAAAATAAGCTTCCTGTTCTTGTTTTTGATGAATTTTTTCTTGCAGCTCTTTCCATTCATTTAATTTTTGATTGATTAGTAGTTTTTGGCCTTTTTTCTTGAATAATTGTTGTGCTTTCTGATAATATTCTTGCCGCTTTTGGAATACTTGAGAACTGCCCGTGATGCCTAAAGAAATCAGCGCATCATGTAGCTCTTTTTCTCTCAAATGATCTAGTTCCATCAACTGTTCCTGCTGGAAAGTAAATACTTGCTGGAATAACTCTTTCGTTAAAGGCGCAATCAATTTTTCTAGTAACTCATCACTTCCCACTTGATCCCCCAGCCATACCTTCGATTTTCCGCGATTTTGCTGCTTGTAGCGCTCGACAGCAAATTCACCATATACAGGATGTTTAAGCCATATTTTTCCGCCATAGGCTGAGCCGTCTTTTGGTGTATAATCCTTTTTTTTACGGCCTTTTGAAGGGAAACCAAATAATATTGCTTGAATAAATTGATAAATCGTTGATTTTCCTGCTTCGTTTCCCCCATAGATCAGCTGATTGCCTGAATAAAAGTCAAAACTTTTTTGACGCCATTTTCCAAAAGCAGCAATCTCGATCCTTAAAATCTTCATTCCTGATCCTCCTCAAATAAAAAATCTTGATTAAGCAGCTGCTTGGCTTTTTCAAGTGTTTCTTCTTGGTATTCCGGCAGTTCGCTCAATATTCTAGCCGCTTCTTGATGACTATATACTTCATTTAAAATTTGTTGGAAATCTTGAGGTGTCTGATAGTATTGAAATAACTGTTCCATCAATTTAGCAGAAGCAGCAAGTGGGATCTTCGTATAAAAGGTATCCTCTATGAGAGAAATACGCCAAATAAAGAAATCATTTATCCTATCTGAGAATTCCTCTAACAAATAGTCTAATAGCTCTCCTGATTGTATCCGTTCCAAAACATCTGTATTGAGATGGTCATAATCTTTTAATTTTATTTCGATTAAACTAAAACCATACTCTACTTTTGAAAGTTGCTGACGAATGTGAACAATGACCTCTTTTGTCGTTCTTGCTTTCCTCAATGATATTTCCTTTGTCTTCCAATAGACCTCTGCTACTTTAATCGGATGTATTTGGCAACTTCCTTTACTTAATTCAACTAGTAGAATAGATGTAGAAGCTTGTTCCTTTTTAGTATGACCTTGAGGCGCACCTGGATAAACAATTGTTTGCTTTTCATTTAAGACCGTTGGCACATGGATATGCCCTAAAGCCCAATAATCGTATCCCTTTTCTTGCATCTTTGAGGGTTGGAAAGGAGCATAGTTTCCTTTTTGAGAGACGCCAGGTTCCCCGTGGTACAACCCAATATGGTAATCTGTGAGTTCTCTAGAAGGAAATTCCATCACTTTGTCTTTTTGAATCCATGGTTGTCGATAACTGAATCCACTGAGAGAGACAGTTTCTCCACTTTTTATCGTTATTTTTTTTGTCTCTACCGTTTCGGATGTAAATAAATGGACATTTTTAGGAAAGGAGAACCAATACCGCTCTTTTTGATAGAAATCATGATTTCCGAATATTATAAATACAGGTATATGGTTCTTTTCTAACCGTTTCATCTGTTCTGAAAAATGTTTCTGTATTTTTAATGAAGGACGATTTTGATGAAAATTATCTCCTGCAAGTATAACAAAATCAACGTTATTTATTATTGCCTGTTCAATGATATTTGATAAAACGGTCAGATTCGTCTTCAATAGTTTTTCCTGTACAGTTTTATCAAGAGTTGTCAGTCCTTCAAATGACCGATCCATATGTAAATCTGCCGCATGGATAAATTTCACCATTAAAAATTTCCTCCTTTTTTTCTTTTATCATACCATTTTCAATAGCTTTTTTCATTAATAACCGAAAATTTGTTCGCATTACACAAAGAAATTACGACAAAATGGCCGGCTTCAAAAAATGAGTTTATTCGAAAAAAAGATTGTGACATGATTTTTGTCACAATCCTAAACATCTATGTTATATTCGCTTCGTTTGACACTGAAGAAGTACTATTTATACTGGAATTTATGCTCCATTTTTCCGTATTTAGAATTCTATGTTCT
>NZ_JBIONA010000001.1:2500000-2612500 GCF_051711605.1 Enterococcus sp. DIV0436a
TGATGATTTGACGTCATCCCCACCTTCCTCCGGTTTGTCACCGGCAGTCTTGCTAGAGTGCCCAACTGAATGATGGCAACTAACAATAAGGGTTGCGCTCGTTGCGGGACTTAACCCAACATCTCACGACACGAGCTGACGACAACCATGCACCACCTGTCACTTTGCCCCCGAAGGGGAAGCTCTATCTCTAGAGTGGTCAAAGGATGTCAAGACCTGGTAAGGTTCTTCGCGTTGCTTCGAATTAAACCACATGCTCCACCGCTTGTGCGGGCCCCCGTCAATTCCTTTGAGTTTCAACCTTGCGGTCGTACTCCCCAGGCGGAGTGCTTAATGCGTTAGCTGCAGCACTGAAGGGCGGAAACCCTCCAACACTTAGCACTCATCGTTTACGGCGTGGACTACCAGGGTATCTAATCCTGTTTGCTCCCCACGCTTTCGAGCCTCAGCGTCAGTTACAGACCAGAGAGCCGCCTTCGCCACTGGTGTTCCTCCATATATCTACGCATTTCACCGCTACACATGGAATTCCACTCTCCTCTTCTGCACTCAAGTCTCCCAGTTTCCAATGACCCTCCCCGGTTGAGCCGGGGGCTTTCACATCAGACTTAAGAAACCGCCTGCGCTCGCTTTACGCCCAATAAATCCGGACAACGCTTGCCACCTACGTATTACCGCGGCTGCTGGCACGTAGTTAGCCGTGGCTTTCTGGTTAGATACCGTCAAGGGATGAACAGTTACTCTCATCCTTGTTCTTCTCTAACAACAGAGTTTTACGATCCGAAAACCTTCTTCACTCACGCGGCGTTGCTCGGTCAGACTTTCGTCCATTGCCGAAGATTCCCTACTGCTGCCTCCCGTAGGAGTTTGGGCCGTGTCTCAGTCCCAATGTGGCCGATCACCCTCTCAGGTCGGCTATGCATCGTGGCCTTGGTGAGCCGTTACCTCACCAACTAGCTAATGCACCGCGGGTCCATCCATCAGCGACACCCGAAAGCGCCTTTCAAATCAAAACCATGCGGTTTCGATTGTTATACGGTATTAGCACCTGTTTCCAAGTGTTATCCCCTTCTGATGGGCAGGTTACCCACGTGTTACTCACCCGTTCGCCACTCTTCTTTTTCCGGTGGAGCAAGCTCCGGTGGAAAAAGAAGCGTACGACTTGCATGTATTAGGCACGCCGCCAGCGTTCGTCCTGAGCCAGGATCAAACTCTCATAAAAAGTTCGAACAATCTTGCGATTGTTAAGCTCAATTTGTTTGCTAGCATATTGCTTGCTTGTTAAAAATGTTTGTTGTCTTGAATTGAATCAAGACGCCCTACACATTTGGTTTGTCTTACTTTGTTCAGTTTTCAAAGGTCTACTTCATCGAGAGTGTTTCCCGATTTGTTTTGGCTGCCGTAGCAACTTTTATATCATATCAGAGCGGCAAGTGATTGTCAACTCTTTTTTTAAAAGTTTTTTTCGATTTCGTTTTTCGAAATCTTTCAGCAACTCATTTATCATAACTTGTTGTTTGTTATTTGTCAAGAACTTTTTTGAAGTTTTTTTCGATAGAATCAAGCTTCGCAAGCTGTTCTTTTTTAACGACTCAGTTATCTTATCACGTCTAAAAACATGTGTCAACTCTTTTTTGGAAATTTCACAAAATGTTTCAATCAGATGCGACAACGTTGTTTAATATATCATTTAAAAAAATAAAGGTCAAGCTAAAATAATATTTTAGCTTGACCTTATTATAATTTCAACGATTGTCAAAAGTATTGTTTGCAACTGTGTTCCCTGTTTCTATTGATAGAATACAGCTTTCGAAACATAAGTTTTGAACTGCTTCGATTCGTCCAAATTCTTTTGCAGTTATTGTACAATGAGTAAAGCAGACATCTTCTATAGTTTTTTCAGGAAATGCTACCAAGTCAAAAGCCCGGGAAGGAAGTGGATAGCCTGGAGAAAGACTTGCCTGTACATTTTTGACATGTATGTTTCTGACTTTTGTCATTTGTTTTGATTCAGGTATTTCTTCAGCCACTGCTTGCCAGCTTTCTGGCATTCGTTCAAGATCATTGCTATTTTTTCTATTATATTCATTATGCCAGTCCATTATCCAAGAAAACGGAAATTGTACATCCATCATATTCAGGTTTTCTACCCTGATATTTTCAATCACTCCCCCTCTTTCTCTTGAAGATTTCATTCGAATACCACAGTCTGACTGAAAAAAATCGATATCGTGAATATACACATCACTAACTCCAGCACTAACTTCGCTACCAATAGTTACACCGTAACCTGAACGAATGTTACATCTCGCAATCTCGATTCTTGATGATTTTCGATTGACTCTTGCACCGTTACCGTCCCTGCCAGATTTAATAGCGATACAATCATCACCACAGGCCAAATCACATTCATAGATACGCACATCTGTTGAAGAATCAATATCAATCCCATCTGTACTTGGCCCATCATTATGACGGATGATTACTTTTTCTACTAATACATCGTTAGAATAAGTGATTTGCAGGTTCCAAAAACCTGATTTTTGAAAAATCAAATCACGAATGACAACATGTTCTGCATGATACAGTAAACACGCCCGCGGACGCTTAATAGCATAATCTGCAATCCAACGCAGTCCCTTTCGATCATATTCAGCTCTTGTTCCGCTTTTTTGGTCTTTCCCCCAATATAGTTCCCACCAATGCTCTCCTTGACCGTCGATTATTCCTTTTCCTTCTATAAGAATATCTTTTGCTGAGAGAACATTCAAAATCGCTGCTGGCCATTTCATTTCTACTCCAGCAACTCGTGTATCAATCTCTGGAAATGCTTCGATCTCTGTTTTTCCCTTGAGAACAGCCCCTTCTTCGAAAATGAGATGGCTCTTATCTTTTAAAAAAAGTGCGCCGACTAAATAAATACCTTTTGGAATAAATACAGGTAAGTGTTCTTTCGCACCTTGATCGATTGCTTTTTGCAGTATTATTGTATCATCTTGTTGAGTGTCGTTTGTTTTAAAGTTCAAAGCATTGATAATCCCTTTTTTTGTCCGCAATACGTTTCTCCCTATCTTTCATTGATTTTTTTCAATTCTTCACCAATAAATACAGTTTTTGAACGATTCAGTGGGTAACCTACTAGCAAAATGATTGCGGATACAAATAAGCAGAATGCTGGTAACAAGTTTGCCATCGTATAAATCCTTTCTTGTACTAAAACTGATTGGATGGCTCCACCTGTTGTAGACGATTGGTAACCAATGAGTGCCAGCATAAATCCGCCTACCGCTCCTGCACATGCTTGTCCTACTTTTCTCGCAAAAGAATTTACTCCATATACTGTTCCATCTTCTCTTAAGCCTGTCTTATATTGATGATAATCAATCACGTCAGTAATGAATGCCCAGACCATCAAATTGAATAAACCAGATCCTAAAGTAGCGATAAATAAAAGAATCAGATATACCCATGCATTTGTTATATGAAGGAAATACATCAGCAAGTACATACATGAAGAAGCAAGTAACGCAAATACGCTTGCTTCCTTTTTACCAAATAATTTTGTCAGCTTTGTAGCAAATGGTGCTAAAACTACTACTGTTCCGTAAGTAAATAAAAGAGCAACAGACATTGCTTGTTTATTATGGAAGTAATCATTGAATAAATAAGTCATATTCGTCCCAGCTAAAATCTGATTGATCACAATGAAAATGTCAACAATGACTAAAATAATCAGTGCTCGATTAGCTAACAAACCTTTTACCAACTGAGAAGCAGATACTTTTTCGTTTTTGACAACTCTTACTCTTTCAGTAGTCAATTTACAAGTTAACATATATGCGACAAATGCAATTGCAGCACATCCGATTGAAATCCAAAAGAAATGATTCCCTGAAACGACTTGTTGTCCACTCTTGTTATGGGTATACATTAAAATCGGAATGAAGAATCCTGTAGTTGATCCGCCAATCGCAGAACCAATGCTTCGGAAAGTGGACAACGAGGTGCGGTCATTAGGATTTGAGCTAATTGCTGCTGCCATTGCTCCATACGGGATATTGATTGTTGAGAGAAAAATCCCATAAACAATGTATGAAACAAAAATATAAGCAATCTTCACCGTCATTGGAAGATGTTGGACGAATGGCAAAAACAAAATGACAGTCACTAAGCAAAATGGATACTTCATTTTTCTGATCCAAGGAATAAATCGGCCAGCTTCTGTTAACTCTGAGACATCACATAATCTTCCAACCATCACATCAGCAAACGCATCCAAAATTCTCGAAAACAAGAATAACGTACCTACGATCGCCCCTGAAACGCCAAGAACATTCGTATAATAAATCATCAAGAAACTATTGACTAAACCTAAAATAAAACAGTTACCTAGATCACCGAACATGTAGCCTATCTTATCGGAAATCCCAAATTCCTTTTTTTCTTTTTTTACTGTATTTGCTGTAACAGCATTTTGTGAAAGCATTTGAATTCCTCCTCCCTCTTCTAGTAAACGTTTTCAAAATTATAACTCTTTTTTCCTTGTTTTTATATTCACAATGTTGGCTTTTTATTGCATTATCTTGACAGATAAAAAACAAAAAATAATCTAAAAACATTGATGCATAAGATTGATAACTTTTTTTACATAACAATATATACAAACAAAAAAATTCACTAACTAGTGAAAATAAGTTAGTGAACCTCATTTATTAAAGAATTAAATTACAGATGATCTTTTCCATCATACTTGAAAAACTCAAAATCAGCATAACTTCCTCTTTTTTTATTTAAATCATGCACTGCTATCCCGATAAAATTTCCAGTAAACCCTCCTGAGAGTATACACATGTTTTTTTGCGGACCTACTTTCTTCCATTCTTCAGTTGATACGTCTTTCAAATGAAACTGTGCTGTCTCTTTCTTTACAGTGACTTTCAAAAAAGTCTTCTTTTCTGTGAGTGGAATCGTCCAATCTTCTATTTGTGCTACTCCGTTTTCTGATTCTATCATACGTAGGCATTTTCCCTTGTCCTCATTCCAAGTAACATAACAATAAATATAATTGGACTCATTTAAGTACAGTACCAGTCCAGCCATCTGATTAAAATTATTAGGCATGTATTCAAATGCTGTCTCCGCATCAAAAGTAAAATCCGTTTGCCGAATAGCTAACAAATGATGTTCGAAGGTAGATTGAAGAGATTCACCGGAAATCAGACGTAAAAAACCTGGTCTACATTTTGTATCACACCAATCAGCATTTGGCAAAATGCGTCTGGCATTCCAGTTCTTCTTTAGCTCTCCTTCAAATGTATCCATAAACTGATGATCTTTTTCTTGTTGTACCTCTTCATTTGTCTCAATCATTATTTCTTCCATCGGAGTTGTCTTGCTATCTTTAAGTCTTAACCAATCGTCGGACGTCCAATACACTTCTTGAATAGCGGTTTCTCTTCCCAAAATAGCCGCACCGTTTAATGGTCTGGTACAAAGATATGTCATGTACCATCTTCCTGACGGGGTTTGTACTAAGCTCCCATGTCCTGTACATTGCAATGTAGAAGCAGGTTTGTCACTAGCTGTCAGCATAGGAAAACCAGGATCAAGCTCGTAAGGACCAGTAATATTCTTTGCTCGGCAAACTGTAACTGAATGTCCTCTTCCTGTACCGCCTTCTGCCGTCATCAAATAATAATACCCGTTACGAAAATACAAATGTGGTGCCTCCGTTTTCGCTAATTCTGTACCTGCAAATATTTTATAGATGGGACCATCAAGCTTCTTCTTCTCTGCATCATATTCTTGTAATACGATACCGCTGGATTTATTCGGTGTGTCCAGACGATAATCCCATAGTTCATTGACAAGCCATTTTTTTCCCGTTTCAAGATCATGGAACAAAGAAGGATCAAAGCCGTTACTATTTAAATAAATTGGTTCGGACCAAGGACCTGTGATCTCAGATGCAGTGATCAAATAATTGTGGACATCTTTAAACGGACGGCCTGCACTTTTGACATCTGTGTAAACAAGATAAAACAATCCATCAGCATAACTGATCTGTGGCGCCCATATACTTCCATTTGTAGGATTTCCTTGCAAAGATACTTGAGTGGTCAAAATATCCGTTGTATGTGACCAGTTGACTAAATTTTTCGACTCATATACTCGGATTCCTGGAAGCCATTCAAAAGAGGAGACAATAATGTAATACCGCTCTTTCACTCTTAATATATTAGGATCTGGATTGAATCCTCTTAAAATAGGATTTTTCACTTTGATAGTCTGCATGATTCAGGCTCCTTTTCTCATTCTTACTCGATATAAACTGAATGCCCCAGCTGCGAAATAAAAAAATGTAAAAGGAAACGCAATAAACTGAGTGCCAATCAACAATATGAATCCTGTTATAAAATACAAACCAGTGGCAGTTGTTAAGTATTTTCCTTTAGCAGTCAAAAACAATGCTACTGCTAAAAAAGCAAGTGAAATAAACAACACAACGGCAAACAGACCAGTCATGTCCTGTAATAATCCAAATGTATTTTCTAAAGACAAAGTTGGATGATCTACAGCAAGCGACTGATAACTTTTTTTAAACTCTGACGCAGACATATTACTTAAAGTAACTGCTAACCCGCCAAAGAAAATCAAAGATAGACTGCCACCGACCATTCCTAGCAATAGTTCCCATTTTCTTTTCATTTCTGAACCCCCTGCTTTTCTAAATGTATCCATTCAGGTCTTTTGATCGATGTTTCATAATTGTTATTACGTTCAGAGAATTTGACAGTCTGTTCATTTTTCTTGTCATCCCAATTATCCCAACCAGTTGGGTGAACATGCTCACCTATCTTACACGCTTCAAATAAGACATTTGCATACGGACGCCACGGTCTTCCTAAATAGACGTTTCTAGTATCAGGTTCTGCAGTCAAGGTACAGCTTTCAAAACGATACCCTGTTTTTTGATTTTTCGGCGTAGATGCTGCTGTGATGTATCCAGGATTTTTACTGGCTAAGCTATGGATATGACACTGATGAAAAACGGCATCTGCCCCACCAAATATGAAATCCACCGTTCCTTCAATCCAGCAATATTCATAGGTCTGACGACAATACTCAGGATTGGCAGAAGCCGGTGTACAAAAAGGAGTACCATCTTTTTGCAAATCAGGCAACGGACCCGTGCATAAGGTATCCTGATAACCAGATAGTCGACAGTTTTTTAAAGATACGCGATCTCCTGAATTGAATAAAGCAACAGCCTGTCCTACCTTTTCTCCTGGACCTGCTGTATTTTCGATGTGAAGATTTTCTAATACGACATTCGATCCTTCTAAGAAAAAAGTAGCACTTCGGAAAGTCCCTAACTGGCTACCGTCAAGATACTCCTGTTTTGCAAAACGATTACCGGAGATCACTACTGTTCCTGCTCCCACAAGTTTAAAATTGGATAATCTGCTTTCTATATATTCATCATATCTTCCTTCTTTTACTATCAAGACCTTTGGATAGCTATCCGGCAGGCCTGCCAAATAATCGATTCCTTCTTGGATAGTTTCAAAATCCGTCGGGGTATCTATAGCATTTTTTCCAATTATCAGTTTGTCTTTCATCCTCATAAATGCTCCCTTATGAATTGTTTCCAGATGTTTCTCATTTCTTGTGTTTCCATATGACCGCCTGTTAAAGAAAAAGAAGAAAAGTTTTCTGGACTACCCATTGATTGATACTTTTTGTCCAGCCCTTTTCTCAGCTTCAGTACGCCTTCGTCCAAGCACATCGTATCGTTTTTTCCAACTAAGCTAAGACGAGGGCGCGGAGCGATTTTTTCTTGGATTGCTAACGTTGTATAAGCTGTCAATAGATTTGGCACATAGTAATAAAACCCATGATGATCTAGGCGGCGATGTAGCAAAAGTGTTTCGATGTCCACCTGTGCCGCTAGATCAATACAAACTTTGACACGAGAATCCAATGCTGCCACCCACCAGCTTAATAAGCCTCCCATAGAAAGACCAATCGTTGCGAGCCGTTGAGTATCTGTGTCTTCCCTTGTCTCCAAATAATCGATCAAGCTGATCACATCATAAATACGCATTCCCCATAACGTTTTTCCTGTTAATAAAAATTGTTTGAACAACTCGCTTTCAGAAATACCTCCGCGTTCTTCAAATCCCCAAGCATCAATCGACCAAACAGCATATCCCATTCCTGTCAGTACTTCTGCAAAAGATGGAGAAGCTAAGTAAGGAGCACCATGGATCAATTCACTTTTCCCGACTGAAAAATCTCCGCCGTGAGAATGCAGGTAAAGGACCGTCGGAAACGGTCCTTCTTTTTCTGGATAAGCATAGAGGGCTGGTACTGTTTCCAATTCATTTAAGTACAATTGATAGTATTCAAGCATAAAACCGTTTTGTTTTTCTCGGTATAATCGTTTTCCACTAGGGGTAAGTCTGCTAGATGGAGCACCTAAAAAATCATTCAACTGCATAAGCAAAGTTTTTACGAACAACCAGTTCATCCATATTTTCTGATTGATTTGATTGGAATTTCTCAATACTGATTTCTTTCGTATTTTCTAATAGAAATGCTGGTCCCTCGTGATTTTCAATCGACATCTGGTTAAAGGAAACCTTACCCGCAAAGCCAATATAAAATCCTTGTCTGCTCATTTCCTCTATTCCTGTCATCATAGCAGGAACACCGGGAACTGCATCTTGGGCCATCGAGACATCGATATTGTCAAATGTGATTTCTTGTATGAATTGTTCCGCTAATCCATAAATAAAACCTGCAGAAGCATGGACATTCCTTGCCGTGATATTCGAAAAATGGATCCTTCTGAATGCTGGTGTCCGTTCATCTATCGGATAAGCCTTTTTTTCCCATACATACGGTTCTTTCCCTCGCGGACCACAGAAATAATAAAGATTCAGTATAAATGGACACATCACATTATCCATGACTATATTGGATACTCGAATATCTTCAACGATCCCGCCTCGACCTCGTCTAGATTTCAATCGTATTCCTCGATCAGTTTCTTGGAAGATACAATTTGAAATGGTAATATTACGAATACTACCACTCATTTCACTTCCTAATACGACACCGCCATGTCCATGGACCATCGTGCAATTTGTGATCGTGATATTTTCGCAAGCGATCCTTTCGTACGTATCTTCAGTCCCTGCCTTGATTGCAATACAGTCATCTCCCACGTCAATATGGCAATTACTAATACGCACATTTTTGCATGATTCTGGATCAATTCCGTCTGTATTTGGTGAATCCGCTGGGTTCAAGATCGTCAAGTTATCAAACGTTGCATTACTGCAAAGAATCGGGTTGATCGTCCAACTTGGTGACTGGATCAATTTAATATCTTTCACAGTAATTCGATGACAGTTATGGAAACTCATCAATTTAGGACGAGGATAAGCGAGATTATCTGGTTCATTTCTAAAAGTATGCCACCATTTTTTTCCATTTCCATCTAATGTACCGAAACCAGTGACAGAGATGTTCTCTACATTTTGAGCATAGATACAGGAAGCATAAACTTTTCGATGGACTCCTTCCCAACGTGAATGAACAACAGGATAATCTTTTGGATCGTCAGAGAATTTCAGAACCGCTCCTGCGCTTAAATGAAGTTCGACATTGCTTTTTAAAAATAAAGCTCCTGTTAGAAATTCACCTGCTGGAACAACTACGGTCCCGCCTCCGTCACTTGCTGCAGCATCAATGGCTTGTTGTATTGCTTCAGTATTCAATTCATCAATTGATGCGCCAAATGTCAAAATATCATACATATTTATAATGCCTCCACTTCAATCAATGCTTGCAAGAATGCACCAACGCCTTTTTGATCATTACAAATAATTGGTTCACTGATGTAGTAAGCATATGAACCATCTCGCTGATCTGCTCCGCCTAACCCTGCTACTTGACAGTTTTTATTCAAGTTCAGCCAGCCTTCTTTTGTTTCCAGAACAAATTCATCAAGTAATCCTTGATGTGATTTCTTCACTTGTGGAAGCCATTCTTCTTTGTTCAGCAGTCCCAAACGTATTCCTTTAGCCATTGCGTAAACAAACATACTACTGCCGGAAGCTTCCAGATAATTTCCTTTCCGTTTTGTTTCTGTTGTTACTTGATACCATGTCCCGCTGTTTTCTTCTTGATATGGAAGTAATGCAGCCAGTGTCTTTTCTAGAATTTCTTTCAGCAAAGAACAATCTGTTTCTTCATGAAGTAATTCATAGGTATCTGCTGCAGCCATCAAATACCAGCCAATCGATCGGCTCCAAAAATGATGGGATAGACCTGTTTTTGGATCAGCCCATGGTTGGACCTTCTTTTCATCCCATGCATGAATCAGCAAATTTGTTTTTGGATCGAATAGATGTTTATAACTGATTTCAAACTGTCTCAAAACATCTTGGTAATCTTTTTCTTCACTAAAATTCTGGATAAATTCAGCATAAAAAGGAGAACCCATATATAAGCCATCCAACCAAATTTGATAAGGATAAATTTCTTTATGCCAAAAAGCTCCTTCGGATGTGCGTGGATGGTTTGCCAACTGCTGTGTAAGGAGTGCTGCTGCTTTTTTATATTTTTCTTCGCCTGTTTCTTTGTACAATAAAAAGAAAAGCTTTCCTGTATTTACATGGTCGATATTGTATTCTTCAACGCTGTAGCCACGGATCGTTCCATCTTCTTGCACGAAATAGTCGATATTGTCTTTTATGAAATCAAAATAATTTTTTTCTTGTGTTTGTTCCCAAAGCAATTGGAATCCTTTAAGTACGACACCATAGTCATAAGACCATTTTCCTTTATACCACTTTTCTTCATATAAGCGAGGTGTTCTTTCCATGATACTTTTTGCTAATTTCTTTGACCAGTTTTCCATTATTTGCTCTCCTTTAAAAATTAAAATAGGATTTGGGACAAATACCAAGAAGTATTTGTCCCAATCGTCCATATTATTGTGCCGCTTTGTATGCTTCTTCGTACTCTTGTGTGATTCGATCGCCTCCTTGTGCTTTCCAGTCTTCTACAGCTTTTTTGAATCCATCTTCGTCAATCTGTCCCATGATATATTGGACAGTTGCATCAATAATGATTTTTTCGATTTCTGATCCTACTTCATTGTTCGTCGTTGAATCCAATGGTACAGAAGGATCCAATACAGCAAATTCTTCATTTTCTTTGATCAATTGATTAGAGAATTCTTTTTCAGGGTCTGTATCTTTGAAAGAGAACGTCACTTCACTAGGACGAGAGCTTGATAACGGTTGCACCTCCTGCTGCCAAAGATCCATATCGATAAATTCGATAGAGCCATCATCATTCAATTCATAATGCGTTCCTTCGATACCGCCAGTCATCAACTTATACACATCTTCTTCTAAAAGATCATCAACAAATTGAAGTAATTTCTTCAATTGTGCTTCGTCTTTTACTTGAGATTTGGGAAATGCTAGCAAGCCGCCAATACCATTTCCTTCTGACCAAACATGATAACCGCCGCCTTCACCATCTGATATCTTGTTTACAGGCACTAATTCCATATCATCTTGAATACCTTGACCCATCGTCTTCAGATTCTTGATATCCACCATTCCAGTGTAGATTCCAGTTCTTCCTTGTGCAAATTGTTCTTGCTGATCAGTCTTTTGGGTAACTGCAAAGTCTTGTGCCAAATAGCCATTCTCAAATAGATCTCTTGAAAAATTCAAAGCTTTCATATACTCTTCTGTATCAAATTCTGGAGTGAATTTGCCATTATCGTCTACAGCCCAGCCATTTGGTGCTCCAAAATAAGAAGTGAAAAGTTTAAAGCTGGTATAACGAATATCACTAGGCGCACGATCGCCAAAACCAACTGTGTCGTCCACACCATTTCCATCAGGATCGTTTTCTGTAAATTGTTTAGCTACTTCATAAAGCTCATCCATGGTAGTTGGAACATCTAGTCCTAGATTATCCAACCAGTCTTTTCGAATGACTAAGCCAGCACGAGCGTAGTCTTTTTGTATCGGTACGCCGTACAAGGCACCGTCGATACTCGCAGCTTCGATTCTATCTTCAGAAATTTGACTTAAATTTTTATAGTCTTTTAAATATTCTGATACATCCCAGAATACGCCTGATTTTAACGCATTGCGGACAGAAGAGTTTTTCAACATCGCAATTTGAAGTGTAACGATATCTCCTAGTTCATCAGAAGCCAATGCAGTTGTTAATCTTTCTTCTTTTGAAGCATCAGGAATCCAGTTGAATGTCAGTTCCGTATCGGTTTTTTCTTCGATCAAGTTCACAATCGTGTCTGTAGGCGGTGAAGCATGATGCAAAATATTTAACCAAGTGATTTTAGCTTTTCCATCTTCTGTCTCTGAAGAACTGTTACTTGAACTGCTGCCGCATGCGGCAAGTGCTAGAATTCCTGCAAAACTAAGACCTAATTTTACGAGCGTTGCTTTTTTCATAAATTTTCTCCTTCACTGTTTTAATAATATTTTTGTTTTCTTCTGTTTTTTCTGTATATGAGTTCTTCCATTCCAAATGGCAAAATATAGAATTTGCTGTCCACGTGACTGCGGAAAAGAAGAGACTGCCACCGATAAAGGTTAAAACACCTGGCATTGTTTGTATGATCATCAGATAAATCCCTACCATACTTAATATCAAAACTAATGAGTAATGAAGATGTGAGAATCCGAATAAAAATGCCATTTTCATTTTGAAAAGATATCCTTTCCAATCATAATGAGCCATGATTGGGAAAATATAGAGTGCTGAGAGCACATATATGAACGCAGCAATATACAAAGCGATCCTAAGATACCAATTGTGTATGAAAGAAAGATCCACAAGTAAAACAATCCCGATGGCGCCATATATCCAGCTCATCAGCAAGGTTTCACGATAGTTTTCTTTAAAATATGTGAAGTACGTTTTCGTCAAAGGAAACGTTTCTTTTGAGCGCAGCCATTTTCTAATCACTGCAACCATCGCATACGATGCAGGACCGAAAGTAAAAACTCCCAAACCTGCGATGACTAAACCGCCCCACAGAAAATTCAAATAAACCAACTGTAAAATACGATTTAGCCTTCCGTTTATTTTATCTAATGACTGCAGCATATCTTTCCCTCTCTTTCTATCTTAGTAAACGCCGTCTTCTCCTAGCTTTTTGGCAATCTTGTTAGCTAAAATTACCATAAACAATCCTACGACCCCTTTAAACAATCCCATTGCTGTACTGAAACTTAACTGTCCATTCTTCAATCCAGCTGTATAAATATAGGTGTCGAAAATTTCTGCAACGCTTCGATTCAATGAATTCAATAACAAGTACATATGCTCGAACCCTAAGTCTAATGTCTGACCGATTTTTAGAATCAGCAAGGTAATGATTACTGGACGAATTGCCGGCAATGTAACATGCCATGTTTTGCGTAAGCGTCCTGCTCCATCCATTTCTGCAGCTTCATACAACTGTGTATCGACTGCAGTTATCGCCGAAAGATAGATGATCGTAGACCAGCCCAACTCTTTCCAGATCACTTGGCCGATATATACTGTGCGTGTCCATTCAGGGGATGTTAGAAAACTGATTTTTTCAAATCCCATTGTTGCAAGGAATTCATTCAATACCCCTCCGTCAACATTCAAAAATACATAAGTAATCGAAACAATGATTACCCAAGACATGAAGTGAGGGATGTAAATGATCGTTTGAATCCCGTTTTTCAACCGTTTGTTCGTTACTTCATTTAATAGTAAAGACAAGATGATTGGCATCGGAAAAAACACGAAGATATTTAATCCGAACAAGATCAACGTATTTCTTAATAATGTAAAGAATGTCGGTTCTGTAAACAAACGAATGAAATGTTTGAAACCGACCCAAGGACTTCCCATTATTCCTAAAAATGGTTGATAATCTTGAAAAGCAATAACGAGCCCCCCCATAGGAAGATACCTAAAAATCAAGAAATAAAGGACTCCCGGCAGAATCATCACATATAAAAATTTATTCGTTTTGATTCCTGCAATTATTTTTTTTCGTCTTCTGAGCTTTTCTTCTTTTTTCGATAGCGTCAGTTGAAATGGTTCTTGTTTCTTTACACTTTCCATAAGCCCCTCCTTAGTTTTGTGAATGTTTGCTGCTTATGACTTCATGATAGATAACTATCTGAATTACGTATATAATCATTTTTATCGTATGTAAAAACGCTTACATATCAATGATCTTTGTGCTATGCAAAACGATAAAGTGTATTTTTTCACAAATAAACTACGCATAGCAAACCTTCTATTTTTTTCTATCTGACACTTAGCATAGGAAATGATTATATACGTAATCTTTCACCGATGATAAATTGAACATATAGAAACAGAAACATTTAATTTATTTTGAGGAGGAGCCTATCTATATGAAAAAGAAAGTCTCTATAGGAGAAAGAAGTTTTACACTTTTCAACAATACGTTTCTAATTTTGCTAGCTTTGATCTGTATCGTTCCTTTTTTAAATATCATCGCTACATCTTTTGCTTCTACACAAGAAGTCGTCGCGAAAAAGTTTATCCTTTTTCCTACTACCTTTTCTTTAGACGCGTATCGCTACATTCTTTCTACGCCGACCATTTTTAGAGCACTTGCTGTTTCGATTGGTGTTACAGGTGTCGGAACGATCGTCAGTATGTGTGCAACTTCACTGATGGCCTACGGTCTTTCCAGAAAGTATTTGTTTGGTCGAGGTTTCGTCAACTTTCTTGTTGTATTTTCTATGTTGTTCAGCGGGGGGATGATTCCAACGTTCTTAGTTGTTCGTTCTCTAGGGCTGGTCAATTCTTACTGGGCCATGATCCTGCCTGTGGCTGTTAATGCAATGAATATGATCATTATGAGAAACTTTTTCCAAGCCTTGCCGGATAGTTTGGAAGAATCAGCAAAAATGGATGGTTGCACAGATTTTGGTGTATTTTTCAAAATTATGCTGCCATTAGCGTTACCGTCTATTGCTACTATCTCGCTTTTTTATGCTGTTACTTACTGGAACACTTATATGACTGCTATTTTGTATATCAACGACTCATCTAAATGGCCGATACAGATTCTTTTACGCCAAATCGTCATTGTATCAAGTGGGATGCAAGCAGAAAGTAGTGCCGTTGATGTGATTCCACCAGCACAAACAGTTAAAATGGCTGTTATCGTTATTGCAACAGTGCCTATGCTGATTGCTTATCCTTTTGTTCAGAAATATTTTGTCAAAGGAGCACTCGTAGGTTCTGTCAAAGGGTGATTATGTACTGAACGCAAAATGGTAGTTGTGTCAGAAGTGGTCAGCTTCAAGAAATAAGAAGGCATTTACGAAAATTGCTTCTTAAATTTTTGTGAAATTTCGGCTTATTTTTCGAAGAATCTACTCCTGGAACACCGTGTATCAGAGGTTGTGAAAGAGACGTTCAGCCTTGAGCGATGATAAAAACTCTCACAAACATTGCGACGAGTAACCCACAGGAGCAATAAGAAGCGATTTTGAAAAATAGCTTCCCATATTTCACAAAATTATGCCTTATTGTCGATAGGCTGTCTCTTGAACGCCATTTATTCGTAAAAAAGAACTGTGACAAGACTTTTGTCACAGTTCTTTTTGCGTGCTTAGCCTTGAAATTTAACTATCCATAAATACAAATACTAGGGTTATTCTAACTTCTTTTATTGCTTGAATCAGTCCACAAGAAAAACAGCCTCTTGATTAAACGGCGTTTATCTTGTTGATTCTGCGGCAATAAAATCAGCCAGCAGCAAAACATGAAGTGCTGTTTTTTGCTGTCCTCTTTTATTGCTTGAATCAGATCACAAGAAAAACAGCCTCTTGATTCACAAATATTTTTTTCGATATTCTCCCGGCGTAATCGACTCCTTCTTTTTAAAGAAACGAATAAAATTTTGCGGATTTCGATATTGCAATCTTTCTGCAATCTCTTTTACGGAGAGGTTAGTCTCTTTCAACCATTTTTTCGCTACCTCTAAACGATGATTTTGAACAAAATCACCAAATTTTTCTCCTGTTTCCTTTTTAAATACATTACTTAAATAGTTAGGGTTATAATGCAACCTATCAGCGATCACATCTAAAGACAGATCACGATCATATTCTGTGTAGACGATATGCATAATATTCTCCGACAAATTTTTAAATTCATGATCAGTGATTGCTTGAGAGCATTCTGTGATTGGCAGAACTAATTGTTCTAAAACAAGTTTTTCTAGTTCTTTGGGATGATAATTGTTCAGTGCTTTTACATAAATTTGTTTCATGTTATCAAAGTTTTTTGAATCTACTCCCAATAACTGTCCTAATTGAACGAGTTCATTGATCAAGCGGACCGAAACTACTTCCCGACTCAAAGGATTTTTATTTTGTGCAAACAATGCATCAATCAATTCATGTACTAAATTCTTCACTTCCTGATTTCCAGAACGAATGGCTTCAAACAATCGATTTTGTTCTTCTATCGGATATCTAATAAGTGTTTTTTCATGAGCAGCAGGAACGATTTCCTGATAAAAAATAATTGAACTTGGACCAGTATTTACACGATAATACAGGGCTTCTTTTGCCCGATTAACCGATTGCTTGCTTTCATTCAGCGTTTCGAACCGGTTACTGATGCCTATACTGATAGTTAAATTCAAGTATTCTTTTACACGTTTTTGAATGAGTCGGCAATACTCCATGACTTTTTTGCTTGCTTCTGCATCATCTTTATCCATTCGATAAATAGTGGCTTGCATTTCTTCATTCAAAACGATCGGCAGCATTCGATTTTCCTTTGGCACAATTTCCGTGATCATGTTGTTGATCGCTAAAAGTAGCAAATCACGCTCCCCACCGTGACTATCTTCTAACAGATCGATTTGTACCAAAGCTGTGTAATAACAGTCATTTTGAGAACTATATCCAAATTGCTGCAACCGCTGATCTAGTTCTCGCCTTTCTACTCGATTTCTAAATAAACTAAGTACAAATAGCGTTTCCAGCTGTGGCTTTTGGGTAACTAAGTGTGCACTTAACGCTTCTTTTTCTCCTATGATCCGACTGACTGATTGAGCGACCAAATCTAGTTCTTTCCCACTGAATCCTTTTGATTTAAGATTCAGACGTTCCTGTATTTGAGAAATCGGACGGGCAAATCTGTCCGAAAATAAGTAGGACAGAAGACCAATGAATCCTACCAGTGTTAAAGACACTGCAACTAGCCCGATTCTCAGATTGCGGATCATTGCGCCAATTGCACTAGAGTCAACTTCTAATCTGTAAATCCAATTATTATAATCTGATTTCAGTACTATATACGTTTTATCTTTTTCTCTTATCACTTTCAGCTGATTGTAATCTAGATCCACGTCCGTTAATACAGTTGGTTGCTCTTTATTTTTTACTGTCTGAGTAGTAAAAAGGTTGCCAACTTCGTTTTCAATAGAAAGTATGTCTTCTCCACTTTCACCAACAACTTGTTCTATTGTATGTTTCTCTATCGTAGCAATTCCCAATGCATATTTTTCTTTTTCAAACATTGGCAAAGTAATCACCATTTCGATTCCTTTGTTTTTCTTTTGCCAAAATAAATTATTTTTGTAATTTATGTACTTCTGTTGATACTTTTCAACTCGCCGTTTGTATAATTAAGCGAGACAAATAAAAAAGCCATTTATGTTACACTCAAATTGTAATACCCGCTAAAGCATACAAGGAGAGTGAACATAAATGACTTATACCCATCTTACACCAAACGAGCTTGTAATGATAGAAGCATATTTTCATCAAGAAACTCCGGTTGCTATCGTTGCGAAGCAGCTTAAACGTGGACGCCAAACAATTTACAATGTCTATAACTTTCTCAAATGTGGTGGAACAGCACTTGAATACTTTGAACAATACAAAGAAAATAAGCGACGTTGTGGGAGAACCGAAATCATTTTTCCTGCTGAGGAAAAAGAATACATTGAAAAAAGATCAACTGAAGGTTGGACCCCAGACGTCATTATTGGCCGTGCAGAGCGAACCTTCTCTTGTTCAGTAAGTACCCTCTATCGCCGGTTTAAGACGGGAGAATTCAATGTTTTACATTTACCGATGCAAGGAAAACGAAAACCAAATGGTTATAAGGAAAAACGTGGAAAACAGGCATTCAAAAGAAATATTTCTGAACGTAAAAAAGATTATGTCGTTTTCGAAGAAGAATTTGGACATTTAGAGGGTGATACGATTGTCGGCATCCACCATAAAAGTGCCGTCATCACACTCGTTGAGCGACTTTCAAAAGCCATTATCGCCTTGAAACCAGAAGGCCGTAAGGCAGTTGATATTGAAAATTCGATTAATGAATGGCTTCAATCCGTACCCAAAAATCTTTTCAAATCAATTACCTTTGATTGTGGAAAAGAATTCTCTAATTGGAAAAGTATTAGTAATACGAATGATATTGATATTTATTTCGCAGACCCAGGAACGCCTTCCCAACGGGGATTAAATGAACATTCAAACGGACTCCTCCGAAAAGATGGACTACCAAAAGAAATGGAATTCAACCAAGTCAATCAAGGATTCATCTCATCCGTTGCGTCCAAAAGAAACCATATCCCTAGAAAATCACTAAATTACCAAACACCATTAGAAGTTTTTTTGAGTTACGTAAATGGAAAGTTTTGTCTCGCTTAATTTGACAAATAATAACTTCCTCTTCGGTCAGTTGACTCAACGATCCATTGATTACTCCCCATTTACCAGCCAAACTGACTAAATCATAATTATTATCATCCATAACAATCGTTTCTATAAAATTTAGTTCTTTCCTGATTTCAGAATAAGTGGAGTAATCTGTATATGTCAGCGGATGCTTGAATATGTCCGAGAAATTTTTGGTCGAACCATACGTAGAAAACGAATATTCAATCGTTCTAATTTTCCATTCAACGTTAGTTTTAACTTGCCTGAGCAAATTCTTTTTGTCTGTTAAATAACTCGATTCGATCGATTCATAGGTATTCTGGTAAATGAATAAACTAAATCCTATGACAAGTACGGCTCCTAATAAAAACATCGGTAAAAATATTTTATAAAATACTGTACTTTTCTTCATTTTCTTCCTCTCCTCCTTTTAAAATAAAAGGCTTTCATTTTTCTGTAAAATTGATACTCATCTAATTAAATGAGCATTCCCCGCTTTCAAGAATAGCATAATTAAAAATAAAAATCCAAGTAATTTTTAACGTGTGCAATCTTTTCATATCAAAGATCTATTGACTTATCGTAGTTATCGTAATATGATGAATGCGTTAACAAAAAGTGAAAAAGTAAGGAAAATGATGGAATGGTAACGATCAAAGATATCGCTAAAGCAGCTGGCGTTTCTCATACGACAGTTTCTCGTGCTTTGAATAACAGCAGTTTAATAAAAAATGAAACAAAACAAAAAATACGACAACTAGCTAAGGAAATGAATTATTCGCCAAACTATAGTGCAAAAGGTTTAGTGAATCAAAAAAAATATCTAATCGGACTATTTTTCTCAAGTTTGCATAAAGGAACTTCATCAAATTTCCTAGCAGATTCCATTGCAGGCATCCATTCAGTATTAGACACAAATTACAGTTTATCTGTTGAAAGTATCGATGTTGTTGATTTAACAGAAATCAACCTGCAACGCTACGATGGACTGATCGTTATGAGTCAAAGTGATGATGATCAGCCTTTCATCGACTATCTCAAAGAAAAAAAATTTCCTTTCGTTGTTGTCAATCGTCACATCAATGATCCAGCGGTTATCAACGTCACTGCCGATGATGCGGCCGGTGTTATGCAGGCAGTAGATTACGGTATTGGATGCGGACATACGAAGATCGCTTATATTGGCGGAAAGAAAAATTTTCGTTCGACAAAAGAACGGGAAAAAGGGGTATTGAAAAGTCTAAAAAAAGCGAGCATCCCTGTCAATCCAGCCTATTTTTTAACAGGAGATTACAGCTTAGAAAGCGGCCTCCAAAACATGGAATACCTATTATCACTTTCTGACCTGCCTACTCTGGTTTTTTGCGGCAACGACGACATAGCGATTGGTGCATTGAGAGCTGTACATTTAGCTGGCCTCCGTGTTCCCCAGAACATTTCTCTGATCGGGTTCGATGATTCTCCAGTCGTCTCCTATCTCAATCCGCCGCTTACCACCGTACGTAAGCCTTTGAAAGAAATGTGTCAAGAAGGAACAAAGCTTTTACTAGATTTGATCGAAGGCAGGACGATCGAACAATCTAAAATTGAGCTCTCCACCTTGTTGATGCTTCGTGAGTCGATCAATTACTTGTAAACTACAAGTAATTTTATATAAAAATGTTAACGTGTGCATAACACAGAAAGGAAGTTTATATGAAAAAACTGACAAAAGAATTAGTGAAAAAAAACGAAGCACCCGTAAAAGTTCTTCAGTTTGGCGAAGGCAATTTTATGCGTGGATTTATTGATTGGCAGATTCAGCAGCTGAATAACCAACAATTGTTTAAAGGTAATGTTGCAATCATTCAACCTTTAGAACAAGGTCTTGGGAATATGATGAACCAGCAAGACAATTTATATACGGTCATTTTACAAGGACTCAGCAATGGCGAAATCGTTGATACTTCCGAGATTATCACCGTAGTAGAACAAATGATCAATCCTTATGATGAATGGGATGCTTATCTATCTCTAGCAGAAAATGACGACTTGGCCTATATCGTCTCCAATACAACAGAGGCAGGAATCCAATTCGTGGAGACTGATAATTTAACAGATACTCCCCCACAGAGCTTCCCGGGCAAACTGACAGCCTTTTTATACCGACGTTTCAAATTAAACAAAGCTGGCTTTACCATCATTCCTTGCGAACTGATTGACAGAAACGGCGAACGTCTAAAAGAAATCATTTTACGCTACGCAGAAAAATGGGATTTAGAACCTGCTTTTGTTGAGTGGTTAGAAAAAGAAAATGTTTTCTGTTGTAGTTTAGTTGATCGCATCGTCCCAGGTTATCCTCGCGAAGATGCAGGTGTTTTCAATCAACGGCATAACTATGAAGATCAATTGATAGTCAAAGCAGAACCATTCATGCTTTGGGTGATCGAAGGGCCTAAAGAATTGGAGAATCAACTACCATTCAAACAGGCTGGCTTGAATGTCATCATCACAGATGATATGACTCCTTATCGTGAACGTAAGGTGCATTTGCTTAATGGACCGCATACAGCGATGGTCCCTCTTGCTTTGTTGGCGGAATTGGAAACTGTAGAAGAAGTAATGAAAGATCCTTTATTCTCCGCATATGTTGATCAGTTATTCAATCTAGAATTGATTCCTATGCTTTCTTTACCTAAAGATGAATTAGCCATTTATGCTGACCAAATCAAAGAACGTTTCTTGAATCCTTTTGCCCATCACAAATTAGAAGCGATTTCATTAAATAGTGTTTCAAAGTTCAGCACCCGTCTGCTTCCAGTGTTCAAGAAGTATATCGAAGAACAAAATCAGGTACCACCGTTAATCACTGTTTCACTAGCTGCGCTACTTCTTATGTATCGAGGCGATCAAGTAAAGCCACATGATGATGAAAAGACGATAAGCGAATTTACTGATGCTTGGTCTGATAATGGAACAGCTATTCCTCGATTATTGCAAAACGCTGCGCTTTGGGGAGAAGATTTGTCTCAAATACCGAATGTGACAGATACAGTTCAAGAAATAGCTGCAAAGATCGATCAAAAAGGTGTCCGGTCAGTATTACAAGAAATGAAAGGAACGATGGTCCATGCTTGAAACCCTTCAACCAACAATGAAATTAAATCGACGAGACAGTGTGGTCGTCGCATTAACACCTATTCCAAAACAAACACAACTGACGATTGATCAGCAAACGATCACCACTCTTGAAGATATCCCGCAAGGACATAAGATTGCATTGGGTGATTTGAAAGCTGGAGACAACGTGATCAAATATGGCTATCCAATCGGTCATGTGACGACAGACGTAACTGCCGGTCAATGGCTGCACATTCATAATGTAAAAACCAATCTTTCTGGTGAATTGGATTATCGATATGAAAAAGATGTCCATCCAAGTCATTACCCTTTTGAGAACCGAACATTTCAAGGTTACTTGCGAAAAAATGGAAAAGTAGGGATTCGTAATGATTTGTTTTTAGTACCTACCGTTGGGTGTGTGAATGGCATTGCTGAACTGATCGTCAAACAGTTCAAGGAAAAACATCCAGATCTGGGACAGTTTGACCATATTACGATTTTAAAGCATCCTTATGGCTGTTCGCAGCTTGGAAAAGATCATCAAAATACTCGAGAAATTTTAGCGGACGCAGTAAATCATCCCAATGCCGGAGGAGTTTTAGTATTTGGATTAGGTTGTGAGAACAATACAGTTCCTGAATTCAAAAAAATTTTAGGTGAATATGATGAAGAACGAGTGAAATTTCTAGTGGCTCAAGATGTTTACGATGAGATCGAACAAGGTGTGGCTCTATTAGAAGAGCTTTTAACAGCGGCGGAAAATGACCAGCGCATACCAGTCCCACTCTCTAAGTTGAATGTCGGTTTGAAATGCGGCGGTTCTGATGGTCTATCGGGAATAACTGCTAATCCTTTACTTGGTGCATTTTCTGACTACTTGATTGCTCAAGGAGGCAGCACGATCTTAACAGAAGTGCCAGAAATGTTTGGTGCAGAACAAGTATTGATGGCACGAGCGGAAAATGAAGAAGTTTTTGACTCAATCGTTGACTTGATCAATGACTTCAAACAGTATTTCTTGTCTTACGGGGAACCAGTTTACGAAAACCCATCTCCTGGCAATAAAACAGGTGGAATCACTACATTAGAAGACAAATCATTAGGCTGCACACAAAAATCAGGAAACTCTCCTGTCGTTGATGTGCTGCAATATGGCGAGAAAATCAGAAAACCAGGGCTTAGCTTGTTGCAAGCTCCCGGAAATGATCTTGTAGCTGCTTCTGCTCTTGCTTCATCCGATTGCCAGTTGGTCTTGTTTACCACAGGAAGAGGAACTCCGTTTGGCTCATATGTCCCAACGGTCAAGGTATCTACAAATACGACTCTTTTTGAACGTAAAGGTCATTGGATGGATTTTAATGCAGGCGTCTTATTAGAACAACCAATGGAAGTAATCTTAGAATCGTTTGTTCAAAAAATCATCGCTGTAGCTAGTGGAGAAGAAACGAAAAATGAACAAAATGACGTTCGAGAAATTGCCATTTTTAAAAACGGAGTAACACTTTGATTTTCATAAAACAGTATAAAAAGAAAGAAGGAAGATTTATGTTTTTATCTGATGATTTTTTATTAAAAGACGATTGGGCGAAAAAGCTTTACCATTCCTACGCAAAAAACATGCCCATTATTGATTATCACTGTCACTTAGATCCAAAAGAAATTTACGAAAACAACAATTTCAGCAATCTGACAGAAGCTTGGCTGGGAGGCGATCATTACAAATGGCGCTTGATGCGAGCTTGTGGCGTGCCTGAAGAAAAAATCACAGGAAATGCTTCTGATTTTGAAAAATTTTTAGCTTGGTGTCAAACCGTACCAAAAATTATCGGAAATCCGCTTTACAGTTGGTCACATCTTGAATTGAAGCGTTTCTTCGGTATTGACTTGTTGATAAATGAAGAAAATGCAGAGAAAATTTGGACACAAGCAAATGAAATTTTAGCAGCTCCTGATTTTCGCCGTCGGGAAATCGCAAAAAAATCGAATGTAGAAGTGATTTGTACAACAGATGATCCCGCAGACGACTTGCACTATCATCAGTTGCTTGCTCATGAAGAACCAGATTTGAAGGTTCTCCCTTCATTCCGTCCAGATAAAGCACTCAATATTGAAAAAGAAGGATTTAATGCATGGGTCACACTACTGGAAGAAGCAGCTGACCAAACGATCACCACCTATCAAGAACTGATAGAAGTCTTAGGGCAGCGGATAGAATACTTCCATCAACATGGATGTCGTGTTTCCGACCACGCTTTAGACATCTTACGCTATAAAGAAGCGGATGAAACAGTATTAGAAGAGATTTTTCAAAAAGCACGAGCTAACAAACTATTATCTTCAGATGAAATCGATGCTTATCGTACAGAAACACTGATACATTTGACCCACTTCTATCATTCTCATAATTGGACGATGCAGCTGCACATCCATGCTTATCGTAACTGTAATACACAAATGTTGGAAAAATTAGGGCCCGATACCGGCTATGATGGAATGAATGATCTTTCTTTGACTATTCCTCTGCAAAAATTATTGAATCGTGCAGAAGAAACGGATCAGTTGCCAAAGACGATCCTTTATTCATTGAATCCGAATGACTATCCTGCGATTTTAGCTTTGATGGGCTGTTTCCAAAAAGAACAGAATGGAAAACTGCAGTTAGGTTCTGGATGGTGGTACAACGATACTCGAGCTGGTATGCGCGATCAATTGACACAATTTGCTGATGGTAGTGCTTTGGGGAATTTTGTCGGCATGCTGACAGATTCAAGAAGTTTCCTGTCCTACACTAGACATGAATATTTCCGTCGTGTTCTTTGTGAATTTTTAGGCGAAATGGTCATGCGAGGAGAAGCACCTGAAGATGAACAACTTTTAGGAAGTCTAGTTCAAGCGATTAGTTATACAAATGCTAAAAATTACTTTGGCTTTTTTGCCTAATTGATTAATAGTAACAGTAACGAATCAAAAACAGGATAGCGAAATAACGGAATTCGTTTATCCACGTTTTAGAGAAGAAGACGGACCAAATTTGCTCCGTCTTCTTCTCTTGCTGTTCTGCTTCATTGCCTATAAACCTTTATGAAAGAAGAGATAACATGCCTACTATCCATATTGCCGGTGATTCTACTGCGGCAGAAAAAGATGAAAACAAGCGTCCCGAGACAGGTTGGGGAGAAAAAATCTCTGCTTATTTTTCACCCGAGATCCAGATCAATAACCAAGCAAAGAATGGACGCAGCACCAAATCATTTATCCAGGAAGGAAGGTTAGCCCGTCTAGCTTCACAGTTTCAGCCGAATGATTTCTTATTTGTACAATTTGGACATAACGACCAGAAAATCCAAGAAGAAAGAGGTACGCTTCCCTTCGGTAGCTATTTAAAAAATCTGCAGATATTTTTTGAATGCGCAAAAAAAGCGAACGTCCAAATGGTCTTACTGACATCTGTGACGCGACGAGATTACTTAGAAAACGGAACATTGAATCCAGATATACTTGGAGACTATCCAAAAGCGATGCGTGCATTTGCTGAGAAACACCATATTCCTCTTTTAGATGTGTTCTCAAGATCACAAGAATTGTTCCAGACCTTCTCAAAAGAAGAGACAAAAAAATTCTACCTGCATCTTATGCCTGATACTTGTAAAAATTACCCAGAAGGACTAAAGGACAATACCCACTTTAGTCCAGAAGGCGCTGATAAAGTTGCCCGAATAATTGTTGAATTGATAAAAGAATCCCGTCTGCCTCTTGCTAATTATTTACAAAAAGGAGTTTGAGATGTTTCCATTAAATTTAGGCATCCGTGCCCATGATCTAGATGTTCGAAATCGTGAAGAAATCGTTCAAAAAGTATCACAGCTTCACTTGTCCCATATCCAATTTGCACCACAAAAAGCATTTCCTGAACAACTTAAATTAACTGACATGACACTTGGGAGTGCTGCCTATTTTGGTGAATACTTCCAAAAAAACAATATCGAACTTTCCATTTTAGGATGCTATATCAACCTATCCAGCAAAAATCAAGAAGTTCGTGCACAAGCATTGGCAACTTTCAAACAGCAAATTGCTCTGTGCTCTGCCTATCAAGCCAAGATGATTGCTACGGAAACCGGTAGTGTCTCTGTCGGTTACACAAAAGAAAATTTTACTGAAGAAGCTTATCAGATCGCCAGAAATTCTATCATTGAATTAGTCGTTCATGCAGAAAATTTTGGCGTAACTGTTGCTGTTGAAGCAGGGATCAATCATCCAATCTATAACTATCAGTTAGCTAAACCTTTAATCGATGAAGTAGCTTCACCAAATTTAAAAATCATTTTAGATTGTGCGAATTTGATGCATAAAGAAAATCATGCTGATCAGGAAAAAGTGATCCGAGGTGCCTTGGACAATTTACATGGTTATATTACAGCGCTTCATCTCAAAGACTATATCATGGAAAATGGAAAGATCCGCATGGTACCTGTTGGCAAGGGCTGTTTAGATTTCCGCCCGGTACTGCATTATATCAAATATGAGCGTCCTCTAATGTACGCCACTCTTGAAGCTACTCCTGAGATTTATGTTCCTGAAGCAATAGAACACTTGCAGTTTATTTACCAAGATTGTTAAGGAGAAGATTATGGAGGAACGAATACAGAAAAGTTATCAAAAATATCATGCAAATGCTTTTCAGACATTGCTGCATCTTTATCAGGGAAATTATTGGCGTTTTGCCATGTCAGGACTCTTTTTTATTATCAAACATCTTCCATCTTGGTTAATGCCGATCGCTATTGCCAATGTAATCAATGCAGCTTCATCGAAAGATTCTTCTCAGTTGCAGGCCATTTATTTCAACGCTTTTTTGATGGCTTGTCTGATTGGTCAAAATATATTGACGAATTATTTTCATGTAAAATACCATAGCACTTCGATCCGTCAAGTAGAAGCTGGACTAAGAGCGACCCTTATCAAGAAAATCCAAGAACTTTCTATTCCTTATCAAAAAGAATTGCAATCTGGCCGGATCCAGTCAAAGATCATCCGTGATGTAGAAGCTATCCAAACGTTGTCCTCTCAAGTATTTGTCAGCGGATTAAATATCGCTGTCAATTTATTAGTAGCTTTAGGTATCACGCTTTATAAAAGTCCTGTTGTTTTCATATTTTTCTTATTGACTGTTCCTCTCGCCGCATTCGTTACTCTCTTTTTCCGTAAAAGGATCAGACAGTCCAACTCAGACTTCAGGCAAGAAATGGAAGAGACTTCTGCAAAAGTGATCGAAGTGATCGAATTAGCACCGATTGCTCGAGCTCATGGGTTAGAAAAACACGAAACAACTCGCTTAAATAAGCATTTTACTCAAATCTATGAAAAAGGATTCCACTTAGATATCCTGCAATCTGTTTTCGGATCAGTCAGCTGGGCTAGTTTTCAGATATTTCAGCTGATTTGTTTGATTTTCACTGGGATATTAGCTTTACAAGGGCGCATCCAACCCGGCGATGTCGTTATGTATCAGACGTATTTCACGACGATCGTCAATTCCGTTTCTGGAATGATCACGCTGATTCCTACGATTTCAAAAGGCATGGAATCTATCACTTCTATTGGCGAACTGTTGATTGCTGGCGATGTAGAAACTTATCACGGTAAGAAAAAAATCCAACATTTGGATGGAAATTTTCGTTTTGAGGATGTTTCTTTTCATTACCCGGACTCACTCAAGCCGATTATCGATCATTTTTCTCTAGAGGTGAAAACTGGAGAAACAATTGCTTTTGTTGGGCCATCTGGTTCTGGAAAATCTACACTCCTTAACTTATTGATTGGATTTATCCAGCCGTCTTCAGGGAGGATTTTCCTAGATAATCAGCCTTTGGATGAATTGGATATGCGAAGTGTGCGTAATTATTTAGCCGTTGTTCCTCAAACCACTTTGTTGTTCTCCGCTTCGATCAAAGAGAACATCACTTATGGCTTGAAAAACGTATCAAAAGAACGTTTAGATGAAGTCATCGAAGCTGCGCAACTTTCTTCACTGATTGACCAGCTTCCTGATGGTCTGGATACCTTAGTAGGCGAACATGGCAACAAGCTGTCTGGTGGCCAAAAGCAACGTATCTCCATTGCACGAGCGTTGATACGTCAGCCAAAAATCATTTTGCTAGATGAAGCAACCTCAGCTTTAGATAACCAGTCAGAGAAAAAAATCCAGCAGGCCCTGAATTACCTGACAGAAACACCCACTACTTTTATTGTGGCTCATCGGCTTTCAACGATCAAAGAGGCAGATAAAATCGTTGTGATCGATGAAGGAAAAATCGTTGAAATAGGTACTTACGAAGAACTGTTAGCTCAAAAAGGCTATTTCTATCGCTTGAAAAATGAATGACAAAAAAATAGGAGCTATGACAAGACTTTTGTCGTAGCTCCTATTTTTGAATAAAAGGTGTTCTCCTGCCAACTCCTCGGTCACAAGTCACAATAGTCATCAAACATGAGAAGCTGTTTTTTTGAAATTGTTCCTTGTAACTCAGAGCTAAACGGTAGGCTCACGACCTCTTGGTAAACGGTGTTCAAGAGATAGCCTATCGGCAATAAGAAGCAATTTTGTCATCGCTCAAGGCCGAACGTCTCTTTCACACCCTCTGTTGTTTCATAAAATAGTTTTATTCGCTGTAAAGGTCGCGAACTGGTGTCATGATGATACGGTTCAAGTCATTGATGATTGTACTGAAGCCTTGCTCTTTTTGCATCAAGTCATTGATTACTTCTTCTGATTGGATTTTCACAGCCATTTCTTGTGCTTTCATTGCATCTTCGTCGCTGAATTCTTGTCCACTCATTTGTTTTTCTTGTAATTCGATTTGCATCGCTTGGAAGTCTTTGAACAGTTTGTGTGCTTCTTCGTTTGCTTGTACTTTCTCGTACGCTTCTTTCAACGCTTTGAATTCTGGTAATTCACGGATCTCACGTTCGATTTGATTCGCGCTATCGTAGATGTTTGACATGTTATGCCCTCTTTTCTTTTAGTAGTTACTCTCTATTGTAACATGGGGTTATTCGTTTTCAAAGGGTCTACTCTCCTTGATATTTCCGCCAGAGGTCTTTAGCCGCTTCACCAATTCCCTGAACGCCTTCTTTCACCATATCGCCGAAGTTTTTCAGCCCTTCTTTTGCTTGTTCACCATATTGATTCAAGTTATCTTGCCAATTTCCAGACTCTCCATTAGAATTTCCTGTGTTTCCAACTTGATCTGCAGCTACCACTTGTCCTCCTGTGGCATAGGCATCTGCTACACTAAATCCTGTTTTTGAAGTATACGGAAGGATGCCTTCTGCCGCTGATTTGAAGACTTTCCCGACAACATTTCCACTTGTCCCTTCCAAATAGTGCAGCTTGCTGGATTCTTCGTAACCCATCCATGTCGAAATCACTACGTCTGGCGTGTAACCGATCATCCATTGGTCATTTGCTTTTGTGGCATCGAAATTAGTTTCTGTGGTTCCTGTTTTCCCTGCTATCGTATAACCTGCAGGATTCGCAGCAGCCGCTGTTCCATTTGAAAATGTACCAAGAAGCATGCTGGTCATTTCATCGGCTGTTTCCTTTGATATGACCTGTTTTGGTTTTTTGTTTGTGTTATCGACGATCACCGCTCCAGTCGAATCAACGATTTTCGTGATAAGATGCGGCGTATACATCTGACCATCATTGGCAAATGCACTGTAAGCACCCGCCATGATCAATGGAGATACTCCTTTTTCCAGTCCACCAAGGGCTAAGCCATAATACTTATCAGATTTTGCTAAAGGCAGGCCGAATTCTTCTGCTTTATCATATCCTTTTTGTAAACCGATCTCATGCAAAAGCCATACAGCAGGCAAATTCAAACTTTGTGCAACAGCTTGATACATCGGTACTTCTCCTTGGTATGTCCCGTCAAAATTATGCGCATCGTAATAACTTTGCGGTTCGTCTTTCAAGATACTGGAAGGCTTGTATCCAGCTTCCAGTGCTGGTGTATATACGCTTAATGGTTTGATCGTTGATCCAGGTGAACGACGCATCTGTGTAGCAAAGCTGAATCCTCTAAAGACATGATCTCCTCTTCGTCCTACTAGTGCTTGTACACCACCTGTATTCGGATCTAAAGCTACTGAAGCAGATTGGACCATGGCACCATCTGAAGCATTTGCTGGGAATAATGCACTGTTTTGATAAGTAGCTTCTAATTGCTTTTGATAATCCTGATCTAAAGCTGTATAGATTTTATAGCCTTTATTCATGACATCTTCTTCATCAAGACCATACTCGTTAACTGCTTCATCGATCACTGCATCAAAATAATAAGGATAACGATAACCAGAATCTGAATTATCGTATGTGTCATTAAGATACGCGCTGATATCTGTCTGGCTTTCTGCTTGTTCTTGTTCTTTTGTTATTTTTCCGTTTTCTTCCATTACACTTAGTACTGTGTTTTTCCGATCATTCGCATTTTCTGGGTGATCGATCGGATTATAAATACCAGGACCTTTCAGCATTCCTGCCAAAGTAGCAGCCTCAGACAGCGTAACATTCGTTGCATCTACTCCAAAATACTTTCTGGAAGCGTCTTGGACACCCCATACCCCGTTGCCAAAATAGGCATTGTTAAGATACATGGTCAAGATTTCTTCTTTGCTGTACTTCTTTTCGATCTCGATTGCCAAAAATAATTCCTTCGCTTTTCGATCAAACGTTTGGTCTAATGTCAGATACGCATTTTTGGCAAGCTGCTGAGTGATCGTACTTCCTCCGCCCCCTGATGTTCCGCCAGACAAGACCATTCGGACTGCTGCACGGGCAATCCCTTTGATATCAAACCCGTGATGCTCGTAAAAATTCCTATCTTCTGTCGAGATTACTGCATCTTGGATATAGGGAGAAATCGCGTTTAATTCTACATATGTTCCTTTTTGGGCGTACAGTGTGCCAGCTTCTTCGTTTTTCTTATCATAAATGACTGTCGATTGGCTTAATCCTGATTTTAACGTTTCGACATTTGCTTGTTTTGCTAAAATAAAGAGGTAGATACTTGTCACTAAGACACAGATCAAACCAATCAGCAAAATCAATTTGTTCACATGATATTTTTTCCAGATGCGCTTTCGCCATCGATGTAATTGTCCGAGATATGGTCTGATCCAACGCCAAAAACTGATCAAAGCAGCTTTTATCTTTTCTAAAATGCTTTGAAAATCCATTTGCTTCTTCTCCTGTCTATTCGATTCAATCGTCTTATTTTACCATAGTGAAAGAGTGTTTTCTTCCTGCTTAAGTTGTAGTTCAATATGTTTTTTTACGTTAGTGCAAGCAGAGTAACATAAGAATGAACAGAAAAATGTAAGTTTTTTCTTAAATATGTTTTAAAAATGGTACAATTAGTCTGCAATTGCACTGAAAGGAGTACACTTGTGAAAATCACGATCACTTTACCTATGAACCATCCTGAAACAACGATTCGCGACTTGCTTGAAAAGGAATGGTTAGTCCCTAGAAAGGTTCGACATTTTTTGCGTATACGTAAAAACGTTTGGATCAATCAACAACCTGCTTTGTTCCATCATGAAGTAAAGGGCAATGACCAGGTCACATTGTTATTCGAAGAAACAGATTATAATTATCAAGAAGTCCAGCTTGGAGATGCGGCGCACATCCGCGTTTTATATGAAGATGAGCATTTGATTATAGTGGATAAGCCTGCAGGAATGAAGACTCATCCAAATGAACCGACAGAAAACAGTACCTTGCTCAATCATTTAGCTGCTTATCTCGACACTAAACAGCAACGACCTTACGTTGTCCATCGCTTGGACAAAGAAACAAGCGGTGCCGTTTTATTTGCAAAAAATCCATTTGTCTTGCCGATACTTGGAAGAATGTTGGAACAAAAAATGATCTATCGGAGATATCAAGCCATCGTATGGGGAGAAATTGCCAAAGATATGACCATCACCAATAAAATTGGACGAGATCGCCATGATCGGAGAAAAAGGGTCGTAGATGATAAAAATGGTCAGAGCGCCTTGACACATGTCACTGTCAACAAAGTACTTTCTGAACAAACACAAGTCTATTGTGTTTTGGAAACCGGACGTACACACCAGATCAGAGTTCATTTAGCTCATAAGGGACATCCGATCGTTGGAGACCCTCTCTACCAAAATAGAACTGCTGAACGACTGATGCTCCATGCATTAGAACTGCACATGATCCATCCATTTACTCAAGAAAAAATAGTCGGTAAAGCTTTACCTGGATTATGGGAATAGAAATAAAAAAGAACAGAGTCTTATCAGCAGATAATGATAAGACTCTGTTCTTTTTGTGTAATTTGTCTGCTTACTTTTGATGTTCGTGTTCTGCTAACAGCAAACTACCGATAATCCCACTTTCATTCGGCAGTCCCCAACGAACGATATATTCACTTACTTGAGGTGTTTCCATATAACCACCCATCAATTCAACAAATTGCTGACGGATTTTTTGAAGGAGATGATCCTGATTCATTACCCCACCGCCTAAAATAATCTTTTCAGGTGCTAACGTCAACGTATAGTTGATCAGTGCTTGAGCAATATAATAAGCCTGAATAGCCCAAACAGGATGATCTTGCGGCAGATCTTGCCCTTTGATCCCTGTGCGTGCCTCAATAGACGGTCCTGCTGCTAATCCTTCTAAACAATCTTTATGATAAGGACAAGTACCTTCATAATGGTCATCTGGATGGCGTTTCACCCAAATATGTCCCATTTCAGGATGTGCGATCCCTGAAAAAATTTCTTCATTGATCACGACACCTGCACCGATTCCTGTTCCCACGGTAAGGTAAATACAACTATTTTTTCCTTGTGCTGCTCCTTGCTTCAATTCCCCATATGCAGCAGCATTGACATCCGTTGTCCAAGCAGCAGGAATATTGTAGCGTTCCTTGATTGTGCCAAGAAAATCGAATTGTGCCCACCCTTTTTTGGGAGTTGCCAAAACGTATCCGTAATTATCTTTTGTTTTGTCGATACCAATCGGGCCGAATGAGCCAATCCCGATTCCCTTCAATTCATAACGATCAAAAAATTCAAATACCTGATCCAATGTTTCTTCTGGTGTTGTGGTAGGGATACTTAATTTTTCTAAAATTTCTCCACCATCTGAAACCGCACACACAAATTTTGTTCCGCCTGCTTCTATTCCGCCATACATTCGTTTTCCTCCTCGAATCCGATTGTCCGAATCTCATAAGGTTGGATTATTGGGACAACCGCTTGCTTCGTTGGTTCTTCAAGCAGATTCAATATGACAGTTTTTCCATTGTCTTTAGTTATTTCCAATTTTTCTAAATGACTAGACATATTGAAACCTCTTACTACTACTTTATCACTAAACTTGCTGCGTTTCAAAGCTGTAATTGCAAACGTTTCACTTTTTATCGTTAAATATTGTTGTTTTGAAATCAATGTTCCTTCATGATGTTTGATTTGTTGAGTGGAAAAAGGAATCTGTGCTGCGTATGCATGCAAATAAGTAGAAAATTTTTCTTCTGGTCCATGTAGTTCAATGCTGTAATTGAACCGATGCTCACCTAAACACTGTGCTTCTGGTGTTGGAAAATATCCCCAATCGCCTAGTTCTCCCACACTGCGAAGTAGCGTCACTGCGATTTGCCCGTCTTCTGTTACTTCATATTCATTCAAACCAAAGTTTCCGACTGTTACACCGTACTCTTCATCATGAATATTGACAAATGCTTGCTGATGTTGCGGATTCGTAGGGTTTTCCCAACTTTTAGACACATGGTTTGGGCGCTTCACCACTTCAAAAATACTATCTGCTTCGTGATGTTCCACATGTAACTTTGTAGGAAACAAGACACGTAAGCGATGATCTTTCATCTGATTGTCGAGAGTCGTTTCAAAGTCGATTTTTTTACTATCCTTTCTGATTGTCATGATTGTTTTTATTTGAAGGATTCGTTTTTCTTTGGATCGTTCTGCTTTTCGATAACGAAATTCCACAACCATCTGCTGTTCTTTTTCTAAACGCTCGTCTGCAGAAACAGGGATTTCCATTTCCTGTAGAATACTTATTTTTGCTATTTCCGGTGTATCTACTAATACTTTTACTTCAGAGTTTTCTTTGTTACTGGATAGGATTGGCTGATCATAGAAAGGTTGTTTAAAGATATACTCATTTCCTATATCGCCGATATCTTCAAAAATATGCAGATTATTCAACTTTCGTTTGTTTTTGCGATCTTCCATTGTAATGGTACCATTTTTTTCAATCGTCAAATGTAGAGGGCCGTTTTCGATGATTCGTCCACTCTGATGAATCATTGTTTCCTTTTCTTCTGCTTTCGCTTCCCCTTCTACAAGCGCGAATGTTTCCCAAGAAAATGCTGGCATGTTTTCTAATGGTAAAGTCACTTTGATCATTTTTACCATATATGGCACACGGAAACGGTCTTTCGGCAAATCATAACCAAATTGGACAGTTTCTTCAGATAAAATAGCTGGTATAGTGGCCCCACTTTTTGTTTCTACATGATACTTACGTTTAGGCAAATTTTCTAACTCTTGATATAGTTGTTCAGGTATTCCTTCAGCGAATCTTTTTCTTTCTAATTCGATGGTTATTTCTGCTTCACCAGTTTTATCCATTCCTGCAGTATTTACAATGACAAATGGAAAGCTGTCTTTTGGGAATCCGGTCGTATCGATTGCTGCGGTCAGCTGTTCTAAGGAATCTTGTGCAAGATACTTTCCAACTTCATCTGCTTTTTCAAAACGAGGTATCATTTCCCGATGGACAGAATCGACTGAACAACCGCAAATACTGTCGTGAGGATGATTTTGCATTAATGTCTTCCAAGCATAATCTAATTGATCATGGGGATAGTTTCCACTAACTTCATAAGCCATCGTCGCAAGTGGTTCTGTAATATTTTCTAGCTGTCGCTGGACCTTGGTATTCCATTGTTTTAAGTAAACCCGAGCAGATGCTGTATTGGCTAAAGTGTACCAGCCATCCGTTTCTTGACTTGTCAATTCTCCTTCTACTGAGCCTAAGTCTTCTGGCACATCTTTTTGAACTGCTTCCAGATAGTCAGTAAAATTAGAATGAATAAACTCGTAATCTGGAAACAGTTCATTTGCGAGATGGATTGCTTTTGATATATCTTTTTGTACCGGTTGATGATCAACACCATTCATCATCAATAAGTGGTTCGTAGAGGCATATTGTTCTACATCCGCTAATTTTTGCTTCCAAAAGGCAAGAGCTGCTTCTTTTTCTACTGGAATCTCATTCCCGTTGCTATACCAATTGGCAAATAGCAGACCAAAGATTGCTGTTTGATCAGGTCCTTTCCACCACATTTCTGAGTATTGGGAAGAATAGTTTTCTGCTTCCAAAACTTGATTATCAAAGCCAATTGGTTTTACACCACGGCCAAACGCTGCTGCTGAAATACCAGCTTGTTTCATTAATTGAGGCGTCTGTCCCATATTTCCAAATGTATCGGGAAAATAGCCTAACATGACAGGGGTTCCCCATTTACGGCTTTCTTCCATGCCAATCAGCATATTTCTCACGTTCGATTCCGAACTGATAAGAAAATCATCTTGCAAGATATAAAATGGTCCAATTCTCAATTTTCCTTCATTGATTGCTTGTTGGATTGCCTGTCTTTTTTCTGGCCTTACTTGAAGATAGTCATCTAAAATAATCGTTTGCCCATCCAAATGAAAACTGTTGAAGGACGGATCAACTTCAAATAGCTCTAGTAGATCGTCTATCAATTCAATCAGCCGCATGTGATGCTGTTCGTAAGCCATGTACCATTCACGATCCCAGTGGCTATGAGAAATGATATATACTTTCTTTTTCATTTACGATACCTCCTACTTTTCTACTCTAATATCAAAGTAATCCATGACTAATTCGCAAAACATCATATTTGCCCAAGAAAACCATTCTCTCGTATAATTTTCAGGATTGTTCACATCGAATCCTTCGTGCATAAGGTGTGTTCCTGCGTCAGTTGCTACAAGTAAATTCAATATCCGCTCTTTTTCAGATTTGTCTGACGTTGTCATTCCTTCCATAGCTAATGCAATCGGCCAAACGTATTTTTCTGGCGTATGGGAGGATCCAATTCCTTTTGCGTACTTTCCTTCATAGAAATATGGATTTTCTTTACTCAACAATGTTCTTCTTGTTTGCAGATAATCTTCCTCTTGTTCAGAACAATATCCCAAGTAAGGTGCGGCGATCAGATTGGGCACATTACTGTCATCCATGACTGTGGCGTTTCCCATTCCATCTACTTCATATGCATAAATCGTTTGCCCTTTTTGATTAACCGTTCGTCCGTGATTCTGAATCCCCTCTTGGATCTCTTTCTTCAATTTCTGTGTTTGCTGTACAATTTCTTTATCATCGAGTATCGTTTGAAAAATTTCTTCCACATAACCTAACACGACCACCGCAAACATATTGGATGGTACCAGATATCCATAACGGCAAGCATCATCGCTAGGACGGAAACCAGACCATGTCATTCCTGTAAAAGCTGTTTTTGCACCTCGCCCGTCATTGATCAGCGTATCTTCTTTTCTTGTCGTGTCTCGTACAAATGTATAAGGAGAGTGTTCATGGTCTTGCTCTGTTTTGAACACGTCCAAGATTTTTTTGATACCTTCAATAAAAGATTGATTGAATTGATCAGTTTTTCCTGTATTTTTGTAAAGAAGATAGGCCAACTGTATTGGGTAGCATAAAGAATCAATTTCATATTTTCTTTCCCAGATCCAATCGTTCATTTTTGTATGATCTGTTTGGTGGCCAGCACCGTTAGCTTCCTCGTTGAAGGCATTCGCATATGGATCGATATTGATATAAAAAAATTGCTTTTTGACTAACCCGCTGATCATGTCAGCTAATTCCTCATCTTCTTTTGCAATCACTAAATAAGGACGAACTTGTGCAGTAGAGTCTCTTAACCACATCGCTGGAATGTCTCCCGTCAATAAAAAGGTGGTTCCGTCATTTTGCTTTTTGACTGTTGTCAACAGAGTATTGGCAAATGCTGCTGTAAAATTCTTTGCCCAGTCCGCATGGATATCCCCACATTTTTGTGTGATATCTTCCATAAATTTCTGCACCGATTTTGGTATATCTTTATAAACCACTAATAAAACCTTCTTTCTATTTGATATATCTTTAAAGATTATACTTCATACAGCCAATTATGTCTACGCTTTCAAAAAATATCTTTTTATTTACTTTTTCATCCATTATGGTATTATCTAAATATGATATATCATTAAGAGGTGTTTATATGAATCAACCATTGTACCAGACAATATTTAATGATTTGCAAACGGCTATTTTAACTGGTGAATTACCTGTAGACAGCCAACTACCAACTGAAAAAGAACTTTCACGTACCTATAAAGTAAGCAGAATCACTTCCAAACGTGCATTGACTGAATTAGAGCAATTAGGACTTATTTATCGCGTTCGCGGGAAAGGCAGTTTCGTTAAATCCGCTTCTCCGGAACAGATGCTTGCTTCTCCTACAAAAACACGACGGATTCTGTTTCTTCTTCCATATGTCGCTGATTTGTCTGTTGGTGATTTTAGCAAGGGATTGAACCCTGTGATGCAAGACAAACAGATTGATGTCATGATGACGACGCTTGACTTTCTACAAAATAAAACAGCAAAAGAGCTAATCAATGAATTTGACGGATTGATTTATTATGCTCTTGATACAGAACAACATCTTGACTTACTTTTTGAGCTTTCATTAAAGGAATTCCCTGTTATCATATTGGATAAAAAAATCTATGAATTGCCTTTTCCTACCGTGCTTTCCGACAACTTCCAAGGTGGTGTGCTCGCTACTTCTCATTTGATCGAACAGGGACATTCAAAAATCGCTTATTTATTTGGTGCACAGACTCATCCACAATCCGTACGTCAGCGTTACCTTGGTTACCTTGAAGCATTAGACAAAGCTGGTTTGGCTTTCCACACTTCGCTGGATGATAAAAGCGCGACATTAGATGAATTGCTTTCTTATATCACTAAGTATGAAGTAACTGCTTTTGTTTGTGAAAACGATGTTGTCGCTATCCAGACCATGAATCTCTTGAGACAGCATGGTTATCATATCCCTGAAGATTTTTCAATTATCGGATTTGATGATATCCAAGCAGCAGCTCTTGTTGACCCGCCACTGACAACCATCGCACAAGATTTTGAACAGTTAGGTAAGCTTGCGGGAGATGCTTTGGTCACTTGGTTAGAGACAAAAGATCGACCATCCGATAGTAAATTTCCAGTTTCATTCATCAAAAGACAATCAACAAAGGAGAAATAAAATGAATATCGGTCAAATAGATACTAGACATGCAACAGCGAATCAGCCAAATTTCTCTAATGGGAACTGCCAGCCTTATACTGGCGTTCCTTTTGGGATGAATTATTTTGCACCGCAAACTACGGATCAAAACGGCAGCTGGTGGTTTCATCCTGATGACCGCGTTTTTCAAGGCTACCGTCTTACCCATCAACCAAGTCCTTGGATGGGTGATTTCAGTCATATGCTGTTTACGCCGATCAATGGAAAACTACAGGAGAACACCCTTTTCCATGCTCAAAGTTCTTACCGCCCAGAAGAAAGTATATTTTGCCCGACTCATCTGTCGATCTGTCAATTACGTTATGGCATCTGTTCTACATTGATACCTAGCATGTATGGCGGAATCTTATCTATTGATTACAGCAAAAATGATAGCGGTTTACTTTTATCCTTTCCGGGACGCCATCAGCTCTTTGTTATAGATCCTTACACAGTGGAAGGAAAAATCACACATTTTGCTGGTTCAGAAGATCCTGATTTTTCTTTTTATTTTATATTGAGATTTGAATATCCTTTAACAATTGATGAGTTAGCTGTTTCCAACAAAAATAGCGACTCGATCCCGTTGTATTTTGAACAGACAAAAAAACAAACTATCCGATTTGGGACATCTTTTATCAGCTCGGAACAAGCAGCTTATAACCTGGAACTAGAACAAAACCAAAGCAAAGAGACTTACCTTGCTCACAGTCAAGAACAATGGCAGTTCTATTTTGATCGTATACAGCTCACACACCATGATCAACAACAATTGCGGACGTTTTATCATAATTTATATCGGGTGTTTTTATTTCCACAAACATTTTATGAAATTGATCCTAGTGGGCAAAAAATCCACTATGATACGACTAGTCGATCTATAAAACCTGGTGTTCTCTATACAAATAATGGGTTTTGGGATACGTATAAAACGGTTTATCCTCTTTATTCTTTGATTGCTGTAGAAAAATACGAAGAAATGCTGGAAGGTTTTTTGAACAGCTATAGAGAAAGTGGCTATTTGCCAAAATGGCTGTCTCCTGATGAACGTGGACTTATGCCTGGGACATTGATCGATGCAGTCATTGCAGATGCTGCTGTAAAAGATATCCGACGAGACTTGATGCCTGAATTTCTAACGGCAATGGAAAAAGGTGCTACGGTTCAAAGCAAACATCCAAATTATGGACGACAAGGAACAGAAGATTACTTGACATATGGCTATGTTCCTAATCACTACCACGAATCAGTCAATCACACATTAGACTATGCTTATAGCGATTTTTGTATTAGCCAAGTTGCCAAGGTACTAGAAGAGGAGGAAATGGCGAAGAAATATCAGCAGCAATCATTGAACTATCAAAATATCTTTGACTATGAGTCAGGATTTATGCGTTCAAAAGATAAAGATGGCAAGTTCAGAGAACCATTTTCAGCTAATCGTTGGGGACAAGATTATGCAGAAGGAAGTGCTTGGCAAAGCAGCTTTGCTGTTTATCACGATTTTTCAGGACTGATCGGAAAATATGGTGGCAGTGAGAGATATAAAGAAAAACTCATTGAGCTGTGCAATCAGCCCCCAACGTTTGACCCAGGAGGATATGGTTTTGAGATCCACGAAATGAGTGAGATGGCCGCGATAGAATTTGGACAATTAGCTATTTCAAACCAGCCAAGTTTTCACTATCCTTACTTGTTCAGTTATATAGGACAACCTGAAATGGCACAGCCACTGCTTAAACAGTTGATAACTCAGACCTTCGACGATTCTCCAATGGGTTACCCTGGAGATGAGGACAATGGAAGTATGGCCGCTTGGTATATCTTCAATAGTCTGGGATTTTATCCTGTCACGCCTGGAACCGGTGAATATGTTATCGGTATGCCATTAATTGACAAGGCTGTTTTGCTTTTGTCAAATGGAAAGGAATTGACGATTGAAGCAACGCCTAATCGGCCGCAGCAACAATTTATCCATAAAATCAAACGGATGGACAAAGAATATACGAAATTATATTTTACCCATCAAGATTTGCTGAAAGGCGGCACGATCTCTTACCAATTAGGGATCGTCCCTCACCCTAAGAAATATCAAGCAAAAGATTTGCCTTTTTCCTTATCAAACTATAATTAACAAGAGGATGTGAAAAAACTGTCCTGCATCAAGTAATAAGAACAGCCAAGCAAAAATAGCTCCTCATATTTTTCGTTTGGTTGGGCTTATTGCCGCAGATGCAAGCTTTTGAACACCGTTTATCGAGAGGTCGTGAAAAAGCTGTCCTGCATCAAGTAATAAGAACAGCCAAGCAAAAATAGATCCTCATATTTTTCGTTTGGTTGGTCTTATTACCGCAGATGCAAGCTTTTGAACACCGTTTATTGAGAGGTTGTGAAATCAGCGTTCTGACCTGAGTATTAGAGAGACAAATGGCAAAATAGTTCCTCATATTTTGCCATTTTTTGAGCTAATACCGAGGGTCAGCTGATTGAACACCGTTTAGTGGAGAGGTCGTGAAAAAGCTGTTTAGTTTCGAGTATTAAGAAAAATTTTGTGAAAATGGCTTTCCACATTTTTGCATAAATTTGGGTTCAGTATAAATTCTTGTGTAAACGGCTGTGAGATTTAGGATGCCTTTCGGGATATTTCCATTAATCGCAGAAAGAAGTATTCATCATCTGGATACCCATAACCCTTACGTCTCTCAGTCTTGATCTTATTGTTGATACCCTCAAGTTTGCCAGTTGATATCCCGTATTTGGCGAACGTGTAGATCCCTCTCAAATGGTTATTTAAGAGACGCGCAAACCAAATAAAGTGGCTATTCTCAGTTGCCTTGCAGATGTCTATGATCCCTTCAAGTCTAACGCACATTTCCACCTCGTCATGTGAGTTGTATGCCTGGTCTAGCAAGTCTTTGACGAGGTCTATTGTGAAGAAGAGCTTGTTTTCTTCCAACAGCTCGTCATACCATGCTTCATTACCGCCATAAGCCTTTATTTCTGGTGTATTGAATATTTCACCAGCAGTAGACACTAGCTTGCCTTGACGGGCATCCTCGTCCTTCTGAACTAATGTGGACCTCTTAGACATCAAGATGTAACGTGAGTTCTTAAGCAACTTAGCAGCCTCTGGAGAGCCTTCTTCAGCCAGCCGTCTTTGTTCATCCTTTCTGATCTCTGAAACCACTTTATCGTTGAAATTCTTGATAATGTGGAAGCGATCATAGACGATGTCTAGCTTGGGATAGCGCCCTTTAAAAGCTTCTTCGAAGTCTGAATTCATGTCGCAAGCCACCGCCTCAACTTTTGACATCCACTCATCGCCAACATGATCCATAAACTCGAAAACAACGGCTTTCTTCTTGCCATGGGCTAAGTAGAGAATATACCCTGTTTCCCAGTCTATGATTGCGGTGGCGTACTTATGGCCATCGTGGAGCTTAAACTCATCAATGGCTAAGTATTTTGCCTGCCTTTCAGGTTTTATGAGTGTCTTGCCATCAGTTGTAAATTTAGACAGTAGAAGAGACTTGTGAATTGACTTTACAGTCATCTTGTCCAAGCCAGTAAGCCAAGCCACTGCCTTTAGAGTAAGGCCATAGCTTAACAGTTTCTCAGTGTATTCTTTTAAAGGTTTGGTGATGCGATAACCATCAGCTTTAAAAGGGATAGACTGGCTTCTAGTGTTGAATTGGCAATCAATGTTAAGACAACGAAAACGTGCATAGGACACTCTGATATTGGTGTGTACTCCACCAATAGCGACGTGCTTAAGGGTAGATTCTAAAGACCCATTTTTAACTAGTTTTCTTGAGCAATTAGGACAGAAGGTATCACCACGCTCATCTAGCTTTCCTACAAAGGTTAATCCACCTTCATTTTGAATTGGCTCGCCAACTTGAATAAAGTCGGTAAGACCAGAATTAAAGGATAAGACACCTTTGTTAGGCATAACATCTTGAGTAGTAACTGACAGTTCTGTATAATTCATAGTAAGAAGGGCTCCCCATGTTTTTGTCGTTATTAACATTGTAAGGGACAACCCTTCTTTTTTTGTTATCTAATTTCTATTTACACAAGAATTTATACTGAACCTAAATTTGGCTTAATACCGAGAAACTGGCTTTTGAACTCCGTTTACCGAGAGGTCGTGAAAATGCTGCCCTGCATCAAGTAATAAGAACAGCCAAGCAAAAATAGCTCCTCATATTTTTCGTTTGGTTGGGCTTATTACCGCAGATGCAAGCTTTTGAACACCGTTTATCGAGAGGTTGTGAAAAAGCCGTCCTGCATCAAGTAATAAGAACAGCCAAGCAAAAATAGCTCCTCATATTTTTCGTTTGGTTGGGCTTATTACCGCAGATGCAAGCTTTTGAACACCGTTTAGTGGAGAGGTCGTGAAAAAGCTGCCTTGCCTCAAGTAATAAGAACAGCCAAAAATTAGATTTCTAGACAATTTTTTATAAGTTATTTCATTACATTGGCTTTTTCTTTTATGATTCTCCACTGTTTTCTCGGTACTCTTTAGGGGATCTGCCGACGATTTTCTTGAATAATTTAGAGAAATACGTGGTGTTGTTGTAGCCAATCTCACTTGCTATCTCATTGATGTTTTGATTACTGTGCAAAAGCAGTTGTTTCGCTTTTTCCATACGTAAATGGTTCAAATAAGCTGAAAAACTTTTTTTCGTTTCTTTTTTGAACAGCTGTCCTAGATACATGACATTTAAATGCAGGTTTTCTGACACTTCTTTGAGTGTAAGTGGTTCTTGGTAATGCTGGTGCAGGATTACGATTACTTTTTCCACATTGTCACTGTACTTTTTCTGTCTCTGATGCTTTTTGATGAATGACAGAAGTAGCTGCTGAAGTTCTTGCACCGTTTTTGCCTGATGGATTTTTTCGATTCCTTGTAAATATTCCTCATCTTCCAGATCAATTAATTCCCGTTGAATCTCCATAAACAGTAAAAAACTGGAATATCGTATATCTTCCGGCATCATGGCTGCTAACTGAAACTGTTCAAAAAAATCAGTGATCATTTTTTGAGCGACTTCCAATTGTTTATTTTGCAGCACGCGTCTGAAACTTGAAAAATCGATGGTTTGATCTTTTGTTTCTGCTTGTACTGCGTAAAAAACATGCTCGTCTTTATCTCCATAAAATTGATGCAACTGTAGATTGTCTTTCGCTTGTTGGAATGTTTCAGGGATTTTGTCCAAAGAATCTGTCTCTTCCCCGATACTGATCAGCCATTCCTGATCAGGAAAGTTTTCTTGAACAAAACAACAGAAGCCATCAACTTCATCTGCCTCCAACAACAACGTGATCAATACACGGTCTCCGTAATTTCGTTGATAGTAAAAGATTTGTTGCCGTTCTTGCAACCATCTATTGATAAGAGTATCATGAGTTCTTGCCAGTTGAATCAATACTATCCTATGCTGCTTCTCACTTATTTGTCCTATTATTTCTTCTTCACTTATTTCATCCAATTCTTCATTCAACCATTGACTGAATAACAGTTCTTGATAGATTTCTTGTTGATTTTTTTGTTCATTTTGCTGATCTAACCGTGTTTTGATTTTCTTGAGGCTTTCAACCAATTCGAACTTATTCACGGGTTTCATCAAATAATTCACGGCGCCTAATTGCATACCTCCTTTCAAATAATCGAATTCTTGGTATCCTGATAAAATCATAAATTCAAAATTATGACGTTCTTTTTGAGCCGCTTCAATAAATTCCAGTCCATTTATTTCTGGCATTGTCACATCCGTTACTACTAAATCAATCTGTCGCTGTTCAAGTACAGCTAGTCCTTCTTTGGCATTCTCTGCTGTTGCTACTATTTGAAAGCCTAAACTTTGCCAATCAATTATCTTTTTTAACCCATTCAAAATCATGTATTCATCATCTACCAATAACACTTGATACACGCTCATCCCTCCTTGAATGTAATAGAAACGGTCAGTCCACCTGTCTCATTATTCTCAAGCGACATATAATAACTGCTGCCGAAGCTGGCACGTAAACGTTCATTCACGTTTTGCAGACCGATAGAACCGTGAAGTTCCACTTTAGGATGAGACAGTTTTTCTTCAATCTGTTTTAGCCGTTTTTCAGTCATCCCTTTTCCATTATCTTTGATGATGATCCTTACCCGTTTGCCTTCCTGCAAGACTTTGACACTTAGCGCATTATCGAATCGAGTAAAATCAATACCGTGTTTAAAATAATTTTCAACTAATGGCTGGATCACAAATTTAGGTACTTCGATCTTTTCCAAATCAGGATCGATCATAAAATGATAGGCTACTCGATTAGGATAACGCATTTGATACAAATAGACATATTTTTCGCAAAAGTCCAGTTCTTCTTTTAAAGTGATCGTTTTCTCTTGATTCGTATTGTTTCGAAGCAAAGCGGAAAACGCATACACAACATCTGCTAATTCTTCACTTCCTTCGCTGATTGCATACATTCGGATATATTCTAATGTATTATATAAAAAGTGTGGATTGATCTGTGCTTGAAGCGCCCGCATATGTGCGTCTTGCTGTTTGATTTCTAATTTGTAGATGTCTTCTACAAACTGATTGATGCTATCCAACATTTCGTTGATACCGATTGAAAGTTCCTTCAGTTCATATTCCGTGTTTGTTATGTCGATCCGCGTCTCTAAATTCCCTGCTGCTGTTTGATCCATGGCCTGCATGACGATAGATACTTGCTGTGAATATCGTTTGAATGTTTTATAAAGAAAGATAAGCAGTATATTGTCTAAAATAATGATACCAATGATCAGCGGGGCAAGATTTTTTCCCGTTTCGATTTTTACACTTTTTTTATCTAGTACAGCTAATATACGATAATCATCAGACAGTTCTTGGTGTTGAACAAAATTGTTTTTTTCCAGATCGTCAATCGGCAATTGTGAATTTTTCTTCAGACTCTCTGTGATGATCATTTCTTGTCTTTCAAACGTTTCTTTAGCTATTTTATTATCATGGAATGTGTATAGTCGATTTGTCGTTCCAGAAATCATGTATAAAGAGAGTCCATTGAATGACGTTAGATTTTCTAAAATCATATCTAGTTCTTTCTTTTGAAAACCAATAAAAATACTTCCTGACTCAGCTCCTCCTTGTGTGATAGGCAACTTGATATAAAAAGCGTCTAGTAATTTTGGTGTCCCCTTTTTTATTTTCCCACCTTTGTTTTCTCTAGAAGATTCATAATACTCCGGTAGTTGATTCAACACGATATATATCGCACTTAGTTCTTCATAATTTGCGTAGAGATCTTTGATTTGATTTGGGAAAGAAACTAATTCATCGGTACTGTTTTGCTGTTCGTATACATACATCAGATACTGATCTATGGGTTTTGTTAAGTAGGTCGTCACATTTTCGATCTTTTCGGAATTCCCTACAAGCTGGTTTTTGATGATCCTACTCAAGGTTGTTTTATCATTCAGCATTCTGCTTGTGCTTTGAACGGCATCACTTGTCATGTTTTCTGCCTGTTTTTGATTTTGTTCCCAAGTATGGATACTAAAAATAACGGTAGCAGTCATCGTTACACCGATCATGATAACCGCGTATTTCCGCAACAGACGATTTAGTAAGGTTCCTTTTGAAAATAGAATCCGAAACTTATTCATAACTTTCCAACTGTTTATCTAATTCTTCACGCCAGTGTGTTGTCATCGTACCATTCCAAACCGTCAAAAGACCAATGACACCAAACAGGATCAATCCTTTGAATTGCCAAGTCACGCCTAAAATTATACCGCTACCAATAATTATTTTTAGAAAAGACGAAAAGCTGGAAAAAACCGAAATAAAACTTAGCTTTAGCAGATTAGGAACAGAGATCGTATATTCACTATCTAAAATCATACTGTATTGATAAGTAGCAAATAGGCAGAGCAAGGCAAAAAGTAAAATAAAATCAATAGCTAAAAAAATGAGCCCTTTGATTTGAACAGATAAATATAAATTGTAACTCAATAAAGCAGTACCAGATAAAAATAAACTAAATAGCAGATTGCCTCTTAAAAAATTTCTTTTATATATATTCCAGCCTCTTTTTATTGTGATTTCTTTATACTCGAATCCGTACAAATAAAATAGTTCATTGACTGTTTTCCATGCCGCACCTAATCCAAAGATGATCCCGCCGGCAAATGTATATATCCAGAAATACAAGGTTAGTTTTATAACGACCCAGATCCGAATAAATAACTCTTCCAAAACCTTCCCTAACATATCTTCTCCTCCAAACATTAAGTTTATACTTTCTCATTATACAAAAAAAGGTTGGGCAATCAGCACCTTGACCTGATTATTAGAGAAACAAACGGAAAAATAGTTCCTCATATTTTGTCGTTTTGTGAGCGAATACCGAGGGTCAGCTGATTGAACACCGTTTACCAAGAGGTTGTGAAATAGCCGCTTAGTTTCGAGTAGTAAGAAAAATTTTGTGAATATGGCTTTCCACATTTTTACATATATTTAGCTTAATACCGAGAAACTGGCTTTTGAACACCGTTTATTCGGAACAAGAGGTTGTGACACGTCTTTTGTCACAACCCCTTTGTCTTTATTCATTATTATTCTTGTCGGAACTCATCATATTGTTTTTGCATTTCTTTCAATACCTTATCATAGCCAGCCTTGTCCAAAGCGTCTTTCAATTTCGGTAATGTTTCATCTGGATCAACAGTCCCTGTATTCAATCCATCTAAATATTGATTCATGACATTAGAAATATTACTTAATTCTGTTTTGACACTGTCAGTGTTGAAGCTGAATCCTAAAATCGGTGAAGTTTCTGCATCAGCAATCGATTGATCACGTTTGGCAATCATGTCATCCGTAATAGACTCTTGTGTATATAGAATCTTGTTGTTTCCTGTATTCCAAGCAGACATATGTGTATTTGGCTGATAACCATCTAGCAATTTGATTTTATCATCTGAACCATCGACTTTTTCCCATGCTTCTCCTTCGATCCCCCAAACAAGCCCATTCAATAATTCTGGATCACTGTTAAGCAGCCCTAGAAGTTCTACTGATTTTTCTTTATTTTTTGAAGTATTTGATACGACAAAATTTGCCATTTGTGCTTGAGCTGTAGATTTTAGTGGAACAGTAATTGCTTTTGAGACAAGTTCTTGTTTTGCTGCATTTGTCAAAATTGTATCGCCATAATCATACGGTCCTTGTGTTTCTCCACGCATTAGCCAAGTATTTCCTTCTAGTGGATAATCCTTATTGCTCGTTGCAGCGTCACTTGGAATGAGTCCTTGTTTGTACCAGCTATGCATTGTACGTAACAGTCCGATATACGTTTCATTATCGTATTGGTTGATGATTTTCGAATCATCTCCATCCAGATCAATAGCAAACGGTAACGTATTCCCTAAAGGATAATCAAAGTTCCCTTGGACTTTGAAGCCTTGTCCAATGGCAAAAGCTGCCGTGTTTGGTTCTTTTTCATGGAATTCCTTCAAGACTTTTTCTGCATCAGCGTAAGATTGGATTCCATCAATTGAAAGATCGTATTTATCTAGTAAAGCTTTGTTAAAAGTAAGTACTTGTTGAGCAAAGACATTTCCATTGACTGGGAAAGCATATAATTTTCCATTGACCAGATTTCCTTTAATATATGCTTCATCTAAATCATTATAAGCTTTTTCAGCGTACTTAGGCGCTAATTCAGTCAAATCAGCAAAGGCTCCTTTTTGGGCATTGGAAACATAGTTGTTCGCAAAGGCGATATCATAATTTTCCCCGGAAGAAATGATGACGTTCATTTTCTTTTCGTAATCGCCCCAGCCAATGTAATTGATATTGACTTTTACACCGATCTCTTTTTCGATTCGTTTGTTTGCTACTTCCATCAATTGATCGAAATTATCTGGTTTATCTCCGATTTGATACATCTGCAAAGTGTCCGAATTGCTAGCTTCTGCCTGGTCTTTAGAACCAGAACCTCCGCATGCTGCTAATGTTCCCAACAACAACGCTGAAACACCTGTAAAGGCTAGTTTCTTCCATAACTTCATTTTTCTTCCTCCTAATTTTATGATTTATATTTTTGTTTCTTTATTCTTTTACTCCGCCGATTGTTAGACCTTTGACAAAATGCTTCTGGAAAAATGGATAGCTGATCGCAATAGGCAACGTCGAGATGACTACGATCGCCATTCTGGCAGATTCTCCTGGAACTGAGGCTAATCCGCCTGTCAATTGGCTTCCTGCTCCTGCATTTTGTGTCAGATATTGAATATTACTTTGGATTTTCATCAAAAGATACTGTAGTGGAACTAGCTTATCATCTTGGATGTATAGTAAAGCATTGAACCAGTCATTCCAGTAACCCAATGCGGCAAATAAACTGATTGTCGCAATACCTGGAACAGCTAACGGTAAAACAATCTGAACAAATATTCGCAGTTCGCTAGCTCCATCGATCCGTGCCGATTCAATAATCGAATCAGAGACCGAACGTTTAAAGAATGTGCGCATCACAATAATATTGAAGGGACTGACAGCCATTGGCAAGATCAATGCCCAAATCGTATCTTTTAACTGAAGAAGATTTGTCATAACAAGATAATTGGCCACCATCCCTGGTGAGAACAACATCGTAATCAAACAAAAAACGGTAAAAAAACGACGGAATGGAAAGTTTGACCGTGAAATCGCATAAGCATATAAAGAAGTAGCCGTGCTATTGATCAGTGTACCTAAAACAGTAACAAGTACAGTGACGAAAAGCGCTTGGAAAATTTTATCCTGCATCTGGTCGAACAAGTACGTATAACCAAATATACTGAACTTTTCTGGCCAAAAACTGTACCCGTGAGTCGACAATATGGACTCATCGGTAAAAGAGATGGCGATAACAAATATAAATGGCAAAATACAGGAAATAGCAAAGAGTGCAATCATTATATTAGAGAAAAAATTAGCCGTCTTATTGAAAGAGCGGACTTGGACTCTCTCCACTTTCTTTTTTTTCATTTTTTTCCTCCTTAGAATAATGCAGAATCGCTATCAAAACGTCGGGCGATCGTATTTGTGATCATCAACAAGACAAAGCCGACAACTGATTGGTAAAGTCCTGCAGCAGCCGTCATACCAAAATCTCCTGTGGATGTCAGGCCATTGTAGATATACGTATCCAAAACTTGAGTCACATCATATAATGCACCGGAATTCCTAGGAATGTTATAAAACAGGCCAAAATCAGCTCGGAAAATGTTTCCTACGGCTAAAATCGTTAAAATCGTCATTAGTGGAATAAGTTGTGGTATCGTCACATGTTTGATCTGCTGCCATTTGCTAGCTCCATCAACCATAGCAGCTTCATAATAAGTCGGATCGATTCCCATAACAGATGCAAAGTAAATAATGCTGTTATAACCAATCCCTTTCCATGTACCAATGAACACCAAGATAAACGGCCAATATTTCGGTTCATTATACCAATTGACAGCTTCTCCTCCATGTCCAGTGATCCACTGATTGAATATTCCTTTGTCAGGACTTAAAAAAGCGTAAACAAAGTAACTGATAATGACCCAAGATAGAAAATAAGGTAGTAAGGACATCGTTTGATAAACTTTAACGAGTCGTTTATTTCTCAACTCGCTCATAATGATTGCAAATACGACTGAGATCAGCAGATTCAAAAGGATAAATGCTACATTATATAAAATTGTATTTTTAGTGATGAGAAATGCTTGATCCGAAGAAAATAAAAATTTGAAATTTTCCCAACCCACCCAAGGACTTTCCCTCAAGCTAGCCAAGAACCCATCTGCTGAAATATGAAAATTTTTGAATGCTACGACATTCGCCATTACAGGTATGTAAAAGAAAAAAATCATCCAAAGCATACCCGGTACAGCCATCAGGACAAGTGCTTTATAACGCCATAGATTCATAAAAAAATGATTGAACCCCTTTCGTTTTTTCATCTAAAAACCCCTTTCGATTCATTCGCAACATAATTATAGCGCTTTCAATAATGAGAATAAATAAACAAAGTATAGGGAAAATGAAACAAAGTATAGGAGAGGTTGTGAAATCAGCGTTTTGGCCTGAGTATTAGAGAAAAAAACGGGAAAATAGTTCCTCATATTTTGCCGTTTTTTGAGCTAATACCGAGGGTCAGCTGATTGAACACCGTTTATCAGAGGTTGTGAATTCAGCGTTTTGGCCTGAGTATTAGGGAGATCGTGTCCTTACTATCTAACTCTGAGTCACAAGGAACAATGGGGACTGTGACAAAAGTCTTGTCACAGTCCCTTATTCCGAACAAACGGTGTTCCAGAAGTAGCTTCTACGGAAATAAGCCGAAATTTCACAAAAAAGCCATCCGAAAGTCAGACGGACAAGTCTGCTTTTCAGATGGCGCTACAACTACTCTGCTTATTCTTTTAGCTATCCATTCAATTATTTTTCTCTCACTTGTTCTAGCTCTTCTTTGGTCATGGGTCGATATTGCCCTTTACTCAAATCTTTAGGCAGCCAAAATTTTCCCATACGGATTCTTTTTAAATATAAGACTTCTTTTCCTACTGCTTTGACCATTCGCTTAACTTGGTGAAACTTTCCTTCATGCAAAATCAGACGGATAATTGAAGTTTCTGTCTCTTGATCTACTTGATCAATTTGGAGTTTTGCCGGCAATGTCTGCTCATCGCCATCAATAATCAGTCCTTCTGCAAATAAACGGATATCTTCTTCTGTCATTATACCGCTAACCTCAGCTAGATATTCTTTCTCCACATGTTTTTTAGGTGATAGTAACTGATGGGCAAACACCCCGTCATTCGTTAAAATCAAGAGGCCCTCTGTGTCTTTATCTAATCGGCCGACTGGAAAAAGATCTTCCCGATAATCCTGGTCTTCCAATAAATCGATTACGGTTTGATCATGATTATCCTGAGTAGCAGAAATGACTCCTGCAGGTTTATGCAAAATGTAGTAAAAATCTTTTTGATACGTAATGATTTCTCCTAAATAAGTAACCGCATCTTCGAATTCATTTACTTGCGCTTTATCGCTTTTCACCACTTGTCCATTGACTTCGATCGTTCCTTTTTTGATCAATCCTTTGACTTCTTTGCGGCTGCCAAGTCCCATATCTGCTAAAAACTTATCTAAACGCATGCGTTTCCCCCATTTCAAAAGAGCATCAATCTAGCTCTTCTGATTCACTTATTTTATTTTTAATTTATGTCGTAAACGCGCTATTCCTGGTCCTAGTAGTCTTTCTGCCAAGCGGATTTTCAAAGCTAAATAACCATACACTAAAGCCCCTATACCTGCTACTACAAGAATCAACAATAGAGACTGGAATTTGCTATCTTCGTTTAAAAAAGCACCAAAAATCATCTTTGTGATCCACGAAGCCAAAAGCATAATCAAGGTAAGAATAAAGATCAGCAATGTCCTGCGCCAGACAAAACTTGGTTTAAAGCGGGCTACTTCATGGATTCTCTTTAAGATCAAGGTACAAGACACAGCAAATCCGATCATTGTCGCCAATAAAGGGCCGTATACTTCAAATAAACGAATGGCTGGGTATTGAAGAAGGAGTTTCACTAGAAACCCAATAACCAAATAATTAATTGCCGCCTTGTTTTCAAACATTCCTTGCAGCATGTTGGAAACTAGCATATATAGTCCTAGGAAGAGTCCTACAAAACTTGCTTGGATCAGTACATTACTTCCTAGAGAATCCGGTGTATAAAATAATGTATTTAGCGGATAGGCAAGTAACATAACACCAAATGTCGCCGGAAACATAAAAAATGAAAACAACTGTAAATTTCCGCTTGTCAATTTTGCCAGACCTACTCGATCTTTCAACGTAACAGCTTCTGTAATCAACGGTAACCCAGTAGACGCGATCGATGTTGCCAATGCGATAACTACCATCGTCAACTTATCTGGATTGGCACTAAAAATCGAAAAAAGATCCAGTAACTGTGCATTGGAATACTCGGTGGATGCAGACATGATCTTCATAAAAGTGAACTGATCGACTAATTTGAAGATCGTTACCCCTGAACCCACAATAATAAACGGAATCGCTTCTTTAACGGTATCTAACAACAATTCCTTCGTTGCAATATTTACTTTGTTTTCGCTGTAGTGAATAAACGCCGATGTATACGCTTGATGTTTCTTCAAAAAATACAAAAGGACAAGAATACTTGCTAGCATACCGATAAATGCCGCGAAAGTTGATTGCGTGACCGCCGTCACATAGTCACCATCCATGACTTTCATGATGATGAATGTAGCCAATAGCATATAAAAAATACGTGCCACCTGTTCTACAATCTGCGACAGCGCATAAGGCATCATTTCTTGATTGCCTTGAAAATACCCTCGTATCACACTCATACAAGGAAAAACCAATACAGCGATACTCAAAGAACGCATCGTTGGAATCAGTTCTTCTCCGCCACCAGAAGCATGAGCTAGCCAAGGAGAGGCGATGTACATGAACAAAGCAAACAATAGGCCTAACCCGCCCATCATCTGTAATGCACGGATAAATAATCGTCGTGAAGTGCCATATTCATTCAATGAATTATAGCGTGCAGTTTGTTTTGCAATCGCAGCAGGTATTCCTGCTGTAGAGATCAGTAGAAACAATGCATATATATTGTATCCCATATTGAATAATCCATTGGCAGCCTTAGCATTTTCGCCCATCCAAGCATACCAGGGAATGATATAGACAGCGCCTAGCAATCTTGAAATGATATTACTGGCGGTCATCCAAGCAGAGCCTCGTGCCATTTTTTCTTGCGGTGTTAATTGATCTAATGCTGGTTTTCTTTGATTATCCATCGGTCAGATTCCAACTTTCTACAAAACATTACTATCATTTTAATTGGTAAAACAGAAACTGGCAATCGATTTTATATAACTTTTATAAGAACAATTGTTTTTTTGAATTCGGTTTCGTTTTTTTGGTAAAGTAAAGAAATATACAGCCTTTTATGGCTAACATTTATAGGAGATATCAATGACACAAGAAATAAAAAAACTACCCGTTATATTTTTAGGTCTTTTCTTTATCACAGTTGGATTGAATTGGTTCTTGCTCCCTCACGATATAGCTTCCGCCGGAGTGGGCGCCATCGGACATTTAGTTGAAACGGCCTTTTCTATCCAACGCTCAGTTACTGTTTGGAGCATCAATCTTATGATGCTGCTTCTAGCCGCTGTCCTATTAGGAAAATCAGTATTTTTTAAGACTGTAGCGGGAAGTCTGCTTTTTCCTGTTGTTTTAGAGATTGTTCCAAAAGTGGAAATGATCTCCTCACATTTCTTTTCACTGATTTCAGGAAGTCTTTTGTTCAGTCTTGGGGTTTACACATTGTACACAGTCGGGGCCTCAAATGGCGGTATAACGATACCGCCGATTATTTTCCACAAATTTTTTCGGCTTCCAATGCCGCAAGGACTTTTACTTACCAATAGTCTTATCGTCTTTTTGAATTATTATGTTTTTGGATTGTTGGAGACACTATTCGTTCTCCTATCTATTACAGTCAGTTCATTGTTTATGAAAATACTCATCCGCTTGTCCCCTGTGTCAAGAAAATTTGAATAAAGCTGGATTTTGTCATAGCGGAAACAAACGATATATTAAAAAGAGTGTGCTATAATAAACCAAGAAATTGAATGAAGCGAGGGATCAATCAATGAGCTTCTCTTTAGAAGACATCCGTCATTTACTATTAAAAGAAAATCTATTAAAAGAATTTGTTTCAACAAGAGGCTGGCATCTTGATGTACCAGAAAAAGCTGAATTTCTTCAGTTAAGTTATGATTCAAGAAAAGCTGATGCTTCTACTTTGTTTTTCTGTAAAGGAATGAATTTCAAAGAAGAATATTTGGATTCAGCAATCGAACAGGGTATTCAATATTATGTATCAGAACAACCATACGAAAATTCAGCAGTAGGAATCATCGTAACGGATATCCGTAAAGCAATGGCGCTTCTTGCTATGGCTTTTTACGACTATCCGCAAAATAAATTGAAAGTGATCGGATTCACTGGAACAAAAGGTAAAACAACTGCTGCGTACTTTACAAAAGCAATCTTGGATCACACAACAAATAAAAAAACAGCATTGCTTTCTACTATGAATACAACGTTAAATGGCAAAACATATTTCAAATCCCATTTGACAACGCCTGAGTCATTAGATTTATATCGTATGATGTCAGAAGCAGTTGAAAATGGTATGACTCATCTAGTGATGGAAGTTTCTTCACAAGCTTACAAAACACAACGCGTATACGGCTTGACTTTAGATGTCGGAATCTTCTTGAATATCTCGCCTGACCATATCAGTCCGATCGAACATCCGACATTTGATGACTATTTCTATTGCAAGCGACAATTGATCTTGAATTCAAAAACAGTTGTTTTAAATCATGAAAGTGACTATTTTGATTTACTTAGGGAAACAGCCGATCTATTCCAGATTCCAACGATCACTTATGGTCGTTCGGAAGAAAGCAATTATCAAGTGATCCGTTCAGATAAAGGTACTCACGGTTTTACTTTATCTTCTCATGAAGATCGCTTAGCTATCTGCGATACTGCTTATGATATTTTGCTGGCTGGAGGATTCAACCAAGAAAATGCAGCCAGTGCGATCATTGCCGCAGCACTAACAGGTGCCTCCAGTCAAGATGCACAAGACGGATTAAAAGAAGCTCGTGTACCAGGCCGAATGGATCAATTGATCCAATCCAATGGAGCGCATGTCTATGTGGACTACGCACATAATTATCTAAGCTTGAAAACATTGCTGGAATTTGCCAAAAATGAACATCCAGATGGCCGTGTAATTGTTGTATTAGGCAGCCCAGGAAACAAAGCAATCTCCCGTCGACATGATTTTGGAAAAGTGCTATCAGAAACAGCTGACATCGCCTTTTTGACGGCAGATGACCCAGCATTTGAAGATCCGAAAAAAATCGCGGAAGAAATCAATGAAGCAATTACTAATCCAGATTTGATCGTTCATTATGAAATGGATCGTCCTGAAGCGATTCGACGCGCTTTAGCAGAAAGCGCTCCGCAAGATTCAGTCGTTATTGCGGGAAAAGGCGTGGATCCCTATCAAAAAATCAATGGTGTAGATGAACCTTATGAAGGGGATTATGCAATCGTGAAGCGGTTAATTGAAGAATAATGGTATTTATATACTAGTGGTTTCCCATTTCTAAGAAAAAAAGGGACTGTGATTTTTTGTCACAGTTCCTTTTTTCTTAGAAATCATTTTAACTTTTCACTAGCTAATTCTGCTGCCTTTTCTCCTTCTTCATTTAATAATTTATTATCATAGAATTTGATAAATGGGAACCAGATAATGAATGCGATGATTGCACAAATGACTGCTAACACAGCCGCTTTCCAATCACCACCACTACCAACAAATGCTCCGATCCCGACTGGTGAAGGCCACGGCATCTGTGCAAGCATCGGTTTGACGATTTCCAGCCGAATGGCAAAATAAGCGAGTGTAGCAGAAGCCATCGGAGCTAAGAAAAACGGAACCGCTAAATAGGGATTGTAGACGATTGGCATCCCGAAAATGATTGGTTCATTGATATTGAATAATCCTGGTACAAGTGAGGCTTTTCCTAACACTTTCAGCTGATCAGATTTCGCGAGGAATGCAATAAAGATGATCAATCCTAAAGTCGCACCTGATCCACCAACGGTTACATAAGAATTGTTGAATTCTCCTGCCAACGGATAATTTGCGCCTTGTGCGTTAGCTGTCATATTAGCTAATACGATCGGGGTCAAGAAAGAAGTGATGATATTCGCTCCATGGATCCCTACGATCCACAATGCATGGATCAAGAAATAAATCACCATGACACCAAGCCATGTATTCGTCAACTGCGTAACAAACCCAAATGGGATAGCAATCATTTTGAAGATATCCGTTCCTAGTGCAACTAATAATCCATTGATGATCATCACCACAAACGCAATGACAAATGTTGGGATCAGAGCAGTGAAAGAACGAGAAACTCCTGGCGGAACAACATCTGGCATTTTTATGACCCAATTTCTCTTGACACACATACAATACAATTCGACCGCAATAATCGACATAATAATAGCTGTAAAGATTCCTGAAGTTCCTAAACGTTCGACAAAAGAGCCCATCCTAATACCATTTACTACAGTTTCTGTCTCATTGATAGAAGCAATCAAGCTGATTTTACCATCAGTCATGATCAATTCAGGGATACACATAAAGAATGCAAAAACAGATAGTAATGCCCCCGTGAGCGGATTAACATTTAATTTTTGTTCATCTCGTTCAATTGACGTTAATTCATAAGCAAACACAATGGCAAAGTAAATAGATAAAATCCCCATCGTCATTGTATTGACGATCATGTACAAGTCACTAACTTTGAAAAAAGTTGCATTAAAAAATCCTTCTAAAAATGGGAACGGTAATGGCAAAATATTTAAAACCAAAAACAACGAGCCTACAATCGTGAAAGGAATAGAAGCCATCCCCGCTGCCATGACAGCCCGAACGATTTTAAGTTGCGCAATTTTCCCCATAGGTCCCATCAGGTATTTCTGCAAAAAATCAAACATTAGTTATTCTCCTTTCCTAAATATAACGCTTTTTCATATTGTTTAATACGGATATACTGTTGGTCTTGGTTGAGTGAAATTTTCTTTAAACGATACTGTATAAATACACTGGTAAAAATACCGCTTACAACAAGAATGAAAACAAATAACTGTCCTCCATTGTTATTTGCCATAAAAGGATACAAGAATGTAAATCCTGAGGTAAACAACACTGGAATCAATAATAAATTAAAGACACTCTGGAACAAAAAATACCACTTTGTCCATGGAACGTTCGTTTGGTGTTTTCGATAAAGCTTTACTTGTTCTCCTACTGCAGGCAAAATAGCTAAAATCAGAATCATCGGTAAACTACTTCCTAAACTTTTAGCTGATAGAAGCAGAATCATCCATTGCATGTTCATGAAAAAGAAAAAGGCAGTCAGGTAACGTACGATTAGATAACGATTGAAATACATGTTTTTCAAACTAAGTTGCTTTTTTTCTAATTCGATTTTCCTTTTTACTGTATCCTGCACAATGATCCTTCCTTTCTATTTATTTTTTTGATACAAATAATTCATTTCCTGTGCAACTTCCAATAATGTCATCGTCGTCATCAGATGATCTTGTGCATGGACCATGATAATTTCCATTTCTATTTTTGTCCCGCTGGCATATTCTTTCAGAAGTTGAGTTTGTGACTGATGCGCATGAAGAATCTCTTCATTTGCTTGTCGCAACTTCTCTTCTACTTCTTCAAACATCTCTTTACGCATCGAGCGAAATGCTTCATGTATCAGTGTCCGTGCATTTCCGCTATGGAAAATGATATCAAAAGAAGTCACTTGTAGTGTTTCACTGTTTATTTTTTCAGCCATCTGTTTTCCTCCTTATTCGATCAGTTTGATAAATTTACTGCTGAAATTCTCAAAAATAGGTTCAGCTAAGATTTCCTGCTGTACTTTTAGCTGGTCAACTAACCTAACGATTGCTTTAGTCACGACCGTAATTCCTTCATTTTCGACATAAGAAGGCGAAACTAAAAAAACAAAATGAATTTCTTGATATTGATCCCACTGCATCCCAGAAGGAATCAATGCAACGGCTACCTTTGTTTCGATTCCAACTGGAACAGCGGGATGTGGGACTGCCACTGTATCACTGAATATGATTTGTCCCATATTTTCACGTTGCTGGATCTGCTTTCGCATTTCTCTTATATATCCTTCTTCTTCATTTATGCTCAGCTTTTGCAGCAAATCATGAAGAATTTCTTCCTTTTTCGGTTCGTACGTATAAGTCTTGAAAAATTTTTCAGACAACTGTTCGGTGTAAATCTGCTTTTTTTGCTGTAGAGAAAATGCTGGTATCGGTCTATCTGAGGAATGATAGGGTATAGATTCTCCAACTACCTTTCGTATTTTACGAACATCATCTTCATTCAAAAAAATACTGACATGTAAAACTGGAATTTTGAAAAACATTGTCGAAAGATCAATAGAAGAAATAATCAGGTCGATTCCTTTTAAAGTTGTTTCATTGATCTCATAATAGCCTTTTACACTTACCACTGTAATATTTTTACCGAATTCACTGACTACGCGATTCTTTAATAGTTGGGCACTGCCGTAACCCGTTGCACAGATAATCAATGCATGTAGTTTATGCGCAGCTCTTTCTTTTTCCAATGCCGCCATGAGATGCAAAGCCAAATAGGCCCATTCATCTTCATTGATGGTATAGTTTTTCAAAGCCGGCATGTTGCTGAAATGCCTTTTTACTGCGTCAAAGACTTTGGGATTTTCTTTCTTTATCTCCTCAGTCAATGGGTTCTCAATGCGAATACCTCGGCTCAATCGAATCATCATCGGTGACAAATGATCGAGTAGTCCATTGAAAAGCTGGAGATCCTCTACTAATGAAAAATGAAATTCCTGAGACAATCTTTTCAGAACTTTCGCTAATTCCTTTGATAGTTCCTGATCATTTTGATTTTCTTTGTGATTCGACTTAGCCATGAGATGTAATGTCAAATAAGCAATTTCTTCTTCGGGAAACGATACACCTGCGATTACCTCAATACGTTGAACGATCCGCTGCGCCACTTGATACTCTACTCGCTTAGAAACTTCTTGTTCGATGCCTAATTCCTTGATTTCAAACCCTTCTCGGAGCCGTTTGATCCCCAAAGCCAAGTGTAAAGTCAGATTCTGTATGATAAAATCCGAAACTTTTAACTTAGCTTCTCTTGTTTCATCGAGAATGATAATGACTAGCTCTTCAAAACTGATGTCTGGGAAAAAACGGCTTTGTCCTAAATATTCTTTCAATGAATTTCCATAATGGTTTCCAAAAAAAGTATCCATGATAAAATGCCGTCGATTTCTTTCTTCCCCTTCGATCCATGTCCCTTGACCATGCTTAGAAACGATTTTTAGTGAATATGGAATCAATCGCTCCTTGATTTCTTGCATGTCCTTTGTCAAACTGGAACGACTGATATAAAGCTCTTCTGCCAAATCATCCATAAAAAGAATGGCATCTTCCAAAAGCAATTGGTTCAATATATACTTTTGTCGATCTTCGGACTCATAAAATCCTTGCGGTTCTCTAGCATATCCAGGTACTATTTCTTGCCGACTCAAAAACAAGTCAAATGTCAGTCTTTGTAAAATATGCAGTTGGTAGCCATAACCTGGTTTAGCAATGATCTTACCTCCGTTTTTTTCTACTAACTCTTTGATCCGCTGCAAGTAATTACGGATTGTCCGATCAGATAATAACAATTCAGAAGCTAAACGTTGACTGGTGACATACTCCTTCTTGTGATCAATCAAATATCTCAACAGCAATTTTTCCTTCTGTTTCATTATCATCCACTCCTATTCCATCATATGTTCTCTTCGATCACCTCTGCTAACTTCTGGATGCCTGTAGGGATTGGGACATACGCTTGGAAAGGGATACTAACAACAGGCTTTCCAACAGATTCTCCTAATTTTTTGAATTTATCCAAAAACATCGTCGTTTGCGGGCTGATCAGAAATAAATCAAAATCACTATTCTTAATCATATTATCGCCTTCTGTAGCTGAAACTGCATCTACGAGTACCTCTTCTCCTTTTTGCTTAAAGAAATCCGTTGTCTTTGAGGCCATCATCGAGGATGACATTCCTGCCGCACAAATAATCAATGCTTTTTTCATAAATCAATCACTCCTTTTATTTTTATAAAACAAGCATATCTTGTAAGCGTTTTCTATTCAAAATATATATTTCCGTAGCATTGCGGAAAAAATGTGTATCATATCTTGAATAATAATTTCTGGCACCGTGATATACTAGTGATAGAATTTTTTCAGGAGGGGATTTAGTGAGTATCACAGTGAATATTTTGTATACAAGTACAAATGGACAAGCCAGAAAATTTGCAGAAGAAATGGTCGAAAGAAACATTGTCAAAGCGATTCGTGCAGAAGAAGGAAACGAGAAATATGACTATTACTTTCCACTAGAAGATCCAGAATCTCTTTTACTGATCGACCGTTGGAAAGATGAAGAAGCAATCGAAAAGCATCACAAATCCGAAATGATGGCTCAAATAAACGAACTCCGTAAAAAGTATAAATTAAAAATGAAAGTCGAACGTTTCACTGATTTACCGTAAAAAGATACACATGGAATGATAGCAATTTATCATCCATGTGCATCTTCACTTTTTCCTTATTTTTTATTCAATCTCATCTAATGATTCAAACCGTGTTTTTCTCTTATTTTTCGGATAAGTATTTCAGTCACCCCAATATACATGATTCCTAAACATACCCCAAGGATATTCTCAAAAATGCGGATCGTTACTGCTCCTGGAACCCCGAATAAACTGGCAGTGATTGCCAAAGCACCAAAAGAATTAAAAACTGTTTTATATCTATAGGTAGAACAAACACCTAAAGCTAGACCACCTAATATACCGACCCAGTTAAAAGGAATAAATTGGCTGATACCAATAAATAAAACACATCCAATCAATGAGCCAATGATTCGGTCTACTGCTCGTTCTTTGAAACCAATCGACATCAATCCATAGCTAGATACAATAGAAGAAAATGCAAACCCTGCCCACATCAATCGCTGAAAAGGGACATACTCTCCTGCAACGATCAAAAGACTAATGCCAAATGCATAGATGAGCATCCAAATTTTTTCCTGCGAATACATGCCTTTCAAAAAAATCTCTTTAAACAAGCTTTTGTCTTTGTTCTTTTCTCGATGTTTTCTGTAAAGGAGAACTGAAAACCAACAAAAAAACAAAAATAATAAGCTACTTGTTTGTGTAAAGAAATTCTTGTTCAACGAATCTTTAGGTAACGAATAAACAATAAAGAGATATGAAAAGCCGTACAAAGAAGCATTCCCCATTTTGGGATCACTAGCGGTTGCCATTAATATGCTGCTTAGTAAAATAAAATGAATCAACATGCCCATAACTGACCATTTGATCAGCTGGACATACGGTGCTACTAATAGTGAGAACATGACGATTGCTAAACCTATGATCGAATGGGAAATCTTATAACCAAAGTCAACAAAACGAATACTCATCAACATACAGAATAAAACCACAGCGTATGGTTTATGCTTCGATTCAAATAATGTTGTAATTATAATGATAAAACAAATGGCAAACAATACGATGAATAATGATCGTAAAAACAATGAACAAATATACATGCACTTTTCTTTTTTAGAAGCTGCTTCTCGTATTTTTTGTTTTAAAATAAACGGATCTAGTTGTAGAGACTGATAAAAATCCACCTGTTGTCGTCCTTTCTTTTTACTTTTATTTTTTACAGTCATCTATGACAGGTTGTAAATACTATGGAACATCATATGGCGTTGTCATTTTCTTGTCAACTATTTTTCCTATTCATGTTTTTATAAAAAAACATATCGTTTTCTTGTATGATTAAATCATCACAAAATAAACAACTGAGAGAACGATATGCTTTATGAATGGTTCTATCAAAAAAATTCTGAGATCAATAGACAAAAATTTGATGATTACAGAGGTCTCTTACGAAACCTTACAGAAGAAAAAAACATTGATCGTTGCTGCAGTTCTCTTCCCTGCTCCATGTGTCTGTAGAAATTGTGGTTCTGCTGTGGTAGATGGAAATAGGAAATTAATGGTGGTGAAAAACAAGAAGAAGGAAACCATTGTCCACTTTGAATAATATAATCATATGCCAATGGTTATACGCCTAAAAAAGCAGCGCTATACCTGTAAAAACTGTCGAAGCCATTGGACCGCTCAAAGTTATTTTATCCGTCCAAGGCACTCGATTTCAAATCATGTCAGACATAAAATCACTTCTTTACTGACTGAAAAAGTGTCGCTATTTTTTATTTCGAAAAGTTGTTAGGTATCTTTGACAACCGTTATTCGCACATTGAAAGAGTTGAAAAGCTATTTACCAAAGTCTTCCAAAAGAATTCTGTCTTGAGTGTTGAGGGTTGTGAATTTCGTTCTCACGTTTCCGTTGAGGATAAACTGAGTTTTATTTCCGCGGATGGCGAGACAGAAAAATTAATCGAGAAAATTTACCTACACAAAAAATTCCTCGATTAACAAACTATTTCCTTAGCTGCACTAATCCTAAAGAAATAGAATTCTTAGTTACAGACATGAACGCCACCTACTTTCAGCTCACCAAACATGTTCTACCAAATGCGAAATTGGTGATTGATCGATTATTTGGTTTTTCCACGCCTTTCAAGGAGGCGTAACCTTTATTCACGAGTTGGTTGAAGCTTTTCGAGACAAAAGACCCGACTTGTTTTTCTCCTTATTGACAAAGAGCCATTAAAACTAGAGAAAAAATTACAACTGATCGCTGATTATTTGTAGAAAGAAAATCAAAGTATTACCCAATAAACTTGAGTTATTAGGAAAAAAACACTGCGAAACTCAAGAATGATTTTCGCAGTGTTTTTGTATATTTTTTATTAACTAGTATTACTACAAAGGTTTATTTTTCACTTCTCAACGCAGCACAAAATTGTCTTTACTTATTTACTGGTTGGGTTCAACCTTCTCTACTTCGATACTAATATTTGTTTGTATACCCCTTCTAAAATCGGTAGTTTCCATTCAATTGATGGGTACTAGTTAATTTTAAAAACTATGCTTATTCAATTTTTTATTTTAGCTCATATATTTCGTTTCTTTCTAAATTTTATACTGATGAAAACAAGTAGCACACCCAATATTGACAATATAAACTGGCTAATGGTGGTTTCTCCAGTTTTTGGAAGATGCTTATTTCCACTGCTTGTTGGAGTGTTTCCTCTTATATCTGAGCTATCAGCAACTTTTCTATTCTCTTTTGTTAAAAAGATCGCCGCTTCTTGTTCTTTTTCGATCTTGAAAGTTACTGGTGTCGCATCCAATTCATACCCCGTTGGCGCTTGAGTTTCTACCAGCTGATATGCTCCTGGTGCTAAGCCATCTATCGCCAGTTTTCCATCTGCTCCTGTAGTTAAACCGGTTTGTAGTGTTTCTCCTTCTCGGTTCTGTAACTCAAAAACAGCTCCTTGTAATACTTCCCCGCTTTGGTCATCGATCTTTGTCAACACGACACCGCCTGGTGTAAGTCGATTTTCTTTCGTCAATTCTACCACCGCTGTCTGACTTCTTTCGATCTCAAACTCGATTGGTGTCGCATCCAATTCATACCCCGTTGGCGCTTGGGTTTCTACCAGCTGATATGCTCCTGGTGCTAAACCGTCAATTGCCAGTTTTCCATCTGCTCCTGTAGTTAGACCGGTTTGTAGCGTTTCTCCTTCTCGGTTCTGTAACTCAAAAACAGCTCCTTGCAGGATTTCCCCGCTTTGGTCATCGATCTTTGTCAACACGACACCGCCTGGTGTAAGTCGATTTTCTTTCGTCAATTCTACCACCGCTGTCTGACTTCTTTCGATCTCAAACTCGATCGGTGTCACATCTAATTCATACCCCGTTGGCGCTTGAGTTTCTACCAGCTGATATGCTCCTGGTGCTAAACCGTCAATTGCCAGTTTTCCATCTGCTCCTGTAGTTAGACCGGTTTGTAGCGTTTCTCCTTCTCGGTTCTGTAACTCAAAAACAGCTCCTTGAAGGACTTCACCACTGCCTTCAGCATGTTTAATTAGTTCAACACCACCCGTATCAAGGATGTTTTCAATGGTTAACGTCACTTCTTCTATGGAGTATTCATTTATAAAAACATCATGTACCGTCGCATCTAAAAGATACCCTTCCGGTGCTTCTGTTTCTCGGACTTGATAGCTACCTACAGGAAGCGGTTCACTTAAAAATTCTCCGTTTTCTGCCGTTATACCTTCTTGTATCACTTGTGAATCGCTTGATAAAATTTCAAATTTTGCTCCTGCCAGCCTTTGGCCATTCTCATCAGTTTTAATTACTTTAATACGCCCATCGATTTTCCTTGTTCTTACAGTACTCGTATTCAATCGACTGTCACTATTCACAAGCGTTGCAAAGTTTAAAATTTGATCGCCGACTGCATACGCCTCTACATTGACCTTAAAAGAGAGGGTAAAACTTGTCGGCCCAACAATCATATTATTCGCACTGAAACGAACCATTCCATTATTGACTTCGGCATCAATGAAAGAGGGAATATCTGATAGAAATGACACAAATTCCATGCCTTCTTCCAAAACATCTTCAATAACGAGTGTATTGCTTGTTCCAGAAAACATCGAGACATGCAGAGTATACGTTAGTTCATTTTCATTGAGATTGATAACATTTTTGTCCACACTTTTTCTTAAAGAGATTGCCGGAAGATTACTTTCAGGGATTCTCAAGCGGTAGTTTCGGCTCATTACCTGATTATTGTAGGTCATACTCGCTCGATTCCGAGAAAACCCATCCTCTTGTCTTCCTTCATTGAACAAGTCGACATCGGTCACTTCAAGAGCATATTCAATAAAATACGATTGACCCTCTGCTAGATTACCAAAGTCCACAACAAGTGTATTCGTTTCCTTATTAAAAGATACTTTGTCCACAAATTCCTCGGAAACATAATGAGTTCTAACGTTTGCTTCACCTGGATTCGTTACTTCTGCGATCCGAACCCCACCTGAAATAGGTTCTCTATTTCCAGTGGAACTCCATGGAGTCGGATTCGGTGCCAAAGTTGTTCCTTGCGGTAGTACATCGGTAACCACTACACCGTCTTTTCGTGATCCTTCATAATTTACCTGCAAAATAAATTTATTACTGTTGGTCACGTCTTGCCCGTCAATCAGCAGATTCCCAAAATTTCCTTGGCTGTCGATTTCTCTAGAGCCATAGTATAATTTCGAAAAAATGGGTCTTGATGAAGGAATAGGTGTAATTGAAAATTCCGTGTTTACTACTCGCTCAGCATAAGTAAGACTCACTTGAAAGTCATTATTTGGCTCAGTACCGCCTGATTGAAAGAAAGCAACTTCAAACGTGATACTGAATGTATACAACTGAGCGGCTTCATTTAATCCTTCATAATCAAAGGTAAATGGAAAAACAACGTCTGTGCCTTCTTGGTAAAATGCCAGTGGCTTTAACGGAGAATCATCAGCGACCTCCACTCTAATGAACTCAATTAAGCCAATCGATGCTCTAGGAACTCGTACGACCATCTCCCCATATTCTTCAAGAATATCGCCAGCGCCTCCTTGAATGTATCCCTTTAACGTTTGTGTATGCCTGCTCGGCAAAGTGGGGCGCTCAGCAGAGATGCCGATGTCATAATTCAAGTGCTCCTCTTGTCTTTCAATTTGAAATTCCTGCGTCATAGATGGCTCAGATGATCTCGCTTCATTAAAAGACTCACTTGTGCTTTCTTCTGGTACATTGATTTCTATTGAGACCGTATTTGATTGAATATCACCGCTTCTTGCGGTCAATTCGTATTTACCTGAATGCTGGGAAGAATAAGTAATCAGACGTTCGTAATCATTGAGTTGCTTCACTTCCCCTTCAATCAAATCCTCACTCTTATTAATGACCAATGCATTTAGCAGGTCTGGTGTTCCTCTGACTCGCAACTGGAACTGCTCACCCAAAGCAACCTCCTCTTGATCAACTTCGATTGTCAGCGAACGCTCTGGCTGTTCTGCTAAAGACTCAGCTAGAACCGTTATGTTCCCAAATTGATTGATCACAATAAGCATAACTAGAAACATACTTAACAGTTTATGAAATTTGTTCCTCACTATTACTCCCCCTTATAATTTTGACTAAACAACAAGGTACCCGATAATTTTCTAAAAAGATTCCCCAACTCAAAATGGCTGCGTTACCTCCCTCGTATTTTCGGTTCAACTCAAGCGTTGCAATATAAGCTGTAAACAAAGCTAATGATTGCCGATTGTCTTCTGTTGATTGATTCGATAGCTTTGTATGACTTTTAGTTGTCCGTGTGGCTTAACCATAATTATGATTTCACGATTCCTCCTGCCAGTGCCTTGCACAAGCTGGAGCGTAACCCTAATAGTTGTTTTGTTAATGTACTTATATACTTTTCCATTAGAAACAATCACTAAATCGTTGATACCAAGGTCAGACTCTAGAATTTCATCAGTGAGTCCCTGTATTGGTTAACCTTCATCAATCCCAAAAAAATATATCAATGCTTAGCATCAAAATGAATATATAGTTTAGAATACTTGGGATTCATCGATAACTGATCGCTTATTTGGCCATATTATTTGGCACTTGGTTCAACTAAACGCATTTAGGATGTTCCTTCATTCTCGTCATGGATGTTCTCAAACCGTCATTACTAATAAACTGTCCACCGAATCGATGGTTCATTTCTTGCATTTTCCACGTCCAATTACTCTTTTTGCTCTTTATTTGGGCGTAGTTTTACTTTCTTAACTTGTATCGTCTTCCATCAACTCCTTAATCATCTTCTTAGCTTTATTGGCTCGGTTTCCTTGTAAAAGGTATCTACAAATAGTGACAATCTGTATTAAATCTTCATCATTTTCTGTAATGTCAATAATTTCTATATTCTGTACCATATATTGCAAAGGGTTTCACTAAGTTCATAACCGAAGCGAATTAAACAACTTTTGTATAGAATAACTACCTTTTCTATTTTTCCATTAGTAATTCTGTCTATTAATTGGTTTAATCCTTTTGTTGTAGTTGATTCCACTACCAAGATGATTCTCTCGAATTTTAAAGCTTGAAGATGTATTGCTATTTTTGCTAACTGGCGTATTTGCAACTATTCTCCCCTTCTATTCTTCCTTCATTGATTCCCCTCTAAAATTACTATCCATAAAAAATTGCATAAATGACAATAGTATTTATATTAGTCATACTGCTTTTTAACGCAGCAAATTCCAGAAAAACATTCGTTACATATTTGTGAATTTTTCCAAAAAATAACATTTTTATAAAACGACGAAAAATAAATCACTACCAGTCAACTTCTATAATATTACCAAATAACAAACTAACTATCCATCAATAACGTGTTTTATTTTTTAAAATTTCTATAAAAAAATAATCATTCTTAAAATGAATATCTAAAAATAACAATAAACTTTGTGATTTTTCTTGTTTGAAGAATGTTAGAAGAAAAATCTCTAAATACTTATAATTATTTTATAAGCAAAAAAATGCTATCGGTAGTATCACCGATAGCTGAGGAAAGTCACAGTAGGGACTATTTGATTAAAAAATATGTTTATTCAATCCATCTATTTATTTTTACCTTATTAACATATTGTAATAATGTAATCAACAATGTATTTTAAGTGTAATGCTTTTATGCACCTATTTAATTTATCATTCTCATCTGATACAATCTCACTCATAACAATATGAATTTTTCTTCTCATTAGTCTCAGTTCACCATGAATTATACATAACACCCAATACAATTATTTTTCCATACTTTTTTAAGAGGACAATTACATCGTATATATCGCTAAGAATTGCAACCATTCCATTTTTAAAGACATATTTCCTCTAAAAAACTAAAATTCTATCTATCCACGACTAATAATCCCCCACATTAAACCCGTAATCGAACCAGAAAATTTTTCTTTATAACTAAAACAACCATCATTTTCGAGTTATCTTAAACACATATTTCCTATTTTTTCATTTCTATCCATGCATGATAATATTCAGTTCTGATATTGTTTTCATCCGTATTCGTCAATAGATACTGGCCGATCACTTCTCCTGTTTTCCATCCTTTTTCATACATTCTTTCTCTGATTTCTAAAATATTATTACGTTCCGCATGGTTCATCTCGGATTTCAATAAGAATCGACGATAAACAGCCGTATCTTTTTTCTCCCAAATCACGTCTTGAGTAAATAAATGTACTTCACTAGGGTCGATAAAAAATCCATACATCGTCTGTGAACTGGAAGCTGGCATACTCATCATCCCAAAGCTTGAATAGTTAGGTAGAAATTTTTTGATTTCCACAATATCTTCAAACTCCGTTGAGATCATACAGTCAAAAGGGATCTCTTCTACAGGAAACTCTTCCTCGTTTGTATCGATCATCAATTTCAACTGTTTTTTTCGCGCCCTTATCTCTTTTTGTTTTTGTTTCATCACCACCAGTTCTTTATGGATTCTTCTTTCTGTTTCATCAAGTGTCTCATATAACTCCGTCAATGTTTTTCCATATAAATTCTTCATCTGTTTGATCGGTATATCTAATTTTCTATAAAAAACGATATCATAAAGCATAAAAATATCATCGATATCAAACAATCGATAATCATTCTCTTCTTGTCTACTTGAACGGATTAATCCTTGTTCATCCCAATAGCGGATCGTTGATTTTGGCAAATCAAATAGTTCCGATACTTGGCCAATCGTATACATTTTTTTCATTTTTTCTCACCTCTTTTCCAGTTTATTCTTTTTTCTATTGACCTTCAAGTTACTTGAAGGTATAGAATCGAAAAGTATCAGAAAAAAAGGAGGAATAATATGTCTATCTTAAAAACATTCTTACAGAAAAACAAAGGACTAGCTCTCCTTACCTTTGTGATGATCTGTTTACAAATCGCCGGTACATTAGGTGTACCAAAATTAGTAGCAAAGCTGATCGACACAGGTATAGCAAGTGGCGAAGCCTCAGTTATAAAAAAAATCGGAGTTGAAATGCTGCTTGTAGCGTTTCTAGGAACGATTGCTGCGGTTGCCTCTAGTTACTTTTCAGCATTGGCATCCGCTAGGTTTGGATTCCAAACGCGGGAGAAATATTTCCGTAAATTCCAACAGCTGTCAATGAAGGATATCAGTCGTTTTAGTTCTGGATCTCTTTTGACAAGAATGACGAATGATGTCGATAATGTCCAGCAAATGATTGTTTTATTTTGCCAAATGATCTTACCAGCACCGGTTATTTGCGTTTTCACCATTCTCATGATGTTTCGTTATTCTCTATTACTAACATGGGTTACATTGATCTCTGTTGTTTTTTATGTATGGATTGTTTATCGACTGATGAAACGAGGGGCACCTTTATCTTTGAGTATCCAGCCAAAAATGGATCGGATCACCATCACATTGAGAGAATTCTTTACTGGGATTAATATGATCCGTGCCTTTGATAATCAATCATATGAAGAAAAGCGAACGAATAAGAGCTTTGCTGACTATGCTAATCAAATGATCAAAGTGAACCGAATATTTGCTTGGGTCACTCCAATTGCTTTTTTGCTCATGGGAATCGTTTATGCTTCTATTTTGTGGTTTGGCGGAAATCTTGTAGCAGAAGGAGCATTACAAATCGGTGTCGTGACTGCTGTAGTCGAATACTCTATGCTGACACTTGCTTACTTGATGATCGCAGCTATGGTATTGGTCATTATCCCTAAATCGTTTGCCTCATTACGACGGATAGAAGAAATACTGCAAGCAGAGATCGAAATTGAGGAAGAGACGATCAAAACAGTAGCTGAACCAACCTTTGATCAGACAAATGCAGCTGCTTTTGAACATGTCACATTTAAATATACTGAAATCTCTGATCCAGTTCTAGAAGATATTGATTTCACAATACCTAAAGGAAAAACAACAGCGATCGTTGGCGGGACCGGATCTGGAAAAAGTAGTTTGGCGAAACTTCTCTTGAGACTTAGTGACCCTACGATAGGAAAAGTAACCCTTGGTGGTATTCCTCTTACTCAAATGACTCAAGAACAGATCCGCTCCCACATCAGTTATGTCCCTCAGAAGGCTTTCTTATTCAGCGGGACAATTTTAAGCAACTTGCAGATGGGAAATGAATATGCCTCAACAGAAGAGTTGTCTAAAGCGATCAAGATCGCTCAATTAGAAGAACTAGTGGACACCCTTCCTGACGGATTGGACAGCTTTGTTGCTCAAGGCGGTTCTAATTATTCAGGGGGCCAGAAACAGCGGATATGTATTGCTCGAGCGTTGATCAAACCAGCAGAGATCTATGTATTCGATGATAGTTTCTCCGCTTTAGACTATAAAACAGATGCAGCATTAAGAGCAGCCCTTCATAAACACATGTCGGAGAAAACTCTCGTGATTGTTGCTCAACGCCTCAGTACAATCCAACAAGCAGATAACATCATTGTTTTAGATGAAGGAAAAATCGTTGGACAAGGTACTCATGAAGAACTACTGTCTAATTGCCAAACTTATCAGGAGTTTGCAAAATCACAAGGAATATAGAAAGAAGGGATACGATGGAAAAGAAAAAAACGTTGAACACGCGTGCTTTGATACGTTTTTGGAAAATGATCAAACCTGAACATAAATATTTTTACGGATTGTTTCTATGCAGTTTATTCGGGAACCTATTAGTCGTAGCCATGCCCTTGATCATGGGAATCGGGATCGATGATCTCTTATCAGAAATAAGAAAAACAGGTATTGGACAGCTTTCTTTCAGTGATATCAAACAAGCATTGTTGTTCCCTGTCTTATTGCTGATCGGCTGTTCAGTCTTAAGCAGCATCACTTCATTTATTCAGGAACGGACAATGGCAGCGTTAAGCGAAAAGATCACATTGAGGGTGCGAAAAGAAATCACAAAAAAATTCAAAACATTACCGATGTCGTTTTTTGACAATCATCAAGTAGGTGACATCATTAGTCGGACAACTACCGGTCTCAATCAACTTTCTCAAGTGTTATTGACAGGTATCAATCAATTTTTTACTTCTGTCGTAACAATAGCTGCTGCCGGTCTGATGCTGTTTTATATCGAAAGCAAGCTTACTTTGCTCGTCTTATTGCTGATCGTTGGCAGTTCAATTGTTACAACTAAGATTGCGAACAAAAACAAACAGATTTCTGAACAGAATCAGTATGAACTGGGTGTTTTAAATAATCGAATGGAAGAAATCTTAGCTGGTAATCTAGTGGTCAAAACATTCAATCAGCAAGCTCATGCAGAAGCTGCTATACACGAAGTAAATAAAAAGCAATACAACGCTTTTAAACGTGCTCAATTTATGAACTTTGCTATCTATCCGGCCATTCGTTTCATTAATCAACTCGCCTTCATCATAAGTGCGGTATTCGGTGCTATGCTTGTTCTATCAGGTGGTGTGACGATCGGCTTCTTACAAGCTTATCTTCAGTACATCAATCAGATTTCTGAACCAATTTCTACCGCTTCTTATGTGATCAACTCGATCCAATCCGCAATGGCAGCAATCGATAGGATATTTGAGATATTAGATGAAACAGATGAAATTCCAGACCTTCCAGATGCAAGACTTTTAGAACAACCGAAAGGAAAAATAGCTTTCAAAAATGTACAGTTTGGTTACACATCAGATAAAATATTGATGAATCAAGTCGATTTTTCAGTAAAGCCAAAACAAACGGTAGCGATCGTTGGTCCAACTGGTGCAGGAAAAACGACTTTAGTCAATCTGCTGATGCGTTTTTATGAACTGAATAAAGGAAAGATCGAATTCGACGGTCTTGATATTACCAAGCTTTCACGTGGAGAACTACGTCGTTCTTTTGGGATGGTTTTACAAAATACCTGGCTGTTTGAAGGAACGGTAGCTGATAATATCGCCTACGGGAAAATGGATGCCACAAGAGAACAAATTATCGAAGCGGCTGAAATCGCACAATGTGATCACTTTATTCGAACACTGCCAGACGGATATGATACGATCATTTCTAGCGAAAACGGCACGTTATCTCAAGGACAGCAACAATTATTGACAATTGCGCGAGTCATTCTAGCGAATCCTCCTGTCGTTATTTTAGATGAAGCAACTTCTAGCGTAGATACACGAACAGAAGCATTGATTCAGCAAGCAATGGAAGCTGTGACAAAAGATAGGACAAGTTTTGTGATTGCACACCGTTTGTCAACGATTGAAAATGCAGACATGATCCTTGTAATGAAGAATGGCGATATCGTCGAAAAAGGAACACATTCTGAACTACTCCAATCACCAACGCTTTATGCCAGTCTTTATAATAGTCAATTTCAGATAGCGTAACAAACATTATCTAAAAAGCTATCGATCATGTATGATTAGTCCATGATCGATAGCTTTTTTAAATGTACTAGTGGTGCCACTAGAAACACAAAGAATGATACTAATGATACTTTTTGGATAGCTCCTTCAGTTTCGTTCGGTAAGTAGTGACAACAGTCTTGTCACAATCCCTTTTTACGAATAAACGGTGTTCAAGAGACAACCTATCGGCAATAAGACACGATCTTGTAAAATACGAGAAGCTATTCTTCAAAATCGCTTCTTGTTGCTCTTGCCAACTCCGAGTCACGAGTTACACTATTCAACAAATATGAGAAGCTGTTTTTTGAATTTGTTTCTTGTGACTCGGAGCTGAACGTCAGGCTCACAATCTCTATTCTTTAATCTCCTTGTTCTACTTGCGATAGTTGCTGAACGAATTGCCATGTTTCCCCGTTATCAGTTGAACGGAAGAGGCAGGCAAACATTTTCCCTGCATCGATTGGTCCTTTTTTCAACAAATAAAATTTTGTCTCTAACGTATTCGCGCTTATTTGAGTAACTTCATTTGGTGATTGAAAAAGATCTATCCCCCCTGTCTGATAGTTTTCCGGAATCGACAGAACTGATTCTTTGAATGAGCGTCCTCCGTTATTTGTATAAAACAAACTTTCACGTGTCGAAACAAAACCTAAAGAAGTTGTAACGAAGCTGACATTTTGTACTGGCTGATTGATCATTGTACTTCCACTTTTTATCCAAGTGATTCCGCCATCCATAGTAGTGTAAATGTACAAAGTTTCTGCAGACATCCCACTGGCTGATGTACAGATAAATAGACCATCGTTGCCATAAAATACTGCTTTTCGATAACGTATCGGCTGAACTGATTGGGTGATAATAGACGTTTGCCATGTTTTACCATTATCTCTTGAAGTCAGCAGACGTACATCATCCCCAGAAGAATAGATAAACCATGAGAAATCGGCGGAAATATCATATGTGTTGTCCATCCAATAACCTTCAGGAATCAGCCCCGTTGTCAGGGTGTATTCGCCAAAACGCAACCATTGCGAATCAATCGGCACAAATACCCAATTAGCACCACTATCTGTTGTCATATAGAGAGAGTGCGTCTCTGTATCAAGTTTGAGATCATTTATCTTTTGTGTTGTCAAATTTACCTTTTGCTTAGGATCAGCTAACAACCCTTCATTTGTCTTTTGTATATGCGTATCGTTAGTTGAGTTCATTGTCATGTGAGAAGCAGCATTTATATGAGAAGACATTTTTGGCTGAGTGTATCTCCCATAATAGATTGTTCCAGCTAAAAGAATGAGGAAAAAACCAGTGACTAATGTACTCATCTTAGTTGTCAGGTATCCACCAGGCGAAGACTGGCTTTTTTCCCATCTGGGTTCGTTTTCTAGTAAAAAAATATGGAATGTGTTCATTCCGAATTTTGATTTGCTTTCGCCTAAGTAGACAGGTAAATCATCAAGTGATCTCAGCAATAACTGACAATCACTTTTTTGTATCCGAAAAGCTTGACTCGTCGAAGTCTTCTCAAAATAAAGATAGTCATCATCTTGAGAAGTTGGTTTATTATGTAAAAACTGTTGTGCTCTTTGACTAAGCCATTGATCGAAATGACGCGACAATTGATGGTAACGGAGCCAAATAAGTAGAAGAAAAACAATAAGCACAACAATTGTTATTCCGCCAACTCCCCACGAAAAGTGATACAAATTATTTAATTTTTGCATCCCTTCAGCTGAACGGACTACTGCACTCATATGGCGATATAGGAACGATACAGCTCCGAAAAAAAGCAAACCAGAGAAAAATACTAAGCTTAAAAGCTTGAACATTATTCTTTTCGCTCTTTTTTTCGCTTTCTCGATAATTTTTTGTTTAGCTGATAATACTTCGATAATAAATAGTTCTTGATCCATTTGTCTCTCCTTTTCTCATACTTCATTCATTATGCGTCAAAATCCATACAATCACTAGTCCCCCTAATAAAAAATTTATGAATTTGGTATGTACTCTCAATTTCAGGTAGTTTATACATCAAAAAATACTAAGATTAATAGACAAAAATTTGATGATTACAGAGATCTCTTACAAGACCATTCAGAAGAAAAAGACATTGAACGTGTTTGAGAACATGAAAATCAAAACTTTTGTGATCAATCAATTAATCAATTTGAAATAACAAAAAATCTGAGACAGAATGAAGTTCATTCTGGCCCAGATTTGATTTTGCACAACTCATCAGTCCTTATTGACAAAGAGCCAATTAATTAGCAACGATATTGACTAACTTGTTTGGTACCGCAATAACTTTTCTGACTGTTTTGCCTTCAATATATTCTTGCACTATTTCATTGGCTAATGCTGCTTTTTCTAGCTCATCTTTTCCTAAGTCTCGGGGAACATTGCTTTTCGCACGAACTTTACCGTTTACTTGGAAAACAACTTCTACTTCGTCTTCAACAAGTGCTGCTTCATCGTATGTTGGCCATGGTGCGTAAGAAATACCACCATCATTTCCAAGGATTGCCCATAGTTCTTCACCCATGTGAGGAGCAATCGGTGCGAGTAGTTGAACAAATCCTTCGATATATTCATAAGGCAGAGCGTCCACTTTATAGGCTTCATTGATAAAGACCATCAATTGGGAGATTGCTGTATTGAAATGAAGATTTTCATAGTCTTCTGTCACTTTTTTCACTGTTTGATGATACACTTTATCAAGCTTGCCATCATTCAATGTAGTGATACGGTCACGCATTTTATTGTTCTCATCAACGATCAAACGCCATACACGATCCAAGAATTTACGGCTTCCTTCTAAGCCATTTTCGCTCCAAGCAATCGAAGCATCTAATGGCCCCATGAACATTTCGTACATGCGCAGTGTATCTGCACCGTAAGTTTCGACCACATCATCAGGATTGACTACATTACCACGAGATTTTGACATTTTTTCGTTGTTTTCGCCTAAGATCATTCCTTGATTGTATAGTTTTTGGAATGGTTCTTTTGTAGGAACAACACCGATATCGTATAAGAATTTATGCCAGAATCGTGCATATAGTAAATGAAGTACCGCATGTTCTGCTCCACCAATGTAGATGTCAACTGGTAGCCAACGCTTCAACTTTTCATAATCTGCTAGTTCTTTTTTGTTATGAGGGTCGATATAACGCAGGTAATACCATGAGCTTCCTGCCCATTGTGGCATTGTATTCGTTTCGCGACGGCCTTTTTTACCTGTTACAGGATCAACGACATTGACCCACTCCTCGATATTTGCTAATGGAGATTCTCCAGTACCGCTTGGCTTGATGTTTTTTGTCTTAGGCAACCGTAATGGTAGCTCTTCTTCTGGGACAGCTGTGACTGTTCCGTCCTCCCAATGGATGATTGGGATTGGTTCACCCCAGTAACGTTGACGGGAGAATAGCCAGTCACGTAAGCGATAGCTGACTTCTTTTTTCCCTACGCCATTTTCTTCTAGCCATTCATTCATTTTATCGATTGCTTCTTGTTTGTTCATGCCGTCTAGAAATTCAGAGTTGATGTGCGTACCATCTTCTGTGTAAGCAGCTTTTTCAACATCTCCACCTTCGATAACTGGAAGAATTTCTAGTCCGAAAGTTTGAGCGAATTCAAAGTCACGTTCATCATGTGCTGGAACAGCCATGATGGCTCCTGTGCCGTATGAAGATAATACATAATCGGCGATCCAGATTGGGATTTCCTTGCCATTAACTGGATTGATTGCATAAGCACCAGTAAATACTCCTGTTTTTTCTTTTGCAAGATCCGTTCTCTTTAGATCTGATTTTTTAGCTGTCTCTTCGATATAAGCTTCTACAGCAGCTTTTTGTTCAGGGGTCGTAATTTCTCTAACAAGATCTAGTTCAGGTGCAAGAACCGAGTAAGTTGCACCGAATAGAGTATCTGGTCGTGTCGTAAATACGGTATAGGATTTATCCGTACCAGCCACTTTAAATTCAATATTTGCTCCTACTGAACGACCGATCCAATTTCTTTGCATTTCTTTAATGCTTTCTGGCCAGTCAACTAATTCTAGATCATCCAATAAGCGATCAGCATAAGCAGTGATTTTCAGCATCCATTGGCGCATTGGTTTTCTGACTACATCATAGCCACCACGTTCACTTTTCCCATCGATCACTTCTTCATTTGAAATAACTGTTCCTAATTCAGGTACCCAGTTTACCGCTACTTCTGCTTCATAAGCTAGACCTTTTTCATAAAGCTTCGTAAAGATCCATTGTGTCCATTTATAATACTCCGGATCAGTTGTATTCACTTCGCGATTCCAGTCATAACTAAATCCTAAAGAATTGATTTGGCGTCGGAATGTTTCGATATTTTTTTGGGTAAACTCAGCCGGATCGTTTCCTGTATCTAGCGCATATTGTTCAGCAGGCAGACCGAATGCATCCCACCCCATTGGATGCAGTACGTTGTATCCTTGACTTCTTTTCACACGTGAAAGGATATCCGTTGCCGTATAACCTTCAGGATGCCCTACATGTAGCCCTTGACCGGATGGATAGGGAAACATATCCAGTGCGTAAAATTTTGGCTTTTCAGGATCATCATGGGTGTTGAAAGTATTCGTTTTTGCCCAGTATTTTTGCCATTTTTTCTCAATTTCTTTATGATTGTAACTCATTTGCTGTCCTCCTGTTCTATTGAAAACACTTGTTTCTATTATAAATATAACGAAAAAACCGGCAGAATCTGTTTATTTTTATTTCCTTTTGCTTTGTTTTCTCAAACTTCACAAAAGAAATAAAAAAATCCTATAAAAAGATTGCTCTTTTTATAGGACGTAATCTACGCGGTACCACCTAATTTTACCTTAGTGAAAAGGCCTCGAACGTTGTAACGGCCGTCACCGCCGCTTGCTTACTCGGGTATTCAGCAAGGGCAACTCAAAGGCGAGTTCAAAAGCATCCGTGCACATTCTCACCAGCCATGCGCTCTCTGAAACTTCAGTCTTTTTACTACTTCCTTTTCAAGTGTTGTCATATTTAAGTAGCCTTATAGTAACAAATATTTTTGTGGAATTCAATCGTTATTTCTTCGAACAGCTATTTTATTTAGCTACAATCAACGTTTGACCTGGATAAATAAAGTTGTTCTTAATATTGTTCCATTCGATTAGTTGAGCCATTGTAATTCCATGACTGTCAGCAACACTCCAAACAGATTCTCCAGATTTCACAGTATAGGTTTTCGAACCAGTAACTGATTGTTGGTTTGTTGATTGAGATGAACCTTTCTTCACAATCACTTGCTGTCCTGGATAGATGAAATTATTTTTGATATTATTCCATTCGATTAACTGATCCATCGTGATATGATGTTTGTTCGCTACGCTCCAAACTGACTCGCCCGCTTTCACGGTATACATCGTATTACCAGTGGATGATGTACTTGTCGTAGCAGACGTATTCGGTGTATTTGGTTTCGCTGCAGAAGTAGTTGAACCTGTATTTGTATTTGCCGAAGTTCCACCTTTAACGATCAATTGCTGTCCTGGATAAATGAAGTTGTTTTTGATATTATTCCATTCGATTAACTGATCCATCGTGATGCCGTTTTTATTTGCCACGCTCCAAACAGATTCACCTGCTTTCACGGTATAAGTGCCTTGAGACGAACTGCTGCCAGTATTAACTGAACTGCTGTTATTTGTATTGGTTGACGAACCTGTATTACCTGACGTGCTGTTTGTTGATCCACTGTTTGAAACAGTCAGTTGTTGTCCTGGGTAGATAAAGTTATTTTGGATATTGTTCCATTGGATTAGCTGAGCCATCGTAATTCCGTATTTATTTGAGACACTCCAAACAGAGTCTCCGGCTTTAACTGTATATTTCGTTCCTGAAGCTGTATTAGAAGAACTTGAGCTGGACGAACTAGAGCCACTTGTATTCCCAGTATTTGAGCCAGTATTTGCTCCAGCATTAGAAGAACCGCCATTTGATACGATTAGCTGTTGTCCTGGATAAACGAAATTGTTCTTGATATTGTTCCATTCAATCAATTGAGCCATCGTAATTCCGTGATCATTTGAGATCTTCCAAACAGAATCACCAGATTGAACAGTGTATTTCGCACCAGTTGTTTGTCCTCCGTTTGATGTACCAGCATTTCCTGAAGAATTGGTATTGTTACCGGAATTATTCGTCGAAGAGCCATTTTCCTGGCTACCTTTGATTGTCAGTTTTTGTCCTGGATAAATGAAATTGTTTTGGATGTTGTTCCATTGGATCAATTGATCCATTGTGATACCGAATTTATTTGAGATTCCCCAAACAGAATCACCAGATTGGACAGTATAAGTGGTCGAAGTTGCTGAACCTGAGTTTGTATTACCAGAATTGCTTGAACCGCCAGTACTACCTGTACTTCCAGTATTATTGCCACCTGTAGTCGCTCCACCGCCTGCGTTTCCGCTAGCTGGTGTATCATATTGGGTCAATCCGTAAGTTGCGATGATATTATTTAATTTGCCTGCGTAACCAGGATCAGTCGCATAACGCCCTGTCAAACAAGCTGTCGCATCTGTATAGGATTTCGTGTTGCTCTTCCAAGTACCGGCATAGTAATAACCGTTGCCAAATGAAGTATTTCTAAGTACATAGGCATTGTCATTGAAAGATTCAGCAAAAGAAGGATATTGTCGGAAAGGCTCCTTTTTATTTACCCATTGATTATTTAAAAATTCAAGCGTATCCATGTAGACGGTTTGTCCTTGATAGCTGCCTTTTATCCCAAAAAGATTATAATAAGGTGCTTGAGATAACGCACTACTGCCCCAACCGCTTTCTACAACTGCTTGTGCGATCATCACTGATGCATATAGATCGTTGGCTTGAGCGATTGGTTGAGCATAAGTAGCAATTTCTGTGATAAATGCCGCTGTATTGATTCTTGCGCCGAACTGAACAGGTGTTTCATCCGCTTGAACAGGAACCGGCTGTACTAATGGGGCAGCGACAGAACAGCCTACCATCGCAGTTCCCACGATTGCTGCCCCTCGTTTTGCTTTTCGAAAACGTTTGGTCTGTTCTAAACGTCTCCGTTCTTTTCTTGCAATGTTTTCCATCTTCTATCCTCCAACTTCAATTTATCTATTATTAATAATTATAACTTCTCTTAATATTTATTAAAAGTTATTTAAGAGCTTTGTTGTTTTTTGTAATCATATTGTAATTTACCGTAATGAACAACTTCTGTTCATTTTCAAGTTCTTCCTACGTCTACGTTCTTGTTTAAAAGGATTTCGAAAAACACTGATTTTATTTCCCTAACATTTCATTTGCATTACCAAAAAATGTCTTTCCGATTACAGTTATTTTTTTTATAAGAATATTGGTTATTCAAAGAGGAATCATACATTGGTTTTATCTCTTTACCGTTTTTTTCGCTGGACCAAAAATGCTATAATAAGTCATTGCTTCAAAGGAGGAATTGTATGAAATATAAAACATCATTTCAGGTGGCTGGTAGCTTCTTTCTTGTCCTGTTTTTCATTTTGGGCTGGATCGTAAAGTTCCATCTGTCGTGGCTTTCTGGTTTCGATCAGTGGTTTACAGGCATTGTCAGAGCTTCTTATCCTGATCTGAACAGCTACCAACTCTTTATGACTAAATTCGGTAATCCTCTTACCGTCATCATTTTATTTGCTTGTGCGGCTTTATGGATGTGGTATAAGAAAAAAAGGGCAGAAACATTTTGGTTCGTTTCTGGATTTATTGTAATTGCTGGAATCATCAACCCGGTTATCAAACTATTTTTCATGCGAGAGCGTCCTTCATTGGCGCACTTAGTAGTTGAAACAAGTTACAGTTTCCCTAGTGGACATGCAGCAGGCAGTATGATTCTTTACGGTTCTTTACTATTTCTGCTTCCAGCTTTTGTTCAAAAAAGAACCTTACGCACATTGCTTCAATTGCTGATGGTGTTTATTATAGTAAGTGTCGGGATAAGCCGCATTTATCTGGGCGTTCATTTTCCTACTGATATCATCGGCGGCTACTTACTCAGTCTTTCTTGGCTGTGCCTGACTTATCCAGTGTATAGAGAAAAAAGAAAACAAATAGATAACTCTTACAGAAAGAAGGACTTTTAATGATTTTTCCTTATTCAGAAGGAAATAAAAGATATCATTCTTGGAATTACGCTTTACGAAATGAGTTTGGCGGGAAAATTTTCAAGGTGCCGATCGATGGAGGATTTGACTGTCCGAATCGAGATGGGACTGTTGCCCATGGCGGTTGTACTTTTTGCAGTGTATCTGGTTCGGGAGACATGATCGTTGCACCTGAAGACCCTCTTCCAATCCAATTCCAGAAAGAAATCGACATGATGCATCAAAAATGGCCTCATGTCCAACAATACATCGTTTATTTCCAAAATTTTACAAACACCCATGCGCCAGTTGAAATAATCAAAGAACGATTTGAGCAAGTAGTCAATTTACCAGGTGTCGTAGGATTATCAGTCGGTACACGACCGGATTGTCTGCCAGATGAAGTAGTTGATTACCTTGCTGAACTGAACGAGCGGATGTATTTATGGGTAGAACTTGGATTGCAAACAACTTTTGAAGAAACTTCAAAACTGATCAACCGAGCACATGATTATCAAACTTATTTAGATGGCGTGGCTAAATTACGCAAACATAATATCCGTGTTTGTACGCATTTGATCAACGGATTACCAGGCGAAAGTTTAGAAATGATGAAAGAAAATGTCAGACGCACCATTTTAGATTCAGATATCCAAGGAATCAAGCTTCATTTGATGCATCTGATGCGCAAAACGAGAATGTTGCGGGACTATCATGAAGGTCGCCTTCAATTAATGAGCCGTCCTGACTATGTCAATGTCATTTGCGACCAGCTGGAAATGATACCAAAAGAGATCATCATCCATCGTTTGACAGGGGATGCGCCGTGGGATTCCTTGATTGGACCAATGTGGAGCTTGAAAAAATGGGAAGTCTTGAATGCAATTGATGAAGAACTTCTTCGCAGAGATAGCTTCCAAGGAAAATATGATGTACGGAAAAAGGTGAGCGTCTGATGTTGCAAACTGCTTTGCATTTCAGCCATACATTACTGCAAGAAATCTTGCAACCAGGGGATCACGTCGTAGATGCAACGATGGGCAATGGCCACGATACGGTTTTTCTAGCAGAACACATCGGAAAAACTGGTCATGTCTATAGTTTCGATATCCAGCAACAAGCAATCGATGCTACTCGTGAAAGGCTAGAACAGCGTCAGTTAGAAGAACGTGTCTCATTGTTTCTACAAGGCCACGAAACGTTAGGAGAAGTGATAGCTGAACAACAAAATCTCAAAGCAGGGATTTTCAATCTAGGGTATCTCCCAAAAAGTGATAAAGCAATCATCACTATGCCAGAGACTACACGCACAGCTATGGAAGAAATATTGAAACGACTTGTGCCTCGCGGACGATTGATCCTTGTCGTCTACTATGGTCATGAAGGTGGAGAAAAAGAACTGGATATGGTTGATTCTTTTTGTTCCAAACTGCCACAGGAAACATATAATGTGCTGAATTATCGGTTTATCAACCAAAAGAACCAGCCGCCTATTTTATATTGTATTGAGAAAAAAAGATAAATAAAAAACGCAAAACATAAATGATATGTTTTGCGTTTTTTTCTCTAATACTCAGGTTAGAGCGTTGATTTCATAACCTCTTTATTCACGGTGCTCAAAAGCTTATATCTGCGGTAATAAGTCCAACCAAATCAAAAACATGAGAAGCTGTTTTTGATTGGCTGTTCTTATTACTTGATGCAGGACAGCTTTTTCACAACCTCTTTATTCAAATACAAATTGAAATTGAATATGTTTTTTTGATATATAACAGATATATAAAAGAATAATAAAAGCATTGATATATAAGCATTTTTAAAAGATTTTATATTTTTGTATGTCATTCATATATCAATAGCTAACTTAATATCAGTCAAATTATGCCCCTTTTTTGCCCCTGAATCATAAAAATAACCACTCCAAAGAGTGGCTGAAGAATAAGCATTATTTGCAAGGTGAGTGCCTTACTCAGTTATTATATCATTAAGTTCAAAGTTTATGTACCCTGTAGGACTCGAACCTACGACCGGACGGTTATGAGCCGTCTGCTCTGACCAACTGAGCTAAGGGTACAGGTTGTGCCACAACAAGCCATACAAAATACAAACGTCTGGAAATAAATCGTGGCAACAAACCTGTTATCGCATAGCTTGGAGTGTGACTATTTATGGGTGATAGTGAAGATATGCGATAACATCACTATTTTATCGAATGATTTTTATAGTTGTCAATACGGTTATGTATAGCTCTTCAAGTCGAGGTGCTATGTTCGAAATAATTAAAAAGTAATAAACGACTTTATGCAAACAGTCGCTTATTACTTTTCATTTTGCAGTTTTTGGCTTTTTTAAAACGAGATACAACACATATATAACTATTATTGCAGATACTATTGGGATACCCCACGCTAATATATTAAAAAATAATTTATTATTTCGTGAAAAATCGTAAATCCCATATATATATTCATATGACTCGATGTATTCTCCTAGTATAAAAACAAAGATAAAAGAAAATACTGCGGAAAATAGTGTTCTATGTCTCTTAAACATAGAGTGATTACACTCTTCTCCATTTTTATAGCAATCACATGAAGTTAATTTTCTTCCAGTAATTCTAGCCACCCACTGTAGCAAAGCAAATATCAATAAAGTTAAGCACAACATTATTCCAGAACTTATTATTAAAACTTTTCCCATTGACCATTTAGAGCTTAAATTGATAATAGCTTTAGATAAACCATCAAAACTACCAAATAAACCAAAAATTAAAGCTGAAAAAATACCAAGTATAGCAATAAATTCGGTATAAATACTACCTTTTATTTTTTCAATGTCTTTGACTTTATTCTTTGCAATTCGAACTTTTTCTTCCATTTCATTCAGCTTTAATTTAACTTCTTCTATTTTAGTTTCTGCTTCCTCACTAATCTTTAGAGCCTTTTTAGAGCTATCCATAATATGCTTTTGCTGAATAACAGCTAAGTTCACATGCCTTCGTATTGAGTCAAAAAAATACTCAACATTTTTATAGTCAGCATAATTTGTAATATGCTTTTCGAATATTTCTTCACTAAAATCAAAAAGTGCGATCAATTCATCCGCATTATCTATATCGTTCTCAAAAATATAAGTAGTTAAAAGGTCATAGGGAGACGGACTATTTAATTCGTTTATTTCTTTTAAAAGATGCACAATGTTTTCTTCATTTTTAGATAAAAAATTTTCATTGTTAGCTTGTAAAATTATTTTGGTTCAGTATAAATTCTTGTGTAAATAGAAATTAGATAACAAAAAAAGAAGGGTTGTCCCTTACAATGTTAATAACGACAAAAACATGGGGAGCCCTTCTTACTATGAATTATACAGAACTGTCAGTTACTACTCAAGATGTTATGCCTAACAAAGGTGTCTTATCCTTTAATTCTGGTCTTACCGACTTTATTCAAGTTGGCGAGCCAATTCAAAATGAAGGTGGATTAACCTTTGTAGGAAAGCTAGATGAGCGTGGTGATACCTTCTGTCCTAATTGCTCAAGAAAACTAGTTAAAAATGGGTCTTTAGAATCTACCCTTAAGCACGTCGCTATTGGTGGAGTACACACCAATATCAGAGTGTCCTATGCACGTTTTCGTTGTCTTAACATTGATTGCCAATTCAACACTAGAAGCCAGTCTATCCCTTTTAAAGCTGATGGTTATCGCATCACCAAACCTTTAAAAGAATACACTGAGAAACTGTTAAGCTATGGCCTTACTCTAAAGGCAGTGGCTTGGCTTACTGGCTTGGACAAGATGACTGTAAAGTCAATTCACAAGTCTCTTCTACTGTCTAAATTTACAACTGATGGCAAGACACTCATAAAACCTGAAAGGCAGGCAAAATACTTAGCCATTGATGAGTTTAAGCTCCACGATGGCCATAAGTACGCCACCGCAATCATAGACTGGGAAACAGGGTATATTCTCTACTTAGCCCATGGCAAGAAGAAAGCCGTTGTTTTCGAGTTTATGGATCATGTTGGCGATGAGTGGATGTCAAAAGTTGAGGCGGTGGCTTGCGACATGAATTCAGACTTCGAAGAAGCTTTTAAAGGGCGCTATCCCAAGCTAGACATCGTCTATGATCGCTTCCACATTATCAAGAATTTCAACGATAAAGTGGTTTCAGAGATCAGAAAGGATGAACAAAGACGGCTGGCTGAAGAAGGCTCTCCAGAGGCTGCTAAGTTGCTTAAGAACTCACGTTACATCTTGATGTCTAAGAGGTCCACATTAGTTCAGAAGGACGAGGATGCCCGTCAAGGCAAGCTAGTGTCTACTGCTGGTGAAATATTCAATACACCAGAAATAAAGGCTTATGGCGGTAATGAAGCATGGTATGACGAGCTGTTGGAAGAAAACAAGCTCTTCTTCACAATAGACCTCGTCAAAGACTTGCTAGACCAGGCATACAACTCACATGACGAGGTGGAAATGTGCGTTAGACTTGAAGGGATCATAGACATCTGCAAGGCAACTGAGAATAGCCACTTTATTTGGTTTGCGCGTCTCTTAAATAACCATTTGAGAGGGATCTACACGTTCGCCAAATACGGGATATCAACTGGCAAACTTGAGGGTATCAACAATAAGATCAAGACTGAGAGACGTAAGGGTTATGGGTATCCAGATGATGAATACTTCTTTCTGCGATTAATGGAAATATCCCGAAAGGCATCCTAAATCTCACAGCCGTTTACACAAGAATTTATACTGAACCATTATTTTTATAAAATGTTCTGGTGATTTTTTACTAACTTCTTTTACCATATTCTAGCTTCTTCATGTTCCTTAAAATAATTTTTCAATGCTTCTTGATTATAAACAAGATGCGGAACCCCTCTAAGAATCCTTTCCTCGTCATTTTTCCATTCGTTGTGCTTATGTGTTTCTTCAACTAACTCATAAGAAGTATAATTAGAAAGATTTTCGATGCTATCTCTTATACTGTTTTTAATTTCATCAGGGATTGATTTTTCATCAAAACAATTATTTTCGATTTTGATACCATCTTCGCTGAAATTGATCGTTTCATGTTCGCTAAGTTCCATTATTTTATTACCTTTATTATTTTTATACTCATGGTACACTTCACTGACGACTGGACCAAATTTCCATTTTTCGATTGGCTCTTCAAATAACGGCTTTCCGCTTTCGCATAAAAATTTAGCGTTTACAAAGTATAGATATTTTTGCAATTCTAAATTTGTAATGGGCCTGCCTGAATCTATTCTATTCTTTAAAATAAAATCTGCTACATCCATTACTTTAAGCATCACGTTAACCTCCTTAATTACTTTTCACTCTTTATTTAATATTATCATATATGTCAAGAGTGTACTAATATACATATTTCAGATTCTATAAATAAAACATATGTATGCCCCTCAATGAGGGGCTATTTTTATCGTTGTGGGATATTCAAGTACCACCGTTTATCGTGGAAATCTTGTGCTCCGCCTTTAGTATTACCTTCAGGATCATTAGTTGCTCGCATCATAACGTATACTTTCTTATTAGGGAAATTACGCATGTTAAAAGATACATGATAGCCAACATTTCCAGATGTCCCATATGCTTGATTTACATCTGGTCTATATATTCCATCAGCTTTTACTCTAGCTAATTCTTTCCCAGTATTGTAATCCATAATGAAGATATACTCGTATTTATAGTTAGCAATGTGCCATCCAGCTACATGCAAGTTTGCGTTTTCGATTTCTCCGAACTGATCAATGTGGGCGTAATTTGTTCCATCTGTCAGCGTAGGATTTGCAGCACCTGCTCTAGTTGGATCAATGACTGGTTTATCATCTGAAGTAGTTGGATTTTCATCGGTAAATCCATGAGCTAAATCATAAGCAAGCTTTTCTTTGCTGACTCCCATTTGCGATAAGTAACCATATGGATCGGTGTGATTCCCCCAAACATAATTTGTTACCCACAAATGAGAAATGATTCCTTTTGTAAATAAAGAAGTTCCTTGATCAAGAGTCAATGGAATTCCATATTTTTTTGCACAATCTCTTGTATATTCAATGTAAGCTCGATAGTTTTTCTCAAACAATGCTTTATCATATGTGCGCTGTAATTCAATCTGTACAGGCGCATAAGGATTGGCGTTACCAGCACCCCACGAAACATATCCTTGCTCACCCACACGGTAGACAATCCCACCGTCACCAATAACGTCTGTGGTATAAGGATTACTTCCGTTATAATTATTTTTCATGTTGGCTGCTACATTTCTTGCTGGTGCATCTATTCCAGTTTCGTGCAAAATAATTTTGTTAGGAATTGCTAATCTGGAGTCTCCTTGATTCGGCGCTAAATTATACTCGTCATTAATAGTATAAGCAAACGTATTAATGGGTAATAAAAAAAGAGCCATCATAAGGCCCATATATAAAGTAATTTTCTTTTTCATTCCTATCCCTCCACTTTATTTTCATAAAAATAAAGAAGCACGAAACTATTTTCGTACTTCTTTCTCAATCTCGGTGACTTTGTTTTCAATTCGTCTCATATCTGAACGCATAAATTCAAAGCCCTTATTTAATTCATTTAAAGTGGCTAAGAATTCACGCCGATCCTGTTTTGAATTTTCTCTTTCATCATGCAATTCTTTCCGATAGTAAGTATTCATTCGCCAGGAACCAAAAATAATAATACCTACTAAAATAATCGTTAAAGGTAAAAAAATTACGCCATCAGCTTCTAGTACTTTTCTAAAAGCTTGATCGATTCCTTCCATAAATTCTCACCTTCTTCCTATTCAGTGAGAATTTCTTTCGCTTCTTCTTTCGTAATACTTCCCTGCTCAACAAAACTCATCACATCTGATGTAGTATAAATTCCCATTTCATAAAAGAATTGGATATCTTCTTTACTTGGATACATCAGGCATACCTCCTTCTGTAATGACTAAATCTTCTGGAAAAACAACTTTTTGAATTTGTTCAACCATATTTTTTAATTTCGTAACTTCTTTCATCGTATTCGCTGCTATTTGATTGGAACGAACATACAAATCGTATGGTACGCCTCGAACCCAGATCCATTGATTGGTTTCCCAATCAAAACCTGCAATCATCACATCTGGTCCTTTTGGTGGTACAACATCTGTAAATGGACGTGATACTAGAGAATCAATAGGTGCTTCCCACTCCTCATAGTTTTGTCCAACGACTCGATAAACTGTTTTTTTCTCTTTAGACATAAGAAATTCCTCCTATTGTTTAAAAACTTCATTCCATAATTGTTGAATTTGTGTCTGCATTTGGCTAATCGTAGGATCACGTTTGTAATAGAGAATATCGGTCAAATAGATGCGATAAGTAAATTGTAATGTAGCTTTTCCATAAAATAGAGAAACATCTTCTGCATTTTTGCCAAACATTAAAATATTTACGCGTCCTTGATTATCTAAAAACAAACTGGAATTTTCTTTAACAATTAATTTTTCCATTGTTTTATATTTCTTATCCTCATTTTTGGCGTACTCTATCCATTGTTCTAAATGGTTGTCATACCATAAGCTAGACATTCCGCCAGCTCTTTGAGAAGAAGATTCCTCACGAGTTCCATGTTGAGCATAAGCATAAGTACTAGGAGTAATAGAACTCAAACCTTTTTCCACAATAGTAATTTGTTGACTAAGCTCTTTAGCTTTCAATCCCTCAAAGTATTCATCACCTAGCCACCGTTTTATTTCTTCCACAATATTCCATTGAATACGTAGGCATGGATATATTGTAGTCCGATTACTTTCTGTACTAGCGCCATAAGTACTATTTCCTCTTAAAGCTTCATAACCTAATGCTGTCTTAGCATCTGGATAAGGATTTACCTCTAATAAATTTGTATATGGCGTAGGCATTTCAAATTGATCTGCATAAATAAATCTAACTTGACTCGCAATATTAGGATTTTCTATTACGCTTCCCACGATTTTTCCATTGAAATTAAGCTCTCTTGTAAATTCAAAATATCCTCGTGTTAAGCCAAGAATCAAATCATTCACAGTAAATAATCCATTATCAGCAATCAACTGAAGCAATCGATTGGTTTCGCTTTGATTAATTTCTACTTTTTGACTAAGTGATTGGACTTGTTCTGTCAATTGACCAACACTAGCTTCTAATTCTGGTCTCAGTGATTCGATGTCTTCCTTCGCTTGCTCAGCTAAATCAAAAACTTCTTTTTTGATTTGTTCAAAGTCTTGGTACTTGCATAGCATTAATCGCTGGTGAAATATCCAAATACTCTAAATTATTTAAAGATGTTTTTTTCATAATTTTTCACTCTCCTAGTTAAATTGTTGAAGAATTTGTCCTAATTGTTCTTCTGGATTTGTAAATGTTTCATTGTTCTGCTGAACTTGGTTATTCAATTGTTGAGTTCCACCAAATGCAGACTTCATTTGTAGTTCTTTTAATGCATCTGCATGTTTCTCATTAATTGCATTCAAAACACTTGTAAAACCTTCAACAGCATTCTTAGTGAAATCTGTATCCGAACTAACAAGATTATTTAGCATAAATTGAGAAATAGATTCTTTTAACTCTCCATCTAGTTCTAATCCAGCAATTTGTTCTGCAACAAATGCTTTATTATCACTTGTCACACGCAACGCTTTTTCTGCTTCAAATTCAGCTTGTAGTTTTTCCAGTTGAATTTGCTCAGGTGACTTGTTTTTCTTAGATTCCTCATATTCCTTGATGGTATCCTGTTTAATTTTATCTAAGTTATTTTGTTTCCAAGCTTCCAATTGTTTGTCGGCAACACTTTGAGATTGTGACTGAATAAATTTTTGAGCTTCTTCATTGGATTCCACAAAAGATTTGAAGTCATCAAAAGAAAACTTTTGATCGTCACCTTCGGCAAAGTATTGCAAATTCATTGGCATTAATGATTTGTGTTTCATGCTCATTCTCCTTTCGCCCCACGATTCGTTTTCACGCCCCGCATTGCTTTGAGTTTTAATAATTGCGCCCCACCATTCAACCAAGCCCAGTATTGCGCTAGTTTAACGTCATTTCGGACAAAATAAAAAAGCCTAATTACTAGACTTTCCTTTTTTGTAGTCAGTTCTAACAACAATACATCCCATCTTTTCATACCAATCAACTGTTTCTTTGAAATTTGGTAATGAATGAGATAATAATTGAATCGTTAAATTAACGGTATTCTTATCAACTGGAGTATTATCTTGATAATTAACAGTTTGATCGCCAATAACCACGTAGGCATAATTGCCATTCCAATTATCTCTCAAGCCATTAGGATGGTTCTCAGACTCAATAGCTGTTTTGTAGGCTTCTGCAATATCAGCATTTACATTAATTGTTAGTACTGCTTCAAAAAAATCTTTCATTCTACTTCCTCCGTTTCAAATTAATTCCAAAAGAATCATGTGCAAACTCATCTAATAAATCGCCAAATAAACGGTCATATTCTTCATCAATATCCTTTCCTAATTTTGGTAAATTAGGAACATCCGTACATCTACAACGACTATGGAAAGGTGCTCGATTTTCACCTATGACAGCATCTTTCAGTTTATAGGGATTCTTACTTGCCTTTCCTCCACAAATCCGGCAAACTCTCTCATCTTTTGCAGTCAATACGTTGTATTCCTCAATACCTGTTTCTAAATATGATTTTTCAATACCATCTTGTGCAAATTTTGCATACTCCGTTCGAACGAGATTTTCTATCGCTTTGTTATACTTTGATTCTTCTAACTTAAACATGTCACAAATTTCTGAGTCTAATCTCATGGTGTTTAATGCGTGTATAACGCCTTCTCCACTAGCAACACTTTTTACAATAGCATTAGAGAGTTTCTGTTCAAGCGATGAAATATTTCCCCAAAGTCTTCTTGAAAATGTCTTTCCTGACCATGGATAGTTCAAATAATGTTTAATTTCATTTTCTGGTAAATAATTTGGTATATCAACGTTTAAAAGTTGAACAAAAACATTAGCATTAGAAGAATATGTTCTTTGAAGAATTTCCTCTAAGCGATCAGAAAAATATTGATTCACATCTGCATCCATCGCATATTCTGCAAGAATTTTAAATACATCTGATCGTATTTGTAATAAGCGATTGACTTTTGCATAGTCAAATGGTGGAAAAAATTCATCGATAAACTCTTTGTATTTTGCATCATACATTTTTAATGACTTATAATTTTTTTCCACATATTCACGATATTTTTTCTGATTACTTGTACTATAAAACTCCATCATTTCTGGATAAGTGATATTGTGTAAGTCAGCTTGTGATAATAGTTTTGCTTGTATCTCTTTTAATGCTTCTGGAAATACACTAGATAACTTTTTAAGTGTTTGGTTTTCTAATTTGAGCCTTGCTTGATCCTCCAGTTCTCGACGTTTGGTCCAATACTTCGTTTCTATCATCATTATTGTCACCTCCGCCAAAATTGTATTCACTATCTGGATAAGCATTTCCACTTTCTAATTCCATCATCTCATTTTCATAATCAACATCTGTCACAAATGGTATTTGGCTTTGAATTGTTCGCTTAGATACATAAGGTGCTAGCTTAGGCAAAGCTTCAGCTAAATAGCTCAAATCAGTTGGTAAAGATCTAGAAAAAGTGAAAATAATTTTTTCTGGTTCAATGTCTACTTTGTCATTAAATTTAAGAAAAGCTGCAATTGTTTCTGCACACTCTTTCAGTCCTTCCCTGAAATATTGTTCTTTAGTGTTTGTTTTTGCTTCTAAACTAATGATCTGCCATTTACGTGCTTCTCCAGAACTATTTGATTTAAACACCTCATCATTAAAATCGATTGCTTTACAAATGGTATAGAATTGTTTTTTTAATAAATCCATATGATATTCATTGAAATCTTTTGCTAAATTTTTTGTGACATATTCCGCTTTTGCCGCAGGGTCTTTTAAGTTGATGATCCCTAGCTGATTCATCATTTCTTTAGCAGTGTCTTTGCTCATTGTCGTACCAGTAACAAGCATGTACGCAAGCTTAAATTGTTCGATTTCGTTTTGTTGATCAGACAAAGCACGATCAATTGCATCTCCAATTTCCTCGGCTACTTCAAAATCACAATAACGATTCGTATTATTTTTAAATTCGGATAAATTAATCACTTCTAAAGGATTTTTTGTTTCATCGATTTTTTTGAATGTTCCGTTAGTAATAAAATCTAAGTCACTATAACAAGCATATGTCGTAATTTCATTTCTAGTTATAACTTTCATTTCTTGGAAAAACTTTTTCTGATAAGAGTCATACTTTTCTTTAATATAGATTCCAGCATTTCCATATCTTTCAGCTCTCCAAGGTTCAATATTGCTTGCTCTTAACTCCCAACCGTGATCTCCTTCCACAGGCTCTAACAATCGGAAAGCTACTCCACAAGCTCCTTGAAAAGTTGCAGTTTCAGAATCAAGCATTGCGAATCTCATGGAATCAAGATTGCTTGTTAATTTGTTAAAAGCTTCTGGAACTGTTGGAAGTTCTATATCATTTTTTAAGAATTTATCTTTTAATCTTTGAATGAGTGTTCTTTTTTGTTCCGATACATCGTAATCCCATTTGATAGGTATACCAGTAAAATGATTGACTGCTTGGTCTACGACAATTGAATACATACCAGCATGAAGTTTATTATTAACTTTTACAATATCAGTGTTGCTGTTCATTTTCTGGAGTAAGAAACTCGCTGAATTGTTCTACAAAGCTTATAACAAACTCTCTGATTTCTTTATTAAAGTCATAGCCACGATTAAATGAAACTAATGATTCATAATGTTCTCCTACTTCACGAGGAATCTCATATTCTAGGTCGAAATTTTTAGATATAACATTTTTAAAAGTAAGTGTCATTGATTTTTCTCCACCTTCAAATTTACTTTTCCGTACTTCACTAAGTTTTCTAAATATCTTACTTGCTGAGCAACATATGCTTCTTCTTTACAGCATTCTAAGCGATGATTTACATCGCTTAGAACCGACAATGGAAAATCATATTTGTTTATTAACTCATTAATTTGATCGATTGCTGGCATATTATTTTTTCTCCGTCACAGTAAAAGGCACAATACTTTCTGGCATGTAATTTACCTCGTATTTATATTCATTTACCTTAGCACCTTCTAAATCTTCAATTACATACATATTCCAACTAGTCATGTTTACAAGATGTTTTTTGTACTGATTCTTTCCTGTTTCAACTAGAATAACGAGTTTGTTTTTATCTTCAGTATCAACAGATATTCGACCTATCGCTTCAAACTCCACCTTATCTGTTCGAGTATTAATTACTGCTACTCGACGAATCACATTGAAATTGTCTGCTTCTTGACTGACATTGTATGAAACTTTGTCACTCTCTCTCCCGCTACAAGCACCTAGATTTATTCCCATTCCTAATACACTGATCAACAAAATAATTTTTTTCATTTATATTCCCTCATTTCTTCAAATGGAACGATAGTTTTTCCACTACGCTCAATTACTAAATGATCATCTTTTAAATGAGTACTCTTAATGATTACCATTGCTGATTTGTTATAAATATGTTTTACATACCCTATGAACGGATAAATCCATGGAGTATCACGATCTGACTTACAACAAAAACATTCAACCTCTTGTCCGACTTCTGGAATAAATTTTCTTTTTTTACTCATCTTTATTCCCCCCGCCCAAAAATACGACGTTCTTTTTCTTCGGCTTTATTTAAATCAAGATAGATTCCTTTTCCATCTTCCAGATATTCCGGTTTTACGTAATATGTTTTATTTTCAATATCCCACTGACACAACTTAGACAGAATACTAAGAAATCTACTACTTTGGATACTAGGATTTTTAGCAGTTTTATTTTTAGGTTTGTAAAATGCAACTGCTTCGTTACTAGTTTTGGATGCTGGAGTAATTGCAATCATTTTTGATCTATCATTTAAATAAACTAGCGCATACTCTGAAAATTTCAGACATTCTGCTGCTGCTTTACTAAAATTCACGCCATACTTTGAGATAGTAACAATTGGTTCTCTTGCCTGAGAATTTAACGAAATCAATTTAAAATCATCTGTTAGTTTCATAGAGTTAACTCCTTACTGTTTTTTCATCCAAGCTTGATTGCTTTTTGTTTGTTTCTCTTTTGTTAGTTTTGAATGTTTAGATGTATTGTTTTTATTTGCTTTACTAGAGTGTGTTTTAATTTCCACTATTTCTCCATTGCTCACATAAGCTGCTAGTTCAGCCATTTCTTTTGAATCATATCTCTTTGCCTTTTTTAAATCAGAAACTCCATTTCCTTCTGAATCGACATAACACATTGCTTTTACAACATATGCCATGTTCAAACCTCCAACTGCTAATTTCTAAATGCTTTACGTACAATATAAGCTTCATTGATAATTTTCTTTAACGTGTCTGATGGATAGATTCGATGCTTTGCCTTTTTGGTATCTTGCTCATACATCCAATCAAGCTTTGCTAAAGTGTCGTCATCAAGAGAAAATCTTGGTCTTTTCTTAGGTGTCCCACCTGTTTGTTTTAGCTGTCCCACCTAAGCTACTGCTCCTTTTATTGATTTGATTGGATTTTTTCCGCTCTTTACTAATGCTTTGTTAATACCTTTAATATATTCATCAAAAGTTAAACCTAACCATCTTTTTTCACGATACAACCGAGGATAGAGCTGGAAAATGAAATACGGACGCATATAATAAACAAATCGCTCTTTTGCTTGTTCCTCTGGCATTTGATTTACCTTTTCATCTCTAATTCCTCTATAAGCTAGTCTTAAATCTTGCTTTGCTGATTCTGTTGTAGTGATTTCTTCCAGACGATGAATAATATCCAAGTAATCCATTTATCATGCCCTCCTCTTAAAACGGGACATCTTCATATCCACGCTTAAATTCCTCTTCTTTTCGTTTGTTATAGCCTTCGGGATCGTTGAGCCAATTAGGAATCGGCTCTTTGCGAATGTGGCTTTTTTTAAACGATTTAGGTATATTCTCAGCTTTCCATGCTTCATCAGCTAACTTTGCATCCTCTACCGTCTTAACTCCTCGTCTTTGCCAATCATTTAATTTTTTAACCACATACCCTGCCGTATGTCCGCCGTCTCTTGCAGAAAGTTCAATGGCGTATAGAATTACCTCAAGGGCGACACCGTCTTCTAAAAAGCTTTGCACACGATCGATGTTTTGAGGGCTATCCATTGGTTTAATTTTTTGCTGGTAAAGTTGTGAGATCTGAGCCATCGCTGCTAGCATGCTTGTAGTCTCTGTGGTAGTCTCTGGGAAGTCTATGGTATTGGTGAGGTCATTTTGACCTAATCCATCAGTGCAATTTGACCTATCCGTCGGGTCATTTTGACCCAATCGTTGGCTCACCTCTTCAAGCTTGTCGTAATCGATGGAATACCAAATTGTTTTATCAAATCCTGCTTTGTTATAATTTGCCTTTATAATCAAATTTTGTTTACTTAGCGAAGTGAGAGTACGCTTAACTGTTGCTACGCTCCAAAATGGAAATTGTACTTGCCATTCTTCATAAGTATTATGAATCCATCTTTTTCCTTTAATCATTTTTGCACTTTTGCTATTTAGCCAATAATGAAGTTGTTGCAAAATAATTGCCTCATTCAATCCAATGAATTCTGCTGTTCGTTTAGCTTTTCTTCATGTTTATCTAACGCTGATGTTTCTTCTTCATGTCGTTTCTTTTTTTCTCTTTCTTTCATCTTTTCTAACGCATCGGAAGCTGTTTGTATCAATGCTTCACAAGTTTCTACGTCGATATCTTCAAATTTCCCAGCATATTGTAAATGCGTTAAGAATCTCGTCATCGCTTTCTGTTGTGTCATATTAGCAAGTCTTGCATTTTCATCAACGAGTTTCTTGGCTTCATCTCGTTGCTCTTTCGTTGCCTTTGGTAACATTGGTAAATCCTCACCAGCGTAGATATAAAGACCTAATCCAAACATCGCTAAATTTTTCACCAAACAACGCATAATTGTTTTATTAATATCAAACATTGAGGCTTTCTCAACTGGTATATTTTTTCTGTTTTTTGTATCGTACGTGTAAGGTTCTGATTTCATTGCTTTGTTTGAACTATCCATTACAGGTAGCCACATTTCATGAGTTATCCCATCTATTGTCACCTCAGTAAAAACCATATAACCTGTATTTTCATCAAATACATATGGCAAGTTATTCTCGAATTTTAGTATTCGATAGGAAGCATCTGGGAAACGTTTTTTTACTGCTTCCCATGCCCAAGCCCATGAAAGATACGATAACTCAATATTTCCTGTTTTCTTTTTTTCAACATGTTCATTAACATTGAGAGAATTCAAAGTTAAGAATATATTTTCCTTTTCTTCACTCATCAAATCTCGACTCCAATTCCTGAATAAATTTTTCTCCTCGTCCGTAGTACTGAATATCAATCAAATTATCACGTTCAAATTCATCTAATGCTTCAAGCAAGCCATCTTCGATAACATGAATATATTCTGGTTTTCCGCAATATTTACCTAAGTGGATAATATAAATATGATCATACTTAGTAATCACATTTCCTAAGTCATCTTGATCATTTTCTAAATGTTGACCATTTAAAAGATTATTACGGTATTTTTTATCCATATTTTTTTCTTTACATTTAGGTACTCCCCAATGTTTAGATATTAAATAGGTATCTAAATTGGCTAACTCATTCATTCCTCAGTCACTTCCTTGAGAGTAGAATTGGCAAACCAAGTAAAGACTAGTGCCATGAAATATATCCAACCGCAACGGATATCAATACTTGCAAAGCACATACCCACACCAACGAGGGCATATGCTCCCTTCACATTAATTCGTGTCTTTTTCATTGAAATTCCCCCTTGAAAATACGGGTCATCACATCAGCGAAATCTTCCTTGTTATTAATAACAAAAGTATGTTGTGTGGAAGAAACTTCATCATCAACCGCATTAATGACTTTTCTTATTTTCTTACACTCTTCACAATGGCAATTGCCTGCAGCGATTTCTATATATTCTTTTCCTTGCAATAAAGCACCCATAACAGCAAGATTAGCTGGACCAGCAGCTATCATTCCAAATGTTTCCTCATTTACTAATGATAAAGAAAGACCAATATTTTCTTTGTCGCATTCTTTCTTTAATTCTTCGATAAGATTTTCAATTTTCTTATTCATGTGATATAATTCTCCTAGTTTTATAAATTTGTTTGTGACTCTTTGCTGGCTGGCAGAGTCACTTTTTTTGTATCTATTTTTCATGTGTGATAAACTTCCGTTTAGATATAGTCACTTGCCTACATTAGCGGAAACTAATGTGGGCTTTTTATTTCCTGCCACTTTTTCTGGCGTTCACGCCATTGTCTACCTAACAACTCAGATTTCATATCTTCGTGATATTTTCGATTCAAATCTTGCATTAATCGTTGATGCTCTTGTAAAGTCATTCGATTCCTCCCTTAATCTTTTATCTTCACCACCTCCAAGAAGAGGAGTTGCCAAAATGAAAAAACGTGGACTTTGGCGAATTTGAAAGGAGAGCAGCAACTCCTCTTTTCAGAAGTGGTGAATTTAGATTTTTTAGCTATTAACAAACAGCTCTAACTCTAAATCGATTTTTAGAACGCCATGTTCTAAACTGTTCATATAAATCAACATCAATTGTTATTTCTTTGGCAGTAACTGCGTTATACCCCTCACTAAAACGTGATTTTTTAAATTCCTTCATTCTTCTTTGATAAGTACTTTCAGAATATTGATATCTCTCTTTAAACTCCGCTTTGCTCAAACGTTGTACCATTTTTACGCCTCCTGTTCTGATGGCTGATCATTAGAATCTACTTCTAACTTGATATCCAAAAGTTCTTCGATTTGTTTTAAACGTTCCTTAGGTTTTCTTTTTTCGATAAAGATATCTCGTAAATAAGTAATTGATATACCCATTCGTCGAGCTAATTCTCTTTGACTCCAACCTTTCTTTACTAAAGCAATTAATACTTGCTGTTTTAAAGTCATTAAATATCACCTTTCTGTATTGATTATTTACAATTGTTTTAATCAATTTTATTGACAAAAAATTGATTATAATCCATAATGTAAGCATAAGAAATACAGCACACAAAAAGTGAGCTTTGCTTAGGTCTGGGGAGACTATTCAGTACTGCTTATTTATTTTGTATGCCGTAAATATCTTGCTTACAAGTAAATTATAATTGATAATAATCAATAAATCAATAATTATTTTGCGTTTTTATCAATTTTATTTTGTTTGATAGCAGAAAGGTTGATTTTATGCTATTAGAAAAAGTTAAAGAACTTTCAAAAGAAAAAGGAATAACAATAGCTGAACTAGAAAGAAAACTAAATTTTAGCCAAGGAAGTATATCGCGTTGGATAAAACAGTCTCCTTCTAGTGAAAGATTACAAAAAGTAGCAGATTATTTTGATGTATCAACCGACTATCTTTTGGGACGTACTGATAAACGTAACTACTATGATTTAACAGAAAAAGATAAACATGATATTGCTTTACAAGCTGAAAAATTACTTGAAGGCTTAGATTCAGATGCTGAAACAAATTATTATGGTGAACCTTTAGACGATGAAGATAAGGAAAAATTATACGATGCCATTCAACTTGCACTTGCCTTAACCAAAGTTAAAGCAAAGAAAAAATTCACTCCTAAAAAATATCGTCAATAGGTGGGCTTTTGTATGCATTTAAACAAATACTGGATATTAGAAGAAATAGAAAAATTATTTGTAGAGTTTGGATCTGATGCGATTAATCCATATAAAATAATCAAATATTCTGATATAGATTTAATTGAAACTGATTTAGGGAATAAAACATTAGGACAAACGATACACAATAAAAGATGTTATGTGATATTAATTAATCAAAACCTATCACCTTCTATGAAAAGATTTGTATTATGGCATGAAATAGCCCACGTTAGACTCCATAAAGGTATTTGCACAGCAGCTTTTAGAGCAAACAACCTTAGTTGTATGATTTATGGTATAGAAGCAGAAGCTAACATGTTTGCAATTGAAATGTTAACTAGAACAATAGATGAACAAGATTTATCTTATATGAGTCAGTTCCAAATTATTGAATATTTAGGGCTTCCTCATAATCTTGAACATTTAGTATTACAACATTAAAAATAAAAAAGCCCATGCTTCCACATGGACCTTTCCTCATTTCTGAGATTTGCTACAAAAAAATTATATAAAACTAAACTTGAAATCACAAGGAGGAAATTTATGTTAAAAAGTTTTGGAAAAGGTATGTTCGGTTGTTTTGGGGTATTTGTTGGATTTATCATATTATGTATTTTAGGATTTGCTTTTTTAGGAAGTGGAAGTAGTTCTGATTCAAATTCTAGTTCTAATAATACAAAAATTGAAAGTAGTTCTAATGATAATGTACCTCAAGAATATAAATCTGCATTAAACAAAGCTGAATCCTATTCTAATACTATGCACATGTCTAAAGCAGGAATTTACGATCAATTAACTTCTGAATATGGAGAAAAATTTTCTGCTGAAGCAGCACAATATGCAATTGATAATTTAAACGCAGATTATAATGCTAACGCTCTTGCCAAAGCAAAAAGTTATCAGGAACAGATGTCAATGTCTCCTGAAGCAATTAGAGACCAATTAACTTCTGATGCTGGAGAAAAATTTACTCCAGAAGAAGCTAACTATGCAATACAACATTTAAATGATTAAAGAAAAGCCTTCGGGCTTTTTCTTTTAACAATTAATAGGAACGTATATTCGAAAGGAATAGAAATAATGTGGGTAGAAAAAATAAATGACAAAAAATTTAAGTACACCGAACGTTATACGGATCCCTTAACTGAAAAAAAGAAAAAAGTGTCCGTAACTTTATCTAGCAATTCACGCCAAGCTTGGAATCAAGCTAACTTACTTTTGAATGAAAAAATCGCAGAAAAAATAAAACGAAATGAAGAACTACCACTAACTTTTGGAGAATTAAAAACTAAATGGGATGAAAAATACAAGCCAACTGTAAAAGAAAGTTCCTATCGAACAACTCAGGTTTATCTATCATTAATTTCAAAATATATAAAAGATGATGTACTTGTAAAAAACGTTAATAGTAATCTTATACAAGATATGCTAGATTACTACTATTTTGAAAAAAATTTATCATATAATTATGTAATACATTTAAAAACTTAGTCAAGTCCATAATCCTGTGTAAAATACTATACAATGTTTTACCGGTCTCTCATTGATCAAACTTAATATATTTTCTTGTAGAACTGAGCCATTCGTCATGAAGGTCCATAAGGACAGCTCCAATTAATCGATTGGCAGACGTTCGGTTGGGAAAAATCCGAATAATCTTTTCTCTTCTGCGGACTTCCTGGTTCAGTCGTTCAAGAAGGTTGGTGCTTTTTAGCCGATTATGACTATTTCCGATAACCGTGTATTGAAAGGCATCTTCGAAGCCATTATCCAATATTTCGCAGGCTTTTGTATATTTAGGCTGGTCGATATATTCACCGACTAAGGCATTCTTAGCTGTTCGAGCGAGTTCAATATCCGTAAACTTAAAGATCGCTTTTACTGCTTCTCTAAACGGTTTTGAATTCTTTTTTGGAATGGAACTGAAGATGTTTCTTAAAAAATGGACCTGGCATCTCTGCCAACTTGCGTTGGTAAATGACTTACGAATCGCAGACACTAGGCCTTTATGGGCATCAGAAATGATGAGTTCTGTCCCCTTTAGGCCGCGTTCTTTTAAGTATTCAAAGAAGATGGACCATGTGTCATCACTTTCTTCATTTTGAATCATGAAGCCAATGATTTCACGGTCGCCACCTTCTGTTATCCCGATCGCAATATGGCAGCTTTTAGAAAGCACTCGATGGTCCTCACGGACTTTTATGTAGAGAACATCAGTCATCAGATAAGGATAATTCGTACCTGAGAGTGAACGGTTCTGCCATTCGTTGACCATCGGGTCTAACTGCTCAGTCAGGCTAGAAACAAAAGATTTCGATACAGATTTTCCACATAGCTCTTCAACAATCTTTGAAACTTTACGTGTCGAAACGCCCGAAACATACATCTCAAGCATTGAAGCGAGCAGTGCCTTTTCATTTCGCTGATAACGCTCAAACACCGTCGGTGAAAATTCACCATCACGTGTTCTAGGCACTTTTAATTCGAGTGTACCCACACGAGTCGTAAAGTCTCGCTCATAATAGCCATTTCTTTGACTCTGACGACTTTCTGAACGTTCATAGTCATCGGCTTGAATATATTCTGTTCGTTGATTTTCCATCAATTGGTTGAAAACAGTGGTTAAAATATTTTTAGAAACATCATCTTTTACCGAATGTTCAATAATACTTTGAACCTCTTCGTTGTTCAGTGTAAAATGTACTTGGGTCATGTAACGTCCTCCTGGGTATGTTTTTGTGGTTAAAAACATTGTACCGTAAAAGGGCTGTTACATGGCCTTTTATCTTTTACACAATTATATGGACTTTATCAAAAACTTTTACAGGAATGATTTTTAAATTCGCCAACCGTCGATATGGATTAAAATATAATCCCGTAAATGGGGTTTCTTTAGCAAGAAAACCTAAGACAAACGAAGAAATAAAAAAAGAAAAAGATGGTTATTTATCAAAAGAAGAAGTTCAAATGATTGCTAGTAAACAAAAAAGTTCACATCAACAGTCACGTTATTCTTTAATTACTAAATTTTTGTTTTTAACTGGACTACGTTATGGTGAATTGATATCTTTGACTGAATCTGATTATGATGGTAATAAAATTACGGTTTCTGGTACTTATGATTACGAGTTAAAAATTAAAACAACAACTAAAAATACAGGTTCTTATAGAACCATTGAATTATCAAGTAATGCTAAAGAAATCATAGATCAATTAATTGAAGAAAACAAATTAATTAAGAATAATAAAGATAAATACATTTTCATCTCTAAAAATGGTAACCCGATATCTATTCAAGCATATAATCAATCTTTAAGAGCAGTATCCAAAGAATTAAACATAGATAAAAAAGTTTCTTCTCACATGTTAAGGCATTCCCACATTTCTCTACTTACAGAATTAGGAATCCCATTAAAAGCCATTATGGATCGTGTAGGACATGAAGATGCAAAAACAACATTAAAGATTTATACTCATACAACTAAAAATATGCAAAATCAACTAGTAGAAAAACTAGGAAAAATAGAAATTTAAATTGCCCCTTTTCTGCCCCTTATAAAAACAAACAACATAAAATATATAAAAAGAACCCCGTTATAACGAGGTTCTTTTAATTTAACTTTCAAATACAAATTGATTATGATAAAGTTCCGCATAAAATCCATTTTTTGCTAATAACTCGTGATGACTGCCTTCTTCAATGACTTCCCCATCACGCAAGACAACGATTCTATCTGCATTCAAGATTGTTTTCAGCCGGTGAGCAATCACAAAGCTGGTTCTTCCTTTGATTGCTTCATCCATTGCTTTTTGGATCCTTGCTTCTGTTACCGTGTCTACATTACTTGTTGCTTCATCCAAAATCAATAAAGATGGATTTGTGATGATCGTTCGAGCAATACTGATCAACTGCTTTTGACCTGTACTGAATAAGTTATTTTCTTCGGATATCTCTGTATCATAACCTTTTTCTAACGTCATGATGAAGTCATGAATATTCGCTTGTTTTGCTGCATTGATGACTTCTTCATCTGAAGCGTCCGGTTTGCCGAATGTGATATTGTCTTTGATCGTTCCGGAGAACAATACAGATTCTTGCAAAACGATTCCTACATGTCTACGTAATGCATCAAGATCATAATCTCGGATATCTATTCCATCGATGACTACTGAACCATCATTGACATCGTAAAAACGGTTTAGCAGATTCATGATCGTCGTTTTCCCCGATCCTGTTGGACCAACAAGAGCAACCATTTCTCCTTTGTCCACATTGATCGAGACATCTTTCAAGACTAGTTTTTCTGGAGAATAACCAAAATCTACGTGCTGCAACGCAAGACCTTTTTCAACACCATCAAATGCTTTACCGTTTTCTGGTTTGACTTCATCTTTTTCATCAAACATTTCATTCAATCGTCTTGCCCCTGTAATCGCTAATTGGATCATGCTGTATCCAGATGAAATCTGCATCAGTGGTTGGTAATATTGTTGTGAATACTGGACGAATGTCACAACTAAGCCTAATGCCACCGAACGTTCCAAATCACCATTTAATGCTAACCAGCCGCCGAAAAAGATAACTATCGCTGTATTGACCAGTGACATTCCTTGCATCATCGGAAATAGTAGACCAGAATAAGCTTGTCCTTTGAAGGTTGCTTCGCGAACACTTTGATTATGCTCTAAGAATCCTTCAATCGTTTCTTCTTGTAAGCCATTTGTGATGATGACACGTTGTCCGCTGATTTTTTCATCCATATAACCATTTAGTTTCCCCACTTCATCTTGCTGAAGATCCACATATTTCCGTGCTTTGCGGATAATCAAGACAGCTATCAAAACGGCTATTGGAGTGGAAGCAATTGTAGCCCAAGCTAACTCTACATTTTGGCGGAACATCATGATCAAGATCCCGACAAGTAAAACAGCATTCGTGATGACTTGAAGCAAAGCTTGGTTCAAACTATTTTGAATATTATCTAAGTCACTGGTAAAACGACTTAAAATTTCACCGTCTTGATGAGAATCAAAGAAACGGATCGTCAATTTTTCCAATTTGTTGAATAGACCGATACGCATTCGGTTCGTTGACTTCCCTACTACTTGTGTGAACAAAATACTATAGATAAAGTTGGCTGCACTAGCTAGTACATAAAACAGCAAGAGTTTCCATATTACAGAAACAAATTTGCTTTTATCGTCTACGCCTTGCATCAAGCCTCCTACGTAATTAGCTAATTCTTGAAAAGCTTCCCCGATGTATTGAGGTGCCTTTACTTGTAGATAGGTAGCAATGATCACTGTGATAAAGATAAAGAAAAAGGAGAGTTTGTACCGCTTCAAATAGTGATAGAAAAATTTACTTGCTTTTATTAGATCAGTCATACTTACTCCTCCGTTCCTTTTTGAGTTTCAAAGATTTCCTGATAGACACGGTTTCCAGCTACCAATTCCTCATGGGTTCCTTCGCCGACTAATCTGCCTTCATCCAATACTAAGATGCGGTCTGCTTTGACAACAGAAGCAATTTTTTGTGCGATGACAATCGTCGTTGTTCCCTTCAAATCTCGATCGAGTGCTTCTCGGACCAGCTTTTCAGAGCGAGCATCCAATGCACTCGTACTGTCATCTAGGATCAAGATCTTTGGATTACCGATAACGCCACGAGTAATGGATAAACGTTGCTTTTGACCACCAGAAAAGTTACTGCTACGTTCTTCTACTGGTGCTTCGTAACGATCAGATAACTTTTCGATGAATTCTTTTGCTTGAGCAATAGAAGAAGCATGTTCCATCTCTTTTTCTGTTGCATTCTTTTTCCCTTGACGCAAGTTTTGAGCAATCGTTCCTGAGAATAAAATTGCTTTTTGCAAAACAAAGGAAACCGTTTGTCTTAAACTCTTTTCATTTACTTGACGAAGATCTACACCACCTACTTCAACTTTGCCTTCTGTCGGATCAAATAGACGAGGGATCAATTGTGCTAGTGTTGACTTCCCGGCACCAGTCGCCCCGACGATACCAACCATTTCTCCAGGTTTGATAGAAAAGCTGATATCTTTAAGCGTATCTGTATCCTCACCAGGATAACGAAAAGAAACATGGTCAAAAGTGACAGAACCCGTCAACTCTTGTTCTGGAACGTCTAAATAAGTAAGATCTGGTTCAGCATCTAAAATTTCCGTGATCCGCTTCAGCGATACCGCTGCTCTTGAAGTCATCATCATCATCATTCCGCCAATAATGATTGCCATCATAATCTGCATCAAGTAGTTCATGAATGAAGCAATTCCACCAATTAACGTAGGATCATCTTTAACAAGATCGCTCACAAAAAAAATCGCACCGACAACAGCCAAATTGGCAGCCAACATGAAGGACGGGATCATCACAGAAAATAATGTACCGACTATGATGTTGTGTTTTGTTAAGTCCTCACTTACTTTGCTGAATGTCTTCAATTGGTTTTCTTCCTGTACAAAAGATTTCACCACACGAATCCCTAGTAAGTTTTCTTTTGCAATGCTATTCACACGATCAATCAGTTTTTGAATGATCATGAAGTGCTTGCCCATCCTTGTAAATGAAAGTGCCGTAATCAGAAATACCGTAACGATAAGCGCTACGATGATCCACCATAATTGCGGCATCGTGATCATAGCTAAAATGAACGCACCAATAAATAGAAATGGAATTCGAAAAAGTGATTGCAAAGAAATCATCACTAAATTTTGGATTTGCGTGATATCATTTGTTAGACGAACAACAAGATTTCCAGCAGAAAACTGTTCGATATTCCCAAATGAAAATGTCTGGATCTTTCGAAAAGCTTCCTCTCGGATGTCTGCACTTACGCCTTGAGCTACTTTCGCAGAGAAAATCGTGTTCGTTACACCTGCGGCTAATCCTAGCAAAGCCAGACTGATCAGGTAAATACCAATTGTTTTCATTTCATCATTATCTTCTGTAATAATAGCTTCCAATACTTGCTGTAGTAACTTAGGTTGCCATAATGCTGCTGCAACCATGACTGCTACGGACAGCAAGGAAATAAAAACAGCTACTTTATATTTTTTCGCATGTCGTAAGATTAATTTCATTCGTTGATTACACCCCTTTGTTTAAATTGACAGGACTAATTTAACACTGTAAAATTAGACCGACTAACAATTTACCATGTTTAAAAAGATAATGCAATACACGAGGTTGATAAAATGGAAATAAAGCTTTCTCAAGCAATCATCATTCAGGCCGCCTTTGATATCCTGGCTGAAACACAAGCTCTTTCGCAGCTTTCCATGCGAAACATCGCAAACAGAATTCATGTTCAAGCACCTGCTTTATATTGGTATTTCAAAAACAAACAACAGCTCTTGCAGAAAATGGCTGAAACAATGGAAGATGAATTAGCGCTTCCAGATCCAACTTTGCCTTGGAATGAACAGTTGCTGCAGTATATGGAAAATTACTATGACCTTTACACACGTTTCCCTTGTGGGGCAGAATTAGAAATCAATACTGTGCCCGCTTTTCCGAGTCGATTAGAACATTTGGAGCAAATGATCCAATTACTTGTTCGTGAAGGATTTTCAGTCACCCAAAGTCATCAGGCCATTGCCTCTCTCCACAATTTATTGATTGGACAGTTAATGGATCAGCAGCATGAACAGCAGCTTCGACAAAAGATTATGGACGGAAATGAATTTTTGAAAGAAACAGTTCTATTTATGCGTAATTATGTAGTTGAAAATCAATTAGAGGGATTTAAAGAAAGTATGCAGTCCCATGCAGAATTGAATGAAAAAGCACTCTTTCTAACGAGTGCACAAACCTATATTGAAGGCTTATGCCAACAAAATAAAAGAAGAGAAAACGAGCAGTAAAAAAGCTCCTATAGAGATCACTATGTTTGTGATCTCTATAGGAGCTATCTTTTTAAGACTCTTTTTTTATTTTTCTTCCATTAGCCACGCCAATGCACGTTGAATCCATTGGTCCCAGAAGATCCAGTTATGATCGCCAGGTCCTTGTTCAAAGGTGACCGCCAAGCCTTGTTCCTGCATAGCAGATACCATTTCCTGATTTGCCTGATAAAGAAAATCAGATTCCCCACAAGCCATATAAAATCTTGGAACTGGTTTTCCGCTTTTTACTAGTTCTTTCAATAAGTATTGCGGATCATTTTTTGAACCTTCGATTTGATCCAATGGTCCAAAGATCCCTTCCCAAAAAGCTGCTTTACGAACCATCAAAAGATCATCCATTCGATTTCCTACAGAAACAGCGCCTGAAAGAGAGATTACTGCTGCGAAATTTTCTGATTTTGCAAGGCCTAGTTTTAACGCGCCATATCCGCCCATCGATAATCCAGCGGCATATGTTTTTTCTCTTTTTCTTGTTAATTGCGGGAATAATTCATGACAAATCTCAGGTAGCTCTTCTGCAATGAATGTCCAATACTTCATGTCATAAACTGTATCTGTGTACCAGCCAAGATCAGTAGATGGCATGATGACAGCTAATCCGTAGTCTGCTACATAACGTTCAATCGACGTACGTCTTTCCCATACACTATGATTGCCACCCATTCCATGAAGTAAATATAAAACAGGTATATCCGTTGTCTCTTGCTCTGAACTGGTGCCAATCACCTTTTTTGTTGTTTGCGGTAGTATCACATTTAGATTGACTTCCATTTCTAACACATTCGAATAAATATTTGCTTGAATAAATGCCATATTTTCGCCTTCCTTAGTAAGAAGTTATTTTTGAATAACTTTAAATTTGAATGATTCGGCTACGTACATATCTTAACCGAAACTACTGTTTTATTTTACCACTTTTTTCATGAACGAAAAGCGTTAAGACCAAAGCAATGATCACGAGTAACAAGCCAACTAGATAAACGGAATGTAATCCATCATAAAGAATTTTTCTTAATGGTAACAAAATATCCGCATCAATATATTTAGCCGTTTGTGGATTCACCAGTTTATTCATGATATCTGCATCATTTGTTAAATTTGCTGCTGCAAGTTCTCGTTTAGTTACCCCATTTATCAATAAACCAAAAATAGAAACCATGACTGTTTGACCAATTGTTCGAACTAACGTATTAAAAGAAGTTGCTACACCAAGCTGGTCACGAGATACACTATTTTGTGCACTGACAGTCGAGGTAGTCATGGTCACACCTAAGCCTATACCGATGACCGTTGATATAGCAAAAAACCATAAATAGTTACTTCTGAAAGGCATAAGATACAACCAAGCGCCCCCAATAGCTGCGATTAGTAGTCCAATTCTCAAGACCCAATGAGTTTTCATTTGAGTCATCCACTTGCTTGCAAGGAAAGAACCGACCATCCAGACTAGTGATAATGGTGCTAATACCAACCCACCAATTGCTGCATTCAGTCCTAATACACCTTGCATCCACATAGGAATATAAACATCGATTCCCATCAAAAAACCACTAGCCAATGCTGCAGCCAAGTTTACCACAACAAATAGTGGATTTTTGAATAAATGCATCATGATGACAGGATCTTTAGCTCTTTTTTCAGCAAAAATAAAAACACCCAACAGTACGATACTGCCTAGCAACAAAGCAGAAACAAGCGGACTCATTCCCTCGTCTCCTAATAATTGGAACCCTAACAGCAATGAGACCAGCATAGCCATCAAACTAAAACTACCAAAAATATCCATTGGTTTAGACTCATGTATGATTTTTGGTTCATTTAAATATAGCCAAATCAAAATAATTAATAGAATACCGATCGGCACATTGATAAAAAAGATCCAGTGCCAGCTGATCGTTTCAACGATGAATCCTCCCGCAAGCGGTCCAAAAACACTGGCAATCCCCCAGGCTGAACTATTCAAACCTAAAACTTTTGCTCGCTTTTCAATAGAATAAAGATCGCCGATGATCGTCAAAGCTACTGGCATCATTGCCCCAGCACCCATCCCTTGAATCGCACGAGCAGCAATCAACCCAATCATGCTTTGAGATAAACCGCAAAATAACGAACCGATAATAAACAATAATGTCCCAAAAATAAAGATTGGTTTCCGTCCCACTTTATCCGCAAGTTTTCCGTAAATCGGAGTAAGCATAGCGTTTGTCAGTAAATAAATCGAAAATACCCAGTTCATGATTTCCATTCCATGTAATGAACCGACAATCGTTGGCATAGCGGTTGTTACGATTGTACCTTCAATAGCCGTCATGAACGTTGCAATGAAAATACTCACTGTGACCAAAGTAACATTTGTTTCTTTTTTCATCTTATTCCTCCCTTTCATTATGACAGGATCTAAAAATAGATAAATAATTACTATCTTTTTCAAGAGGTTAACTGCCATAAAAAAAGCTGGAACAACCACCACTTGGCGATCGTTCCAGCTGAATATAACTTATTTTGCTAAACTTGCTTTCAACGCATCTACTTTGTCCGTATGTTCCCAAGGCAAATCTACATCTGTACGACCAAAATGACCGTAAGCAGCTGTTTGTTTGTAAATCGGACGACGCAAATCAAGCATCTCGATGATTCCTGCTGGCCGAAGATCGAAGTTTTCTCTCACTGCAGCAATCAGTTCTTCTTCCGGAACCGTTCCAGTACCGAAAGTATTGATTGAGATCGAAACAGGTTGAGCAACACCAATCGCATAAGCTAGCTGTACTTCTGCTTTGCGAGCAAGCCCTGCTGCAACAATGTTTTTAGCAATATAACGTGCAGCATAGCTGGCAGAACGGTCAACTTTTGTCGCATCTTTACCGGAAAAAGCACCGCCACCATGACGAGCATAACCGCCATACGTATCAACAATGATTTTTCTTCCTGTTAATCCGGCATCCCCTTGAGGACCACCAATGACAAATCGGCCAGTCGGATTGATATAATATTTCGTTTGATCATCTAATAATTCAGCTGGAATAACTTCCTTCACTACTTTTTCGATGACATCATGACGAATTGTTTCATTATCTACTGCATCATCATGCTGTGTTGAAATAACGATTGTATCTACGCGTTCCGGTTGTCCTTGATCATCATATTCAACCGTTACTTGAGATTTTGCATCTGGACGTAAATACGTTAATTCATTTGATTTACGCAAATCTGCCAAGCGGCGTACCAGACGATGACTCAAAGCAATTGGTAAAGGCATCAATTCTGGTGTTTCATCTACAGCAAACCCAAACATTAAACCTTGGTCGCCAGCACCAATCTCATCTAATACGTCTTTTTTATCTTCATCCCGGATCTCAAGTGCTTCATCAACTCCTTGAGCAATATCAGGAGATTGTTCATCAATCGCAACCAATACAGCTGCTGTATCTCCATCAAATCCGAATTTTGCACGTGTATAACCAATTTCTTTTATTGTTTCCCGTACGACTTTTTGAATATCTACATATGCCGTCGTAGATATTTCTCCAAATACTAAAACAAGACCAGTTGTTACAGACGTTTCACACGCTACTCGTGCTGTTGGATCTTGTTTTAAAATTGCATCCAAGATTGCATCACTGATTTGGTCAGCAATTTTATCTGGATGTCCTTCAGAAACAGATTCTGATGTAAATAAGTGTCTTTCTACCATTATAATGATTCCCCCTAGTTAAATTCGGTTACAAGGCATCTCCGTCCTGCGGATCCTTTCGGGAACTTGCAACGAACCAAGTATAGCAGATAAAACAGTTTTCTGCTCGTATTTTTTCATTTTTTTGCTTAAAAAATATAAAAATATTTTACATTAGAACTGTCCAAAAAAGCTTAGCACAATCATCCATAAAGATAACTCTGCTAAGCTTTTTAAAATCATTCTTTCAGATAAAAAGAAAAAGATACTCAACAAGTATCTTTCATGACCCGTACGGGATTCGAACCCGTGTTACCGCCGTGAAAGGGCGGTGTCTTAACCGCTTGACCAACGGGCCAATAAAATAAATGGGCCTAAATGGACTCGAACCATCGACCTCACGCTTATCAGGCGTGCGCTCTAACCAGCTGAGCTATAGGCCCATAAAAACTAAAAGCGGGTGACGAGAATCGAACTCGCGACAACAGCTTGGAAGGCTGTGGTTTTACCACTAAACTACACCCGCATAATGGCGCGGGACAGAATCGAACTGCCGACACATGGAGCTTCAATCCATTGCTCTACCAACTGAGCTACCGAGCCAAACGGTTCCGACGGGAATCGAACCCGCGATCTCCTGCGTGACAGGCAGGCATGTTAACCCCTACACCACGGAACCAATGTTTTTAGTTTTTAATTGCGGGAGCAGGATTTGAACCTACGACCTTCGGGTTATGAGCCCGACGAGCTACCAGACTGCTCCATCCCGCGATAATATGAAAAAGGAGGATAAGGGATTCGAACCCTTGCACGGTTTTACCCGCCTGACGGTTTTCAAGACCGTTCCCTTCAGCCGGACTTGGGTAATCCTCCATGTAAAACTATATTAAATTAATGACCCGTACGGGATTCGAACCCGTGTTACCGCCGTGAAAGGGCGGTGTCTTAACCGCTTGACCAACGGGCCAGGTAAAACAAAATATTGAAACGGAGAAGGAGGGATTTGAACCCTCGCGCCGGTTTCCCGACCTACACCCTTAGCAGGGGCGCCTCTTCAGCCACTTGAGTACTTCCCCAAAACCAATAAGATTTTGTACTAATGGGCCTAAATGGACTCGAACCATCGACCTCACGCTTATCAGGCGTGCGCTCTAACCAGCTGAGCTATAGGCCCATAAAAAACTAAAAGCGGGTGACGAGAATCGAACTCGCGACAACAGCTTGGAAGGCTGTGGTTTTACCACTAAACTACACCCGCATGGCGGTTCCGACGGGAATCGAACCCGCGATCTCCTGCGTGACAGGCAGGCATGTTAACCCCTACACCACGGAACCAGTGTTTTTAGTTTTTAATTGCGGGAGCAGGATTTGAACCTACGACCTTCGGGTTATGAGCCCGACGAGCTACCAGACTGCTCCATCCCGCGATAATATGAAAAAGGAGGATAAGGGATTCGAACCCTTGCACGGTTTTACCCGCCTGACGGTTTTCAAGACCGTTCCCTTCAGCCGGACTTGGGTAATCCTCCATATGAAACTTACAACGCCACAATGGACCTTGTAGGACTCGAACCTACGACCGGACGGTTATGAGCCGTCTGCTCTAACCAACTGAGCTAAAGGTCCAGGCTCTTAAAAATCGCGGCGGAGGGGATCGAACCCCCGACCTCCCGGGTATGAACCGGACGCTCTAGCCAGCTGAGCTACACCGCGAAAAAGATATTCATTATTTAAATGAAATGGAGCCTAGCGGGATCGAACCGCTGACCTCCTGCGTGCAAAGCAGGCGCTCTCCCAGCTGAGCTAAGGCCCCGTGTTTAAATTTATAATTATCGGGAAGACAGGATTCGAACCTGCGACCCCTTGGTCCCAAACCAAGTGCTCTACCAAGCTGAGCTACTTCCCGTTTAATTAACGCGCCCAAGAGGAGTCGAACCCCTAACCTTTTGATCCGTAGTCAAACACTCTATCCAGTTGAGCTATGGGCGCATATTTGAAATGCCGAGGACCGGAATCGAACCGGTACGGTGATCACTCACCGCAGGATTTTAAGTCCTGTGCGTCTGCCAGTTCCGCCACCCCGGCGCGATTGCTTTGGCAAAGCGGAAAACGGGGTTCGAACCCGCGACCCCCACCTTGGCAAGGTGGTGCTCTACCACTGAGCTATTTCCGCGTGTTTAAAGATGCCGGCTAAAGGACTTGAACCCTCGACCCTCTGATTACAAATCAGATGCTCTACCAACTGAGCTAAGCCGGCATGTAAAACTTAAATTATGCGGGTGAAGGGACTTGAACCCCCACGCCGTAAGGCGCTAGATCCTAAATCTAGTGCGTCTGCCAATTCCGCCACACCCGCAAAAATATGAGCCGTACAGGGCTCG
>NZ_JBIONA010000001.1:2615000-2792500 GCF_051711605.1 Enterococcus sp. DIV0436a
TCCTCCAGTGCGTTTTACCGCACCTTCAACCTGGACATGGGTAGATCACATGGTTTCGGGTCTACGACTACATACTCAAACGCCCTATTCAGACTCGCTTTCGCTGCGGCTCCGTCTCTTCAACTTAACCTCGCATGCAATCGTAACTCGCCGGTTCATTCTACAAAAGGCACGCCATCACCCATTAACGGGCTTTGACTTGTTGTAGGCACACGGTTTCAGGTTCTATTTCACTCCCCTTCCGGGGTGCTTTTCACCTTTCCCTCACGGTACTGGTTCACTATCGGTCACTAGGGAGTATTTAGCCTTGGGAGATGGTCCTCCCGGATTCCGACGGAATTTCTCGTGTTCCGCCGTACTCAGGATCCTCCTAGGTGTCTTCCACATTTCGTCTACGGGGTTTTTACCCTCTTTGACTGACTTTTCCAAGTCATTCGACTATCTGAAAGAACTACCATATCGGAGTCCTACAACCCCAACAAGCAAGCTTGCTGGTTTGGGCTTTTCCCGTTTCGCTCGCCGCTACTCAGGGAATCGAATTTTCTTTCTCTTCCTGCAGGTACTTAGATGTTTCAGTTCTCTGCGTCTACCTCGAATGTGCTATGTATTCACACAATCGTAACATCCTATTAAAGATGCTGGGTTCCCCCATTCGGAAATCTCTGGATCATAGCTTACGTACAGCTCCCCAAAGCATATCGGTGTTAGTCCCGTCCTTCATCGGCTCCTAGTGCCAAGGCATCCACCGTGCGCCCTTATTCACTTAACCTTATCAACCTTGCGGTTGGGTTTTGATCCTTCTTCTAGCGATAGAAGTTAGATCAAGAAAATAAGCAATTGAACTTATTAAAAAACTCTATCCAGCTCACAAATCAGCCTGTGCGGCAAAAAGATCGATCGTCTCATAAAATCAAAGATTTTATGGCCGTCCGCCTATTTTGCTTCAGGCTAAACAATTTGTTCAGCTTTCAAATTCAACGCGGTGTTCTCGGTTTGTATTACTTACATTTACTTCAAATATCCAGTTTTCAATGAACAAATTTAACAACTAATGTTGTTAATGGAGCCTAGCGGGATCGAACCGCTGACCTCCTGCGTGCAAAGCAGGCGCTCTCCCAGCTGAGCTAAGGCCCCGTTTTAAATTGAGAGTAAACCTCTCAAAACTGAACAAAGTAAAAACAAATTGTGTAGTCTCCGTAATATTCCTTAGAAAGGAGGTGATCCAGCCGCACCTTCCGATACGGCTACCTTGTTACGACTTCACCCCAATCATCTATCCCACCTTAGGCGGCTGGCTCCAAAAGGTTACCTCACCGACTTCGGGTGTTACAAACTCTCGTGGTGTGACGGGCGGTGTGTACAAGGCCCGGGAACGTATTCACCGCGGCGTGCTGATCCGCGATTACTAGCGATTCCGGCTTCATGCAGGCGAGTTGCAGCCTGCAATCCGAACTGAGAGAAGCTTTAAGAGATTAGCTTAGCCTCGCGACTTCGCGACTCGTTGTACTTCCCATTGTAGCACGTGTGTAGCCCAGGTCATAAGGGGCATGATGATTTGACGTCATCCCCACCTTCCTCCGGTTTGTCACCGGCAGTCTTGCTAGAGTGCCCAACTGAATGATGGCAACTAACAATAAGGGTTGCGCTCGTTGCGGGACTTAACCCAACATCTCACGACACGAGCTGACGACAACCATGCACCACCTGTCACTTTGCCCCCGAAGGGGAAGCTCTATCTCTAGAGTGGTCAAAGGATGTCAAGACCTGGTAAGGTTCTTCGCGTTGCTTCGAATTAAACCACATGCTCCACCGCTTGTGCGGGCCCCCGTCAATTCCTTTGAGTTTCAACCTTGCGGTCGTACTCCCCAGGCGGAGTGCTTAATGCGTTAGCTGCAGCACTGAAGGGCGGAAACCCTCCAACACTTAGCACTCATCGTTTACGGCGTGGACTACCAGGGTATCTAATCCTGTTTGCTCCCCACGCTTTCGAGCCTCAGCGTCAGTTACAGACCAGAGAGCCGCCTTCGCCACTGGTGTTCCTCCATATATCTACGCATTTCACCGCTACACATGGAATTCCACTCTCCTCTTCTGCACTCAAGTCTCCCAGTTTCCAATGACCCTCCCCGGTTGAGCCGGGGGCTTTCACATCAGACTTAAGAAACCGCCTGCGCTCGCTTTACGCCCAATAAATCCGGACAACGCTTGCCACCTACGTATTACCGCGGCTGCTGGCACGTAGTTAGCCGTGGCTTTCTGGTTAGATACCGTCAAGGGATGAACAGTTACTCTCATCCTTGTTCTTCTCTAACAACAGAGTTTTACGATCCGAAAACCTTCTTCACTCACGCGGCGTTGCTCGGTCAGACTTTCGTCCATTGCCGAAGATTCCCTACTGCTGCCTCCCGTAGGAGTTTGGGCCGTGTCTCAGTCCCAATGTGGCCGATCACCCTCTCAGGTCGGCTATGCATCGTGGCCTTGGTGAGCCGTTACCTCACCAACTAGCTAATGCACCGCGGGTCCATCCATCAGCGACACCCGAAAGCGCCTTTCAAATCAAAACCATGCGGTTTTGATTGTTATACGGTATTAGCACCTGTTTCCAAGTGTTATCCCCTTCTGATGGGCAGGTTACCCACGTGTTACTCACCCGTTCGCCACTCTTCTTTTTCCGGTGGAGCAAGCTCCGGTGGAAAAAGAAGCGTTCGACTTGCATGTATTAGGCACGCCGCCAGCGTTCGTCCTGAGCCAGGATCAAACTCTCATAAAAAGTTCGAACAATCTTGCGATTGTTAAGCTCAATTTGTTTGCTAGCATATTGCTTGCTTGTTAAAAATGTTTGTTGTCTTGAATTGAATCAAGACGCCCTACACATTTGGTTTGTCTTACTTTGTTCAGTTTTCAAAGGTCTACTTCATCGAGAGTGTTTCCCGATTCATTTTTGGCTGCCGTAGCAACTTTTATATCATATCAGAGAGACAAGCGATTGTCAACTCTTTTTTAAAAGTTTTTTTCGATTTCGTTTTTCGAAATCTTTCAGCAACTCATTTATCATAACTTATCGTTTGTTATTTGTCAAGAACTTTTTTGAAGTTTTTTTCGATAGAATCAAGCTTCGCAAGTGGTTCTTTTTTAACGACTCAGTTATCTTATCATGTCGTTAGTAACATGTCAATAACTTTTTTGTTATGTTTTTGAATAAATATTTTCTTCTGTCTTTTGGACAAGTAATAATATACCAACTAAATTTAGCTTGGTCAACGAATTTTTTGTATTTTTTCAAGTTTTTTTCAATAAACGATTATTCATAACTTTTCTTTCTTTATCGTTCGTTTTCGTCTTCTTTAATGTCTAGAATAGTCGGCATTAGCTTTTGAACTTTCGTTATTATTTATTCCTTTCTACACAGCAAAAGCTGCCTAAGGAATTCCTTAGACAGCTTTTATTCGATTATCTCATTGTTGGGAATAGCAAAACATCCCGAATTGATTGTGCATCAGTTAGCAACATTACTAATCTGTCGATCCCGATACCTAGACCACCAGTTGGCGGCATACCGTATTCTAAGGCTTCCAAGAAGTCTTCGTCTACACCGTGAGCTTCGTCATTTCCTAGTTCACGTTCTTTTTCTTGCGCTTCGAATCTTTCTCTTTGATCAATTGGATCGTTCAGTTCTGTAAAGGCATTAGCAAATTCGCGCCCCACGATGAATAGTTCGAATCGATCTGTGAATCGAGGATCTTCTGGATTTTTCTTCGCTAAAGGCGAAACTTCGACTGGATGTCCGTATACAAACGTCGGTTGTGTCAATGTTTCTTCAACAAATGTTTCAAAGAATTCATTGATAACATGTCCGACACCCATAGCTTCGGTTACTTCTACATTGTGTTTTTCGGCTAAAGCTAATGCTTCTTCCAATGTCATTTCTTGCCAGAAGTCTACACCAGTTTGTTCTTTGATTGCATCTACCATATGGATGCGTTTAAAGTCACTTTCTAAGTCGACAGCTTGTCCATCATATGTGATTTTTGCTGTTCCTAGTACTTTTTCAGCTGCGTTACGGATAATACCTTCTGTCAGATTCATTACATCATTGAAATCAGTATATGCTGTGTATGCTTCTAACATCGTAAATTCTGGATTATGTGTAGTATCAATTCCTTCATTACGGAAAACGCGGCCGATTTCATAAACTTTTTCCATTCCGCCAACAATTAGTCGTTTTAAATGAAGTTCTAGCGCAATACGCAAATATAAATCAATGTCCAGTGCATTATGATGCGTGATAAATGGGCGTGCGGCAGCTCCACCTGCCTCATTGTGCAATACTGGTGTTTCTACTTCAATATAGCCATTGCCATCTAAATAGCGACGGATTTCGCTGATAATTTGGCTTCTTTTCATAAATCGGTCAAAGCTTTCGCGATTACTGATTAAATCCAAGTAGCGTTGTCTGTAGCGTTGTTCAATATTCGTTAAGCCATGGTATTTATCTGGCAGTGGACGAAGTGCTTTTGACAAAATCGTGATTTCTGAAGCTTTGATAGAAACTTCGCCTGTGTCTGTTTTCATGATTTGTCCAGTTACACCAAAGAAATCTCCAAGGTCTGCATGTTTGAATACTTCATAGGCCTCATCACCTACTTGGTCTTTTCTTACATAAATTTGAATTTGGCCTTCACGATCTTGTAGATGCGCAAATCCAGCTTTCCCTTTTCCTCGGCGAGTCATCATACGACCAGCTACACTAGCGGTCAATCCCATTTCTGCTAGTTCTTCTTTTGTTCTTGGATCAAATAGTTCATGCAATTCTTCTGAGTTGTGCGTGCGTTCAAATCGTTTTCCAAATGGATCGATTCCATCTTCACGCAATTGTTCCATTTTTTGACGACGTACAAGCATTTGATCATTTAAATCTTCTACTTGATGTTGTTGTTCCTGTGTCACAAAAGTTCCTCCATTCTCATGTTAATCTCTTTCCTATAATGCCAATGAAACACAAAAAAAGCAAGCCGAACTTGGAATTTCGGCTTGAAAATTCACGAAAAACTTAGAAATCACAACGTTTGTTTCAATAGTACTTTTTCCGCTTTTTCTACAAATTGATCCAGCAGGTCATTGATTTCTTGCTGTTTTTCTGTCTGATTGATTGCTACTTTCACTTTCGCTGCTCGAGGAATCCCTTTTAAATAATAAGCCGCATGTGTTCTGAATTCTCTACAAGCTACTTTTTCTCCTTTGAGATCTGCTAAGCGTTGTAAATGAAGTTTAGCTGTAGCAATTTTTTCGGCTGGTGTTGGTTCAGGAATCAGTTCTCCTGTTTCGAGATAATGCTGTGTGCGGTGAATCATCCATGGATTGCCCAGCGCTGCACGACCAATCATCACACCGTCTGCACCGACATAGTCAAGCATCCGTTTTGCATCTTCTGGCGTTTTGACATCCCCGTTCCCCATAAATGGGATCGTCAAATGTTTTTTCACTTCTTTCAATACTTCCCAGTCCGCTTTTCCTTCATACATCTGAACCCGTGTACGTCCATGCATAGCGATGGCACTTGCTCCAGCTGATTGTGCTGCTAATGCATTTTCTACAGCAAAGACGTGCTCTTCATCCCAACCAATACGCATCTTGACTGTTACTGGGATATCTACTGCTGAAGAAACAGCTTGGACCATTTCGTATACTTTCTCAGGATCTAAAAGCCATTTTGCTCCTGCTTCTGCTTTGATCACTTTATTTACTGGACAGCCCATATTGATATCTATTATATCGGCAGCTGTGTTTTCTTCGACAAATTGAGCAGCTTCAACTAGACTATCTTTATTTCCGCCAAATATCTGTAAACTTAATGGATGTTCTGTTTCTTCAATGTGGAGCATCTCTAAAGTTTTTTTGTTTCTGAAATGAATACCTTGGTCACTGATCATTTCACATACGACTAAGCCTGCACCAAATTCTTTGACAGTGACTCGAAATGCTGAATTTGTTATTCCAGCCATCGGTGCAACAACGACACGATTAGGGATTTCCACATTGCCAATTTTCCATGTGTGTTCCACTTAAATCCCTCCTAAGGCTTCTTTCTTCAATCCAGCTAATTCTTCTTCGCTATACTTGTATTTGTTATTACAGAAAGAACAAACCGCTTCTGCACCGTGATCTTCGTCTATCATTGCTTGGATTTCTTCTGCACCTAACGCGATAATTGCTTCTGCAAATTTTTCTTTTGAACAGTCACATTTGAATTGAACAGGCATTTTTTCCAAAATGTTCAATTCTTCTGTACCAAGCAATCCTTTCAATATTTCTTCTGGTGTCTGTCCTTCATCTAAGAGGGTAGAGATTCTTGGTGTCGTTTTTAATTGTTCTTCGATCTTGCTGATTGTTTCTTCATCGGCACCTGGCATGATTTGGATCATGAATCCTCCCGCCGTCTTGATGCTGTCGTCAGTATTGACCAATACACTCAGTCCAACAGCTGAAGGGATTTGTTCTGAGATAGCAAGATAGTAAGTAAAATCTTCAGCGATTTCTCCAGAAACAATCGGCGTTTGCCCAGAAAAAGGTTCTTTTAATCCTAAGTCTTTTGTGACAGTAAACATTCCTTGTGTTCCAACTGCTCCCCGCACATCGATTTTACCTTCACTATTTAGAGGAAGACTGAGATGCGGATTTTTGATGTAACCTTTCACATCTCCCTTTCCATTTGCATCTACTACAATTCCTGTTGCTGGACCATCGCCTTGGATTCGAACAGTTAATTTGTCTTCTCCTTTGAGCGTCGCACCAAGTAGCAGACTACCGACCAATGTCCGTCCCAAAGCAGCTGAGGAGGTGTGCCAAGTATCATGACGTCTTTGTGCCTCCGCTACGGTATTTGTTGCTTGAACTGCGTATGCTCGGACGAATCCGTCGTGAGCAAGTGCCTTAACCAAATAATCTTTCATTTGTTATGTACTCCTTTTTCCGTTTTTAAACTCATAGTGAATCATACTAGCAACTACTGCTTTTTTCAACTTTGGAATGCTTCTTTTAAAAATAATTCAGAATCATCTAGAAAACAGGACATCATCCTATTTACAACTTAAATAAAGAAATCTCCCGAAAACCGGTTTTTGTTCCGGTTTTCGGGAGTCATATCAGATCAATTGACCTATATTTTTTTATTTGTATTGATCGTCTGAATGATTATCTTCTGATTGTTGAGAATCTGAATCATGTTCTGCTTTATTTTCCTCATTCAGTTCATGTTTTGCTTCTTCAAAATCACGTTTTTCTTCCGCTTGTTTTTCAGCGTCTTTTTCTTCCAAAGCACGTTTTGCTTCTTCAAAAGTTTTCGCTTCTTTTTCGCTTGGATAATCATTTGACTCAGTACCTTCAGGCATCACACCGTGTTCAAACAATGACTTGATTGCTTTGGCATCCAATGTTTCGAATTCCAAAAGTTTTTCAGCAATCAGTTTATGCTGCGCACGATGAGCTTCGATGATTTCTCGAGCTTTATCATGAGCTTCCATCAAGATTTTTCGTACTTCTTGATCAATCTCGAAAGCGACTTGTTCAGAGTAAGCTTTTGTTTGACCATAGTCGCGGCCAACAAACACTTGATGGTTTCCTTCATATTGAACAGGACCTAAACGATCACTCATTCCATATTCTGTTACCATGCTTCGTGCTAGAGCTGTCGCTTGCTCAAAGTCATTGGAAGCACCAGTTGATTGGACATTGAAGATGATTTCTTCAGCTGTACGTCCACCAAGTAAGCCTACGATTTGTTCAAACATATCTTCTTTCGTCATCAAGAACTGATCTTCTTTTGGTAAAGCGATCATATATCCGCCGGCGCGTCCGCGAGGGATGATCGTTACTTTGTGGACGACCCGAGCGCGACTCAATACTAATCCGACAATCGTATGACCAGCTTCGTGATAAGCAACCATTTCGCGTTCTTTTTTGCTGATTACGCGATCTTTTTTAGCTGGACCTGCAATCACGCGATCTTCCGCTTCATCGATATCAGAAGCATCGATTTTCTTTTTATTTCTTCTAGCAGCTACTAACGCTGCTTCATTCAAGACATTTTCTAAATCTGCTCCGGCAAAACCTGGTGTCTGTTGAGCCACAACTTTCAAGTCAACGTCATCTGCCATCGGTTTATTCCGTGCATGGACTCGCAAGATTGCTTCACGACCTTTTACATCTGGACGTCCAACTAAAATCTGGCGGTCAAAACGGCCTGGACGTAGTAACGCTGGGTCTAGTACATCAGAACGGTTGGTTGCAGCAATGACGATTACTCCTTCATTTCCGTCGAAGCCATCCATTTCTACAAGCAATTGGTTCAATGTTTGTTCGCGTTCATCATGTCCGCCGCCCATACCGGCACCACGTTGACGACCTACCGCATCAATTTCATCAATGAAAATGATAGCTGGTGCGTTTTTCTTCGCTGTTTCAAACAAATCACGAACACGACTTGCTCCAACACCGACAAACATTTCTACGAAATCAGAACCCGAGATCGAGTAAAACGGTACTCCAGCTTCTCCGGCAACAGCTTTTGCTAATAAGGTTTTACCTGTTCCTGGAGGTCCTTCTAAAAGTACACCTGCCGGGATACGGGCACCTAATTCAACAAATCGGCGAGGATCTTTCAGAAATTCAACAACTTCAACTAGTTCTTGTTTTTCTTCTTCCGCACCCGCTACATCAGAAAAACGTACGCGATTAGCTTTTTTGTCTGCTTCTTTGGCTTTTGATTTACCAAAGTTCATGACACGGCCGCCACCGCCACCGCCGCCGCCTTGTTGTCCCATCATCATGTAAAAGAAAAAGATGATGATTACGATTGGCAAGAAGCTAAGCAATAGGGAAACCCATATACCGCTGCTTGATTCTTCTTTTACTGTTGTAGCAACTTTGTTTTCTTTTGCCAGTTCTGTTACTTGGCTCAATGTTGTATCATTTGGCAAAATGATTGTTGTGAAATGGGTAGTAGTCGTATCTGTTGAACCTAAGATAGCTAACCCACCGCTGTTAGCGACGGTCTGCTGTTCTTTGTATTCACCAGTGATCTTATATACACCATTTGCAGGCTGCACTTCAAATTCTTTGATCTTGCCTGCTTGTAGTTGTTCTGTGAATTTTGAGTACTCGATATCTGACGATCGCTGGCCGTTATTACCAAAAATAAAATAAACGACCATTACCATCGCTAAGATTACGAGGACATAATACAAGGCATTTTTCATCATGCCGTTGTTCTTTTTGTTCATAGTTGCCCTCCCTAAGCGTCAATTTAATTTAACAGTTTTTTATCAATCCTGACCATTCTATTGTACCATAATTTAATTGAGATACAGCATTAATTTGATTGATAAACACTAGGTTTCAATACACCGATGTACGGAAGGTTACGATATGCTTCTGCATAATCCAAGCCATAACCGACCACAAATTCATTTGGTACGTTGAAGCCAACATAATCTGCTTCGATATTTACTACTCTTCCTTCAGGTTTGTCAAGTAGTGTAACAATTTTGACTGATTTTGCTTTGCGGTATTTGAAAAGATCCACTAAATAAGCAAGTGTTCTTCCGCTGTCAATGATATCTTCAACGATCAACAGATCGCGACCTTCTACATTCGTATCTAAGTCTTTGACGATTTTTACTTCCCCTGACGAGACTGTTGCATTCCCGTAGCTTGAAACATCCATGAAATCCAATTCCAAATACGTATCGATAGAACGAACGATATCTGCCATGAATGGTACCGCTCCTTTTAAGACACCTACTACTAGGGGATTGGTGTTTTGGTAAATTTCTGTTAACTCTTTGCCTAGTTCTTTGCAACGAACTTGTATCTCTTCTTGTGAGATCAAAATTCTCTCAATATCCTTTTCCAACATCAGGTTCTCCTTCCAATTGCTTCTTTTTGATATTTGTAAAGAAGTATGTAGTGTATTTTATCAGTTTCTTCACGAATACTCAAATATGAAAAGGCAAAAGGTATCAAGCTATATATATTTCTTTTGGCATCTGTAATGATCCAAGCATGCTGCCTTTGTGAATTAGGTACTTTCTGATCGATAAAATATCTAGATACTTTTTTTGTGAGATTCTCTGTTAATTTAATGCGGTCTCCTGCTTTTCTTTTTTCGACATACAGTTGCACATCAGCAGGAATCCAAATGTCATGAGAAAATAGAGACCATGAATCTGTTGCTTTGATGTCCCCTGCATTTTCAGGTTTGACCAGACCAATCCATTCTGTTTCATTCAAATATATTCCTTGTTCTGGAATCAGCAACAAGCGCTGGTCTTCTGTCTGGCTAGTTGCTTGTTTTTCTTTTTTAGAGAGTACAACAAAATGATACTCTCTTTTCAGTATCCAATTATTGCCAATACTGAGTTGCCATTGGCTTTTTTTCTGTTGCCACTGTTCTAAAATCGACTCCATTTGTTGTTCTTTCAAAATAATCCCTGTTTTTGAGAATGCTTTGTCGAAAAAGGAGTAAAAAAAATAGTATCGTTCAGCATCTGTCATTTCTTCGATCATTTCTGCAGAAAATCGAAATTGTTCCTCCCACTGTTCGACTTCCTTTTCGATCAACTGTCCCATATATTTTTGAATGACTTGGTCTGCCCATTGGATCTGTTGCGAAAATTGCTGGAAATGTCTCAACGCCTGTGTATTTTCTTGTTTCAATTGAGGAACTACCAAATGACGAAGCCGATTTCTCTGGACATCTAACAATTGGTTTGTCTGATCCTCAAAGTAAACAAGCTGCGATTCTGCTGCATAAGTATATAGGTCTTCTTTGCTAAAACTCAGCAACGGACGAACCAGTCTGCCCGTAGCAAATGGTTGTACTTCTTTGATTCCAGAAAAAGTATTTAACTGTCCCCCACGAACGATTTTCATTAACACCGTCTCGATTTGATCATCTCCGTGATGAGCAGTCATCAATGTGTCATATTGTCCTTCTTCCATCACGCGAGTGAATTCTTGATAACGAAAGTTACGAGCTTCTGTTTCTATGGCGGATTTGGCTGGATCTTCCCAAATACTTACGTATAAAGGGAGATTCTTCTCTTCACAATATGAGCGAAGATAGGCAGCTTCTTCTGCTGATTCTTCTCTTAATTGATGATTGATGTGGACGATACCTAAAGAAAAACCGATTTGGCGTTGCACTTGTAAAAGTAAATGGAGCAAAACCATCGAATCAACACCACCTGATACCGCTGCTAAAATTCTCGATCCTTGTTGCCAGAATCCTTGTTCATTCCCGTGCCGAATAAATGACTGCTGTAATAGCGGTGCTTTTTTCCCGCCTTTTTCAACGTTCATCCTTTCCACACCCTTTCTTCCTAAAAAAAAGAGAGCGGGAAAACGTCTAAAACGACAATTAACCTGCCCTCTGTTGATACTATGACCCAAATAGTCGCACTATCATTATTTGCGGCTTTTTAGCTGCGGCGTCCGCCACGGCCACCGCGCTTTCCTTCTGTGTTTCGCTTCAATGAAGATAAGCGGTCATCGCTATCTTTCAAAAATGAACTCATCAATGAATCGAAGTCTTCTTTTTGAGCTGAAGGTTGACTACGAGAAAAAGATTTTTTCTGTGCTGGACGATTTCGGTTGTCACGGGGATCTTTTTGTTGATATTTTTTAGGACGGCTTTCTTCTCCAGATTCAGCAGGTTGTTCCTGCGCTTTCCGGATAGATAGTCCGATTTTTCCATCATCATTTACTGAAATAACTTTGACTGTTACTTCATCTCCTACACTTAAAACATCATGGATGTCTTTTACATAGCCATTTGACACTTCGCTAATATGAACTAGACCCGTTTTTCCAGCACCTAGATCAATAAACGCACCAAAATTTGTAATTCCTGATACTTTTCCTTGCAGTTTTGCTCCTACCTCGATTGACATAAAAAAAATGTTCCTCCTAATTATTTCCCTTTTTTATATTCCTGCTTATTTTGCAGTTGTAGAACTAGTTGATTGATCTGTTTCATTTGTCGAGCTGTCTGTATTTGATTCTAATATAGGATAAACTTTTTCACCGTCTTTTGAGTAAAAGAATTTGCTTCTGGCAAGTTTAGCTACATACTCATCATCTTTCAGCAATGAAACATCTTGGTGCAGCTGATCAACGTCTGCGTTGACTTCTTTCATTTCAGTATTTGCTTCGACTCTCAATTCGTTCAATTGATGCATCCTTTGCATGTCATGGAAAATCTGCACACCTATTATCGCGAAAATGACCAAAGCACCAACAAAAATTGCAGCCAGTCTGCGTCTTCGAAAAATCAGTTGACGTTGTTGTTGCTGAAATTCAGCATACTTTTTCTTTGCATATTCCGTATCTAGCGCAGCGATTTTATTGCTTTTTTTCGTCACTTGGATTCGCTCCAATCTTTTTGATTGTCTTTTTCATTATACCAATATCGTGAAAGCTTGTCTAATCTATTTCTCTAGTGTTTCTGTGCGATTTTCAGAAATAATTTCGTACATTTTTTGTGCATCTTCTTTTTTAGTTGATTCATGTAATTCCGTGATTTTCACTTCCAACGTTTTGTTGCCGAACTGGACTTTCAAAATATCGCCTACTTTGACATCACTGGAAGATTTCGCCAATTTACCGTTGATTTGAATTCTTCCTTTATCAGCTACTTCTTTTGCTACTGATCGTCTTTTGATGATTCGGGAAATTTTTAAAAATTTATCTAATCGCATATCTTATTCCTCACTTTTTAATTTTTTTATTTAATCGCAGGATTTTCTTACCAAAGGGCAACATTAGCCATTCTCGTACTGTAAACAGACGAAGACGGATCACTGTATAAATGAACACAGAAGCCCCGATCCCAACTCCTATCACGCTGACAAAAAAAGCAGTGGAACGATGAGTTACAGGACCAAACACTATATTCAATACACCATAATACAGCAGCAGTACTACTGCCATACAAAGAAGGCTGATCATCAACTTCCGTCCAAAATGCCGTTCTTTCCAAAAAGCATTTAGCTCTTTTGTTTCGATTCGAACAAAATACCAAAGCGTCACACCTAATCCTAAAAGGGTAGACAGGCTTGCACCTGCTGTTCCTAATAAACCGGTCAGAAAAGAAGTAGTCAATCCTTTTACCAATAGTCCCCATCCTGCGCCTTTTAAAGAAGGGCGAAACGAGTTCTTGCTTTGAGCAATACTTTGATAAGCTTGGATGACTGCAGTGAAAGCAATGGAAAAAACAAACAATACAAGCGCTGCATTTCCCGCATAATCTTTAAACAACGCATAATTGATATAAGGGAGCAGCAAGGCTAATCCCAAAGACGCAGCTAATGCTAAAGCGGTCGTCAATCTAAGATAGATTTTGGCTGTCTGTAAAAACTGACGATAGATCCGGTTGGTCAAATGACGAGTCAACGCAGGCAGGAATGTCGCACTTAATGCAGTGGCAATCACTAAACCTAATTGTACTAAAGGCTGACCTCGATCATAGACCCCTTTTGCTATCTTCGCACCGTATTCTGACAGTCCGTAAACTTCCAAAGCATTTTTTACAAAGAAAGAGTCGATCAGCTGGAAAAAGATAAGCAATCCACTATAAATCGAAACCAGTCCGCCTTCTACCAGAAAACGCCGGATCAAGGGCTTTGACGGCTGTTTGAACAATGGAAACCGTCGGAAGCTTAACGCTCCTCCATGAATCTTTTGTTCATAGTAGTGAAGGATCCCATATGCGCATAAACCGCCAAAAACAGCTCCACTCATTGCTGCCGTCCCTGTTTGGTACACCGTCCATCCAAGCTTTCTAAAAGCAAACGCACTACAGACAATCACAAAAACACGAACGAACTGCTCAACTACTTGAGAAACAGCAGTTGGTTCCATCAAGAATCTTCCTTGGAAATTCCCTCGATAAAAAGATAGACCAGGCATCAGCAAAAAGGTAAAGGAAACTACTTGGATCAGCGGTTTCAATTGTATGTCTCCCATCATCCAAGCAATCCAGCTGCTAAATGAAAAGACAAACAACCACAAAAAGACACCTGTCCAAAATACTAAGGGATAAAGATTTTGCAAAGCTTGCTTTCGCTCGAAAGGATTCTTTCTTTCTGCAACGTACTTTGATATGAACTGCGGAAGACCGGATAAAGCTAAAGTCATTGCTATCCCATAAATTGGATAAACTTGCTGATAAACATAAAAACCTTCGTCGCCGACTAAGTTTTGGAGGGGAATTCGGTAAAGGGCACTTAATACTTTTGCTATGAAAGAAGCAATCGTCAAGACAAATGCTCCTTGCATGACGCGCCGCATTTCTTTATGATCCAAATCATTGCTCCTTCCTACGCTGACAGATATTTTTGCTCACGCAACGCTTTGACAAACTTTTGGATTTCCTGAAGCCATACTGCTTCTTCCATTTGGCTGGGGATCGTCAAGCGTATCACCATCTGTTCTTTTTCAACGCCTAGACTGGCTTTTAGTTTTGTCGCTGTCAGTGCTTCGAATAACTGTTCCACACTATAGCGTTTTGTTCCAACTTTACTTAGAGTAAAGACTATATGCGCCTCCTGTTTCCTTATCGTTTCTAGGAGCGCTCGATCGCCATCCATTTTGATCTGCCCAATTGTCAAGAGATGTGCTACTTCTTCTGGGTATTCTCCAAAACGGTCGAGCAGATCATCTTCTAGTTCATCTAGCATTTCTTGCGAATCAAGTTCACGAATTCGTTTATAGATCTCGATTTTCTGCCGTTGATCTGCCACGTATGTTTCAGGTAGATACGCATCGACACCGAGGTCGATCTCAACAGTGGTCTTCTCCACTTGACTATTCTTTCCTTGTTTACGAGAAACAGCTTCGCTTAGCATTTGAGAATACATATCGAAACCGACTGCGTCAATAAATCCATGCTGCTGAGCACCTAAGAGATTACCTGCACCGCGAATGGAAAGATCCCGCATCGCAATCTTGAATCCAGATCCCAATTCTGTAAAATCTTTGATTGCCTGAAGACGTTTTTCACTGACTTCGTTAAGGATCTTCTGCTGCTCATACATAAAGTAAGCATATGCGACACGGCTGCTTCTTCCTACCCGCCCTCGCAATTGGTATAACGTGGATAATCCCATATAATCAGCGTTCTCAACGAACAACGTATTTGCGTTCGGGATATCTACTCCTGTTTCAATGATGGTTGTAGTGACAAGAACATCATACTGACCTTCAATAAATTCAAAAAGCGTATTTTCTAATTGCGCCTCTGTCATTTGCCCATGAGCATAACCGATCCGTGCTTCCGGAACGAGTTCTTGGATTTCTTCTACTTTTTGTTCGATCGTTTCTACCCGATTATATAAATAGAATACTTGTCCACCTCGTCCCATTTCTCGATGGATTGCTTCGCGAATAGCCCCAGGATTTTTTTCCATAACATATGTTTGGATCGGATAACGATTCGCAGGCGGTGTTTCGATTACTGAAAGATCCCGCACGCCTAACATCGACATATGCAAAGTTCTCGGAATCGGTGTTGCAGTCAGAGTCAAAACATCCACTTGTGCACGTAACTGTTTCAATCGTTCCTTATGTTTTACACCAAAACGTTGTTCTTCGTCAATGATCAATAGACCCAAATCGCTAAATTCAATATCTTTTGACAAGATTCGATGGGTTCCTACAACAATATCAACTTGACCTGTACGCAGTTGTTCGATGGTTTCTTTTTGTTGCTTTCTTGTTCTGAAACGACTTAATAGCCCGATATTTACGGGGAAACCTTCAAATCTTTCCAGCATCGTTTCATAGTGCTGCTGTGCCAAGATCGTTGTTGGAACTAAAAAGGCTACTTGTTTGCTTTCCTTTATCGCTTTAAAGGCCGCTCGAAGCGCTACTTCTGTTTTCCCATAACCAACATCACCTACGAGTAGCCGATCCATTGGCTTTTCTTTTTCCATATCCCGTTTGATCTCCGCTGCACTTCTCAACTGGTCATCAGTTTCAGAGTAGGGGAAGGCATTTTCGAATTCTTTTTGGTAGGCGTCATCAGGTCCAAAAGCATATCCTTTTTCTGACTCTCTTGCGGCATATAATTTGATTAGATCGTCAGCGATATCCTCGATTTTTGAAGAGACTTTTCGCTTGGTTTTCGTCCATTCACTTCCGCCTAGCTTATTGATGCGAGGCGCTTTGGCTTCAGAGGCGACATATTTTTGGATCAGGTTCAGTTGAGTAACAGGAATAAACAGTTTATCGTCGTTTTGGTACAAAATAGTCATATAGTCTTGGTGAACGCCATCTACTTCTAGCGTTTCCATCCCGATGTATTTCCCGATACCATGATTGGCATGGACAACGTAATCTCCTGCTTTTAATTCATTATAGCTTTTCAATCGCTCTGCGTTTGTTACTGTTTGACGTCTCGTTTGTTTTTTTGTTGTTTTTTGAAAAATTTCTTTTTCTGTGATAGCTACTATTTTTTCTTGAGGAAGTTCAAAACCAGCTTGCAAAGCTCCTTCAACTAATTGCACTTGTCCTCTGATCAATGCATTTTTTTCTGTTTCTACTACTAATATGTCTTCATCTCGAAGCATTTGTTCTGCTTTGCGTATCCTGTCCTTTGTCGGAATAAAAATCACAACAGTTTGCTTTTGCTTGCGCCAACGGTCCATTTCTGTTTTCAGCAATGGCATTTGTCCGAAGAACTGTTGCATCGTCCGATATTGAAAATTATGGATTGCTTGGAAGCGAAGATTTCCCATTCCTTTTTGAAAGAGCGAGAAAAAGGTTGTGGTGAACTTTTCCTTCTGCACGATTTTTTGTATATCTGCTGAAAATGTCTGCTCAGAAAACACCCGCAATTCGCTGATTTTTTGAGTCTGCCATTCTGCCGCTTCCCTTTCGATTTCCCGATTTGTTTCCATGATTCGCTGATAATCATCAACGACTAGTAAACTATTTGAAGGGAAATAATCCAAGATCGTCACAGATTCTTGGTAAAGAAGATCTGAGTAGAATTTTGCTTCTTCTGTCGGGACACCTGCTTGCCAGCTTGAAGTCAGCTGACCGAAGTAATCTTGCAAAAACTCGCGGTCTGCTTCTTCTGTGGTCGCAGCAAGCCGTTTTTCTAGCATTTTTTGCATTTGCTCTATTCCATGTTCTAGATCCTCTGGTCCGTAGACTTGTTCACTCGTTGGGGAAACCCAGATTTCTTCCGTTTTTTCGATTGAGCGTTGTGTTTCTGCTTCAAAATACCGCATAGAATCTATCTCTACATCAAATAGTTCTACACGAACAGGATAGGTTGTCGTTAACGGGTAAATATCGATAATGCTTCCTCGAATACTGAATTCTCCCGGTTTTGCGACCATCTCTTCTCGTACATAGCCCATCAAAGTCAATTGGCGAGGAAGATTTTCCACGTCTATCTCATCACCAATATGCCAATTCAATTGCGCCTGTAGCCAAGTTTTCTTATTCGGCAGTCGTTTGTGCAAAGATGCGACTGGCAACAAATAGATACCTGCTTTTTTTTCTTGAAGTGCGTTAAGCGTTGCGACTCTCTCGCCTCGCGCTTCTGGAGAAGAAAAGGCCATTTCAGCAGAAAGCACTTCATCCACTGGAAATAAATGGATCTGATCTTGCGGAATCACATGTTGCAGATCTTCTGCTAACTGATTCGCATAATACAAATTTGGCATCAGAATAATCATGTTTTTATTTGTTTTCTTAAACGCTCGAGCAAATAGAAGTGTTTTCGCTGAGCCCGCTAATCCTGTGATTAGTTGTCTAGGCATTTTTTCTTCTAAATTGCTGACCCATTCTTTTACTTGCGGATCTTTTCCGACTAATTGAATAATATCCATTCCTTTTCCTCCTTCCTCAATTGAATCGATTCATCGCATCCACGAACGAATGCCCTTCTATGAGATATTCGACTGCTTTAACAGATTGACACATGCTTTCTTCTATCAAAGGCTGATTTTCTTTGCTGAAAGGACTAAGCACATGCTGGACTACTGTTTTTTTCCCTTCTGGCCTGCCGATTCCCACCTTGATTCGATCAAAGACATTCGTATTCAAATGGGAAATAATACTTTTGATACCGTTATGCCCGCCGGCACTTCCCTTTTGACGGAGCCGGATTTTTCCCACTGCCAGATCCAAATCATCGTAGATTACGACTAATTCCTCTGGATAAATCCCAAAATAAGTCATTAGTGGGCCGACTGCACGACCAGATTCATTCATGAATGTTTGTGGTTTGACTAAAAGGATCTTTTCTCCATTATGAAAAAATTCGGCAACTTCTGCTTCGAACGGATTTTTTTTGAAAGTAGCTTGATGCTCGCGTGCAATTTTATCCACGACCATAAAGCCGATATTGTGTTTTGTATATTGGTATTTGGTACCTGGGTTTCCTAACCCGACGATCATTTTCATTTTTGTTTTCCACCTAATTCTAAAAAGCAGCACAAAAGGCTGGACTGCTAATTAGCGGTCCAGTCCATCGAGCTTTTTTCTTTTTTATACTTGTCAATGCATAGTATAACACAAAACAAGGCGTTTCGGCTAAAAGAGAATCGTTAATAAATGATAAAGAAATTAAAAATTTCTTCAAAGTTTAATGAAATAATTGATATATAAAAATAGTGAAATAACGCACATGTAAGCTTTTACATATAATACAACCTTGTTATCTGTTATATTTTATAGCCAAATAGCGTGACATGGGGCTTGAGAAATGTTAGCATAAGCATGGGAAAAAACAAATCAATGGAAGGATTGATACTAAATGACTGCAGCTGCAGAAAAAAAAGATCATCAAAAAGTTATTCTTGTTGGAGACGGCGCCGTAGGTTCTAGCTATGCCTTTGCTCTAGTTACTCAAAATATCGCTCAAGAAGTAGGTATCGTGGATATCAATACTGCTAAAACTGAAGGAGACGCAATTGACTTGTCTCACGCTTTGGCATTTACTTCACCTAAAAAAATCTATTCTGCTACTTACGCAGACGCACATGATGCTGACTTAGTTGTTATTACAGCTGGCGCACCACAAAAACCAGGTGAAACTCGTTTAGACTTAGTAAACAAAAACCTAAAAATCAACCGCGATGTTGTCACACAAATCGTTGAATCAGGATTTAACGGTATCTTTTTAGTTGCCGCTAACCCAGTAGATATTTTGACTTACTCAACTTGGAAATTCTCAGGTTTCCCTAAAGAACGCGTAATCGGTTCAGGTACCTCTCTTGACTCAGCTCGTTTCCGTCAAGCACTTGCGGAATTAGTTGACGTTGATGCACGTAACGTCCATGCTTACATCTTAGGTGAACACGGAGATTCAGAATTCCCAGTTTGGTCACATGCAAATGTTGCCGGCTTGCAAATCTATGAATGGGTAAAAAACAACCCAGAAATCGATGAAGAAGCTATGGTTAACCTATTCTTTGGCGTACGTGACGCTGCTTACACAATTATCGAGAAAAAAGGCGCTACTTTCTATGGTATCGCAGTAGCATTAGCACGTATCACTCGTGCCATCTTAGATGATGAAAATGCTGTTCTTCCTTTATCAGTATTCATGAATGGCGAATATGGATTGAACGACATCTACATTGGTGCACCTGCTGTTATCAACCGTCAAGGTATCCAAAAAGTAATCGAAATTCCTTTAAGTGACAGCGAGCAAGACCGTATGGCTGCTTCTGCTAAGCAATTAAAAGAAATTCTAGATGAAGCTTTTGCTAAACTAGACGCTGAATAATCTTTGAACATGACGGAAAACATCTATTCGGTGTTTTCCGTTTTTTTATTTTATCACCCTTATGGTTTCTAAATTTTTTCATAAAGTAGAGATAACCTTCGTCTTTTCCTCTAAATTATGCTATCATGAGACCGTTCCACCCTAAACTTTTACTTAAGGAGTTGTCGATATGACAAGATCTTCGCATCGAAAAAAATCGAAACATGTTGCTTTGCTTTCAGCTCTTGGTGTTCTCTTAGTGCTGATCAGCTTTTATACCTATCGCAGTACATACTACACAAAGCATTTTTTGCCGAATACAGAAATAAATGGAATAAATGTCAGCAATCTAACAGTCGAAAAAGCAAATGAAAAATTAAAAGAAGCTTATTCTGATAAAAAACTGGCTATTAAAGAAGATGGAAAAGTCTGGCAGGAAGTACCAAAATCCGAGCTCGGCTACAAAGATGATTTCACTTCGGAGCTTTCTCCGATCCTAAATGAACAAAACGGATGGACTTGGGGAATGACTTATGTCTCAGCGGCAGAAAAACAAGAAATAGATCCTGTCAGTCAAAACCACCAAAAACTAGACACTACCGTTCAGACATTGACAACTAAGCTGACTGATTTGAACAAAGACCGGACACCTACTACTGATGCAACGATCGAAAAAGCAGGTGACTCTTTCGTTATCAAGCCTGAAGTCAATGGAAATACGATCGACGTCGATGCTGCGGTCAAACAATTAAAAAGTGCGGTAAACTCTGGTAAAGATACAATTGAATTGACTGAATTCAAAGAAAAACCAAAAGTAACATCTGAAGACAGCTCACTGAAAGAACAACTCGCATCCATGAATGCTATCGCAAATGTAAAAGCTACTTACAGTATAAACGGTGAGACTTTCCAGATCCCATCAAGTGATATTATGAGTTGGCTGACCTACAATGATGGAAAAGTCGATTTAGATACAGAACAAGTACGTCAATATGTAACAGATTTAGGCACAAAGTATAACACAAGTACGAATGACACAAAATTTAAAAGTACAAAAAGAGGAGAAGTTACGGTCCCAGTTGGCACTTACAGTTGGACGATCCAAACAGACAGTGAGACAGAAGCATTGAAAAAAGCGATTCTGGCAGGCCAAGATTTTACTCGTTCACCCATTGTGCAAGGTGGCACAACCGCTGATCATCCATTGATCGAAGATACGTATATCGAAGTTGATCTGGAGAACCAGCATATGTGGTATTACAAAGACGGAAAAGTGGCCCTTGAAACAGATATCGTTTCCGGAAAGCCAACTACACCTACACCTGCTGGAGTCTTCTATGTTTGGAATAAAGAAGAAGATGCAACTTTAAAAGGAACAAATGACGATGGAACACCTTACGAGAGTCCGGTAAACTACTGGATGCCGATTGACTGGACAGGTGTTGGTATCCACGATTCAGACTGGCAACCTGAATACGGTGGAGACTTATGGAAAACCCGCGGTTCACACGGCTGCATCAACACCCCACCAAGTGTAATGAAGGAATTATTCGGGATGGTCGAAAAAGGAACGCCTGTATTGGTCTTCTAACAAAAATAATATATAAAAAGAAAGCACCCGTACGATTGGTACAGGTGCTTTCTTTTTATTATCTAACCATGTGCTACTTACATTTCAGCAGCAGTAAAGACTTCTGAAACATCATCATCGTCTTCTAGCTTATCTACTAGACGTTCCAATTGCTCTTTTTGTTCCTCATTTAAATCAATCGTCGTTTGTGGAATCATCGTCAATTCTGCTTGCGCCAAAGTGAACTCTTTTTCCAACTCATCTCGTACAGCAGCAAAATCTTCTGGTGCAGTATAAATCTCGAATACTTCAGGAGAAGTTTGCAGATCTTCTGCCCCCGCCTCTAATACATCCTCAAACATCGTCTCTTCATCAACAGTCAACCCATCGCGTTCAATAGCGATATATCCTTTGCGGTCAAACAAGTAACTGACTGAACCCGTTTCTCCCAGTGATCCACCGTTTCGTGTAAAAGCTACTCGGACATTTGTCGCTGTCCGATTACGGTTATCTGTCAATGCATGGACTAAGATTCCTACTCCACCCGGACCATATCCTTCATACGTGATTTCATCGTAATTCGTTTCATCTACGGCGCTCGTAGCCTTTTTAATCGCCCGTTCCACATTGTCGTTAGGCATATTTGCAGCTTTTGCTTTGTCCACAACAAGCCGCAAAGCTGGATTCATAGATGGATCAGGACCGCCTGCTTTAGCTGCCATATAAATTTCACGAGAAAGTTTCTGAAAGACTTTCCCTCGTTTTGCATCTTGGGCATTTTTTCTTCCTTGGATATTATGCCATTTACTATGTCCTGACATGATTTTTCCTCCCTTGTTCTTTTGAGAATACACTTCTATTCTAGTACTATTTCACAAAAAAACAAAGCCACAGCCAATCTATAAACGCTTCTTGAATGCCGCAAAAAGCACACATAATATCACAGCAGTCAGAGCACCGATCGAATCCAACATGACATCTTGGAACATAGGTGTTCGTCCACCGGTCATCATCTGATGGAATTCGTCCAAACCTGCGTACCCTGTTGCTGAAAGCCAAGCAAGGATCGCTGTCAGCCACCAAATTTTTAGTTTGGGGAAAACACCTAAAAACAAGCTGCCTCCCAAAATAAAATAGGTACCGAAATGTGCGCCCTTCCTTAAAAAGAACTCTAAAAATTTGGCGTAGCCCAGATGGTCGATACTCACCATACTTCCACCATAATTAAAACGTATACCCGCTAATGTGTCTTTAAATGGCTGATTAGGCAGCCAGCTTTCTAATCGCGAAACTTGTGATTGCTGTCCGTAAGTTTGAGAAGAACTGTAAAATAAGATTATAACGACTATCAGTGCGATTACTAAATAAATATTTCCGTTTTTCATTTGTTTTTTTGAAGAATTCATAAGTCACCTCTGTATTTTATCTTAGACTTTTTTTGAAGAAACAACAATCATTTTCATAGAGACTTCTTCCATAAAAAAGTGCTATACTTAATTTTGTATTACAATATGAAGGGAGTTTTTTCATGAGTTATTCATTAAATTGGAATCTAGATTCTATTTTTTCCGGAGGCAGTCATTCTGATGCTTTGAACCAACGGATGAAGCAATTGGAAGACCAAATGAACGAGTATTATCACCGCGTAACAAAATGGTCACCTAGTTCTGACAATGCAGAGCAGTTAAACGCTATTCTTCAATTGCAAGAAACGATTACGAATGGCTTTACCCAATGCAGCAGCTATATTACTGCATTGCTTTCTGCCAATGTCAATGATTCAGATGCAAAGGTCTTATCGGGCAAGCTTTACGCAATGCTGCCTCGTCTGCAATCAGCCGAAACTGTATTGTCAAAGAAATTTGCAGAAATATCTGACAATGATTGGAATCAGATGCTTTCTCAATCTTCGTTTGAAACAATTGCTTTTCGTTTAAACGAGATTCGTCGTGATGGCTCACAATTATTATCAGAAGCTGAAGAAAACATTATAAATACGCTTTCTTTAGATGGTCTAAATGCTTGGAGCAGTCATTATGATACGATTGTAGCCAGCATTTCGATTCCCTTCGAACAAGATGGACAAGTAGTCGAATTATCTGCTGGACAAGCCTTCAATAAGATGATGGGCGATCCAGATCCAAAAGTCAGAGAAACACTTTTCGCAGCATGGGAAGAAGCCTGGAAAGAAAAGGCACCCCTCTTCACGGATACTTTGAATCATTTAGATGGTTTTAGACTTTCTGACTATGAACTTCATGGTGTCACAGATTTTCTACAAAAACCATTAGAGTACAATCGGTTGAAGAAAGAAACATTGTCTGTCATGTGGGATACAATCCAGAAAAACAAACAGCCCCTTGTTGATTACTTGACTAGAAAAGCTAATCTTTTCGGTAAAGAAAAAATGGAATGGCAAGATCAAGATGCACCTATTATTTTAGGCGATTTGAAAGAAAAAACCTTTAGTTTTGACGAAGCAGCAGCATTTATTATCGAAAACTTTAACAAATTCAGTCCAAAAATGGCTAAATTTGCCCAATCTGCTTTTGAAAAGAGCTGGATCGAAGCAGAAGATCGTCCTGGGAAACGTCCTGGTGGTTATTGTACTGAGTTACCAGAAACAAAAGAATCAAGGATCTTTATGACCTACAGTAATTCTGTTAATGAGGTTGCGACACTTGCTCATGAACTAGGACATGCTTTCCATAGCAGCACGATGTGGGATTTACCTTCTTTAAATCGCGAATATGCCATGAATGTCGCAGAAACAGCAAGTACATTCGCAGAACTGATCGTAGCCGATGCTACATTAAAAGTCGCAAAAACAAAAGAAGAAAAAATCAATTTGCTAGATACAAAACTGCAAAATGCTTTAGCTATGTTCATGAATATCCATTCCCGATTCATTTTTGAAAATCGATTCTATGAAGCACGGCAAGAAGGATTAGTCTCAGAAGATAAGATCACAGAGATGATGGTTGAGGCGCAAAAAGAAGGCTATCAAGGAGCTTTAGCTACTTACCATCCATATTTCTGGGCTGCAAAATTGCATTTCTTTATTGATGACGTACCGTTTTATAACTTCCCATACACATTTGGCTACCTCTTTAGTTTGGGCATCTATGCTTACGCCAACCAAAAGGGAGCAAATTTTGAAGAAGAATATATCCATTTACTACGCGATACTGCCTCAATGACGACGGAAGATCTTGCGAAGAAACATTTGAATGTCGATCTTACCCAACCAGATTTTTGGCAAGCAGGTATCGACATGGTGACTGAAGATATCCAAACGTTCATGGAATTGACAGAAGAATTTATCTGATTTCTATTTTATCACAATAAAAAAAGAGTTAGTCCAGAATGGGCTAACTCTTTTTGATTAATCATTCTTACATGCTGACAGCAAAGTCAGGTGCAAACCATTGAACTGAACCAACTTTTACGCTTTCGCCTGGTTGAGGAGCATGGATATATTGTCCTCCGCCTAAAGCAATCGCTACGTGGTAAGTTCCGCCTTGTGATCCCCAGAATAACAAGTCTCCAGCTTTTGCTTGAGAAACTGAAATTTTTGTTCCAGCTGATTCTTGAGGAACTGTCCAACCACCGATGTCACGACCAGTTACTTGCATGTAAACATAGCGTGTGAACCCTGAGCAGTCAAAGCCACTTGGATCTTTACCGCCCCAAACATATGGAGTACCAATATATTTGTAAGCTTCTGCTACGATTGCTGCACCATTCACACTTCCAGAAGGAGCTGGAGCAGGTGTTACAGGTTTTGGTTGTTCAGGTGTTGGCGTTGGAGCCGGAGTACTACTTCCTGTGCCGTTTCCTGTATCAACACTTTGATCTGTTGATGGTGTTGTAGGCGCAGGTGTTGTTGATTCTTCTGTTGAAGATTCAGGTACAGTTGTTGATTCTTCTGTTGTTGAAGATTCAGGCACTGTTGTTGATTCTTCTGTTGTTGAAGATTCAGGCGCTGTTGTTGATTCTTCTGTTGCTGAAGATTCAGGCGCTGTTGATTCTTCTGTTGAAGATTCAGGTGTTGTTGATTCTTCTGTTGCTGAAGATTGTGTAGCTGATGATGATTCTTCAGTCATTGAAGATTGTGTAGCTGATGATTCTTCTGTTGCTGAGCTTTGTGCAGTAGATGAAGCTTGAGTAGCTTGTGCTTCAGCCTCTGCTTGTTCGCGTGCTTCTTTTTCAGCTTTTTCTTGTGCAGCTTGTTGACGAGCTTGTTCTGCTAGACGTTGTTGTTCACGAATACGAGCTTGCTCTGCTTCAGCTTCTGCTTTTTGACGGTTCAAGTCAGCTTTCTTGTCTTCAGCAGTTGCTTGTTCAGCAGCTAATGAAGTTTTCAGTACGTTCAAATCAGCTTGTTTAGATAAAAGATCGCCTTTTTGAGATTCCAAAGCAGCTTGGTTTTCAGCTAATTCTTTTAGTTTAGCATCGTTTTCAGCTTTTTTGTCTTCTACAGCTTTTTTATCTTGTTTTTGTTGTTCCATCAAGTCGTTGTTTGCTTTTACCATCGTTGTCATTGCTTGAACGCGTCCAATAGCATCTGCTAATGAATCAGCATTCAATACAGCATCGATGTAGTTTGAGCTTGTGTTGCTTACTTGTGCTTCGCGTGCTTGTTTTTGGATTGTATCTTCACGTTTTTCAATACGTTCTTGTAAATCTGCAATGTCTTTTACTAATTGTGCAGATTCTTGACGCAATGTATCTTGTTTTGCTAATAGGTCTTGTGCTTGTGTGTTGATTTCAGAAACTTGGCTTTCTAAGGCATCGATTTGTGATTGTGCATCTGCTTGTTGATTTTTCAAGTCTGCAATCTTTTGATCTTGCTGTTGTATCTGAGAATCAAAATCGTCCGCCGCGGCAGCGATCGGTGATGCTACGGCAGTCAAGGTCATTGAACATACCATTACTGCTGATATTAAACTCTTTTTCACTCTTCATTCCTCCGACTGGCTTAATTTAATAAATATCTAAATATATTTAAGTCTTTCTTAACGATATAAAAATTGTACCATAGCAGTGTGTCAACGATATAATAGTTATGTTACAAAAATGTTTCAAAACAACTTTTAAAAATGACAAAACTGTTCGTTTCAGAAAATGATTATGAAAAAGCTGCGTTAAGTCTAGCATTTCTTAAGATAACAACGATTCTTTTTCGCTTTCGACCTAAAAATAAAAAAAGAAATTATTCATCACTGAATAATTTCTTAAATGGAAAAATGAATAATACAAATATAATCATGTTCAACAGCAGTGTAGGTCCTAAAAACCTTGTAATAAAATACGTGTTATTTACTACTGCTAATTTAAAAATCAACTGGACCACCATCGTAAACAATTCATAACCCGTGACAAAGATGATCATACTGAAAAATTCAGTAAAGATGTTGACATGGATAACGTCTTTCATTACATACATCAACCATACAATTAAAGGGAGAGCTACTGCATAGATACCGATAACGCCAATATAGTAAGCGTCATAGATAGCCCCGAGAACAATCGTGGTAATCAGTAAATAACGTTTTTCAAACGCCATACTGCAACATAATAATGCCAATATCAGAAAGTGGGCATTTGACATATAGGTGCCTTTCGACCACTCCCCTAGCATTCTTGTTAAATGACCATCTATCAACATCAAAAAGAACAAAACGATTGGCAGATAGTACTTCATTGTTTCTTTCTTCAACATGGACTAATCCTCCGCTAGCCGTTGGACAATCGTCACAACTGACACGTCATACATTTCTGCATAAGGTTTCACATAAACTTCCCGATCCAGCCCATAACTATCTGGTTTCGTTTTAATAACCGTACCGATCGGCAAGTTAGCTGGAGAATTCCCTCCAAGACCGGATGTCTGGACAACATCCCCTTCTTTGATATCCGTATCACCAGTTAATTGGGTCACCACTAAGGCATGGAGCTTTTCATCATAGTTTTTAAGCAAACCAAACGCTTCGCCATTAGCCGAAGATACCCGTACTGGAAAATGATTGGAGCTTTCATTAGAGGATGACAGTAATTCGATTTTAGACGAAGCCGTATTGACCTCGATCACTCGGCCAATCAATCCTTTTTGCGACATGACTGCCATATTTGCTTCGATACCGTCTTTAGAACCCTTGTCTACGATCAGCATGTCCTGCCAACTGTCAGGCGAACGAGTAATGACATTTGCCGTTACTTTTTCGTAACTAGTCAGCGTCTGATTCAACTCAAGTTCTTTTTTCAACGATTCGATTTCTCTCTCGTAATTCTTGTTTTGCTGTGAAATGTCATCATAGCTATCGATTTTTTCTTTTAGCCGCTCATTTTCGGCATAAGTTGAAAAAAGATTATGGACAGAATCTACTCCATTTCGTACCCACCGTACTGGGGCAGAGATTGTTTTATCAACCATTGCAACACTGTCATTAACGATGGATTGGAAGAAATTGGGCTTTCCTTCATTCGCTCGCTGCGCAGCGGTCACACTTAGTATCGTCACCACGATGATAACAATAACCAAGGTAATAATAATATTTTTATTAGGATTGAACTTCTTCACAAAGACACCTCGAATTAATTAGACTCTTGTGTTCAATTTTATCACTAAATGCCGTGAAACAAAAGGTAAGTTGCTCCTCTTAAGCTTTTTTTTAGCAAATAATAGATTCTGTCATTTTTAGCCTGAAAGACAAATTTTTTTATTTGTTTATGGATCAATCTTTGCTTTGAATAACTGCAATCATACCATCTGAAAAAGAAAATTCTGCGGTATCTGAAAGAAATTCGTTACTTGCATAAGATGTCGGATATTCTACTTCTTTATTTTCCAATACATACTTGCTACCTTTCAATGTAAGAGCCGAGACAGGAGTCAAGCAGCAATAAGCTAAATACTTCATATCTGGTATCTGTCTTACTATATGCTCTCCAGGCAAATAATAAGACAAATAATTTTGACAATCTCTGATAATAAGCTGATGGGCAAAGGGTTTGAAGCGAGGTTCCATACCTAACCAGAGATTGGCTAAAAGATGATCCAATCTTCCGCCCGTAGCTCCAATCAAAGTGACTTCCGCTTGCGGGTAACGTTCAAATGTTTTTAAGATACCTAACTGTGTATCTGTATCGTCTTTTTCTGCAGGGGAACGGGTATACTCTTTGGCTTTTGCAAATACTTCCTTCTGCTCTTCGTTCGACAATGAATCAAAATCACCCACTGCCAGATCTACTGGGTAGCCTGCTTGAAGCAGGTACAGCGCACCACGGTCTATCCCGACATAGGCATCGTATTTGGACAGCAGAGACTGCGGCCAGTTTTGCGGATTACCTCCAGCAGCTAATAAAATTTTCATTTAGTCTAATGCCTCTTTTAATCGTTCGATTTGTCCGACTGGATTTTCGGCTCCATAGATATATGATCCTGCAACGAAGACATCCGCCCCTGCATCTTTACAGATTTTTGCTGTTTCTGGAACGATTCCGCCATCTACTTCGATTGCATAAGTCCAATTGTTCTCTCTACGTAGATCAGCGAGTTCCGTAATTTTTTCTACTGTTTCTTCAATAAAGCTTTGTCCGCCGAACCCAGGATTGACAGTCATGACTAGTACTTGATCAGCCAAAGGCAAAACATGTTTGATCATGGAGACTGGTGTTCCTGGATTGATAACTACTCCAGCTTTAACTCCTAAGCTTTTTGTCATTTGAAGTGCCCGATGAATATGAGGAGTTGCTTCGACGTGGACAGTAATGATATCTGCTCCAGCTTTTGCAAATGCTGGAATGTAGTTTTCTGGATCAACGATCATCAGATGGACGTCTAACGGTAATTTAGTAACAGGACGGATTGCCTGAACAATATTTGGCCCTAATGTGATATTTGGGACAAATTGGCCATCCATGACATCTACGTGGATGTAATCCGCTCCTCCTTTTTCCACTAACTCAATGTCTCTTTGTAAATTGGCAAAATCTGCACTCAAAATGGATGGTGCTATCTTCATTCTTGTTTCCTCCTATTTTCGTTTACCTTCTTTTTTTGCATACATTGGTTTTCTTTTTTCGATTTCTTGTAAGAATTGCAAATAATTGTCGTAACGTGTCTGTGCGATACCACCTGTTTCTACTCTATGTTTTACTTCGCAGCCAGGTTCTTTAGCATGCATGCACTCTCTAAATTTGCAATGGACAGAAGCTTCTACAAATTCAGGAAATTGTCTCGGCAGTTCTCCTGCTTCAATTGTCAAAAAGTCAATCGAGCTAAATCCTGGTGTATCTGCTACTAACCCGCCATAGATAGGAATCAGTTCCACATGACGTGTTGTATGCCGTCCTCTTCCAAGTGCATCAGAAATCTCTCCTGTTGCTAAATTCAGTTCCGGTGATATTTGATTCAGTAGCGTCGATTTTCCTGCTCCAGACTGACCCATAAAGACCGATAGCCGTTCTGGGAAGTAACGGATCAGTTCTGTCGTATCACCCGTATGATTGGGTACAATCACCGGATAGCCTATTTTAGTATAGGTTTGTTTGATCTCTTCGATTTTTTCTGGGTCGTCTGACAAGTCGGTCTTTGTCAAAAAAATAATCGGTTCGATCGACTCGTATTCCAAGGTAACTAGAAAGCGGTCAAGTAGATTATAAGAAAATGCAGGCTCTACGATACTTGTGACAATGATTCCAAGATCAACATTTGTGACTGGTGGGCGAACTAATTGATTTTTTCTCGGCAAGATTTCCAGAAGATAGCCGTCTGTTTGATTTTCACTCTCAAAGATCACCTGATCTCCGACAAGCGGCGTGATTTTCCGATTCCGGAAATTTCCTCTTCCTCTTGTTTGATAGGTCTCTCCGTTTGCGTATACATAGTAAAAACCGCTGATTGCTTTTCTGATTTGTCCTTTGATAAGTGCCACCTCCGTTTTTGTTTATTTTACCATACGAAGAGGAAAGTAGGTGTTATTCCATGCAAACTTCTCAAAGTATAAGGCTTGAAAATTGATCAAAAGAGATAGAAACACAAAAAAGAGAATGCAACAAATCAATGTCGCATTCCCTTCTGATATATTTTATTCAGCACTTATTTTGAACTTTCTGAGGTGCTAGCTGATGAACTTGTGGAGCTGGAAGATTCTTCTTTTGAAGAGTTGCTTGTGCTACTGGAGCTACTTGAGCTGCTAGAACTGTCTGAAGAGTCTTTTTCAGAACTAGAAGACGCTGGATCTGGTCCTTTAGAGTAAATTACGTTCACAACCATTCCTTTGGTAATTGTCGTTCCTGCCCCTGGTACTGTACGAATCACTTTATCTTTATCCACCGTGTTTGAATATTCGGAAGTCTCATGCCCGATATATTCTGCACCGACACTAGCTAAATAACTTTGTGCTTCGCTTTTTGTATAGCCGGAGATATCATTCAATTTAGGCTCTGTTCCTTGGCTTACGACAAAATTGATGTAAGTTTCTTCTGCTACAACTTCAGCCGAGGCTGGATCCTGACTGATGATCGAACCTGATGGTACAGTGTCGCTATAGTCATAAGTAGCACTAATATTATTGATATTGAATCCTTGTGTAACAAGCCAGTTACGAACAGTTTCGTAGTTTTCTCCTACATGACTACTCAAAGTCACTGTTTCTGGTCCTTTGCTGACTGTGAAAGTAATCGTGTCTGTTTTAGGATCGACTTCTGTATCTTCTGATGGAGATTGCGAAATGATCATTCCGCTTTCTACCTCTGAACTGAATTCCTCTTCTTTTTGAATCAAGTCAGCAGAAAACCCTAATTCTTTCAAACTTGCTTCGGCATCTTCATAACTTTTACCACTGTAATCATCTAATTTGATTTTTTTCGTGCCGCTACTAATATACAGAGTGACTTCGCGTTTTTGCTTGACTGTCGTTCCCGCTGCCGGGTCTGTCTTCACTACATTACCTTCTTCGATTTTGTCATCTGCAATTTCTTCTGTTTTTGTTGCTACTTCTAATTTCGCTTTTGCGAGTGTTTCTCTAGCAGAAGCTTCAGAAAGATCAGAAACATCAGGAACAACAACTTCTCCTCGCCCGCCAGAAGCAAAGAATACAGCTGTTCCGATTCCTAAAACAGCAAGAATAGCTAATAGGATCAGCCACCATTTTTTCTGTCCTTTCTTTTTAGGATCAGGCAGAACTTCTTCCTCCTCTGGTAAGGTTTCGTTTTCTGGCTTGTCTTTTGGCAGAGGCATAGATTTGAATGAATCAGGCATTGGTGCATCTTCCGTAAGGGGTGTGATAACTTTTGTTTCATTATCCATCACATGAGGCTGCCATTTTTCTTCGTTTGCACGAGCTGGTGATAATACTGTAGAAAGATCATCAGACATTTCCTCGGCTGACTTATAACGGTCTGCAGGTTCTTTAGCCGTTGCCCGTAAAATCACGTTTTCCAGTGCTTGTGGCACATTTGGATCAAGTGCTTTTATAGAGGGAAGATCATCTTGAAAATGTTTTAAAGCAATTGTTACAGCAGATTCACCATCAAACGGTACGCTACCCGTCAACATCTCATAAAGGATGATCCCTAAAGCATAAATATCTGACTGCTTCGTTGCCATACTTCCTCTGGCCTGCTCAGGGGACAGATAATGAACAGATCCTAGCATCGTATTCGTCTGCGTGATCGATGTTTCAGATAAAGCGATAGCAATCCCGAAATCCGTGATTTTTACAACACCTTCATTATCGATCAGTACGTTTTGGGGTTTCAAATCTCGGTGGATGATTTGATGGTTATGAGCTAAAGAAATAGCAGAAAGGATCTGCTGCATAATATTTACTGCTGTTTCATAAGGAACAGGATAATGTGTTTGGATATATCGCTTCAAGTCCATTCCTTTGACGTATTCCATCACCAGATACTGCATGTTGTCTTCTTCACCAACATCGTAAACACTAACAATGTTTGGATGAACGAGTTCTGTTGCTGCTAAAGCTTCTCTCTGAAATCGTCGAATCGCAGTCTGGTCATTTTGAAAGTCAAATCGTAAGACTTTAACTGCTACATCACGATCCAAGATTAAATCGTGCGCCAAAAATACATTTGCCATACCACCGCTACCGATATTTCCAGTGATTTGATAACGGCCATTTAATTTTTTTCCCAACTCGATCATACACTGTCCTCCTTATATTCGATAAGAAGAACGGTGATATTATCCGCTCCGCCTGCTTCATTGGCACGATCAATCAGCTCAGTTACTTTATGAGACAATGGGCCTTCTTGATTGATGATCGTTCCTATTTCTTCTTCAGACAGCATGTTCGTCAAGCCATCTGAACATAACAGCAGTCGATCTTTTAGTTGCCAAAGATGAGTAGAAACATCTACTTCGACTGTTCCAGGCATGCCGACAGAACGTGTTAAAATATTTTTCCTTGGATGGTTCACTGCCATTTCTTCGCTGATTTCTCCTGATTTGACTAGTTCATTGACTAAAGAATGATCCTCCGTCAATTGCATGATTTTATCTTCACGAATCAAATAAGCTCTGCTATCCCCAACATTGGCAATCGTGAACCAGTCATCTGACAGAGCGGCCGCTACGATTGTTGTTCCCATACCGTTATATTCCGGCTGTTCTTGTCCACGCTGATAAATCAGCATATTTTCTTCTTGAATCGATTGAATGAACCATTGGGCGATTTTTTCATCGTCAACAGCTTCTTGTTTTTCCCAAGCTTCGCCTAGATTCGTTACCGCCATCTGACTGGCAATGTCTCCGGCACGATGACCACCCATCCCGTCTGCTAATACAGCAAGCTTGAGACCTGAACGGCTGGTAAATACACTGGCATAGTCTTGATTTGTGTTACGTCGTCTTCCTACATCTGATTGATATTCAATCTGCATTTTTTCACCTCATTACTTTTTGCGCAAACAACAAATGAAAAATCCATCTGTGTAAAACTGATGCGGATACAAAGTCAACATTTTCTCTTCGATTGATGATTGTAGCATAGGATTGGTCAAAACATCAATCCTCTCAAAATCAGGGTGTCTTTCCAAGAAAGCAGAAACAACGTCTTGGTTTTCTTCTTTTAAGATCGTACAAGTACTATAAGTCAGAATACCGGAAGACTTTAAAGCTGGTGCGCAGCTTTCTAAAATTTCCAATTGGATTTTTGGCAAATTCGCTAATTCATCCGGCTGTTTTTTATAACGAATATCTGGTTTTCGCCGAAGCAGCCCAAGACCTGAACAAGGCGCGTCTACTAAAATCCGATCAAACTGCTCTGCTTCGAACTGTTTACTGACTTCTCTAGCATCCATCTTTTGAGCGTAGACAGCAGAAGAGACACCTAGACGTGCTGCATTATCTTCAATGAGTTTGACTTTGTGTTCGTGTACATCTAAAGCGACCACTTCTCCACCGCATGACGGATCTAAAAAAGAAGCAATATGCGTCGTCTTACCTCCGGGTGCTGCACAGGCATCTAAGACATGATGTTCAGGCTCGATTTGCATAGACGGCGCTACAAGCATCGAACTTTCATCTTGGATCGTCATGACGCCATCGTGGAACAATGAGCTAGAAGCTAAATGCCCTTTTTTCGCTACTATACCGTATGGACTGACTTGGCTTTTTTCAGCTGTGATCTCTTCTTCTTGCAAAACAGTGATGGCCTGATCTCTGGAAAGTCGGCGTGTATCTACTCGGGCACTAGCATGGCTAGGCTGATATAGCGATAAACCGAGCTTTTCAGTTTCTTCGTATCCGATTTGATCCACCAGTCGTTTCGTCATCCATAGAGGCAGGCTGATTTTGACAGAAAGTCTTTCGATAGGATCAGCAATGCCTTGCAGATCTGGTGCTCCTTGACGCTGATAATTCCTCAAGACACCATTTACAAATTTCCCTGTCCCAGGATTTCCTTTTACTTTTGCGATTTCGACCGCCTCGTTTAAAATAGCATGTGCAGGGACTTTATCTAAAAATTCTAATTGGTATACAGAAAGATAAAGAAGCGTCTTGACCCAGTCATCCACTTTTTTTGCTTTAGCGATCAATGGTGCAACGTAAAATTCCAATAGTCGCTGATGGCTAATCGTACCGTAGATCAATTCTGTAAATAAACCCACATCTTTTTGATTTAGCTCGCTTTGTTTGATCATCTCATTCAACAAAAGATTCGAGTAGGCGCCACCCTTGTTCACTCGCTCTAATGTCAGTAATGCCATATATCGTACTGATTTTTTCATTTTTTTAGGGATTTTTTTCATTATTTCACCTGCTGACCAATCTGAACTTGCTGACCGCTTCCGTTAAGGAAATCATGTACGGCCTGTTTTCCTTTACCAGCTGGCTGTAATTCATTGATGGCTAAGACGGTCTGTTTACCGCAAGCAATCCATAGATTTTTTTTGTCTTTCCGGATGATCGTACCAGGTGCTTTGTCTGTAATTTCTGCCAATACTTCAACCGATAATAATTTCCAGCGTATGCCCTCATAGGTCGTGAATGCAATTGGCCAAGGACGCATTCCGCGTACTTGGTTGTCAATTTCTTCTGCAGTTTTATGCCAATCGATTGCTTCTTGTTCCCGTGTGATGTTTGGCGAAAAAGTTGCTTCTGACTCGTCTTGAGGTACTGGTTTTTGTCCATCCAAAATATTGGGCAATGTTTCTAGCAATAGCTTTCTTCCTAAAAGGCTAAGCTTTTCAAACATCGTCCCTACATCATCTTGTTTAGTGATTGGTATGCTTTCTTGCGCATAGATTCCGCCTGCATCCATTTTTTTGATCATTTCCATGATCGTTACACCAGTTTCTTTCTCCCCATTCATGATGGCATAATGAACAGGCGCACCTCCCCGATATTTAGGAAGTAAAGAAGCATGGACATTGATTGCCCCTAATTTTGGTACTTGCAATAACTTTTCAGGCAAGAATTGGCCAAATGCCGCAGTGACGATCACATCAGGCGCCAATTCAATGATTTCTTCCATTTCTGGCGAACCGGAGATTTTCTCTGGCTGCAGCACACGGATACCGTGCTTCAGAGCCGCTTCTTTTACCGGTGTCGGCGTAATTACTCGTTTCCGCCCAACTGGACGGTCGGGCTGTGTTACCACTGCCTGGATCTCGTAACCTGATTCTATCAGCCCTTCAAGAATCGGCACAGAAAAAGCAGGTGTGCCCATAAATACTAGCTTAGTCATCAAGATGTTCCTCCATATATTCTTCAAGTTCTTCTTCCGGGATCTGCTGTATCATTTTCTCAATGAACAAGATACCGTCTAAGTGATCGATTTCATGCTGGAAGGCACGGGCTAAATAGCCAAAAGCCGTCACTTCTATCTCTTCTCCGTCTCGATCATAATAACGCACGGTCACTTCATCTGCTCGCTTGACCGTTCCATAGACATGCGGAATACTGAGACAACCTTCTACGTCAAGGCTTTCACCTTTTGCTTCGATGATTTCTGGGTTAATCAGTTCAAATTTCTCGCCTTCATCTACTTCGATCACAGCAATTCTCTTGTTTTGTCCTACTTGAGGAGCAGCGATCCCTATTCCGTCATTCGCAATCATTGTCTCATATAAATTGTCTAATAAAGCGATTGTCTCGTCCGTGATTACATCGATTGGCTGAGCAGTTCTTTTTAATTTATCATTAGGGTGGATCAATATAGGATAGCGCATAATTTGGCCCTTTCTTAAATAAAGTTTAATGGTTCGTTGTCAATTGCCACAAAAAGACCTTGTCGCTGTTCTTTCTGGCTTCCATTCAAAATTTCATCCAAAACATGAGGAAGATTCGGTTCATGTTTATATTTGATGATTAGTTGATAATAATATCGGTTTTTCACTCTCAAAATCATGCTGGGCGTTGGCCCTAATAGCAAGCTTTGAGGGCTTAACACTTCTTTTAGCTGATTGGCAATCTGAAAGATTTTCTTTGCCGCTACTTGTTCTTCAGGATGGCTGGCGGTTATTTTCACAGTAAAGTAATAAGGAGGATAGCCTCCACGATGCCGTACATGCATTTCCTGCTGATAAAACTGCTCATAATTTTGTTTTTTAGCCAATTCTATGGCGTAATGTTGAGGATTGAATGTTTGGATCACGACTTCGCCTGCTTTTTCCGCTCGCCCTGCTCGTCCTGAAACTTGGGTAAGCAATTGGAATGTATGCTCACTAGAACGAAAATCCGGTAAATTCAGGGAGGTATCAGCATTCAACACCCCAACTAATGTCACTTCTGGAAAGTCCAAACCTTTAGCAATCATTTGTGTCCCTAATAATATATCTGCTTCTTTTGCACCGAATTTTTGTAAAATCTGTTCGTGTGCCCCTTTTCTTCGAGTGGTATCTACATCCATACGCAAAATCCTAGCTTGCGGATAAAGTTCTCGGAGTTCCTCTTCTACTTTTTGAGTACCTGTTCCATAGTAGCGGATTTTATTGCCGCCACAATTAGGACAGCGATTGGGAATAGGTTCTTCATGTCCGCAATAATGGCAGCGCATTGAACGTGTATCCATATGCAGTGTAAGAGAGATATCGCAATTAGGACATGGAAGAACAAATCCACAGTCCCTACACATCACAAAAGACGAATATCCTCGACGATTGAGCAGTAGGACAGTTTGTTCTTTTTTGTCTAATCGATTTTGTATTTTTTCCTGCAAATTAGCAGAAAAAGTAGAGGTCCGATGATTCTGAAACTCTTCACGCATATCTACGATCTCAATAGCTGGAAGCTGTGCAGCTGCTTTGGCTCGGTGGTTCAACTGCAATAACTGATAAACGCCTTTTTGAGCTCGTGCTCTTGATTCTAAAGAGGGCGTCGCGCTTCCTAGAACTATTGGGCAATGATGATATTTACTGCGCCAAATTGCTAGATCTCTCGCATGATAACGCGGTGTCTCATCTTGTTTGTAACTTGATTCATGTTCTTCATCGATAATGATCAGCCCGATATTTTTCAGCGGGGCAAAAATAGCAGATCGTGCGCCTACTACTACTTGCGCTTCTTCCCGCTCAATCTTGCGCCATTCATCATATTTTTCACCTTGGGAAAGTCCGCTATGTAAGACCGCAACTGATTCTCCGAAGCGTCCTTTGAATCGCTCGACCATTTGCGGAGTCAATGCGATTTCAGGCACTAACATGATCGCCGTTTTATTTTCTGACAAAACATCAGCGATTGCCTGAAGATATACTTCTGTTTTCCCGCTGCCGGTGATTCCCTCCAGCAAAAAGACCTGATCTTTTTGCTGCTGACCTGCTGTGATGATTTGTTCGACAGCATTTTTTTGTTCTGCATTCAGTTCCAATGCCGTCGTTTGGTCAAATACTCGGTCTTTATAAGGGTCGCGATAACGTTCTGATTCTATAAACTCCAGCCAGCCCTTTTCTTTTCCTTGATTCAAGACAGCAGTACTGATTCCTTTATTTTTGAAATAAGCAATTGGTTCTTCTTGGCTCAGTTCAGATAAACACAAAAGAAGTTCTTTTTGTTTCTTGGCATTTTGCCGTAATTTTGCCCATTCTTCTTCGATTTGCTTTTTAGTTAACAAAGAACGAACCAAACGAATCGTTTTTACTTTATTTCGTGTATGGACTTCATATTTGATATCTACTAATTGCTCTTGGCGCCAGCGAATCAATTGAGAAAGGCTGCCTTCTTCTTCTGCTTCCTTCCAGGAAATCACTTCCCGCTGATCAAACAATACCTGAACTTCTGGTGTGTCTGCCAAAGGATAGATCAATTTATCATATTCTGCTTTCATCACACTCGGAAGCATCGTTTGTAGACAAGTGATTTTGAATGCGTAAGTAATTTTTTTCATATAATCAGCTAATGAAAGCAATTCTTCATTGACCACCGGAGCAAGGTCTAGCAAACGAATAACTGCCTTCAAAGATGGAATAGCTGATTCTTCTGATTTTTGGATAGCCATAACAAATCCTTGGACATGACGATTGCCATTACCAAAAGGGACTTCTACTCGCATCCCGACTTGCAAAGCTGTTTCCATTTCAGAGGGAACCAAATAAGTGAATGGCTGATCGGTCTGCATAGTAGGTACGTCCACAATGACTTCAGCTGTTAATGTCATGGTTCGTTTCCTCCTTTTTTTGTCTTTTCTTATCAAGCGACAAAAAGTTCCTTGCCTATTTTACTAGAGATCGATGGATTTGTCTTATTTTCTGCCAAATCCTAACAAAAAATTAACAGCAGATAAGAAAAAAAAGAACTGTGTCAAAAAGTTCAGACACAGCCTTTTCTACCAGACAATAAGTGGCGAATGTTTGAAAAGGAAACAGCTGGGTTTGCTTTTCTTTTTAGATGTTCGCTCTATTTTTCTTTATTACATTTTTTGCTCTTCACGGATACGTGATTCCAATTCGTGTTGTTCACGCTCTTTTTGTGCTTGACGTTCCTCTTCTTCCATCTTCAAACGTTCACGTTTTAATTCAGGATGTGGATCATTGACTACATTTCCTGCATCGATTTCTTCTAAAGCTTGACCGACGCTTTTTACTGAATCAAAAGAATCTAGAGTAGGCTGTGCACTTGCATCCAATTCATGCGCGCGTTTACTTGCTAAAATCACTAGAGAATATTTTGAATTTACACGATCTAATAGTGAGTCAATTGAAGGTTTTAACATCATAAGACTACATCTCCTTTAACATTTTAATATATTTACCGATTACGCGATCTACTCGAAAATGTTCACTGGCAATAATGTTTTTGATTCGTTCAACTGCTAGCGGCACTTCATCATTTACAACAGCATAGTCGTAAAGAGCCATCATTTCGATTTCTTCTTTTGCAACTTTCATTCGTTCTTCGATTACTTCATCTGCATCTGTTCCTCGGCCTACGATCCGTGATTTTAATTCCGCTAAATCTGGCGGAGTCAAAAAGATGAATACACCATCGGGCACTTTTTCTTTGACTTGTTTTGCTCCTTGGACTTCAATCTCCAAGAAAACATCTTTTCCTTCATCCAATGTCTTGTTGACATATGACAAAGGAGTTCCATAATAATTCCCGACATATTCTGCGTATTCCAGCATCTCTCCAGCTTCGATCATTGATTCAAACTCTTCTTTGCTTCGGAAGAAATAATCAACGCCTTCGACCTCCCCTTCACGCATTTTACGGGTAGTCATTGAGATCGAATACTGAAAATCATTATCCTCACTCTCAAAAATTGCTTTTCGTACTGTGCCTTTTCCTACACCGGATGGACCAGACAACACGATTAATAATCCACGCTCTGACATGACGACGTCCTTTCAACTAGTCTTTTTGTACTTATCGTTTATTTTGCACTTTTTTTCTGCAACTTTCAAGGTTATCTTTAATTATAGCTAGAAATTGGTAAAAAAGCTACCCTGTACCAAGAGGTCGTAAAAAAGCTGTCCTGCATCAAGTAATAAGAACAGCCAAACATAAACAGCTTCTCATGTTTTTCGTTTGGTTGGGGTTATTATCGCAGATGCAAGCTTTTGAACGCCGTGTATAAGAGGTCGTAAAAAAGCTGTCCTGCATCAAGTAATAAGAACAACCAAACATAAACAGCTTCTCATGTTTTTCGTTTGGTTGGGCTTATTACCGCAGATGCAAGCTTTTGAACGCCGTGTATAAGAGGTCGTAAAAAAGCTGTCCTGCATCAAGTAATAAGAACAGCCAAACATAAACAGCTTCTCATGTTTTTCGTTTGGTTGGGCTTATTACCGCAGATGCAAGCTTTTGAACGCCGTGTATAAGAGGTCGTAAAAAAGCTGTCCTGCATCAAGTAATAAGAACAGCCAAACATAAACAGCTTCTCATGTTTTTCGTTTGGTTGGGCTTATTACCGCAGATGCAAGCTTTTGAACGCCGTGTATAAGAGGTCGTGAAGAAGCCGATTAGTTTCGAGTATGAAGAAAAATTTTGTGAAAATAGTTTCTCACATTTTTGCATAAATTTGGCTTAATACCGAGAAAATGGTTTTTGAACATCACTTATTCAAAATAAAAAAAAGATTGTGACACGAATTTTGTCACAACCTTTAAATGTATTCCTAGAGCAAAGAAGCTAAGCGAAGAAATCCAATTCTGATTATTTATTGTATTTCTTTGTTCAGCATCCTTGCTAAAAGCCCATATTGGACAAAGTATTCACTACACCCATGATCTCATCTTTTCGAGAACGTGCTTTTTCTGTCGGATCTTCTACCTCTTCTGTGTCGATTCGAACAATAAATTTCCGATTCATCGTCACGTAAGCACCGTCGTTGATCAAAATAAACAGTTCGTTCTCATTATAGTCTGCACAGGCATCTTTCCATACGTCAAAGCCGTTTTTTTCAGAAGGGATATCCCGTTTTACAACAGTTTTTCCACTTAATTCGTGGAACGTTACGTCATAGTATTTCATTATCTCTACCTCTTTCGTCATTCAATATTTTGTACTTGTTCTCTGATTTTTTCTAAGATCGTCTTAGACTGGACGACTTGATTTTTAATTTCGATTGCATTTGATTTGGAACCGATCGTGTTGATTTCCCGATTCATTTCTTGGATCAGGAAATCTAATTCCCGACCTACAGGACATTGTGCTTCGATAAGTTCATCTAGTTTTTGTACATGGATCGCCAGACGATCCAGTTCCTCGTGAATATCTCCGCGTTCCAACAAGATGGCTAGCTCCGTCAACAACCGTTGCTCATCGACTTTCGCTCCAAGAAATTCCTCCAGCTTTTTTTGATACCTTATTTGAAATTCCTTTTCATAGATTTCTACAAAACTATCGAGTTTTTTTAGTACTTCTTTGAATTCTTCAGTATTCTTTTTCAACACTAAAGCTAAAGCTTGACCTTCTTTTTCTCGACTCGCCTCAATAGAGTCAAGTGCGCTTTTCAATGTATCTAGAGCTAACTGTGCCAATTCTTCCATGCTCTCTTCCGGTTTTTCTTCTACCGTTACGAAGTTTTCGTCCAGCGCGAAGCGTTCCGCCATCCGACTAATTGACACTTGATTTTGACTACCGTATCGTTGTTGAATTCCGTCTGTCAATTGAGTGATAAGTGAATCAATCAATTCCCAGTTGATGACGATCTGTTTTTCGTTTTTGCCAATATAAGCTAGATTCACAAATACTTCGATTCGACCGCGGCTTAACTGCTGTTTAATAAGCTGACGAAAATCGTTTTCAATAAAGTTCAGGATTTTAGGACTTCGTATTTGAACATCTAGAAAACGCTGGTTGACACTTTTTATTTCAATATCTAACTGATACGCTTTTGTTTCGCGGATGGCTTTGCCAAAACCAGTCATACTTTTCATTCGACAGGGTCCTTCCTCATTACATATTTTCTATTGCTTTTTGCAGTTGTTCAAACTCTTCGTTCGTCAATGTCAGGCCTTTCCCCATTTTTTCATGGTCTGGCGCCCAATCTCGAAGATCGAATTTTGGCGGGCGACCATTCCAGCTGACTAGGTTCAGTTCTTTACGCCACCCCTTGTTGTTTTCTGACAATATAGCGATTTCTTCTACGATTTCATATGAAAATTCTTGTGCCATGGTTGTTCCTCCTTGAGATAATATAAATATAGGATCAGTAATGTGTCAACTGGTTGCTTAAGCAATTCATGCTGCAAACGATCCTTGCGTTTTCCTTGTAGCAGAAAATCAAAATAAACAGTTTTCGTGCGCTCATTTTGTATTTTTTGCTGGTATTTTCGATACCTTCGCCATTCTTCAGTACTTAATTGACCAATTTGTGCCAATAAATCATCCGGCATACTTTTTATATCTTGTTGGCAGATCATTTGAATCATCATGTCTACTTGATAGATTTCATTGGGCAGTAAAAAATGTTTTTTTGCTAAAAGTTCTAGCATCGCCAATCCGCATGTCTCTGGTACGACCCTGTTCTTATATAAATTACGCAGTTTTTGCCAAAATTTTATGCTTTTGAAAAAAGATAATTCTAACTGAATTTCTTTTGTTAAGTAAGACAAAAATCCTCGCCAGTATGTTCTTGCAGGTTTAACAGAATGAAATGTATACCAGTTCCCATAGTAATAGCCTAATCTTTTTTTCATTTCCAGATAGCCTAATTGTAAATTTAATTGGTTCCTTTGGCCATCAAAAAGCAGAAAGCTGCCTAGTGTCCATAATGTTTGACATTTCCAATAGATAAAAATGTCTGGCATACGAATTTTTTTCGCTGGACCTGGCCCTTGCACATCTACGACAAATGCCTCTGTTGCTCCTTTGTTAATCGCAATATCAATAGGTATTTTGTTGCGATACCCACCGTCTGCATATTTATTTTTTCCGATCTTTCGATAAGCCATAGCGGGATAAAATGAAGCAGAGGCGAGTATCCAATCTGGTATTTCTTCTGTTTTTGTCTGTTGGATATCAGTCACTACTTCCGCTAGTTCTGGCAGTTTAGTAGACACCGTATATAAACGTATTTTGGGATTATGTTTGAGTAAGGACAAATCCAAATTGTCTTTGACCATCTTTTCCAATGGAGCAGAAGAAACCCCGCCTTCAATTAGTGCTGTTTTCGTCATTTGGCGTCTTTCCCGATAGAAGCGTTCACGAAGGTCTTCAACCGCAGCCATTTCTGGTAACGCAAGCACTTGTCTTGTCGACAGCTTTTTCCATAAATTCACAGCTTTTTTCATATCTCCTTGTAAAATCAATGCGCCGTTCAACGCACCTACCGATGTACCTGTGATAATCTCAAAGTTGATATCATGTTCCTTCAGCGCCTGCCACACACCAATCTGATAAGCACCGTGCGCTCCTCCTCCACCTAAAACAAGTGCTGTATGATAGACCAGCTTTTTATTTAATTGTGTGGTTCCTTGATAGCCGTTTTTATGAAAAATACGCAACCATTCTTCTGATAGAGGAGATTGAAATAAAAAACAACAGTTTTCTTTAATAAAAAAACGAGCGCAAGCTTCCATATACCGAAAAAAATTTTTCCATTCAAAAGTTTCACCTTCAATCAACAGATTATTAAAAATAACATTTCCTCTACTTTTAGCAATAGTAAAATAGACGGTATATTTTTTCGATACTGCTTTAAAAGCACATTGCTTTTTTGCAGAACGCCAAAAAGCGTCTCTACTTTCTTGATGACTTTGAAAAAATGGAAGGGGTTGTTTTGCTTGCTGGATAGGCGAATACAGCGACATTTTCTGTGAAAAGTAAACTTTTTTTATCTCCATCGCTCTCTCCTTTTTCTTCAAGTATACCAGTACGTCATAAAAAGGTCATGAGTCTCGTATTCGACTTTGTAGATTCCATAAGAAAACAATTCATAAAACCTCCTTTAAATAAAAAAATACAAAAATCACAAAAATTAATTGAAAATGAGAGTGTTTTCAATGAAAACGTGATTTTGTAATGGAATTTTAAAATAAAAGAAACAAGCTTTTTTAATGCAAATGTTGTAAAATAAAAGAGATTAAGAGTAAATAAGAGGAGGAACATGATGACTGAGTCAGTTTATGTACATATTGATACCACAAGTAATGCTGTTTTAACAAAAGGGCTGACCGCTACTGACTTTGCAAACAGTATCGTGCATTTTCCTCAAAACTTGCTCTTGCTTGATCCATCTGCTTCTGCTGGAGAATATGAATCCCATACAGGGCTGAAAGTAATCCGTGGTACAGAAAATATTCAGCGTTTCTTTTCCTCTTCTCGTAACAGGCGTGGATTCGATGAATTGAAGTGGATCGACTTTACTGATTTAACGATGCTGAAAGAATTGACACCTTTAGAAATTTCAGAATTATTATATTTTGGTCATATGAAAACACATCTTCATTCGCCGTTTTTTTATAAACTACAGAATAATTTTGTATACTTCGATCTTAATGATCAGCTGAATCGGATTTATTATCGCTATTTAGATGAATTTTATAGGATTTTTGCTAGTAAATTAAGTTCGATCTTGTCAGATAAGATCAATGTAAAAAAATCTTTTTTCAAAAAAGAAACACCTGTTGAAAAAATCAGTGTGGAATTATTGAAAGAAATGCGTAATTTGATGCAGGAAGGGATCATTTTTTCTTTTGATCAAGTTGGTTTGATCGATGGTGAATATCGTATCCCAATCTATGTGATTGAAGATTATATTTGGAAATTAAAAGGCACCCGGTATCGAGAAGAGGAAATCATCGCTACTTTAATCTACTCTGTCACCGATCGACACTGGCAATTGGTGGAAGATGCCGATCTTTCTTATCTGCCATTGAAGTAGATCTATTTCTTATCAAAAAATAAAAAGGAAACAAGAAACTAGGACATGATTCTGTCTCAAGTTTCTTGCTTCTTTTTTATTTACAGCTCCTGTCGTTTATCTGGCATAAAAATCGAAGGAATCGTTTGTTGGATCCCTAATAAAACGATGATCGTTACAATAGCTGTACTCAACCCGCTGGCACCATTCATTACGAAAGAAAAGAGCCAAGGATTCATCCCCCATAGTGCATACGCTCCCCAGAAAACCACTCCTGCAATAAAATGCCAAAAATATCTGGAAAGTGCGCCAATCAATGCACCAAACACGATGCTTTTTCTAATTTGTTTCGTATTATCGTCTACATAGCCTTTTTGGACATTTGAAGCCATGAGCCCTGCTGCGCCTGCAAAAGTATAGGCAATCGGGTACTCAATCAACACTTGAACGACACTTAAATAATAAACTTGTCCCAACGGAAAATGTAGGATGCCCCAAATGAAACCTGCCAGCATCCCTGCCTTTGTCCCTCTTCTTAACGCAAAAAGAGTCAATGGAATCTGCCCTAATGAAATAGAAAAACTGCTGCCGATCTGGATCGGAATCAACGACAACACCATCGCTAACGCTGCAACAATCGTTCCTTCTACCCAAACTCTATTTTTTCCCATAAAAAAACTTCCTCCTTTGAATAAAAAAGTCACAAAGGAGGAAGCAGCTTTCGAAAATAGTCAAACAGCTGTTTATTCACAATTCCTACGCTCGCATAACCGATACAGGTACGAAGGGTTTAGAAATAGATTCAATCTCAGCCCAATTGGACTCCCCTTTGTGAGTTTATTTATTATTTATTTTTTGTTTCAAACAATGGACTAACTGGTTTGTTTTCATGGATACGTTTGATTGCATCTCCCATTAGTCCGCCAACACTTACTTCATCGATTTTGTCGATTTTACGATCTTCTGGAAGATAGATCGAGTCTGTAACAACTAGACGCTCGATAGCTGAATCTTCTATTCTTTGTAAAGCAGGGCCGGATAATACTGGATGTGTACATGAAGCATACACACTGGTTGCACCAGCTTCTTTCAAAGCATTGGCAGCCAATGTGATCGTACCTGCTGTATCGATCATATCATCGATCAGTACACAAGTTTTGCCTTTGACTTGTCCAATGATATTCATTACTTCTGCAACATTTGCTTTTGGACGGCGTTTGTCTATGATCGCAATCGGAGATTTCAAAAATTCCGCTAATTTACGTGCCCGTGTGACACCACCATGGTCTGGTGAAACAACGACAACATCATCGCCTTTGATTCCTTTTTCTAAGAAATAATTGGCAATAAGTGGCGCACCCATCAAATGATCGACTGGAATATCAAAGAAACCTTGGATTTGGACTGCATGAAGGTCCAAAGTCAGCATTCTTGTTGCACCAGCTTTTTGAATCATGTTTGCTACTAATTTCGCTGTGATTGGTTCCCGTGCACGTGCTTTACGGTCTTGACGCGCATAGCCATAATAAGGCATGACTACGTTGATTGTTTTTGCACTTGCTCGTTTCAGTGCGTCAATCATGATCAGCAACTCCATCAAGTTATCATTGACTGGGCTGCTCGTTGATTGAATAACATAGACATGCGATCCACGAATACTTTCTTCAATGTTTACTTGAATTTCTCCATCACTAAATTGAGTAACAGATGATTTTCCTAACTCGACGCCGACTGCTGCTGCAATTTTCTCTGCTAATGGGCGATTGGAATTTAACGCAAAAATTTTTAATCTTGGGTCAAAGTAATGTTTTGACATGGGGACCTCCACTTTCTTTTTCACAACTCTAGAATTCTACCTAATAAATAGTAGTCATATTTTTTAAATAAATCAAGTGATTTTGCAAAAGTCTTAGTTTAGATAAGGGAGTTTTTTTGCATATCCTTCTTTATTGACTTGTCTTGCTCTCGCAATTGCCAGCGCATATTCTGGAATATTGTCTGTAATTGTTGACCCGGCAGCAATCGAACTGTTTTTAGCTACCTCGACAGGTCCGATGATATTCGTGCTAGAACCAATAAAGCTGTGGTCGCCGACAGTCGTATGATGTTTGTTCTTTCCATCATAGTTGACGAAGACAACACCACATCCGACATTGATTTCTTCTCCCAGCGTAGCATCACCAACATAAGTCAAGTGACCGACTTTAGTTCCTTTGCCGATTTGAGCATTTTTCACTTCCACAAAGTTTCCGATATGGACGTTTTCGCCAATTTCAGCTTTTGGTCGTAAATGTGCATAAGGTCCCACATCTGCATGTTTCTTGACATGGCTGCTTTCAATGACTGAGTTTTCAATGACGACGTGATCCTCAATCCTACTGTCTACGATTTTTGAATGTGCCCCGATGACACAATCCGAACCGATGACTGTATTTCCTTGGATTTGTACACCTGCTTCGATCAATGTGTCTGGACCGATTTCTACACCTGCATCGATGTATGTCGTTGCTGAATCGACAAAGCTTACGCCATTGACCATATGCATCTGGTTAATTCGCTTTCTCATGATCTCATTTGCTTTAGCTAACGCGATCCGATCATTGACTCCCATTGATTCTTCAAAATCATCCGTTTGATAAGCAGCAACTGTATTGCCTTCTTCTTTTAAGATTTCGATGATATCTGTTAGATAGTATTCACCTTGAGCATTGTTTGTTCCAACTTTGCTTAACGCATCGAACAAAGCTTCGTTGTCAAAACAGTAAGTTCCTGTATTGATTTCTTGTACAAGAGCTTCTTCTGGTGTTGCATCTTTTTGTTCCACGATTTTTTCTACGATCCCAATATGGTCACGGATGATTCGTCCATATCCTGTTGGGTTTTCTGCTTGTGCCGTCAAGATCGTTGCACTTGCATTTTTTCCTTGGTGATATTCAAAAAGATTGTTCAGCGTTTCAGTAGTCAATAATGGTGTATCGCCACTGATAACTAACGTTGTTCCTTTTTTTCCTTCCAAGAAAGAAGCAGCTTGCAAAACAGCATGTCCTGTTCCCAATTGTTCTGCTTGTAACGCATATTTACTGCGTTCTCCTAGTTGTGCTTTAACTTGTTCTGCTCCGTGTCCAACGATCGTAATCACTTCATCTGGTTTCGTTTCACTGACCCGATTAATGATATGTTCTACCATAGGTTTACCAGAAACGGGATGTAAAACTTTATATAATTTTGACTTCATGCGGGTACCTTTCCCTGCCGCCAAAATAATTGCATAACGTGCGTCCAACTGCGTCACTCCTAAATATAGTTTGCTGATTTCAGTTTATCCCAGTATACCCATTTTTTCAACAAAACAAGTGATTTTCTTTTATCTCAGCGTTTTCTGGATAAAAAAATAGATAGACCATAACGGGCCTATCTATTTGGTAACCGGTGCTCTCCTGCCAACTCCTCGGTCACAAGTCACACTACTCATAAAACATGAAAAGCTGTTTTTTGAAATCGTTTCTTGTGACTTAGAGTTAAACGGTAGGCTTACAACCTCTTCATTAAACGGTTTTCAATCAGCTGACCTTCGGTATTAGCTCAGGACAGGACGCTGATTTCACAACCTCTAGATAAACGGTGTTCAAAAGCCAGTTTCTCGGTATTAAGCCAAATTTATGAAAAAATGTGGAAAGCCATTTTCACAAAATTTTTCTTACTACTCGAAACTAAGCGGCTTTTTCACAACCTCTTATTCTGAAAAATAATTTCCCGGCACAACCGTAATATTTTTCGTTTGAGTATCTACATCTTTGACATAAAGCAGTGACGTATAATCATCGATGGCGCGATGACCGTTGAATTTTGATTCGGCAAATACAGTGATGCCAACAAGTTCTGATTCGAATTCTTCAATCAAGCTCTTCATTCCGTTGACTGTTCCGCCGCCTTTCATGAAATCATCCACTACAAGGACACGTGAACCACGTTTCAAACTTCTCTTAGACAGTTCCATCTTTTCAATTCTTTCAGAAGATCCAGACACATAGTTGACACTTACTGTTGATCCTTCTGTTATTTTTGAGTCCCGGCGTACAATAACGAATGGCGCATTCAGATAATAGGACACAGCTTGGGCAATAGGTACGCCTTTTGTGGCTACAGTCATTACAGCATCGATTTTTTCACCAAGGTATTTAGAAGCAATGATTCTTCCAACTTGACGCAGCAGTTCAGGTTCTCCTAACAAATCAGAGAGATAAACATATCCTCCTGGAAGCAGACGGTCTTGTTCTGATAGACGTTCTGCTAGAGATTCAATATATTTTTTCGCCTCTTCATATGAAATTTCAGGGATGAACAATACACCACCTGCAGCACCTGGGATTGTTTCCAAGGTTCCATACCCTCGTTCTTTAAATGTTTTCTTGATGATTCCCAAATCTTCACTGATAGAAGATTTAGCAGATTCATAACGTTCGGCAAAGCTTGTTAAGGAAATCAATTCATGCGGGTGATTCAATAAATACTGTGTCATGTCAACTAGACGTTCACTGCGACGTACTTTCACCTATTCCAACTCCTTTTAAGAAATTTTATCGTTTTACATTATATAAGTTTTTCTTCAAAAATTCGAGCATTTTATGAAAAAATAAGAAAATAGTTCGGTATTTATTAAAATAAAAAGAAGCCTATAAAAAATTTTTCGTTTTTATAAGGCTTCTTTTCTTTATAATTTAGTTATTTTTTCTTCTGAAGGCAACCAATATTCGTTTGATGATATTTACAATCAGGAACAAAGCAATAAAGACTAATGTGATTGTTGCTCCTGGAGGTGTATCTAGATAAAACGAGCTAGTTAGTCCTGACAGCATCCCTAGAAATCCTACACAAACACTGATAGCAATCACGACATTGAAGCTTTTGCCTAATCGCATACCGATTGCTGCGGGAAGAACCATGATTGCGGATATCAAAAGTGCACCGGCAATCGGGATCATCACAGCAATAGCCACACCAGTAATCACATTGAACATCATCGACATCAAATGAACGGGTAGCCCATCCACGTGGGCGGTATCTTCATCAAAAGTCAGAACATACATCGGCCGTTTGAATAAAAAGAACAATATACCGATGGCAACGAATAAGATTCCTAAAAAGATGACTTGCTCCCATGTAATGGTCACGATCGAACCAAACAGATAGGATTGGATACTTGTTGCTGAATTCCCTCCGCTCAAATTCATCAATACTAACGCTAGCGCCAAACCACCAGCCATTAAAATGGCAATGGAGATTTCTGAATAGGTTCGGTAGATCGTTCGCAGATACTCCAATATCACAGCTGCTAATACAACGACTAGCATGGTCGTAAGTGTAGGATTAAGGTTCAAAAAGAATCCTAACGCTACCCCTGCTAAAGAGACATGAGAAAGCGTATCAGCCATCAGCGATTGTCTTCTGATCACTAAAAACACACCTAGCATCGGGGCGATTCCGGCAATGAAGATAGCGGCAAGAAACGCTCTTCTCATGAATTCATATGAAAGCAACGCCATTGAGAATCCTCCTTTCTCACCAGTCGGATCTGTCTGTCCGCATACTGTTTGATATCTTCATGATCATGGGTGATCATTAGAACTGATTTCCCATGGACATGCGCACTATGTCGGAGAAGACGATAAAATTCATTTCTGGATTCTTCATCCATACCTGTTGTTGGTTCATCAAGAACAAATAAGTCAGGGTCAGTAGCAAAAATACGCGCTAAACTGATTCGCTGCTTTTGTCCGCCAGACAATTCACCTATTCGCCGATTTCGCATATCCCACATCCCTACAGCTTCTAAAGCACGCTGTACATGTTGATGATCTTTTTCAGAGAGACGCTTGAACCAGCGGCCTCTTGGATATCTTCCTGAACGGACTAATTCGATCACCGTACTAGGAAAACCTGCATTGAAAGATGCAACTTGTTGAGGAATATAACCGATACTTAATTTTTTTCCTTCTTGATTTTTCTCAGCAATCTTTATCATTCCTTTTGAAGGTTTCAGTAATCCTAACGATGCTTTCACCAAGGTTGACTTGGCTGCTCCGTTTTCTCCAGTTAAAATGACAAATTCACCCGCATCTACATGATAAGAGACATCTTCTAGTACAGGTTCATCATCATAGTAAAAGGTCAAATCAGATATTTCGATATAACGCACCTTACAACCTCCATTCTAAAACTTAATTGATACTTTCTTTTAAAGCTTTCAGATTTTTTTCCATGACAGAAATATAATTTTCGCCTGCTTTGATTTGTTCATTAGTCAAGCTTTCTAAAGGATTCAACACTTCTAGCTTCACTCCTGTTTCATTCGACAATGTCTCAGCTACCTTCGAAGAGGCATTTTCTTCAAAATAAATCACTTTGATGTTGTTTTTCTTCACAAATTCTTTTAGCTCAGCTAAGCGACTTGGTGTGGGTTCCTGATCTGGTGAAACGCCCGAAATCGCTACTTGTTTTAAGTCGTATTGATTCGCTAAATAAGCAAAAGCAGCATGCTGAGTGACAAATGTGCGGTTTGTTGCATCTTTTAGCTCATCGGAGTATTTTTGATCCAGTGCTTCAAGCTTTTTGATATAAGCATCGGCATTCTTCGTAAAAGTTTCCTTTTTATCTGGATATTTTTCGCCTAATTCTTCAGCAATCGTTCTGACTTCTTTTATAGCTAATACCGGATCGAGCCAAACATGTGGATCGTATTCATGTGAATGACCATGCCCTTCTTCTGATTCTTCATGTTCGTCTGCTTCTTGCGATTCTAAACGGTCGATTCCTTTAGCTGCTTCGATCATCAAGGTCTGTTTGCTATCCACTGAATCCTTTAACGAATCCACAAAAAATTCCATGTCTGAACTATTATACACGAAAACATCTGCATCGGAAATTTCTGCTCTTTCTTTTGCACTTGGTTCGAAATCATGCGGCTCCGTTCCAGCAGGGATCAAAAGTTTTACGTTTCCTTCATCCCCTACGATCTCTTTTGTAAAATCATACATCGGATAAAAAGTCGTAACGATCGTCAAATCCTCTTTTTTGTCTGCTTCCTTGTTCGTATTTCCACATGCTGCAAACAGTAAAGCACCTATCATTACCGTAGCTGTCAAAAGATATTTTTTCATTTATATGCTCCTTTCAATGAACAAATCGGAATTTTACGATTTATTAACGTGAACTAATGTATCAAAATAAAAAAACACAGTCAATAGAAATCCATCAATTTCTGATTTAAGCATGTATATTCTTGATTAAATCGTAAAATGGATGAGTTGCTGCTCATATCTAGCCATTTCACTACAATAAAAAACTGAAGAATACCATTTTAGGATTCCTCAGTTTTTCATCACCTATTTTACTTCTTATATTTTATTGCAGGGTTCGTACTAAATAAACTTCCTCACAAAAACCTTTTAACCCATTATATACTCTCTGCGCTCTTGAATAATGTTGACACAAGGCAAAAACGGTTGGTCCGCTTCCACTCATCAATGCGGCATCTGCTCCGTACTTGATCATACGCTCTTTGATTTGATGGATGACTGGATGCCGCTTTCCCGTTATATCTTCTAAACTGTTTCCCATTTTTTTGATCATCTGCTGATAATCTTGCTCTCGGATGGCTTCAGCAAGTCCGTGGATGTCTTGATGTTGGATGGCTTGCGTATCTACTTCTCTAAACACTGTACGTGTAGAGACACTCATTCTTGGTTTGACCAACACAACCCAGCACTGTGGCATAGAAGGTAATACTTGGATTTCTTCCCCTTTGCCACCGACAAATGCCGTACTTCCGTAGACACAGTAAGGAACATCTGTACCGACTTCCAAACCGATTTCTGCCAGTTCTTCTAACGAACAGCCCAGATTCCATAATTGGTTGATCCCTCTTAGAGCAGCTGCACAGTCTGTACTTCCTCCGCCTAATCCAGCTGCTACTGGAATATTCTTCTTAACAAAGATCTTGACACCGGTTTTGATATTGTATTTATTTTTTAGCAATAAAGCAGCTTGATAAACATTGTTCCGTTCATCTACCGGTAAAAATGCTTTATTTGTTTCTACAATGATTTTGTCTTCTGTTATTTCTTCAAAAAATAGATGATCTGCCAAGTCTACGCTCGACATCACCATTTCCAACTCATGATACCCATCTTGCCGTCTATATAATACATCCAGTCCTAAATTTATCTTGGCTGGCGCTTTTTCAATCAATTCCATCCTCTCACCCATTCGAAAAGTCTAAGTCGCAAGTATTCTATCATAGGGAAAAATAAAAGTATAGCTTATGTCTGCCTAGTGGTTGATTTTGTCATCGTTTCAACAGCTTTCACAGAATTTTCTCTTCATAATCCAAACAAGTTCTAGTGATTCTTATAATTCTGTGAGCACTTCTTCTGCCAAACTCGGAACATTTCCTTTTTCTTTTCCTATCAGACTGAGTAGCTGCATGGTAGCAAATCCGAAATTACTTCCTTTCCTATAAGCAAAGTAACGTCCTTCCCAATGATCGACATATTTTAATTTCTTTTCATAAGCAGACTGGAAGGAATAGAAAAAATTACCATAATTATATACGATATGCATGACTTTTTCTTGAAAGAAAGAAAAATCTGTTTCTCCAACATTAGCTAATGGAGCTAAGCCTAGATTGGCTTCCGAGTAGCCCATTTTCTCGTATACAATAAACAGATTGGCTAACAGATAGTCAGCTAATTCCTCAGATTCTTTAGGTAAGACCCGCAACAAATCATATCCCGCCTGCTTCTTCGTCATCGGCTGAGCGGTGATGAAGCCAACGACTTTTTGATCTTTACGGACAATACCGACACCGCTAGATAATACATATGATTTATCAAATCGACCCACAGAGAAGTATTTTTCTCGTGCACCTTGAAGCCATTTTTGTGAAACTTCATTTACAGCTTGATGTAATTCTTCTGGCAGTTGATCGTACCAAGTAAAATGGTATCCTTCTTTCATCAAACGTTGATATTCAAGTTGCTGACTCAGCCGAGACAAGTCTTCTGTTGCTAGATCAACAATCCCTGCTTCGCCTACTTTCGTGAAGTGAAAACCCAATTCATGAAGCATCACTACGTAGCTTTCTGATATCTTATAAAACGCAAGCTGATAGCCTAAACAATCTGCTTGTTTCATAAACTGATTCGTTGCTGCCCGCATCATTTTAGGATTGCCAACTGGATCTCCTAAAACAAAGCATTTGTTTCCTTTGATCTGATAACCAAAAACGACTTGATCTTGGTCGTCTTCTTGGTAATAAAAATAACTGTAACCTGACAAGCGAAGCTGATGGCTTGTAGCTGTGCCTCCGTATGTTTCCAATAAACGGTCAAAACGGTCTTTTTCGTACTCACTGCCAAGCTTCGTAGTATCTTCAGCTAAATATTGATAAAGCGCCACTAAAGCTAGCAATGAGATGCCCAAACCAATAAGCCCTGAGAACCACACATCATCTGAAGGAAACAAAATAAAATGATTTCCTGTTATTCGACCGACTAAAAAGCGTCCGCTGTGATAGCCTGCAATTGCGTAAACGATAAACAAAAAGCCGAACAAGCTAGCATCAAAGATTATAGCTCCCCAAGAATAAACGAATTTTGTTCGATAAAATTCTTTTCTGGATAACCACACAGCTAACAGAATCAAGACATATACCAATATCAACTGCCAAGATAACGTACGTGTGATTGTATTTAAAATACCAAAAGATAGTAAAGCAATCGTAGGCAGAAATGCCTTTTTGACTTTTACTGAAAGTGCTCGAGCAAGGCCGAGTAATAAAAAGCCAACCAATAGATTCACTGTCTGATCTAAAAAATTGAATGAGAACGGCAATAATACTTGAAATAGCCGACTGATTGCAGACAGATTAGTGATTGTTGATAGAAGTACCATCATGATTCCCGCAAAATAGACAGCACTTACGAGCACTATATGCGCAACCTTTTGGAAAAACAGTCGCGGAATGTTATCTAAAAATCGATTGATTTTGACTCCTGTATGTGTGATGAACAATAGAAGTCCCGTCATAAAAGGTAGAACATAATAAAACAACCGATAATATAATAGCCAAACTACTGCTACATCTTGCCGAACAGACAATTGACTCATTCCTAAGATCATCAAAACGTCAAAAGTCCCCATTCCACCTGGGACCATCGTCAGCATTCCTATCAATGTAGCAATCATGAACATAGGATAGATCGAAAGCATCGAAATATCTATTCTCATCAACTTGCCGATGATCAAAAATACCGCAAGGGCTCCCGTCCATTGTCCAAAGGATGCCAGTAGCAGACCAAGCAAGCCTTTTGGATAAAACTCGAAGAACAATGACTTTCTCTTTAGATAAGCAAAAAAGAAAATGACTGGTGCTAAAAAACTACCGCCGAAAAGCCAGATCCAATAGCTTCGAAAAATACTTTCTGACTGAATAAAAAAGACATCAATAAATGTAAGAAACGACCATACAGACAAACCAGTCAGCATAAATAGTGCGACTTTTGATACAGTGGCTAAAACCATTTTTCTATTTGTCTGCTTTCCATAAAAACTAGCCCGCAGACTTGCTCCTACCACACCACCAAAACCGGCGAGATTGTTGATCGTGTTTGTTACCCACGCAGCAAGAAGAAACTCTTTTCTTTCCATTTTTGGTTTTCCTTGTTTTTCTAAGACTCTGATCGTCACCCAATCATACAACAACATCGGAGTGACACCCAGCAGTCCAGCCAGAATCATGAGCAGGATCGTCATGTGGCTTTGTTGTCCCATCCTTTGCCAAATATCTTGCCAACTCATGCCATTAGCAATATTTGCGACTTGATTTGCCACAAAGACTAACACGGAGCCGAAAAAAATCAGTTTTAAAATCAGACTATGTTCCTTTATCCATTGCAGCATCAAGTATCGTTTATTTTTCACATTTTCCCATTCCTAACTTGTATACTTTTGTGTCATACCCCAATGTTATCTTATTTATTTTAATTTTTCCACTTTAGACCTGTTCTTTGCTTGCGATGATAGAAAAAGAAAGATATCCTAATGCTAAAGGAGAGGATAACATGAAAGTAGGATTTATCGGCACAGGGAATATGGCACAAGCTATTATTGATGGTTTATTAAAAAAAGGAACAGTCTCGAAAGAAGAGGTGTTCGTTTCCAGTGGACATTTTGAAAATGCACAAAAATTTGCTGCTGAAACTGGCGTCCATGCATGCAAAAGTAATCAGGAAGTTGCATCACAATCAGATATCGTTCTTTTAGCCGTGAAACCAAAAATCATTGAAAAAGTATTGGAAGAACTAAGAGAATATAGCCAGAAAGTCTTATTCATTTCTATTGCTTCAGGAAAATCATTAACAGATTTAGAAACAGCGCTTGAAGATCCTCAGGCCTCCATCGTACGTGTGATGCCGAATGTCAATGTCAGCGTAGGAGCAGGCGTTTCTGCGATTTGCAAAAATGAAGCTGCCACGGAGGAACAGCTTCAGCAAGCTACGATGATTTTTGAAGCAATCGGCAGCGTCTATCCTTTAGCAGAATCAGATTTCAGTACATTCATTGGCCTTGCTGGCAGCTCACCCGCATTCGTTTACATGCTGATCGATGCGATGGGACGGACTGGTGTATTAAATGGTTTGTCCAAACAGACAGCAACTGAAATTGCTGCAAAAGCAATTATGGGTTCTTGTCAAAAATTCCTTTCAAGTGATAAAAATCCATGGGAACTTGTAGACCAAGTTTCTTCTCCTGGTGGTACGACCGTTGCCGGTGTAGTTGCGCTAGAAGAAGCAGGATTCATCCCAGCCATCATCAAAGGAATCAATACGACAATCGAGAAAGATCTTGAGATGTTGAATAAAAAATAATGATAGCAATGTTTTTTCGTGCCTTACAAAAAAAGAAGAGCTGTGGCTTTTGCCGCGGCTCTTCTTTTGTATTTTTTATTATTTAGCATAATCAGTTGCACGAGTTTCCCGAATAACGATTACTTTGATGTGTCCAGGATAATCCAGTTCTTCTTCGATTCGTTTACGAATATCACGTACTAAACGAACAGCGTCTAAATCCGAGATTTCTTCTGGCTTGACCATTACCCGAACTTCGCGTCCAGCTTGAACTGCGTAACTTGATTCTACACCGGCGAAGCTGTTCGAAATATTTTCCAGACTTCTTAAACGACGGATGTAGTTTTCTAATGATTCACTTCGCGCACCAGGTCTTGCTGCTGAGAGCGCATCTGCTGCAGCTACAAGGACAGAGATAACAGAAGTAGCTTCCACATCGCCATGATGAGAAGCGATCGCGTTGATTACTACTGGGTTTTCTTTGTACTTGGCAGCTAATTCCGCACCGATCTCAACGTGAGATCCTTCAATCTCATGGTCAAGTGCTTTCCCAATATCATGGAGCAACCCGGCACGTTTTGCTAATTGGATATCTTCGCCAAGCTCTGCTGCTAAGATACCAGCTAATTTTGCAACCTCGACCGAATGCTTCAAGACGTTTTGTCCATAACTAGTTCTGAATCGCAGACGTCCGATGATCTTGATTAGATCTGGATGAAGTGTATGAGCACCGACTTCAAACGCTGCCTCTTCCCCGTATTCGCGAATACGTTCATCCATTTCTTTACGAGATTTCTCGACCATTTCTTCGATACGCGCTGGATGGATTCGTCCATCTTGTATCAGTTTTTCCAAGGTCATCCGTGCGATTTCTCTTCGGATTGGATCGAATCCGGAAAGAACAACTGCTTCCGGTGTATCATCGATGATTAAATCGATACCAGTCAGCGTCTCAAGCGTTCGAATATTACGACCTTCTCGTCCAATGATACGACCTTTCATTTCATCATTCGGAAGGGTAACGACTGAAACAGTCGTTTCTGAAACTTGATCTGCTGCGCAGCGTTGAATCGCTAATGATAATAAGTTTTTCGCTTTGCGATCTGCTTCTTCTTTGGAACGCTGTTCAGATTCTTTTACCATTAGAGTTAACTCATGATTCAGCTCTTCTTCAGTCGATTTCATGATGACATCTCGTGCGTCCTCTTTTGATAAACCAGCAATTTTTTCTAGTTCTTTTTGTTGATCTTCAATCATTTTTTCAACGTCTTTTTCTCGCTCTTCAATTAATTGCTGTTTTGAACTAAGTGCTTCTTCTTTACTTTCAAGTGAGTTCTCGCGTTTTTCTAACGAGTCATCTTTACGATTCAGCGTTTGTTCGCGTTGAATCAAACGATTCTCTTGAGATTTTAATTCTAACTTACTTTCTCTCAGCTCACTTTCAACTTCAGAACGGTATTTCTGATTTTCTTCCTTAGCTTCTAACAATGCTTCTTTTTTTAGAGTTTCTGCTTCTTTTTTTGCACTATCGATGATTCCAGCAGCTGATGATTGTGCACCAGCTATTTCTTTCTCGTGACGTGACTTTGCGACCATAAACCCTAAACCAAGACCGACAATTAAACCGATGATAGCGAGGAGAATGTTGAATACCATAAAATCCACCTCCATACTATCTTTTTCATTTTTATCATCTATACAGCTTCTATGATAAATTATTCTAAACTTGTCAATATGCATCTTCGCATATATGTGTACAAAAAACATGCACAACTTTATTCTAATGTTTGTACCCCGTAGTGTCAACTTTAAATAAACAAAGAAACGGCTTTCTACTTATTCATTAAACGATGGTTTTTAAAATAAATGACACTAGTTTCATATAGGTAAACCTTTAAGTTGAGAAACTTTTCTATTAAATTATTCTTTGTAGATGAACAGATATTTTTATTTTATGTACCCACTCGTATAATTAAATAACTTACGATTTCTTTATTCAATAAAAAAACGGCAGGTCAAGGAGAGTACCTACTCTTCAGACCAGCCGTTTTTGTTTATCATGATTTTTATTCTTCTTCTAAAGGCAATTCTTCTTGTCCTTTTTCATCTTCTGGGACAGCGACTTCTTCGCCAATACCATAAGCTGCTCTAACTAGAGCAGAAACTTCTGCCATCATTTCAGGATGATTAGCCATATAGATTTTAGCGTTTTCCCGTCCTTGGCCAATCCGATCTTCTTTATAAGAATACCAAGCACCACTTTTATCAACGATGTCTTTTTCTACTGCCATGTCTAGAAGTTCTCCTTCTTGTGAGATACCTAAGCCATACATGACATCTACTTCAGCGATTTTGAAAGGAGGAGCTACTTTGTTTTTCACGACTTTGATCTTTGTACGGTTACCAACAATATCTGTTCCTTGTTTCAATTGTTCTGCACGGCGTACTTCTAAACGGATCGTTGCGTAAAATTTCAATGCGCGTCCTCCAGGCGTGATTTCTGGATTCCCAAACATCACGCCTACTTTTTCACGGATTTGGTTGATGAAAATAGCGATTGTTTTTGTTTTGTTAATCGAACCAGAGAGTTTACGCAATGCTTGAGACATCAAACGTGCTTGTAACCCGACATGTGAGTCACCCATTTCGCCGTCGATTTCTGCTCGTGGAACTAAAGCGGCAACTGAATCGACTACTACGATGTCTACAGCTCCACTTGATACTAAAGCATCAGCGATCTCCAGACCTTGTTCTCCTGTATCAGGCTGTGAAAGAAGTAGTTCATCGATATTCACACCTAATTTTTGTGCATATTGCGGATCTAACGCATGCTCAGCATCGATGAAAGCGGCAGTTCCGCCATTTTTTTGTACTTCTGCAATAGCATGTAGCGCCACTGTTGTTTTACCTGAACTTTCAGGTCCGTATACTTCGATAATACGTCCACGGGGATAACCGCCGACACCTAAAGCGACATCTAACGCAAGAGAGCCACTTGGAATTGTAGAGATTTGCTGGTCGATTTTTTCGCCCAATTTCATAATAGAGCCTTTACCATAGCTCTTTTCAATTTTTTTCAGTGCAGCATCTAAGGCTGCTTTACGATCATCTGCCAATACGATAATCCTCCTTATATTTACAAATCAGAGCAACATTTCATTATCCTTATCATATCTTTTTTAGTGAAAAAAAGCAAGAAAAAACCGAACAAATATTCGCATTTATCATTTTCTTAAAAGCTGTTTTCTCAAAAGATCAAATCCTTGCATAACCGCATTATATCTGATAGCAGCACGATCTCTGGCAAAGTGATATTTTTCCGAAACCACGCCGTCTTTAGATGAAATAGCGATCCATACTGTTCCTGCAGATTGACCTTCTAACGTGTCCGGTCCAGCCACTCCGGTGAAAGCTACACTGTAATCTGTTCTTGCTATCTCACGTGCTTGAATGGCCATCTGCTCCACACATTCTTTGCTGACTGTTCCATATTCTGCTAATAGCTCCGGATCAATCTCCAGAAAACCAGCTTTTGTTTGGAGCGAGTAGGTAACGAATCCGCCTGGAAATACTTCAGATACACCAGCAATATCGCCCAATGCGGCTTGGAAGGCGCCGGCTGTCAAACTTTCCGCTGCTGTTACAGTCTGCTTGTTTTCTTTCAGTAGTTCCACTACGACTTTTGCTAGCGAATTATCATCGCCGTATCCATAAAAATATTCCCCTACTCGTTCTTGGATTTTTTCTTCTAATGCTAAAAGAGCTTGATTCCCTGCTTGAACATCATTTGTTTTCACTGTCAGTCGTAATGTCACTTCATTTGGTTTGGCATATGGTGCGATCGTTGGATTGATCTGTGTCTCAATCAGATCTTTTAGCTCAGTGACCAGTCGCGATTCACCAATCCCATAAAAGCGCAAAACTTTAGAAATTAGTTTTTCTTCAGAAGGAAAACGTTCCTCTAGTAAAGGACGTACTTGTTCCACAAACATTGGTTTCAACTCATTAGGCGGACCGGGAAGAAGGATATACGCATGTGTATCTGTTTGATAAAAAGTCCCTAAAGCAAGCCCTGTACGATTTGGTAGAGGAATCCCGCCTTCGATGATCTGGGACTGTTGCAGATTGTTTTTGGTCATTTTTCGATGGGTTGTTTCAAAATATGCCAATAATTTTTTGTATCCTTCCGTATTTTGTATGAGAGACTTACCGAGGTGAGCCGCAGTTGCTTCTTTTGTCAGGTCATCTTCTGTCGGTCCTAATCCGCCACATAAGAGTATGAGTTCACTTCTTGTTTCAGCTAGAGCAATCAACTCTTCTAAACGCTGCTGATTATCTCCTACAACTGTTTGATAATAAACTTCGATACCTAGATCAGCTAGCTGTTCTGACAAGAAAGTGGCATTCGTATTCACGACTTGTCCTAGTAAAAGTTCTGTTCCGACAGCTATTATTTCTGCTTTCATTACTTCCCGCTCCCTTATATAGTATACGCTGTATTTTTATATTTTTTTATTTAAAAAGAGGGCAAGGAGCTGTGACAAAAATCTTGTCACAGCTCCTTGTTCCAAATAAACAGTGTTCTCCTGCCAAAACCTCGGTCATAAGTCACAATATACATAAAACATGAAAAGCTGTTTTTTGAAATTATCCCTTGTGACTCAGAGTTAGACGGCAGGCTCACAACCTCTCCACTAAACGATACTTACATTGATCCTTTGAACACACCGCTGTTTTTGATGAAGTAATCCACACCTGAATAGATAGTAAAGATCAGACAAGCATAAAGCATGATTTGATCTACTGGAATACCGATCAGGCTGAATGGGATATTATTGATAAACAGCAAGATAATAGCAACCATTTGTGTAGCCGTCTTGACTTTTCCCGGCCAAGCTGCAGCCATGACTTCTCCATGTTCGACAAGTAGTAAACGCAAGCCTGTGACGGCTAATTCACGACAGACAATGATCGCTACTACCCAACCAGGGGCCTTTCCTTGGTCAACCAACATGATAAAAGCAGTCATAACTAGCATTTTATCTGCCAACGGGTCCGCAAACTTGCCAAAATTAGTGACAAGGCCTCGCGCACGGGCAATTTTTCCATCTAACCAGTCTGTGATACTAGCTAAAGCAAAAATAACTGCACCTACTAGCTGTGTGACAGCCAGTGTGGTGTCTCCTACGTTAAGTTGTCCCCAATCTAAAGGTAAACCTACAACCAAAATGAAAATCGGGATCATACAAATTCTAAGTACAGTTAATTTATTTGGTAAATTCACACTATCGACTCCTTTCTTCCCTATTCTACGTGACTATCAGCGAAGTTTCCACCGATATTATTTACTTTTCCAAATGAATTTATTCAAAGGAGTATTTTTATTGAAATTGATCTTTTTGAATTAACGAAGAAGGACCGCGACACAGATTTGTCACGATCCTTCTTTTTTATACCTACAAGTAAACAGATGCGTAAACTAATTTATACGATTATTCTGCGTATTGAAGAGTAAGGTTCACATTTTTTGGACTCTGATTGTTTTCCCCTGGATTAACTGGTACGGATTCTCCATTCGCTTTGATCGTTGCATTGCTTGCTGCACCAATCGTGATGGTCGCATTTGTTGCTGTTTCCGGTAACACGGTACTCTGTGTTTCATTTGCTGCCAGTGTCCCTTGATAAACATAGGCATTGTCTACTAGCACACCTAACCATACACGATTGACAGCAGTAAATTCAAGGGTTACAGGCTTGGTAGCGTCTGTGATATTTACTGCGATGGCACTGCCAGAATCTTCTCCTGTAGCTATTGCCATTTTCTTTTCTTCACTTGATTTTGTTGTTGATTCTACTGTAGAAGACTCTTTGGTCTGCGTGCTTTGCTCTGAGGAAGAGGACTCCTCGACTGATCCTTCTACTTTAAGCGAAGAAGCTGTGTCTCCGATTATTGGATCAGCTTGACGATCTTGCCAAGTCATATAGCCCACGACAACGACAATCGCCAAAGCAACCAATCCTAATAAAATGACAGGAAGACTTGTCCAAAAGCGACTTGGATGCGATTCTTCCTGATGCATTGCTTTTCTAGAAGTACTTACTGTTTCAGGCTGCGGACGTTCAGGGACCGATCCTGTCAATTTGCTTTTCCCATCAAAAACATCGACTAAATGGTCTCCATCTTCTCCTACAGCTTCAGCGTATTGCCGAATAAATGCCCGCACGTAAAATTTACCAGGCAATTGGTCAAAATCATCATTGTCGATTGCTTCCAAATAACGTTTTTGAATTTTTGTAATCTGCTGTAATTCATCTAAAGATATTTTTTTATTCAGGCGTGCTTGCCGTAATTTTTCTCCGATGGTTTCAAAAGCCACTCGTTCATCTTCTCCAGTCTGTTTGATTCTCCGAAGCATCTGCTGTTGCAAAGAAAGACGTTATGTTTGGGTGCTGTGACAAAAGTCATGTCACAGCTCCTTTTTTCCGAATAAACATTGTTCTCCTGCCAACTCCTCGGTCACAAGTCACAATATCCAATAAATATAAGAAGCTGTTTTTTGAACTTGTTCCTTGTGACTCGGAGTTAAACGGCAGGCTCACGACCTCTTTCTTAAACGGTGTTCAATCAGCTGTTCCTCGGTATTAGCTCAAAAACCGACAAAATATAAGGAGATATTTTTCCGTATGTTTCTCTAATACTCAGGTCAAAACGCTGATTTCACAACCTCTTCCTTAAACGGTGTTCCAGAAGTAGCTTCTTCGGCAATAAGCCGAAATATCACAAAAATTTGAGAAGCAATTTTCGTAAATTCCTTCTTTTCTTGAAGCTGACCACTTCTGTCACAACCTCTTTGATTACTTCGTTTGATTTTATTTTAATATAAGTTGATTAAAAGAGAGCATGATTTGTTTTATTTTCTCACTAATTTTTCCAACACAACTAAGAATACCATAAAAGCTGATTTTGGAGGAGGTTCCTACTACAAGTCTAAAACGAAATTTAAGACTTTTCCTCATAAAATACTGGTTTATTTTGGTCTCATGTAAAACTCGCTGAAGGCCTCTTCACTTATAAATGCTTCCCCAGCTGCCAGTACGTCTTTCATTTGGATCGAATCGATGATTTCAGGAAGATCAAATAAAGTTCGATCGCCAAATAAACTTTGCGTAAATTGATTGGCAATATATTCGATCGAATTTAATGATTGGAAATATTGTCCAAGCATTTTCTTCTTCAGCAAATCGAGATTTGTTTCTGACACTTCCGGATCATCAGCGAATCCAAGAATGATTTCTTTGACTTTTTCTGCTGCTTTCTCTGGTTCGTCCGTATCTCCGCTGAAGTCCGCAAAGTGAAATTCACGATCCAAGCTGAATTCAAAACCAAAGCTGTCATCGATAATTCCTTGATTGTACATCGCTAGATAGTTTCGAGAAGTATTGCCTAAAATCATTTGGAACAACAGATTGATTGCTGTTTTATAGCGTAACAGTTCTGTTCCTTCTTGCGGCAATGTGTCTAATCCTTTAATACCAAGTACAAATTTATCTCGTGTAATGGCTGCTTCCAATGCACTTTGTTTGATGATTTCTTTTGTGTTTTCAGGGAAATAACGTACAATTTCTTGCTTTGGAGGGAAATTTTTTGCTTCTTGGTTTTCCCGAATAAGTTTCATCAATTTCTCAGGCTCCATCTTACCAACTACAAATAAAACCATATTGCTTGGCTGATAAAACGTCCGATAGCACGTATACAAGTCTTGAGCTGTGATTTTGTCGATACTTTCAACCGTGCCCGCAATATCGATATGCAATGGGTGTGTAGGATACAAGTTATTTAGTATGCCAAAAAACATCCGCCAGTTAGGGTCGTCTTCATACATTTGGATTTCCTGACCGATGATTCCTTTTTCCTTGTTTACAGTTTCTTCTGTGAAGTAAGGTGCTTGTACAAAATCGATCAGAGTCGTCAGATTCTTTTCTACCTGATCCGTCGTAGAAAACAGATAGCTGGTTTTCGTAAAACTTGTGAAAGCATTGGCGGAAGCTCCTTGTTTCCCAAATAATTGAAAGACATCACCATCTTCTTTTTCAAACAACTTATGTTCTAAAAAATGGGCAATTCCATCTGGAACTTTCACCTTTTCTTTTTCACCATAGGGAATAAATTCGTTATCGATCGAACCATAATTCGTACTGAACAAACCATATGTCTTGTGATAGTCATTTTTAGGCAACAAATACACGGTCAAACCGTTTGGCAGTACTTCATGATAAAGTGTTTCATTGATTTGCTCATATTCTGTTTTATTCATTTGCATTTCCTCCTGCTAAAAAGAAGATTGCCTGCAATTCGATTTGCTCAGCTACTTGTTGTATCTCTTTGATTGTCACGCTTTCCATACGTTTCAACCATTCTTCATCAGATAATTTTGTTTCCGGCAGCCAGCTGTCCAAAAAAGAAGCTTCGATTGCCGCTTGCGGAGAGTCTAGAGAAAGCAGATATTGGTTTCTCAGCATTGCTTTTGTCTGAGACAGTTCCAACTCTGTTATTTCACCATTTCGCAAACTTTCTAATTGCTCGTGAATCAGATGAAGTACTTGATTTCGGTTCTTTTCATCGATACCGGTTTGGACACTCATGAATCCTCGGAACGTATCCACGCTACTAGAGGCATAATAAGCTAGACTTTCTTTCTCTCTGACATTCATGAAAAGTTTAGAGTGAGGAAAACCGCCAAATAAACCGTTAAAGACCATTAGCGCAAAACGTTCTGGTTCATCGTAATATACATTTGTCTGATAAGCTAGGTTCAGCTTTGCTTGAACGATTGGCTCACGTACTTGTCGTTCCTTCACGATATTCACTTGAGGCTGGGTATAAAACAGATCTGGATAAACTGTTTCCCGCGACTCAAATGGTAATTGCCCAACTGCTTCAGCTGCTTTGTCCGGATCAACATCGCCGACAACAAAAATGTCGATTTGATCATTTGCCATCATTTCTTGATAGTAGGACGCTAGCGAACTAGCAGTGATCTTGTCCAGATCTTCGACTACGCCCAACCCTGGGATTTTTTGTTCCGGGCTGTTTTCAAAATAAAGTTCTTGCAAGGCATAGGAAGCAAAAGTTTGTTTATCTTCCTTCAAACTTTCCAAATATAGACGCAGATTGTTCTTTTCCAAGTCAAACGTCAACTGATCAAACTGATGATTTTTAATATTTGGATAAAATAAAACCTCTTTTAAAAAATCTACCGCTTGAGAAAAAAGGTTTGGATCATTGACATATTCACCATTCACAAAACTGATCCCTGCGTTTAGCCAATGTAAATTTCCTTTTTTTCTAACTGATAATCCAAAGCTTGCGCCATAAAGCTCTGCAAGTTGCGCACTTAACTTTGTCTGATCCGGATAATTCAAACTATTTGTTTCCAACATGCTGCTGAGAAGTGAACGTTTCGTGATGACTTCTTGTTGCAGACGCGCAGTAAAACGGATAAAAATCCGGATCGTTTTGTATTGTTTTGTTGGTAAGACATGAAGATTCACGCCTTCTGCCAATTGATACACCATATTTATATGCTCCTTTTCACAGATGATTGCCCGCTTACTCTTTTAATGGGTCAACCTGCCTTTTTTACTTATTCCTCTGCTTGAAATTTATAAGTTCAGGCAATTCGCCGTTTTTTCTAAATGATGTTACACTTTATAGTATAGCATAGATGTTTTTTATCAAAAGAAACAGACGGCTAAAAGCGTATATTGTTTTTTTATTTTTTATTTTTCGATATACTAAAGACAAATAAAAGAAGGGAGGGTCATTCATGATCAAAGAATTCAAAGAGTTCATCATGCGTGGAGATGTCTTGGATCTTGCTGTCGGCGTTGTTATTGGTAGTGCGTTTACAAGCATCGTAAACCAAGTGGTGCAAGGCTTGATCACACCACTAATAGGTTGGTTTGTCGCAATGATCACAGGTACTTCTGATTTAGAAGGAGCACTTTCAATTCTTGACTGGTCGCCGACAAAAGGCGTCACATTTGCGTTTGGTAACGTTATTAGTGCTATCATTACATTTCTGATCACTGGTTTTGTCTTATTCTTAGTTGTCAAAGCGGCAAACCGTGCGAAGAATTTACGCTCCAAAGAAGAGCAAGTGGAAGTAGAAGAAACTCCTACTGCAGAAGATTATCTTAGTGACATACGCGATCTTCTTGCCAAACAAGTGGCAGAAGACAATACACATCCAGTAGAGCAAACAAATCTTTCCGATACTTCTAAATAATAAAGAATCTAAAAAAAAAGAAAGCCGATTTTCAGTGTCGGCTTTCTTTTTTTAGATTCTTAACTTGCTACTTGTTCCTTTTTCATGTCGATATGTGGAATATCATCTTCCAAATACACATCTGAGATTGCCTTGAATCCAAACGACTCATAAAAAGCTTGTAGGTATTCTTGTGCGCCGATCACGATTGGTTTTTCTGGAAAATTTTTCTGGATCATGTTAATCGTTTCTTGAACAATCTTTCTTCCTAAACCATCTTTACGGTTGTCCTGATGAACAAGGACACGTCCAAAATGGATACTCTCCGCTTCTTCATATACTCGCGTGTAGGCAAGGATCTTCCCATCAGTATCTTGAAAAAACGTATGCCAAGCTTGTCCATCAATGTCATCAACTTCTTGATAAGGACACTGTTGTTCCACAACAAAAACTGCGATTCGTTCTTTGACGATCGCGTAAAACTCTGCTGTTGACAATTCTTCAAATTTCTTTACCTGATATTCCACTAAGCAAACGCCCCCTGCTTTTTTATTCTTAGCATACCGATTCGCACACAAAAAAGCAAACGAACCTTACGAATCTCAGGCTCGTTTGCTTTTTAAACTGCTTCAGTTAAAAATTCGATCTCAACTGTCCGAGTAAGTACATCTGAATAGCTGTAAGATACTCGTTCAAAAGAATTTTCTTCAGGATCCAAATCAACAACGAATACTGAAGGATAGGTTTCTGTTAAAACGCCGCGGCGTTCTGTTTGACGCTTTCTTCCTGTCTGAGCAACCAACATGATTGGGCTGCCGATACGACCTTCTAAATCTTTCTTGATTGAAGCTAAAGTTGTTGGCATACAGTTCACCTCTACTATCAACTATACCACATATTTTTAAAATTTTCAAGTTTACCATAAAAAAAAAAGAAATGCAATAAAAATAAATAAGAAGCTCATTAAGATTTTTCTAAATTATTCCTCATTATAAAATTTCAAGTGTTTTTTTATTTTGAGTTTTACTCTCCCGTAAGCGCTCATTACTTGCTTGTGATCCATTGCTAAACATTCAGCCATGTCTACAAAATCAACGCCTTGCATATAATAATGAAAAATTTTAGCTTCTATTTTTGAAAACTGGATTTCGCAATTTTCGATTGCTTCTTTTAATAAAAGATGCTGAATCGCTAAAGGTTCTTGCAATGTGATCTCTGCTAAAAAGTCTGGTCCTTCTGTCTCTATTTTTTGGTCGATTGAGACTTCATCTTTTTGATCACGACGCTTCAGCGCGTTCTGCTTCCTCAATAGAGAATAGATTTGATTGCTTATAATGCTTTTATAATAACTTCCAAAGCTAACACCTTTGCTTTTTTCGTAAGTTCTCAATGCCTGATATAAAGCGATCCTTGCTTCTTGTTCCCAATCCTCTGAAACATAATTTCTTAAATAATAGGTGTTTTTCAAACGTAGTAAAAGTGGAAAATATTTTTGATACAGGGCAGCAAATGCTTCTTCGTCACCATTACGTGCAGCGCGCAATAACTCCTCAGACATAAAATAATTCCTCCATAAATTCGTTTATGGAGGAATCTTATCATCAATGATTCATCGAACTGATTAGAACGATATGTTATTTATTTTTTCTCATTAAATCGTCCAATTTTTGGGACAATTTTTTTAACTGCTCTTCATTCCATGGAGAATTACGTCGGAAATCAATAAAATGCATATCTTTATTTTCTTGGGCTATTGTTTTTTCCGTTTTTTTTATCGTCTTATATAATTCATAAGCAGAAGTTCGTAATGCTCCTTGGGAAAAGATCATCCACTGTTCTGCTAAATCGCTTGTCGCCACTGTCACTTGTGTCAAACGGTCATTCAGCTGACCAGCGATTCTCTCGATATAACTGTCAGCCGTTTCGTCTTCTTTCGTAAAAACAACATCCAACTGGTATTTCTTATAATTTTGTTGGATGCCCGGAACTAGTTGGGCATCGAAGACAACGATGACTTCCAGTCCTTCATATTTCGCATAATTTGATAAACGATGTAAAAGAGCTTCTCTTGCATCCGCCATTTTGTCCTGCTTTTTAAGCTGGACAAGTTCCGGCCACGAACCAATCATGTTGTAGCCGTCTACAATCAACAGCTGTTTTTTCATGGTCTACTCCCCCTGACGTTGGGAAAAAGCCTGATACATAAGCAAGCCAGCAGCAACACTGGCATTTAAGCTCTGGACGTGCCCGGTCATCGGAATCGTCAGCAATTCATCCATTTCTTTTTTCAATCCTGGACTCATTCCTTTGCCTTCATTACCAATGACTAAAGCAATTGATCCTTTGGCATTCCATTTTTGGAAGTTTGTGCCGGTCATATCTGTGCCAAATACCCAAAATCCTGTTTCTTTGAGCTGTTGCACAGCTTGTACCAAATTCGTCACGCGTGCAACAGGGACATGTTCGACTGCCCCAGTGGAAGTCTTTGTTACGATAGGTGTGATTCCAACTGCTCGGTGTTTTGGTATGATCACACCATCGACGCCACTTGCGTCTGCTGTCCGTAAAATCGACCCAAAATTGTGTGGATCTTCGATGCTATCCAAAATCAAAAAGAAGGGGTCTTCTTTTTTCTCTTTTGTTCGTTCAATCAGTTGGTCAAGGGATAAATATTCATAAGGTGTAATCGCAAGAACGACTCCTTGATGCACGCCGTGATCGCTCAAAGTTTCTAATTTTTGTTTAGGAACCCATTTGACTGGCACAGCTTGTTCACGTGCGATTTCTTTCAGTTCTTCTACTTTTTCTCCTCGTGAATCTTCTTGAAGAAAGAGTTTATTCCCTCGCCCTTGTTGTAGCGCTTCTACTGCGGCATGGTGTCCAAAGACGAAATTATCTTCTAATGCTTCTTCATTTTGATCAGAAACTGACTGATTTCGTCCAGTTTGCTTTTTATTTGAATATCTATTTTGTTTTTTGTCTTCAAATCTACGTTTCGATTGATGTTTGTTTGTTCTTTCTTTACCCATTTTTTTCACCAACTTTCTGAATACACCAGCGGATCAATTCTTCCATCCGCTCGGTTTGTTTTGTCAAATGCAGATAGCCCATGAGCGCTTCGAACCCTGTTGCGACCCGATACGTCGTAACGTCAGCATTTTTTGCGCTCGTATGGCTTTTAGCATTTCTTCCTCTGCGATAATAAAGTTCTTCTTCTTCTGTCAAAAGATGTTCTTCCAGCATTTGCTGAATCAAAAAGGCTTGTGCATTCGCAGAAACATAATTCGTTGCCGCACGATGCAGCTTATTGGGTTTTGTTTCTCCTTGATCAATCAGGTGGTCACGAACATAGATTTCGTAAATCGCATCTCCAACATAAGCCAAGGCTAAACCGTTCAATTGTGTGTAATCCCTCATGCTTCTCTTCTCCATCGGGTTCCTTGCGGTGTATCTTCTAATAAGATCCCTTTTTCTTTCAACAAATCACGAATTTCGTCGCTTCGGGCAAAATCACGATTGCTTCTTGCTTGATTTCGTTCTTCGATCAATTGTTCAATCTCTTCATCTAATAACTCTTCTGCTGTAAATAAAATACCGAAGATCGAAAGCCATTGCGAGAATAAAGCTTCTCCTTGTGCCAAGACAGCGGCAGAAACTTTCGGCTGGTCTAGATAAGTGTTCAGCCACTTAGCAAGCTCATAGACCACTGTGATCCCATTTGCTGCATTAAAATCATCGTCCATTTCTTCGATGAATCGCTGTTCTAAATTTTCTAACAAAGCGATTTTATCCGCATCATCTGCCAAATTCTCTGAGGCAGTTTCTTGGCGGAATTTCAAATTGTCAAACGTATTCTTCAGTCGTTGTAAATTGGTGGCTGCTTCTTTCATCGTCGTTTCACTGTAGCGGATCGGACGACGGTATTGTGTGGTCGCCATGAAGAAACGCAAGACTTGTGGATCAACGTTTTTGATCATTTCATGTACAGTGATGAAATTCCCTAGAGATTTACTCATTTTTTCATCGTCTTCGCCAATCGTTACATAGCCATTGTGCATCCAGTAATTAGCGAATTTTTTCCCTGTTTTCGCTTCACTTTGTGCGATTTCATTTTCATGATGAGGAAATTCTAAATCTTGCCCGCCACCATGGATATCGATCGTTTCTCCTAAATGTTTTGTTGCCATAACGGAACATTCAATATGCCAACCGGGACGTCCTTTGCCCCATGGTGAATCCCAAGAAATCTCGCCAGGTTTTGCTTGTTTCCATAAAGCGAAATCTAATGGGTCTTCTTTTTGCTGCTGTTCTTCCCCTGTACGCTGACTTGCTCCGACCTCCAGTTCATCGATGGATTGGTCACTTAATTTCCCATAATTTTCAAATTTACGGGTACGGTAATACACATCACCTGAAGATTCATAAGCATAGCCTTTTTCAACCAACACTTGAATAAATGCTAAAATATCTGGCATATGATCCATGACTCTTGGATGCAGTGTAGCAGGCTCGACATTCAACGCTTTCGTATCTTCTTCAAATGCTCGGATGAAACGATCAGCAACTTCTGGTGCTGTAATACCTAATTCGTTTGCTGTACGGATGATTTTATCGTCTACATCCGTGAAATTCGATACGAAATCGACTTTATAGCCTCGATATTCAAAATAGCGTCGAATTGTATCGAAAGCAATGGTGCTACGAGCATTTCCGATATGGATATAATTATACACAGTCGGTCCGCAGACATACATACCGACACGTCCCTTTTGTATAGGGATGAATTCTTCTTTTTTTCTGGTCAATGTATTGTAGATTTTTATCATTCTGATCTCCTCACTTTTTCTCCTTTGATTCGAACGACTTTTGCTGGTACTCCTACCGCTGTAGCGTCGTCTGGAACATCTTTCAACACAACGGCACCTGCACCGATTTTGGCGTTTTTTCCGATCGTTACCGGTCCTAATATCTGCGCATTCGCAGAGAGCATGGCTCCTTGTTTAACAGTTGGATGTCTTTTACCCGTTTCTTTTCCTGTACCGCCTAATGTTACGCCATGGAATAAAATCACATCGTCCTCGATTTCTGCGGTTTCGCCAATGACGATTCCCATTCCATGGTCGATGAACACGCCAGTGCCAATCGTTGCTCCTGGATGGATCTCAACACCAGTTAGGAAACGCCAGAATTGAGCATTGATCTTCGCCAATAAAAAGAGCCGGTGCTGATATAAAAAATGAGAGAAACGATGCCAAAACAAGGCATGAAAACCAGGGTATGTCAAAACGATCTCAGCTGTCGAACGTGCAGCCGGATCGTTTCTCTTTGCTGCATCAATCGCTCGGGTAAACCAACTCATGACTTTCCACTCCTTTCGTAAGTATTTTATGTAGGAAAACAGCTTCTTATAAAGAAAAGAAGCGCCTTTTAAATAAGTTTCCTTATCAAAAGACGCTTTCCGCGTGGTTCCACTTTTCTTCATAATCAACGATTATCTCTGACAGCTAACGCCTGTTATACGTTCTTGGCTACTTCGTTTCCTGTAAAACAGTTTTTCCTGTTTTCTGTGTTTTCGCCAAGACCACTCCCAGAGGCATTTCGGCAACCATTCATTGATACCTTGCACCACCCGGTATCTCTCTTGTAATGATCAGCTGCTTACTTTTTTCTGTTCATCGTGTTTAGTTCAGTACTTGATTTAAATGTGCTAATGATTTTTCACGACCAAGCAATTCGATCGTTTCAGGCAATTCTGGTCCATGCATTTGTCCTGATACAGCTACACGGATCGGCATGAAAAGATTTTTCCCTTTTACGCCAGTTTCTTTTTGAACAGCTTTGATGGCAGCTTTTACAGTTGGAGCATCTACTACTTCCATTTGTTCTAGCTGTGCTTTAAATGCGTGGAGAACAGTAGGAACTGTTTCACCAGCAAGTACTTCTTTTGCTGCTTCATTCAATACAGGATGTTCATTGAAAAATAGCGTAGACAGATCAACGATTTCTGCAGCATAGCTCATTTGAGGTTGATACAGGCTAACGATCTTCTTCACCCATTCGATTGTCTTTTCATCTGGGTTTTCTGCTACACGTCCATCAGCGATTAGATAAGGCAGACACATGTCAGTAAATGCATCTAGATCCATTGCTTTGATGTAATGGTTGTTTACCCATTGCAGTTTTTTCGCATCGAAAGCTGCGGGTGATTTACTTAGGCGTTTTGGATCGAACATTTTGATCAATTCTTGGTGTTCGAAGATTTCGTCTTCGCCCACAGGTGACCAGCCCAATAATGCAATAAAGTTGAACATTGCATCTGGTAGATAGCCTAATTCGCGATATTGTTCGATAAATTGCAAGATTGATTCGTCACGTTTGCTTAGTTTTTTACCTGTTTCACTGTTGATGATCAATGTCATATGTCCGAAGGTTGGTGGTGTCCAGCCAAATGCTTCATAGATCATCAGTTGTTTTGGTGTATTGGCAATATGGTCATCTCCACGTAAAACGTGAGTGATTTTCATCAAATGATCATCGACCGCAACAGCAAAATTATAAGTTGGCATACCATCGCGTTTTTGGATGACAAAGTCGCCACCGATATTATCGGATTCGAACGAAATAGCGCCTTTCACCATATCTGTAAATGCGTATTCTGTATTACGAGGCACACGGAAACGTACAACAGATTCTAGACCTTGTGCTTCTTTTTCTGCTTGTTCTTCAGGTGTCAAGTTCGCACATGTTCCTGCGTAATGAGGCATTTCTCCTCTTGCGCGTTGTGCTTCCCGTTCTGCTTCTAATTCTTCTTCTGTGCAATAGCATTTGTATGCTCGATTGCTAGCAAGCAGCTGATCAATCAGCGGTTGATAGATTTCTTTACGTTCAGATTGACGGTAAGGGCCGTATTCTCCAGGATTTTCAGGAGATTCATCCCAATCCATTCCCAACCAAGCAAGGTTTTCCAACTGGCTTTTTTCGCCATCTTCGATATTACGTTTTTGGTCAGTATCCTCAATACGAATAATAAAGTCTCCATCATTGTGGCGGGCAAACAAATAATTGAATAATGCAGTTCTTGCATTTCCAATATGCAGGTGCCCAGTTGGACTTGGTGCATAGCGTACACGTACTTTCGTCATTTTCTTCCTCTTCTTTCAAACTAGACTTTGACTAACAGCAAAAATTCCGTCAGTTACGGCTTCTCAAATATCATTTATTTAAAGCCACTCAGCACAAATTTTACCTTTTCTAAGGTAAATAGTAAAGCCAACTGGTTGAATTTCCTTACCAGTTGGCTGAATTTCTTTTTTATTTTGATTGTTTAGTCTTTTTCTCTGTCTCTTTTTTATTGTCGATTCCTCGTCCTGCATGTGCAGGTTTAGCAAAGATCATGCGTCCAGCAGCTGTTTGAAGGGCACTTGTCACAACGACTTCGATACGTTCATTCATGTAATGCTGTCCATCTTCTACGACAACCATCGTGCCGTCATCAAGGTAGGCTACCCCTTGCTGGCGTTCTGTCCCGGCTTTTACTACTAGAACATTCATCGTTTCACCAGGGATGACGACTGGTTTTACGGCATTTGCCAACGCATTGATATTAAGAACAGGTACATTTTGGAATTCAGAGACTTTATTCAAGTTATAGTCATTGGTTACAATGACACCATCTAAAAGCTTAGCTAATTTGATCAATTTGCTGTCTACTTCACTGATATCTTCAAAGTCTCCATCGTACATTTCGACAGATATACCCTCTTCTTTTTGCAAGGCATTTAGGATATCTAATCCGCGACGACCACGCACACGTTTCAAACTATCCCCTGAGTCCGCGATGTATTGTAGTTCGTAAAGAACAAAATTAGGGATCATCAAGGTTCCTTCTAAGAATCCAGTCTTTGTAATATCATAAATCCGACCGTCAATGATCACGCTTGTATCCAAGATTTTATATTTATGGAAATTTTCTCCTGATTTTCGTTCTAACAGTTGACTCTCAACTTGACTAGCTGTTTCTTGCTCGATTTTTTTGCTTCGTGAACCAAAAACTTTCTTCCATTCTTCGATTCGTGTCGTTCCCATTCTCAATCCCAGATAGCCTAAGATGATCATCAGTAAAATCGGCAATACACTATTGACGAATGGAATTTCCATATTGTAAAGAGGGGTCGAGATCACAACACCTAAAGTCAATCCGATGATCGCACCGATCGCACCGAAGAGAAGATAAGTCAAGCTGACCTCACTTAGTTTTTGTTCTACTTGTTTGATAATAGCTGAGATATGTTTGGCCAACAGCAAAGATAATAAAAAGAAAATAAGTGCGCCTAACAGGCTGTTGGTAAATGTATTATTCAGCCATCCGTTTGACTGTTGACCGATTGCCTGCCAAGCTGAGGGTAAAAATGAAATACCCAAGCTTGCGCCGACAATGATCATCAGCAAAGTAATGACACGTTTTTGCATCGTTTTTCCTCCGTTTCGACAATCATTTATTAGTTAGCGGAACACACGCTTCAACGTTTCAGCCAAAGTTGCTACTCCAACTATCTCGATTCCTTTTGGCGCTTCCCAGTTACCTAAGTTGTTTTTAGGTAGGTATACTTTTGTGAAGCCGAGTTTTTGGACTTCTTTGACTCGTTGTTCAATATGACTGACACGTCTGATTTCTCCAGTCAGTCCAATTTCACCGATGAAACATTCCGTTGGCTGTGTTCCTTTTTCTTTATAGCTTGAAGCAATACTGACAGCGATAGCTAAATCAATCGCTGGTTCATTTAATTTTACCCCACCTGCAGCTTTTAAGTAAGCATCTTGATTCTGAAGAAGCAACCCAGCTCTTTTTTCCAGCACTGCCATGATCAGAGATACCCGATTGAAATCAAGACCTGTTGTTGTTCGTTTGGCATTTCCGAACATAGTAGGTGTGACTAATGCTTGGATCTCTACCAAAATTGGACGTGTCCCTTCCATTGCCACAACGATAGCAGAGCCAGTTGCACCGTCTAGGCGTTCTTCTAAGAAAATCTGTGAAGGATTAGCGACTTCTTCCAATCCATGCTCATGCATTTCAAAAATCCCAATCTCATTCGTTGAGCCAAATCGGTTTTTTACTGCTCGCAAAATCCGAAAACTATGATGTTGTTCACCTTCAAAATATAACACCGTATCCACCATATGTTCTAACATTCTTGGGCCGGCGATCGAGCCTTCTTTGGTAACATGACCGACGATAAAAATGGCTATCCCATTTGTTTTAGCGATTTTGAGTAGTTCTGCAGTGGTTTCTCTTACTTGGCTGACACTTCCTGCCACACTTGTGATGTCTGGCTGCGTCATCGTTTGGATGGAATCAATGATAACATAATCAGGGGAGATATGTTCGATGGCACGACTGATTTCGTTCATATCTGTTTCAGCGTATAGATAAAATTCTGTGTTGATACTTCCGAGGCGTTCCGCGCGTAATTTTATCTGCTCTGCGCTTTCTTCGCCGGATACATATAAGACTTTTCCGCCTATGGCTGCTAATTGCTGAGAAACTTGTAACAGCAAAGTGGATTTCCCGATACCTGGATCGCCACCAATCAAGACCATAGACCCTGGCACCACACCTCCGCCTAACACACGGTTCAGTTCTTCTAATTTTGTTTTGATCCGAGGTTCTTTCTTAGGGACGACGTCTGCGATTTTTGTTGGTTTTGCTTTTTCTCCTGTCAAACTTGTCCGAGTTCTGCGGTCCGTTGTATCTTGTTCGATTTCTTCGACCATCGTATTCCATTTTCCGCAATTTGGGCAGCGTCCCAAGAACTTAGGCGACACATACCCGCAATTTTGGCAAACAAATTGTACTTTTGATTTTTTTGCCATTGTACCGCCTCCTTTTATCCTAATCATGAGACATTAAATCAAGCTTAAGTATCTTTAACGTTTTATTTACTGGAAGAACCAAATCCGCCTTGACGTTGAGCAGTCGTTTGATCTTGATCTGCTTTTAAAAACGGCAAAAAGATCCCTTGGCCGATACGCTCGCCTTTTTTGATCACTACATCCTTGAAACCAAAGTTGGTGAATTGGAACATGATATGGCCTTCATTTGCCTCATTATTGTAATAATCACTGTCAATCACACCTACTCCGTTTGTCAACACTAAAAACCGCTTCAACGGATTGCTTGAACGGTTAGCAAGCTGCAAAAATTCATCTTCTCCCATGTAAGCTTTGATTCCAGTAGGCACGAGGGTTGGTTTCAATTGTTTTTCATTTTCTGATACATCTTTTTTCAATCCATCTGCGACTGTTTCCAACCCCTTTTTCCAGCCTGCTTTCCAGATACTTGGAATCACGACCTCTTCTGCTGCTTCAAAATCATAGCCAGCAGCATGATGTGTAGCGCGCTGCGGTAGATTGATATTTTGATCTTTATATTTAGAAATAACTTCAAATCCTCTTTTTCTCACCGGTTTTCCTCCCTAAATAAACTACTCCTATTCTAACATATCCGAGGCTGTAAAAGACTTTCTTTACAAATTCTTCAAGAAATTCTGCTATCTTAAAGTAAACCATTAATTCGTTCTTTTTCCAAACGACTGCAAGTTGTACAAAAAAACTATTTTTTACATGACTTTACTCGTCAAAACAAGTAGAATAGAACGAAATTAATGAGTGGATATTTGATTGAGGTGTCACATGCGTAAAGAAATTAAAAATGCAAAACGAATTATTGTCAAAGTAGGAACAAGTACATTGATTTATCCCAATGGAAATATCAATCTTGCGGCAATCGATCAGTTAGCTTTTGTCCTTTCTGATCTTAGAAATCGGGGAAAGGAAGTGATCTTAGTCTCATCAGGAGCTGTAGGCGTTGGTATGCATAAATTACATTTGTCAGAACGTCCGACTTTGATCCCTGAACAGCAAGCTGCGGCGGCTGTTGGTCAAGCCGAACTGATGAATATCTATAATCAAAGATTCAGTGTATATAATCAACAGACGGCACAGATCCTCGTGACAAGAGACGTGGTAGATTATCCTGAAAGTCGTAAAAATGTGAGGAATACATTGGAACAGCTTTTGATTATGGACACGATCCCTATCGTGAACGAAAACGATACTGTAGCAGTGGATGAATTAGATCATCTGACAAAATTTGGCGATAATGATCAGCTGTCAGCCATCATGGCAAAACTTGTCGCGGCAGACCTTTTGATCGTCCTTTCTGATATCGACGGGTTTTATTCAGATAATCCGACTACAAATCCCGAGGCTCAGATGTATCGCTATATCGATAAAATCGATGAAAAGATTCTGGCACAAGCAGGTGGTGCTGGTAGCACATTTGGAACAGGCGGTATGCAGAGTAAATTAAAAGCCGCTTCTAGGATATTTGAAGCAAACAGCGCAATGATTTTAGCAAATGGAAAAAATCCGGCAATTATTTTTGATATTCTTGCAGGAAAAGAAGTGGGTACTTTATTTAAGGAGGACTTGAAATGACTGACTTGATGCAATTAGGACAACAGGCAAAAGATAGCGCGCAACAACTAGCACTTATGCCTACAAACCGCAAAAATGAGCTACTTGTTCAAATGGCACAAACCATCAAAAAGAATCAACAAGCGATCATTGAAGCAAATCATAAAGACTTAGAAAAAGCAGTCGAAAACAATATCAGTGAAACGATGCAAGACCGCTTGCAGCTGACACCTGAGCGAATCAATGCCATGGCTACAGAGATCGAAAAAATTGCTTCGTTAGACGATCCTATTGGAAAAGTAGATGAGATGTGGACGAACACCGACGGATTGAGAATCGGCAAAAAGCGCGTGCCACTAGGCGTGATCGGCATCATTTACGAATCTCGTCCAAATGTCACGACAGATGCAGCTAGTCTAGCATTCAAATCAGGGAATGCCGTTATCCTTCGCGGTGGCAAAGAAGCATTCTTCTCGAATCAATTATTAGTCCAATTATTGCAGCAAGTACTGGTCAGTGCTGGCGAATCTCCTTATGCCATCCAGTTTGTCGATGATACTTCTCATGAAACTGCAGGACAGTTGATGCGATTGACAGAATACTTAGATGTGCTGATTCCTCGAGGCGGAGCAAAATTAATCCAACGAGTCAAAGAACAGGCAACGGTACCTATCATTGAAACAGGTACAGGAAATAATCACGTATATATCGATAAAGAAGCACAGTTATCTATGGCAGTGAACATCATCGTCAATGCAAAAGCTTCCCGTCCATCTGTCTGTAACGCGGCAGAAACATTGCTGATCCATTCTGAGATCGCACCTTTTTTCTTGCCAGCTATTGAAAAAGAACTGGTAGAACACGGGGTCTCTTTACGTGCGGATGCTCGTGCGTTAGAATATCTAGAGACGGCTGCTTTAGCAGAAGACACAGATTGGGATACTGAATATCTAGATTATATCCTTGCTGTCAAAGTGGTCGATTCTTTGGATGAAGCAATTGCACATATCAATCGGCATAATACTAAACATTCAGAAACGATCGTGACAGATAGTTATGCGGCTAGTCAACGTTTCTTAAATGAAGTGGACGCGGCGGCTGTCTATGTCAATGCCTCCACTCGTTTTACAGACGGATCGGTATTTGGTTTTGGTGCAGAGATCGGTATCTCTACTCAAAAATTGCATGCCCGTGGTCCAATGGGGTTAAATGAATTAACTTCCACAAAATATATCATTTATGGCGATGGACAAATCCGCGAATAATGTTTCGTGTGAAACATTATTCCCGCCTTTTGCCTTTTTTCTGTAAAGGTTCTATCCAACTAGAAAGGTGTCAATATGTTTGAAATTTTAATGATTTTTTTTATTTACCTTATTTCTCTGAATATCGCTGCTTTTCTGGGAGTCGGTATTTTATCCCTTTTCTTTCAATTCAAAAAACGAAGCATAGGGAGTCAACGGGAAAAATGGTCGCAGTATTTTGACAAAATCGGGCCAAAAGGGCTGGTTACACGCTTGCACATTAGTTACATGGTTGCATTATGCTTATTAGCGACAATCAATTACTATTCTTTTTTCGATCATTCAATCGCTTATACGATTACGCTACTGATTGCTGGGATTTTTCACTTATCTTATAAATATCAGCTGAATAAAAACCACTTGAATCGGACTTTCCGCTAAAAAATATCCGTACGATAAGTAGAGTGCCTTGAAGATCGGCAAAAAACTGCCGGACTTTTTAGAGCGTGGGACAAAAGTAAAGAAAAACTTTTGTCCCACGCTCTAAACATGTATAAACGGCGGGAGCAGAAGCAACTCCTTCGGAAATAAGCTGAAATTCACAAAAATTTGAAAAGCAATTTTCGTGAATTTCTTCTTATTTCTTGGAGTTAAACGCTTCTGTCCCAGCCTCTTCCCATATAAACGGTGTTCGCCTACCAGCTGCCTGGTAAATCTGTTTCCTCTTCGTTAAGAAGCGAAAATCCGTCAAATGTTTCGCCATCATAATAACGAAGCAGCTCATCCATGGACAAGTTCATCGTTTTTTCTTTTTCTTCTTCCGCTGATTCAGCCAGTAGCTGTTCCCGATACACCTGATACATACCAGCTATTTTTTGCTGCATCGCTTTTCTAGTTTCACCTTCCGCATTGATTATTGGCAATTCTTTGATATAGCCACGATAAATCAACCGATCATCTGAAAATTCAATGGGTAATTCAACGAGTGTCAACCCGACTTCCTGAAAATATTCTTCCAGCATCTATTATCCCCCCATTCTTTTTCTTAAATGAATTTTAGCTTACCTACTGAAAATTTTCCAGTTTCATTATTTTGAGAAAAAAAGGGAATGTGACAAAAATCGTGTCACATCCCCTTTTTCCGAATAAACGGTGTTCAAAAGCTTGCATCTGCGGTAATAAGCCCAACCAAACGAAAAATATGAGAAGCTATTTTTGTTTGGCTGTTCTTATGACTTGATGCAGGACAGCTTTTTCACAACCTCTGATTTCTTATTCTTCTTCATTTGTAGCAAAATAATTACGGTGATAAATGATACAACATACACTGATAAGAACAATGGCACCTGCAAAATAAAACGCATAGCTTTCACCAATATGTTCACCAATCACACCTGCAATAAATGGTGCTAAAGCTCCACCGAAAAAGCGGACAAAACTATAGCTAGAAGAAGCAACATTTCGTTGCAGACCTGGTATTTCCATAGCAATCGTCGTCAACAGTGTATTGATAATTCCTTGGAAAAATCCTGCTAACACAATGCTGATCGGTACAAGGACTGGCATAGAAGTTCCAGCTCCTAATAACAGCAAACAAATAATGAATAAGACAAATGCTGCTAAAATTGTCCGATAAGTCGTAAACTTCCGCTCAAGAGCCGGTGCAACGAAAATCGAAGCAATAGCCAGAAGCACACCCCAGCCAAAAAATACAAAACCAACTTCTAATTCAGAATAGCCAATCAATAAAAATGGCGCATACGCAAGTAAAGTAAAGAATCCGAAATTATATAACAATGCGATTAGTCCAACTGAACGAAGTTTATGATTGCTTAACGCTTTGACACCTTCCCAAAGGCCTACTTTTCTCTTTGGTTTCTCAGTTTCAGGTAAAAGTACCGCTAGGGCTATAAAACCGCAAAACATCAAAAATGCTACCCCAAAAAATGGATAACGCCATGAACCACTGCCCAAGACCCCACCGACTAGAGGGCCAACAGCCATTCCGCAGCCAAGTGCTGCTTCATACATCATGATTGCTTTTTCTGTGTTACCAACTAAAATACTGACGATCGTTGCTAAAGCAGTAGAGACAAATAAAGCATTCCCGACACCCCAGCCGGCACGTAACCCAATCAGCATTCCGATATTCCCAGATAATCCGCCAAGACCAGCGAATACAACGATGATAAACAATCCTGTCATCAATGTTTTTTTCAAACCGATCCGACTAGATAAGAAACCTGTAAATAGCATCACCACACCAGTGACTAACATATAACTAGTAAATAACAGGGTCGTTTCAGCTGGCGTAGCGTTTAACTGTGCAGCAATCGTTTTTAAGATTGGGTCTACTAGACCCACTCCCATAAAAGCGATCATACAGGTAGCTGCTACAACTAGCGCTGAACTTTTCCCCTTTGTTTCTTCATTTGTTTGTTCTTGTATATCTATTTGATTCTCCAATATTTCCATCCCTTTCTCTCTATTAGCATCATACATAATTTATTTTACATGTCAATATGCACATGTAAAACGTGGAAACTTTACTGTGATATAATAAAGAAAATAAGACGAGAGGTAGGATTTTTATGAATACTTTAGCCTATATATTATTATGCGTGCTTTTATCCAAACCACGTTCTGGGTATGAATTGAAGCAGCTGATCACAATTTTTTGGGAAGCCCATCACAGTCAGATCTATACAACGCTTGCCAAGTTAGACCAGCAGGGTTATGTGACCGTTTTGGACAAAGACGAGCACTCTCAAAAAAAGATCTACCACTTGACTGATGAAGGACGTGCTCTTGTAGAGGAATGGATCAAAGAGGAAACTCCCGCTCCTACGCAAAAAGATGAATTTCTAGCAAAAATCTATGCTTTTTCGACGCTCGATAAAACAACAGCTACTGGACTGCTATTCACTAGAGAACAACAGCTGAACAAAATCATGCAAAAAAATCAAAAAAAATTGAATGACCTCTCGCTAGACAAGAAACAAGAATTTGGACGTTACGTTGTAATCCAGCGCAGAATTATGCTTTGTCAGCAGGAACTCCAATGGTGTCAGCAAGTAAGAGAACAAATGCAGCAGTTTTTTGAGTAAGGGATAAACAGAACCTTTCTAGAAATATCTATTGAAGAGCAAATTATCTTCAATAAAAGAGCAATACAGTTGGAAAAGAAAAAGCGATCCGAACGACAGGCCAAAACCTATCGTTCGGATCACTATTTTTCTAGAACTGCATTCAAGAGACTATGACAAAAAGCATGCCAAGGCCTTTTTTCAAATAACAGTGTTCCATCATTCATTACTTTGAATTGCTTTTAGCACACTTCTTGAAAGCGGGCCAACGATGATCAACTGCAACGGTAAAGCGGCAATCACATTCATTTTCCAAGCATTCATATAAGCAGAGAATAATTGATCAGGTATTCCTTGTTCCATGATCACACCGAATAAAGACATACATGTCACCATTCCTAAAACCATCAAGCATGAAATAGTTAAGATCATTTGGACCTTGCTTTCTGGATTTACTGGTAGTTTAAAGGCAATTTTTTTCGCCAGCACACCGATGATGAAGACATCCAAAATGAAAGCCACCACGAATCCAGGCACTAGACCAATCAACAAACTTGATAAATGAAGATCTTGATGCAGCCATAAATTATACGCGCTCATCCCCAAGACCATCAAAAAACACATCATTGTTGTAAAAATTATTCCTTCTTTTTTATTTGTAGGCAATCTGTACCACTCCTTTAAATTTGTCACGAAAATCATCGTAGCACATTTAAAAATTTCTCGTAAGTACTTTTTTTATTTTCTGCCCTTTTATTTCATAAACTTCATCAGCCGTACGCTCGACGAAGTAAGAATCATGAGAAGTAAACAAAATCGTTCCCGGATATATTTGCATTAGCTTCTCTAAAGCTTCGATCGTTGCCATATCAATAAAATTAGTCGGTTCATCTAACAGCAACACATTACTTGGCTTAGTAAAAAGCAAAGCAATCGTCAGACGGGTTGCTTCTCCCCCACTTAATGTACATAACGGTTTCGTCAGAGTTTCCTGAGCAAACCCTAAGTGATTCAGCAAACTACGGACAAGCGATTCTGAAAACTCTGTTTGTCTCATGACAAAACGAATGATGGATTCTTCAGATGTCATTTGATAACCCTTTTGCTGATATACTTGAAAGCTTACTTTCGGAGAGAGAAGGATTCCTTCTCCTTGTTTGCGGATATGTTCTAATAAGGTTGTCTTACCTGAACCATTTTCACCGACAATCGCGATTTTTTTACCTAAAGAAAACTGAAAATCACCATTTACCAGTAATGTTCTCCCACTTCTTTCCAGTTGGACATTTTGTCCCATGATGGGATAGCGGCTGTGGAGTTCAAGAGATTTTGGTACTGGAAAACGGATTTGTTTCATCTGCTGTGGCTTGGTTGTTTCTCCTATTTTTTGGAGTTTTCTCTCTAATGTTTTCGCATTCTTTTGGATGGCTTTTTGTACACTGTCTTTTTGTTTAGAGGAAGACAACCGATCCGGTCTGATTTGTTGCTTTTTCTTTTTACTGGACACTTTTTCCAACTTTTCCGCTTGTTTTTTCTTTTCTTGGATCGATTTTTCCAATCGTTTTTTCTCTTTCATGATCGACTCTGCTTCTCGTAGCTGAGTCTTTTTCTCCAATTCCTTTTGAGTGAGATAGGCACTATAATTCCCCGAAAACTCTCGGATTTCTCCGTCTTTTACTTCCCAGATTTTCGTTGCCAGCTCATCTAGAAAATAGCGATCATGACTAACAAAAACCAGCGTACCATAATAATAACGAAGCTCTTCAATCAGTCGTTCAATACTTTTTCTATCTAGATGGGTTGTTGGCTCGTCTAGAAGCATCCCTTGTTCATAAGAAGAAAGAAGACGTATCAACTCGATCTTTCGTTCTTCCCCTCCGCTCCATTTCCGCTCTGAAGTTTCTTCCAGTCTTAACTGGAAATGACTGGCTAATTCCAAATTTAGGTCCTTTGCTTCAGCGAGATAGGTTAATTGAGGCAGGTAGTTGAAGGTGATCTCTGTTTGGATTTTCCCATGATCGGGAAAAAGTTCACCGGCTATTAGTTTGAGCAAAGTCGATTTACCGACACCATTTTCTCCTATGATCCCTATACGATCTTGCTGATAGACACGAAGAGAATCAATAGATAGTTCTAGCTGGTTGCCAAAGCTGACTTGTAGATTTGTTATATTTACTGCTAAATTTTCCATATGTTTTACACTCCTATTTCATGTAAAACAACAATTATCGATACTAAAAAAGAGCAGAAAAATCTGTTTGCAAAAAAACTGCATCACATCTTTTCCTACTCTGAACGAAATAACTATGACTAAATCACCAAATCTGTCATAGCTTTCACCTATTCTACTGTCGTTCGAAAAAATGGACATACTCCATCCATGAAATTGTTGTTTATACATGTCTTTTGAATTTATTTAGTTGTTATTCAAAAGTTCGAAACGTAATTTCATCGATGCAGTCATTTTTCCGACCTCCTTTTTTATTAGGTTACCACACACGATTCAAAAAAAGCAATAGCTACTGAATAGTAACTGAAAACATTTTATTTGAACGTAGTGATCTTTTCTGGTGCTAAACGAACAGACTCGTAACCTTCTTCTACCGCTTTTCCTATTGATAAAATAATAACTGGAACATAACGGTCTTTATCCAAACCAAATGCCTCTGCCAACTGATCTGCTTCGAATCCACCAATTGGATTTGTTTCATAGCCATGATCACGCGCAACTAACATGAATTGCATAGCCGCTAAGCTAGAATCGACTTTGACTACATCGTTCATTTCTTCTCTTGAAAAACTCTTGTAATAAGGAATGATCGCAGCTAATTGTTGATCTCTGGCTTCTTTTGGCATCTTCCCTGATTCGTAAGCTTGGTTATAGATTTCTTCGCCATATTCGTAACATTGCATATCGCCAAAAATCATGACCATTGCAGAAGAAGTATCATTTTGTCTCGTATTGAAACGGATCAAAGGACGCAAGATTTCTTTTGCTTCCTCGCTTTCAGCGACCACAAAGCGCCATGGTTGCATATTGACAGAAGAAGGTGCAGTCGTCGCTTCTTTGATCATTTCCAGCATTTCTTCGTGTGAGATTTTGTATGTTTCATCATATACGCGAACGGATCTTCTACCAGTCATAATTGTTGAAAAATCATTTTTTTGTTCCATTATTATTAACCTCTTTCGTTTCTGTTGTTATATTGCAAAGTTGGGTATTCAATTTATCTAAAAGTGTTAGAAATTGTTTCATTTCTACATCGCTGAAAGCCGGGGATAGCACGGAACCTGTATCTTTATGGTCCATTTCACAATGCTCGATTTTCTTCTGGGCTTTTTCTGTTAGCGCTACATACACTTCCCGGTTGTTCTGAGGATTTCTCTGACGCGAAACATAGCCATTTGCTTCCAATACCTTCAGATGACGAGTAACTGCTCCTTGATCAATCTGCAACTTTTCTTGCAAACTGCTTTGTAGCAATGGATTTTCTTCTTTCAGTCTCATCATGATCTCGTATCTAGTAAGACTTATACCGATATTTTCTTCAAAGATCTGGACGATTTTTTGATCGGCTAATTTGATTTGATATAAAAGGTGACTAATCTCTTCTAAAGACATAATTTCCTCCTCTCTAATAATTGACTCGTCAACGATTGACTTGTCAATAATAGAATAAAAAAAGAAAAAAGTCAAAGAATCAGCTGTGTAATAAAAAAAAACGCTCTCAATATAAAAGTATAGAGAAAAGAAATTTTTTGTAGAATGAACGGAAAAAATGATAAAGAAAGCACAACGCTAAAACCAAGATTATTGATTCCTATCAAACTATAGAAGATAGCTCTTCTGCAGTAGAAAATTTTACACCGCCAAAAATTTCCGAAATCGCCTTTTGCAAGAATCCCGTCGAATATTAGAAATTGGATCAGTATGCTTAAACGGTAATAAAAAAGTTATGACAAGATGTTGTCACAACCTTTTTTGAGTAAACGGTGTTCAAAAACTTGCATCTGCGGTAATAAGTTCAACCAAACAAAAAACATGAAAAGCTGTTTTTGTTTGGCTGTTCTTATTACTTGATGCAGGGCAGCTTTTTCACAACCTCTTTTTAATAACCATAAAATCCTATTCCTTCATATCTCCAGCCCATCGGTGTTAGCCAATCTCTTTCCTTAGCACTCAAGGTATAGTGATGGGTACCAGTTTTTTCATTTGGATTAAATAGTCGATAAATTGGCTTGGAACCACCAGAATAAAAACTTAGACCTTCATAACGCCAACCGATTTTTGTTAAAGAGTTGATCTCAGATTGTGCCATTGTGTAATGATGGTCTCCACTGTAAGGATTGTATAAACGGTAGACAGGTTGTCCGCTGTTTGGTGCTTGCCAAGCAATCCCTTCATATTCCCAGCCTACAGTTGGCAGATAATTTTTTTCTCCGGCATTCAATGTATATAAATGTTCTCCTGTATGACGGTTATACAGACGATACATCGGAGAAGTTGAAGTTGGTGCTGTATCATACTGTGTCAGATTATAGGTTTCGATTACATTGTTCAATGTAGAACCATAATTAGGCGCAGTGGCATAACGACCTGTTAGCCAAGCCGTAGCATCTTTGTAAGAGTTCGTATTGCTTTTCCATGCACCGGAATAGTAGTAAACGCCTGGCTGAAAAGAAGTCGTCTTCAATACCGTTACGTTATCTTGCAATGATTCTTTGTACGAAGGATATTTTCTAAAAGCGGCATTCACCGTAATCCATTGCCCATTCACATATTCCGAAGTAGGCATCGTAACAGATTGGCCATTATAGCTTCCTTTAATCCCAAATAGATTGTAATTAGGGGCAGAAGCCAAAGTACTGTTCCCCCAGCCACTTTCAACGATGGCTTGAGCAATCATGACTGATGCATATAAGTCATTGGCACTTGCCAAACTTTGTGCAGTTGAGGCAATACTATCAATGAACGCTTGTTGAGAATTAGCAGATGAGCGAGCATAAAAAGCATAGCCAGTATAGTTTTCGAATTCAGACAAATCTGCTTGATGGGTATGTGTCAATGTTTGCCCATCTGTCAATTGATTCGTGATTTCTTCTGCATTCTCTGGATTGTTCTGAGCTTCTGCTGATGTACTGTCTTCGGTTTGTGTTTGTTCTGTTGTTTCAGTTGTTGGTTCTTCGGTTGAAATTGTATTTTCTGAGACAGTAGCTGACTGCAAAGTACTCTCTGTATCGTTTTCAATTCCTGTTTCTGAAGAACTCGATGTCTGAGTTGCGACAGTTTCTGTCGATTCTTCAGCTAGCACTGTTGTGTTGGCAACTGCTAGATTTCCTAAAAGAATAACGCTAAATAATAAATTCTTTGCTTTCATCTTTTTTCTCCTTTGAATTATGAAACTTTTCCTAAATAACAGTGTAACTAAAAAAGTAAAAGCAAGTCAATGTCCATATTTAAATAACATTTTTTTCTTTTTGATAAATTTGCTTTTTCTGCATAAAAAGACGTAAATGAAGAATATTCTTCTCCATTCACGCCTTAAATTGATGGTCGTTTGAATAACTATTTAACAAGTAATTCTCTTTGGATATTATCCGTTATGGATTATACTTCCTGTGTCGTCGGACGGATAATCATGTTACTGACAGACATCCGGTCTGGCGTTTCTATCGCAAATGCTACAGCAGAAGCTATATCTTCGGAGGTCAATCCCCATTCTTTTTGCGCTTCATGAAGTTCAAGAGCAGCCTTTTTGTCGCTGATGGTTTGATATAATTCAGTTTGAACAGCTCCTGGAGAGATGATCGTAGATTTGATGTTATTTTGCCGTTGCTCTTGACGTAATCCTTCCATGATTGCACGGACAGCAAATTTTGTTCCGCAATAAACGGCGGAATCAGGATAAACAACATGTCCCGCCACAGAATCAGTTGAAATGATATGCCCAGATTTTTGTTTTTCCATGATTGGAAGTACGGCGGAAATTCCATTTAACACACCCATGATGTTGATATCAAGCATATTTTGCCATTCATCACGGTGACCTTCAACTAATGGAGCGGTTGGCATGATTCCTGCATTATTGTACAATACATCGATTCGACCGAACTTTTCCATCGCTAAATTGATAACTGCTTGGACTTGTGCAAAATCTCTTACATCTGCTGTTTGAATATATAGCTCAGCTTCTGGTAAAGATTCTTTTATTGCTTTTAGGCGATCTTCTCGGCGTGCAGCTATAACTAGTTTAGCCCCTTTTTCTGCTAACAGCTTCGTTGTTGCTTCACCGATTCCGCTTGAAGCGCCCATGATGACAATCACTTTTTCTGATAAATCATTCATTCTATTCTCCTCCTGTTTTGAAAAATCTCTTGCTTATACTCACTATCTCTTATTTCATCTTACTGTTCAAATAATCCGTTCGACAGGTTTGACGATTTTTGCAGGGATTCCTGCAACGATGGTATTGTCTGGGACATCTTTCGTAACAGTTGCATTCGCTGCAACAATGGCATTCTCGCCAATCGTTACGCCTGGCAGAATAGTTGCTCCTGCTCCGATCCAAGCATTTTTCTTGATGTGGATTGGCTTTACTGACAAGCCTCTTCGTTCTTTTGGATCGGTTAGATGGTTCACCGTGATGAGGTTGACACGAGGACCAATCAATACTGAATCTTCTAAACAGATGCCACCTAAGTCAACGAACATCACTTGACGATTGATAAAGACATTTTTCCCTATACTAATATGTTTGCCGAAATCTGTATAAAAAGGCAGCAGAACAGTCACCGTATCATCTACTTTGTCACTAATGATATTTTCTAGTCGTTTGCGGATATCTGCTGGTTCATGGTACCCAGTATTCAGCGCTGCTAAAGGCTCTTCGTTTTCAGCTTGGATCTGATGGATCACTTCAAAGAGCGGATCCGTTACTCGAATCTCTTTATTGACGATTTGTTTTTCGATGAGGCTTGTCATTTTGCTCCCTCCTTTTATCCTTACTTTATAACGGACGGCTTATCATGTCTAATACTTATAAAACATACTTAACTATTCCTTTTAACTATACTTAGTGGTATGCTTTTTTAAAAACAGGAGGGAAAAAATGGATATTCGTATACTGACGTATTTTTTAGCAGTAGCTAGAGAAAAAAATATCAGCCGAGCAGCAAAATCTCTGCATATCACGCAACCTACTCTCTCAAAACAACTGAAAGATTTAGAAGAAGAACTTGGTGTGACACTTTTCACTCGGGGCTCCCGAGAGATACAGTTGACGGATTCTGGTCGATATCTTTATTCAAAAGGAAAAGAAATCTTGTCGTTGGTAGAAAAAACGGCGAACAATTTAACAAATGACGCAATCATCTCTGGAGAAATCTACATTGGCGGAGGCGAAACTAAAGCAATCTCTTTCATTTCTGATAGCCTTCATTCGTTGATCAAGGTGCATCCTGATATCCAGTTTCATTTATATAGCGGGAATGCAGATGATATCATAGACAAACTGGATAGCGGATTACTTGATTTTGGACTCGTAATCGAACCGACAAACAAACAAAAATACCAGTCATTTCGACTGCCAGCCCAAGATCGTTGGGGACTTTTGATACATCGAAATCATCCTTTAGCAAAGCAAACCGTCATCCATCCGCAGGAACTGAAAACTGTTCCTTTGATCATTTCCCGGCAAACGTCAGTGGACAGTCAACTAGCTGAATGGCTAGGTTTCAGCATAGATCAGTTATCGATCGTCGGAACATATAACTTATTGTACAATGCTTCTTTGATGGTCGATAACGGGACTTTTGGTGCATTAGCTCTAGATGGGATCATCAATACTTATGGGACGGAAAAAATATTCATCCCACTCGATCCGCCATTACAAGCTTCACTGAATCTCATTTGGAAAAAAGACCAGCCTCTTTCTCCTGCTGCTCGTAAATTTTTAGATGTCCTAACGGAGAAATACAGTTAAGTAGAGTTTTTTTCCTTCGCTTTCAGCTTTTTAACAACGAATAAGATAAGCAAAAGATCCAACGATTAAATAACATAAGTTTCTTAATTTATTTCTTCCTTTTATTTCTGATAATTCCAGTAAATTACTATAATTATAAAAAAAGAATTGACAAAACATAACTGTCTATATAAAATTGATTACGTTAACAATAATTCGTTTCATGTGACTAGATCATACTAGGCATGAAAAATCTCTGAGGAACATGGTTTCCCTAGGAGGTTTTTCGTGTCTATTTTTGTTTGGCCGCAATCAACTGGTCTAGCAAACGTGAAAACCAAATCTTCAAAAAGGGTGCGCGCATGAAAATCAAAAAGATCTTTAATCAAAATGCAGTATTGGTAGATGACGGTGGACAGGAAAAAGTAGCTATTGGAAAAGGGATTGGATTTGACAGAAAAAGAAATGATTTGATTTTTGATCGTGATGTCGAACGGATATTTGTCATGGAACCAGAAGGTCAAATCAAGTTGCAAAATTTACTTAATCAGATCGATGAACGCTTTTTATTTGCAGCAGAAACGATCATTGATCATGCGGAAACTGTTTTGATGGAAAAGTTGAATGAACATGTATTGATCGCTTTGACCGACCACATTGCTTTTTCTGCGGAGAACATCAATAACGGTATCGTCATCCGCAACAAACTTTTAAGAGAAATCGAAGTGCTTTACAGTGATGAATTCAGTATTGCTCAATGGGCAGTAGAGTATCTGACAAAAGAGCTTGGGATTCCATATACTTATGACGAAGCAGGATATATCGCAATCCATATTCACAGCGGACGAAGCGGTCGGAACAATAACCATCGCAGTATCCGTGAAGTGACGATTGTATCTGACATCATCCATTTAGTGGAATCAGAATTGGAAACAGATATCCATTCAGAACCATTTTCACTGAATTATTCAAGACTGGTTAATCATTTACGACTGCTTCTACAACGAACCCATGCGCAACAATATGCTGTTTTAGACACGGAAATCGTAGAAATGGTCAAACGAAAATACCCAGAAAGCTATAAGATTTCTAAAAAAATCCGTGTGTTGCTGACCAAAGAATACCAGCTCGCGATCACGAAAGAAGAACTGGGTTACTTGGCCATCCATATCGAGCGTTTAAGAAGCGCAATCGTACAAACAAATGTTAACAATCATGAGGAGGAAAAAAATTGAAAGCATATCTACAACGAATGGGACGTTCCCTTCAACTTCCAGTTGCGGTCTTACCTGCTGCTGCTCTACTAGTAGGGATCGGAAACTGGTGGGCATCTTATAGTAACGACATTGTCGCTCATTTTTTACAAGCTGGCGGTAACGCAGTTTTAGGTCAATTACCTTTGCTGTTTGCCGTTGGGTTAGCACTAGGGATGTCAGTGGACAAATCAGGTGCTGCTGCCTTGGCAGGTTTGGTCGCATTTGAAGTTCCAGTAAATGTTTTAAAAACTGATTCAGTAGCTACTTTATTGAATATCAAACCAGAATCAGTTGATCCATCTTTTGCTCAGATCAGTAACGTATTTATTGGTATTATTGCCGGATTGATTGCGGCAGCTCTTTATAATCGTTTCCACGAAGCAAAATTACCGATGGCTTTATCTTTCTTTAGCGGCAAGCGTCTAGTGCCAATCTTGGCTGCCTTTGTCATGCTGCTGATCAGTGCAGTGCTACTGCTCGTATGGCCTCCGGTTTACTCTGCTTTAGTTTCTTTTGCTAAATTCATTTTGAGTTTAGGCTGGGGTGGTGCAGGTCTTTATGGCTTCTTCAACCGTTTACTGATCCCTACAGGATTGCATCAAGCAATGAACTCCGTGTTCTGGTTTGACGTAGCAGGAATCAATGATATTGGTAAATTTTTGGCTTCTGAAGGAACAAAAGGCGTAACAGGAATGTATCAAGCTGGATTTTTCCCAATCATGATGTTCGGGCTTCCAGCAGGAGCATATGCTATTTACAGAAATGCACGTCCAGAAAACAAAGCAAAAACAGCTTCCTTGATGTTAGCAGCAGCTTTTGCTTCATTCTTTACTGGTGTAACAGAGCCACTTGAATTTTCATTTATGTTCGTTGCTTGGCCATTATATGTCTTGCATGCAATTTTCACTGGGATTTCTTTAGCAGTGAGTGCATTCTTCCATTGGACAGCAGGATTTGCCTTTAGTGCCGGATTTGTCGATTACTTCCTATCTTTGAAAAATCCGATTGCGAATCAGCCATTGATGTTGATCGTCCAAGGATTAGTAACAGCAGTGATTTACTACTTTGGCTTTAACTTTGCTATCAAAAAATTCCATCTGATGACCCCTGGCCGTGAGGAAGCAGATCTTTCAGATGACGATACTGCAACGACTAATTCAGACAATAAATATGCGGCACAAGCAAGCAAAATCTACGCTGCATTAGGCGGAGCCGACAATGTAACTTCGATCGATAACTGTACTACACGCCTTCGTTTGCAAGTCAAAGATACAGGCCTGATCGATCAAAATAAAATCAAAGCCACTGGCGTACCTGGTATGAAGATCATCGACGGAAAAAATGCGCAAGTCATCGTAGGTACAGAAGTACAATTCGTTGCAGATGAGATGGCAAAACTACATGGTGGTGCTGCAGCACGACCTGCACAAACAAACACCGTGGTTAAAACAGAAACATTTGCCGGTGGAACGATCGAACAAGATATTTACGCTATCGCAAATGGGAAACTGATTCCAATCACTGAAGTTTCAGATGATGTATTCGCGGAAAAAATGATGGGTGACGGCTATGCTGTATTACCAGAAAATGGAGAAATCTTCTCTCCAATCGCTGGTACGATCACAAACATTTTCCCAACGAAACATGCTGTCGGAATCCAAACAGATACTGGTATCGAAGTCTTGCTTCATATGGGCATCAACACTGTTGACTTAAAAGGCGAACCATTCACTTTATATGTAGAAGAAGGTCAAAAAGTCGCAAGAGGTCAATTGATTGCTTTAGTTGATCTTGCCGCTATTCAATCTGCAGGCAAAAACACGGATATGGTCGTTGTATTCACAAATGGCGACAAAGTCCAAAGCTTAGAAATCGAACCCGCACGTGATGTAAAAGCAAATGATAAAATCGGCTCTGTTTCCAACAAAGCCTGAGCCATCGTCTTCCCCAGACTTTTTTATCGATAAACAAACAGGAGCTGAGACAAAAATCTTGTCTCAGCTCCTTTTTCCGAATAAAAACGGCGTTCTCCTGCCAACTCCGCGGTAATAAGTCCAGCCAAACGTAACATATGAAGAGCTATTTTTTATTTGACTCTTCTTATTACTTGATGCAGAACAGCTTTTTCACAAAATTTTTCTTCATACTCAAAACTAATCGGCTTTTTCACAACCTCTTTATACATTATTCCTGATCCAATATTTCTTTTAATGCTGCTTCAAGAGAAGTTAATGGTTTTCCCAATACTTTTTCTAAATCATCAGAGGAAATAGCTAACTGATCCTTTTTAATATCATGTTGGATCGCTAAAAACATGTCAGCTACTTCTTGAGGGAATCCGGCTTCTTTTAGATTTTCGACAAACGCTGCATCACTTGCTTCAATAATTTCTAACTTTTTACCTGTCGCACGCTCTAATGCCTTGGCTAATTCTTCATAGTCAGTTAGATTGCCGGATAATTCTAAGATTTCTGGAGAGTCACTTTCTACTAGTACTTTTGCTGCAGCTTCTGCATATTCACGTTTCAATGCCCAACCTGTTTTTCCATTTCCTGCAGCATAAACGAATTGACCAGTTTTTAAAGCCTGCCCAATGATAGGTAATTCATTCTCTACATACCAATTATTCCGTAAAAATGTATGGGAAATACCTGAATCCTTAATCATTTTTTCAGTGAATTGGTGATCTGGCGCTAATACACTGATCGAGTGATCGGCATCTGCAAAACTTGTATAAGCGATATAAGATACCCCAGCTGCTTGTGCTGCCTTCACTACATTCTTATGTTCGGCTTGACGATTTCCTGGAACGCCAGAGACAAAAAGCAATCGATCTATTCCTTTCAACGCTTCTTTCATTGAGTCTAAATCATCATAATCACCAATACGTATATTAAATCCAGCTTCTTTCAGTGCTTCTCCTTTTTCTTCACTACGTACTAGTACATAGATTTCATTTTGTGGAACCATCTTTTTTAAGAATTCCAGCGCATAACCACCAAAACCTCCAGTTGCTCCTGTTACTAAATAATGCATATTTGCCACTCCCTATTCTTTTTATTTGTTAAGATTTACAGCTGTACATTTATAAATTACACCTTTATCATAAAGAGTGTGGTAAGATAAGTCAAGCAAAAAAAATGAAAGGATGACAACTGATGAAGTATTCTCTGCAATTTAGTGATGCAATCCATGTACTTGCCTATATTGAAATGTTTCAAGATACCCGATCACTTTCTAGTGAGATGATTGCCAGTAGTATCGAAACAAATGCAGCAAATGTACGTAAAATCATGAGTCAGCTCAAAAAATCCGGTTTGATCTTTACAAAAACCGGAAAACCGCAGCCTTCCCTTGCCAAAAGTCCAGATCAGATTTCTTTACTAGATGTCTATCGCAGCATCGAAGGTAATACACAGCTTATCCAAGTCGATCCAAAAACAAATCCAAATTGCGTCGTTGGTGCGAATATCCAAGAAGCTTTAGAAGAAAGCTACGCTCGGCTGCAGAAAAAGGCAGAAGAAGAAATGGCTAAGATCACACTTGATAGTCTGATACATAAAATAGCCGTTTTGGAAAAAGAAAAAAGACCAGAAAACACAGGCCTCGTAGAGAGATTTTTATAATTCTCTCTACTGTGCCTGCATTTTTCTGATCGGAATCGTCTACATAAATTCTTTTATTCTCCGGGGGACAAAAGCCTTGTCATGCCCCTTTTTCCTCTCTAATGCTCAGGTCAAAGCGCTGAAGTCATGACGTCTTGATAAACGGTGTTCAAGTAGCTGACCCTCGGCATTAGTTCTGAAAAATGCAAAATATGGAAAGCTATTTCCCATTTTTCCTCTCTAATGCTCAGGTCAAAGCGCTACTTTCACGACCTCTATATTATCATGGTTTATTGACTACCGGTATCCAGATTTCTCCCATATATTTCCCGTTGGTAACTCCCATTTCGACTACAGCATTTGGACCCCCAACATAGGCGTAATCTTCTACTTCTCTTAAAACATGCCCAAAGGCCGTATTCGTCAAATCATTTCTTAATTCTTCAGGCGATTCCGCTAAAGCGCTTACAACAAGATACGTTCCTTTTGGGAATGGGATGATCCTCGTAGTGTTAGGAACATCCTGGCTCGTTTGAACACCGACATAGTACATCATTTTCCCATCATAGGGTTCGTTGACTGTAAAGAAATAATGATTTTCAGCAGCTTGTTTCAATGCATCTATTGTTCCATTACCGATAACTTTTTGCTCAAATGCTTGTTTCTCTGCAGCCAAACCGACAAAATCCGTATTGCTACTCTTCAATTCCACACCAATACCCGTCACCGTAAAATCTGGTTTTTCTTCGATCCTATACTTTGCCATTTCTCCCACCCTTTCTATTATATTAAGTTCATCTTACATAAAATTAAAGGGAAATGACACAATTACGCTCTTTTTTCTAGGGATATTTTTATTTTTTAACTATTTTTTTGCTTTCACTGCAATCCAAATCTCACTGTAAACATTACTGAAATCCTCTCCCCATTTTGTAAAAGAGATCTCGGGAGCTTCGACTAACTCATAATCTGAAGAAGGAAGCCATTCTGCATAGATTTTCCCCCAAGTATCTTGTAAAGTTTGGGGAAATGGCCCTTTATTAGGAAAAATGGCCCAAGTGTGTTCTTCTATAGCAAGCATTTCTAAATCAGCGTACGGATTTTCTTTTGTCGTAGCAAAGCCAATCATGTGCATCAAACTGCCCTTTTCTTCCAAGCGGGCTCCATCAAATCCATAAGAAACGTTGATTACTTGATTTGGATATAAATCTCCTAACTTATGCATCTCTTCCCTTTGAGTCTCCGTGATCGTCTGCGCTAACTTTTGTATTTCTTGATTGACTCCTTCAAATTTGACAGGAACTTTTTTCGCCACACCTGCCACATAAAACTGTTCTTTCTTTTCGATACGAAATTCCATCGATTTTCCTCCTCTGACATCAATAAAAAATGTCAAGCGTGGAAAAGATTTTTGTATGCCGTATCTGCTGATTTCTGAAGGCAGATATCCTGACCAATCACGAAAAGCTCTTGAAAAACCTTCGACTGTTTCATATCCATATCTAAACGCCGTTTCTGTCACTCTTGATCCATCTAGGAGATCGCGATTAGCCAAAGCCAATCTACGGTTTTTGATATAGTCCATTAGCGACATCCCTGCAATAAACGTAAAGATGCGTTTTAATTGATATTCAGAGATTCCTGTATTTTCGGCTATTATTTTATAGGAAAGTCCTTCTGTCAAATGTTCTTCGATGTAATCGATCAATTGGTTCAGATCTTTAAGCATATTTATCTTCCTCCTTGCTTGCCTTTTTATCATATTATCAAAGAAAGTCAATTACTTGATGAATCAGGAACCAATTTAGTCAGATGTAGAAAATGTTGTATGGATCTAAAGAAAATTCTCAAGCAGCGTTTCGTAACGGATAATTGGTATTATCTGCCTATCTATGTTTTACCTTTAGAAAAATAAATTTTGGGGAAGACACATTCTAAGTAAACAAAGCAGTAAAAATATCTTTTATTCCCTTAGTTAATCCGCTTACTACCTACTGTACAAAGCAAATTGTTGTTCAAACTGCTGATCAGAACGCTGCTTGGATTTTTCTTTGCGATACATCATACCTCTTTTATCAATTGGAACAATTATTTATTTCTAACAAAATCACTTCATTTTTGTCAGATAAATAAAAAACAAAAAAAGTTCCATCTTTAAAACACGCTATTCTTTTACTTTTTCTCACATTCTCTAAGAAAAGAAAAGGAGAATGAATTTTTGACAATTCGAGCAAAAGTGATTATCAAATATGTAAAATCAGCTACTTTTTTCTTAAACGTTTCTTTATACTAAATATAAATAAGTGTTTCATGAAAGGAGAACTAGATGAATAATTGGCTTGAGTATTTTCCTGAAAACGTTTTGGAACGCGGTTACAGCTATCATCTGCACGGTTTTGTCCGTCATTTGAACTATAGAAGCAAGTACTTGTCCGCAACAGTTTCTGGCACGGAAGATTATAAGGTAGTGATCACTTGGGATGAAAAGACCAACATGACTTGTGATTGTTTATATGCCATAGAAGGAAAAAAATGCAAACACATGGCTGCTGTCTTATTCGCTTACGAAGAACGTCCAATAAAAAAATCCAACTACTCACTTTCCGAACTCTCGTCCCTTGTTTCCTCCGCTAGTTCCTCTCTTGTACGGGAGCTTTTAACAGAGATTCTTATAGAACATCCGCACTTTATCGAACGCTTCAAAGTTAAGATGCCATTTCATGCAATAAATTATTCAGATAAATTAACAACTATCATCCATAAATACGATCATATTATCAAGAAAAACAAAAACAGGAAAACAGCGAAGTTCATCATGGAGATGCGAAAGTTCATCCAAGAAGCAGTTGAATCGCTTATTCAGCAAAATGCCTATCTTCCCGCATTCGAATTGATCAATGAAGTGATTGCTACTCTCGAAACATTCTATTGGGAGCCTGAGGATGAACGAACCCTTCTTCTGATAGAGGACTGTTATTATTTATGGAAAGAATTATTAGCAGAAGCACCTCATGCAGAAAAAAGGCAAATGTTCTCTTGGTTCGTCTGCCAAGTCGATCATACTGACGCCTCTTATTCAAAACGCTACTCCATAAAAATCCTGAAAGAAGACTTTCGGGAAAAAGAATTTTCTAACCAAAAGAAAAAAATAGATAAAAAACTAAAGAAACGGTAAAGAAAGACGATTTCAATGAAAAATAGCAAGTAAACGATAACAACCATCCTAAATCCACAAGAAATACAGCAGACCTTGCTTTAAAAACACGAATCATGCAAAGGATGAAGTAAAGAAGACTTAACGCGTACCCAATATTAGTCATTTGACTATTAGGTACGCGTTTTGTTTTATAAGTCATGACAAATTTCCTTCGTTGCTGGATAGATTTTCCGGCATTGTTGATAGATTTTATGATACTTTTCTACATTTTGTAAGAGAGGTTCCACTGCATCTGTATATTGGATAAAATTCTGACAACAACTTTCAGGTGTGTCGAACCACCCTAACCCTAGTGCAGCAATCATTGTTGCGCCTAATGCAGGTCCTTCCTCCACACTTAAACAATAGACCGTTGCATCGAAAATATCAGCTTGGATTTGTAGCCATGCAAGATTTTTCGCGCCTCCTCCCACCGAAACAATACGTGTAAATCTGCGACCCGCTAGTTCTTTACGTTTCAATCCCACCATTGACAAATGCTCATTAAAAATTTAGAATATTCACAAGTTTAACGACAATTATGAAAATTTATGTCGTGCTAAAGGAGTTTTGTTATTGGATGAAAAGTTAGATATAAAAACTGCGATCAAAGACACGTTACCTACCGTTTTCGGTTATATCGGTATTGGACTTGCATTTGGTATCGTTGGGAAAGCTGCCGGGTTTCATCCGCTGGTCGTCACGTTGATGTCCCTGCTGATCTATGCTGGTTCCGCCCAATTTATCACAGTCAGCATGCTTGCTAGTCACAGCCCATTGCTTTCCATCGTTTTCTCGACCTTTCTAGTCAATTCCCGAATGATTTTGATGAGTATGACGATTGCCCCTTATTTCAAGAAAAATCGGCTGCTTCAAAATCTGCTGATTGGCACATTGCTGACAGATGAAAGTTTCGCACTGGGAATGAATAAATTGAACTATACTGGACAAAAGTTAAACTTTCGTTGGATGAATACAGCTAATTGGATTTCTTATTTGACGTGGGTGGGTTCTTCTCTTGTTGGCGCACTTTTAGGGAATTTTATTACTGATCCGAAAAAGTTTGGTTTGGATTTCGCCATCGTCGCTATGTTTATCGGGTTACTTTATCTTCAAGTCATTTCTGATAGAAACACCTCTAAACGATTACAGTTGATCCTGATTGGTCTCACTTTGATTCTGGTATATGTCGGACTGATTTTTATCCCAAGTAACTTAGTGATTGTAGTTGTAACACTGATTGGGTGCGGATTGGGGGTGTGGATCAAACATGCCTTCTTTTGAGTTTACATTGCTGACTATTTTAGGTTGTACTTTAGCAACTTGGCTTTCTAGGATCCTACCATTTGTCTTACTGAAAAAATTCGATTTACCGCAACCGTTGCTTGAGTATTTAAGTTTTGTCCCGATCGTCATTATGTCTGCTTTATGGTTCAGCAGTCTATTTACCCAAAATATCGGACATCTGCCGCAGATCAATCTCGAAAATGCTTTGGCTTCAGTTCCTACACTTTTAGCTGCTATTCTTTCAAAAAGCTTATTGGTGATCGTCTTGGTAGGAATTCTTTCCCTTTCGTTGATTCGCTTATTATAAATAAAAAAACAAGAGCTTATGTCAAATTACTGTCATGCGCTTTTGTTTTTATCAAAGTCAAATAAGAAAAAAATCGGCGTATTCTTGCTTATCCGTTGAACGGACCACTAACAACGACTTTTCCTAACATATGTCCTGTTTCTACGTCTTTGGTTGCTTGTTTCAAGTTCTTCGCATTCATCCCATCTGAATAGACCTTGCTCAATGTACTGCGGATAATCCCTTCATTTGCTAAAGCAGCAATGTGCGCTAAAGCTTCTCCTTGCGTTTCGATTTCATAGTTATAGTCTGTTTTAGCGAACATATACTCCCAGTCGAAGCTGATAGATTGGTTTTTCCAAACACCTATATCTAACGGCTCTTTGATCCCTACGATCGTTCCCACATGTCCAAATGGTCGGACAAGGTGCTTGATTTGATCAAAGTAGCGGGTAATATCGAATAATACAGCGACATACTCTACTTGATCGATTCCTAATTCACGAAAACTTTTACTTAAGTCGTGATGATAATCGATTGGATAGTCTACACCTGTTTTTTTCAGCCATTCAAAATTCTTCGGACTTGCAGTTGCGTAGACTTCTAGGCCAGCCCAATGCGCTAGTTGATTCAAAATCGAACCGACGCCCCCAGCTCCGTTGATCACTAAGATTTTTTTCCCGCGGTTGGCATTTTCTTCTGGAGTCAGACCAAATTTTTCAAATAACAATTCATAAGCGGTCAATGAGGTCAACGGCAAGGCTGCGGCTTCTTCATCTGAAAGATTTTTTGGTGCAAGAGCGACAATACGTTCGTCAACCAGTTGGTATTCTTGATTGCTTCCTGCTCTTGTCGTTGTACCTGCGTAAAAAACGCGATCGCCGACAGAAAATTTTTGCACTTCATCACCTACAGCAACAACTTTCCCGACTCCATCAAACCCTAAGATACGTAAAGCATTTCTTATCCCGTTATCTTGGCGAAGTTTCGTATCGACAGGATTAACAGATACTGCGTTGACTTTTACCAGAAGATCCCGTGAACTGGGTACAGGTATCTGTTCTTTTTCATCAATAAAGCTTTTTGGATCATCGATCGGCAACCCTTCACAAAAACCGACTACCTTCATTAATTCCTTTTCTGACATACGAATTCCTCCTTAGCTTCATCAAGTTGGAGCATCCATACAGTTTTCATTTCAATATATATAGTATGCTATTTGTTCCACCTTTTTTATTCATCATAATTATTCTCTTACTTAAAGTAAACTATTTGCACTTTTTTGGTTAAAAAAGAGGTTGCGACAAGACTTTTGTCACAACCTCTTATAAACGGTGTTCTCCTACCAACTCTTCGGTCACAAGTTACAATATTCATAAAATATGAGGAGCTATTTTCCCGTTTGTTTCTCTAATACTCAGGTCAAAACGCTGATTTCACAACCTCTTCCTTAAACGGTGTTCAAAAGCTTGCATCTGCGGTAATAAGTCCAACCAATTCAAAAACATTAGGAGTTATTTTTGTTTGGCTGTTCTTATTACTTGATGCAGGACAGCTTTTTCACGACCTCTAATTCACGGTGTTCAAGCAAGAAATCATTGTTCACTGAAAAGCGTTGGATGTTCTTTTTCAAAGGTCTCTAAGATCTCTCGTACTTCATCAGTAGATTTCGTATTCATCAACTGAACTCGCAAGTCATTTGCTCCTGGAAATCCTTTGATATAGATTTTAAAGAAACGATGTAGTCCTGTGATGGAACGCGGGATGATTTCTGAATAATGATCTTGCAGATCTAGTTGCAGACGAAGTAGTCCGATCAGTTCTTTTTCTGTATGTTCCCTCGGATCTTTTTCAAATGCATAAGGATTCTTGAAAATCCCTCGGCCAATCATGATGCCATCAACGCCATATTTCTCGGCCAATTCTTCTCCTGTCTGGCGATCGGGGATATCTCCATTGATCGTGATTAGTGTTTGTGGAGCGATTTGGTCACGTAAAGCAATGATTTTAGGAATGACTTCCCAATGTGCATCTACTTTACTCATCTCTTTACGCGTACGCAAATGGACAGAAAGATTGGCTATATCTTGATGAAGTAGGTGACTGATCCATTCTTCCATCTCAGACATTTCCTTATAGCCGATACGCGTCTTGACGCTGACAGGCAAACCGCCAGCTTTAGCTGCTTCAATCAATTGTGCCGCTACTTCTGGACGAAGGATCAAGCCACTGCCTTTTCCACGTTCTGCTACATTAGGGACTGGGCAGCCCATGTTGATATCGATTCCTTGGAAGCCCATTTCTGCCATAGCACTGCTCATTTCTCTAAAAAATTCTGGCTTGTCTCCCCAAATATGGGCAACCATCGGCTGTTCATCTTCTGTAAATGTTAATCTTCCTCGTACACTGTCTTTTCCATCTGGATGACAGAAACTGTCTGAGTTTGTAAACTCAGTAAAGAAGACATCCGGTGCTGCTGCATGCTTTACGACATGGCGAAATACAACATCTGTTACATCTTCCATTGGTGCTAAAACAAAAAAAGGCTTTGGCAGCTCTTTCCAAAAATTAGTAGTCATTTATTTGTTACTCTCCATTCTATCAAGCAGTGAAGTCGCAATCTTTCTCAAAAACATTGTCATTATACTAGGAAACAAAAAAAGAAGCAAAGTGAACAGCTTAAAAGATGTTTCTGATTGAACAAAAAGAGGACTGTGACAAAAATCTTCACAGTCCCTTTTTCGGAATAAATGGTGTTCTCCTGCCAACTCCTCGGTCACAAGTCAAAATATTCATCAAACATGAGAAGCTATTTTTGTTTGGCTGTTCTTATTACTTGATGCAGAACAGCTTTTTCACAACCTCTCCACTAAACGGTGTTCAATCAGCTGACCCTCGGTATTCGCTCAAAAAACAACAAAATATGAGGAACTATTTTTCCGTTTGTTTCTCTAATACTCAGGTCAAAACGCTGATTTCACAACCTATTTTCTAACTTCTCAATCCTCTTCCTTTATTGATCAAATACCAAGTAACGGCGTACAAAACAACGATGAATAACACAAGTACGATCATCGATGTTGCTACTGGCACATCGATCGTTCCAAGGAATCCGTAACGGAAACCGGAGATCATATAAACGATCGGATTGACTTTCGAAACAGCTTGCCAAAAGGGCGGTAACATCGAGATGGCATAGAAAACGCCACCTAGATAAGTTAACGGCTGCAAAACAAATGTAGGCACGATTGATACATCATCATAAGACTGAGCAAAAATCCCGTTGAGCAGTCCTGCTAACGAAAACAAGATTGCCGTCATCAATAATGTAATAATGACCATAAACCATGAATACACATGAAGTGGTACAAAAAACAAGGAAATGATCGTTACGAGAGAGCCGACGAGAATACTGCGACCCACACCACCAATCACAAAGCCCCAAATGATCACATGCGTAGGAACAGGTGCTACCAAGATTTCTTCGATATTTTTCTGAAATTTTTGAGAGAAGAAGGACGAAGAAACATTGGCATACGAACTAGTGATAGCAGACATCATAATCAAACCAGGAACGATGAATTCCATATATGAAAAACCACCCATGTCACCGATCCGCCCACCGATCATTTTTCCGAAAATAACAAAGTACAAGGATGTCGTGATCACTGGCGGAACCAGTGTTTGGACCCAGATACGCAAATAGCGGTTCGTTTCCTTGATAGCTAAACTTTTTAATGCAGTAAAATAAAGATTAAACATTTTTCTCCTCCGTATGATCATTTTCTTCTGTGATTTTCAAGAACAGTTCTTCTAAACGATTCGACTTATTCCTCATAGAAAGAACTTTGATTCCTTGTCTTGTCAGCTGATCGAAGATTCCGTTCACCCCTTGATTTCGTTCAACTTCGACAGCGATTGTCTGCTCATCTTCAAATGTACAAGCATATCCTTCAATCACAGGTTTGGTATCATATGGCGCTAAATCAAAGATAAATGTTTCAAATTGCAGTTTTGACAGAAGCTCTTTCATACTTGTATTCTCGATCAGTTCACCCGATTGGATGATTCCGATGTTGCGACAAAGCATTTCAGCTTCTTCTAGATAATGCGTCGTCAAAATGATCGTTGTACCATTTTCGTTCAATTCTCGTAGAAACTCCCACATCTCGCGTCTCAATTCAATATCGACTCCTGCTGTTGGTTCATCCAAGATCAGCAAACGTGGTTCATGCATCAATGCCCTAGCAATCATCAGTCTTCGCTTCATTCCCCCGGAAAGCATACGTGCACGGACATTTCTCTTTTCCCAAAGATTGGACTGCTTCAAATATTTTTCGCTGCGTTTCATCGCTTCTTTGCGAGAGACACCGTAGTAACCGGCTTGATTCACGACGATTTGCTGGACCGTTTCAAAGGGATTGAAATTGAACTCTTGCGGGACTAATCCAATCTGTTGCTTTGCTCGGACTAGATCCGTATCCAGATCATAACCGAAGACATTCACTTTTCCAGATGTTTTATTGACTAAAGAAGTAATGATCCCGATCGTTGTAGACTTCCCAGCTCCATTTGGCCCTAATAGCGCATAGAAATCTCCTTCTTTCACCGAAAGATCGATTCCCCGCAATGCTTCGACCCCACTTCCATAGATCTTTTTCAAATTATTTATTTCAAGCGCATTTGCCATTTATTTCCTATCTCCTTATAGACATGATTCTTAATTGTATCATGGAATACAGCAGATGAAAAAACAACTTGGCTTCCACACAAAAACACACCTGCTCACAAAGAGGAGATGTGTTTTCTAGTTCATGATCATCTTCGATAGAATAACTATCTAAACAACTCTGGAACTTTTAAAATCATAAAAGTACCGACAGCAACTACTACGATGACATATAGAAGATCCTTATAACTGAGGTTCTTGTCTTTTTTATTCATGTTAAGCTTTCCTCCGTCCTTTTATCGAAAGCTTTTTTCTTTTATTTTAACCGAAATAAATAAAATGGAAATAGTTATTTTCAATTTCTGTTTTCGCTGTTTGTTTTACGGAGAACTTTGCCATGGAACGTGCGTCTCGTCGCTGATGCTAAGTTTTTTCGATAAAAGCTGCTAGAAGGAAGACAGCGTGGTTTATTTTGTATCGTCTTTTGCTAAATCTTCCAAGATCATCTGGACAGCAGACTCGTTCCCATTGAATTCTGCCACTTTTTTGGCATCAATGTACTTCTTTTGATAATCGTCTTTTTGGACCCACGCATCATGCTTCGTTTGATAAAGTTAATCAAACGGATACCACTGCCGCTGTTCATCGAACAACAAACTTTCTTTTTGGGCCTGTTCAACTATGGATTTAGGATAATTCAAAACTTTCAGCAAGGCAATCGCATTTCGGGTCCTTGAAGGTCCTTCTTTTAATTTGAAATCAAAACTGATTCCTTTTCCTTCTGTTACTTGTTCTTCAAAGTGGACATTCTCACAATAATTCTTTAAAATCTCTGTCAATTCGATATCATGTGTGGCGACAAATGCTAAAGATGGATACTCCGCAAGCCACCGAACGACTGAAGCGGAAGAAGCAATCCGTTCGATCGTATTTGTTCCTTTTAAAATCTCATCTACGAAGCAGTAGCAGCGTTCTTTGGAAGCCACTTGGTCCAGCAAACGTTTGATCGATTTGATTTCTGAAACAAAATAACTGTCGCCTTCAAATAAATCATCTTCGATTGCCATGGAAGTCAACACATGTCCAGGTTGCAAGGTAAACTGTTCTGCAATCGCTGTTTGGATCGTCTGTGCTAGAATACAGCTGATGGCTATACTTTTGACATACGTAGATTTTCCTGATGCATTGGAACCCGTGACTAATGTATTCTTCTGCCAGTTGACTGGATTCACTACCGCTTCTTTTAACAATGGATGATAGATATCTTTCGCTGTCACACCGCCCTCAGTAAACTCTGGTCGGCAAGTGATCGGCATATAGGTGCGATAATTCAAAACGGCGGCTGCAACTTCCAATTCTCCCAGCAATTCCCACAGCTTGATGGCTTCAGTTGAATGCTTTTCTAATTTAGTGAGAACGAAATGATAGGAGATAAATGGTAGCATGAACATGATGTTGACATATTCAAAAATCAATTCTGCTTCACTCCCGCTCTTCATTCGAAATGAAAAACCTAATTTAGGGATGTCTCTTAATGGTTTAGTTTGCTGTTTCAGCTCTTTTTGAAGTGGTGTCGTCATTTTTGCTAACTGATTGGCGGCTGAAATCGTTGAAACCAAATAACTCATGCTATTCAGCTCTGTTTCTAGTGTTTGTTTCTTCACTAGATAATAGACCGTATTGAATACTAAGCCACCGATTGCTAGATAGATTCCTAGTACTTGCCCTAAAAGAAGCAAACCTACACCCACCAGCGGAAGCAAGCCAAGAAAAATAAATAAACCTACGCGTCCAATCTTTTTACTTTTTCCATCCGCTAGATATTGTTTTGCAAAATTATGATCTTTTTTTCCTAAACGAGCGAATTGATATTGGATTCTTTCTCTCAGTTGAGGATTTTCCTGATAAAAAGCAATTAGTTTTTCTAACTGATAATCTTCTCCAAAATCAAAGCTACGTAAACGCTGATACAACGCTTCTGAACCTACACTAGAATAGGTACTGTTGATCCCTTCAAATACTTCGAACATATCCAAGTCATACCAAGTAAGATCGTCGATTTCACTATCCCATGAACGGAATTTTTTCTCCGTGAGCCACGCATCCTTCAAACTTTCTTCTTTATCAAATCTCGGTTGATAAGGAATTTTCCCCCAATTACTACGAACTGTTTCCTTTACTTTCAAACGTGAAAAAATGTCTAAAACAACTAATAAAATAACAACTGCAATAATAATTAAAACGATAAATTCTCTTTGGCCCATATCCCTCTCCGTTCCTTGATTTGTTAGTTTTAGTATAGCACTGTTGCGCTATTTGAAAAGGGGGTACAAAAATAACTATCTTCGTTACCTAATTCGTATCAATCACACCAAAATAAAAACACCTTCCAAAAAAGAAGATGTCTTTAAAACGAGATACAATTTTTTTGTCATTCACTTCAGGTAAATTAGAGCCAATTAAACCCTCCGCAACTTGACGGAGATGGAGAAGATGCCCCCGTCTAATCTAGCGGTCATCTCTCCTCCCATTCCTTCCACCAATTTTTTTGACAGGTAAAGCCCGATTCCGCTAGATTCCGTATTTGTGCGGCTGGTATTTTCTGTATAAAAACGCTGGAAGACTTTTTCAACAGAGGTTTGCGCTCCTGGTTTGATAGGATTGGCCACTGTTAATCGAATGAATGGATCCTCTTTTGAAAATGTCACCTTTGCTTGTCCATCTGCATAACGCAATAAATTCTGTATGATATTTTGCAGCACTCGCAGCAACATGAGCGGATCTGCTAATACAGTTGTATTTATCGAGTGTTCAGCGAACGCTACCTGGATATTTTTCTCAGAAAATTGTTCATAAAAAGAGAAAAATACTTCTTCCACCTCTTTAGAAAAAGAAAGCGTATGGAGATCCATTTCTTTTTGCTTCGTCTCTATTCGAGCAAGATCATAAAACTGATCCGTCATACTGAGTAATCTTGCAACAGATTGTTTGATGATCGTTAAATACTTCTCCCGTTTCTCCGTATCCTCTACCTGTTCCAGTAATTGTACATAACCGTTAATAGCAGTCAAAGGAGTTCTGAGATCATGAGAAAGGCCGACGATCGATAGTCTGATGTTTTCTTCCATTTCTTGAAATGCTTGTCCTTTTTGTTCATTTTCATCCACCCATGTATTCAGTGCATCTACTAGGTCCATTAGATTCTTTTCTCGAAATTCGACTGAAAGACGACCACCATATTCTTGTCGTTCAGAAAGAGTGGCGATTTTCTTAGTTAATCGCTTGATTTCCCTTTGCAGGAAGAAAATAAAACTTCCCATAAAGATAACAACGAGAAGCAACAGCCACTTAATCAAATCTAAACCCCACTCCCCACACCGTATGAATATACACAGCATGTGCCTTTGCTAGTTTCCCTCGAAGATTGGAAATATGCATATTCACTGTTTTCTCACTATCAAAATATGGTTCTTGCCAAACTGTTTCATAAAGATTTGCTCGCGAAAATACTTTTTTCGGATGTTCTAGAAAAAGCTTCAGCAGATCGAATTCTCTTCCTGTCAAATGGACAGCCACGCCATTCACATTTACATCCCTCGACTCTTTGTCCAGTAAGATTTCCTTGTAATAGATGCGTTGTGACAGATCTTTTACTTGGACAGAAGTCTGATGACGAAGTTGGATGCCGATTCGTAACAAAAGTTCTTCGATATCAAATGGTTTCGTCACATAGTCATCCGCTCCTGCTACCAACAAGGAAACTTTATCTCTTTGATCGCTTTTTGCTGAAAGAACGATAATCGGAACATTCGATGTCTGTCGGATTTCTGCTAACAATGCTTCACCTGAAAGCCCTGGAAGCATGAGATCTAGAAGGATCAAATCGACAGGATATGTGCTTAACAATAATTTTCCTTCCGTACCTGAATAAGCATCAAGAAGTTTGTATCTCTGTTCAAGAACCTCCTCCAGTAAGGAATGAACAGCTTCATCGTCTTCGATAATCAAAATAGTTTCCAGCAGGACCACCTACTTAATGTCAGATTTTTGGAAAATAAACATTCCTAGAGCTGATGATACCACGATTGTTACTAGACTGACCAGAATCATTTTCGGTGCTTGCGAATAAGTTGCTTGTTGCGCAAAGTCCGTATACATGAGCCACGTTTCCGTAAACCACTCCGTTAGAAATTCCAAGCCTTTGATTTTTGCGAAAACACCGGGAACGAAGGCCGTTCCCATGATATAAAGAAAAGAAAGAAGCAAACTGACACTGGTACTTCTAGTGATGAATGTCAAAGCCACTGGAACAGATAATGTCCCTAATGTCAGCAGAAGCAATACAGGAAATACTTTTAGAACATAATTTCCATAGTTTTTGATTCCCTCAACTTCACCAAATCCGAAAGCAAGTGTGTAAGCAATCATGGCTAGCCCCGTAATCAAAACCACGCCAAGTGTTGTGATCAAAAGCGTAACGAGAAGTTTCGACACATAATAAGTCATTCGATTCCGTCCTAAAGATAACGTATTGCGAATCGTACCGTTTTGAAATTCTTCCCCAATATAAAAGCACGCAAATGCTGCGAAAGCCAGAAGAATCCATGCAGCCATTTTTTCCACCATTAAAATCCCTGTTGCACCGTTGATGACTGTATCCGTTGCTTGGTTTAATTCATTGCCGTATTTTGTATGCATATACCATTCGTTCCAAGAATAAAAAAGCGGAAGTACGACCATCAGTCCTAGTGAGACCCACATTTTACGGCTCTTCCATACTTTTATTTTTTCAGCAGTTAATAGATTAAACATGTGGATTGCCTCCAGTTAATTGTAAGAAATAATCTTCCAGTTTTTGCCCAACTAGGTGGATACCATCCACAGGAACTTTTGCCTCTACCAATGCTTGATTGATGGCTGCTACTTGGTCAATTCCTTCAAAAAGCTGGATAACACGGCTAGATTGGACAAAATAATCCCTATAACCAAGAGAGTCGAGAACCGTTACTGCTTGTTCCGTCGCCGAAGTGTCAATTTTTATAAATTGACGAGATTCTTGTGCCAATTCTTCTTTCGATAATTCTTTGATCAAGTGTCCTTCATGCAAAATACCATAGTGAGTGGCGATCTGTGACAATTCATCTAGCAAGTGGCTAGAAAGCAAGACGGTGATTCCCCGTTCTTTTACCAAACGTTGGATGATTTCTCGCATTTCTGCCATCCCTGCTGGATCCATCCCATTCGTCGGTTCATCCAAAATCAAAAATTCTGGATTCGTGATCAGTGCATTTGCAATAGCTAAACGCTGGCGCATACCTAAAGAGAAATTCTTTGCTTTCTTTTTCCCTGTATTTTCCAATCGCATCATTTTCAGCAGGTCTTCGATTTCTCTATCCGACACACCGCCGTTCGCTGCTTGGATACGTAGGTTATCTCTTGCAGTTAATTCTGGATAAAGAGCAGGGGTTTCAATCGATTGACCCATACGTCGTCTTGCTGCCTGCAAATCCGTCGTTCCAAATAATTCGATCGAACCTTCATCAATCGAGATCAAACCCATAATAGTTCTCATAAAGGTAGACTTACCCGCTCCATTTTCCCCAATCAATCCATAGATCATTCCACGTTTGATTTCGATCGATACTTTATCTAATGCTTTGGCAGCACCGTATTTTTTGGTTATACCAGTTGCTTTCAAGACCGTTTCATTTCCAAAATCCATACTTATCCTTCTTTCTTATTGATAAGTGAAGTATAGTTGACGGGTATAAAGAAAGCAGCCAGAAATGTATAAAGAAAGTGTAAATTTTCCAATTGAATGTCAAAAAAAACAATCGGACAATACGTGTCTTTCCTATTATCAGGCAGTTTGTTATACGCTTGTATCAGTTTCCTGATTCTTTCTTTTCGACCAAAGTCGTTTCTCTGTATTCCTCTTCACTGAAAATTTTTGCTTCTTTCAGATCAAGCTTGAGTAATTTTACCAGACCGGTTATAAGGATAACTATAGCAAGACTCCCTCCCAGAAAAATCAGACTGTCTCGCAGACGTGGTTGCGTTGTCTTCCAATCAAAGAGCGCACCAAACAGTGCTAATCCAAGTGGACTGGCCACCATGGTAATCGATGTTATCGTTGACATCAGACGTCCTTGTATATGCGTTGGAACTTCTCGCTGAAGCTAGACCATATAAAAAGCAAAAGAAAACATTAATCCTTAAAAACGGACTTATGAAAAATAATACATGCCGTTTGGGATTTACAATTAGCTACCAAATAAGAGGTTATGACAAAAGACTTTTCACAATCCCTTCTTCCGAATAAACGGTGTTCTCCTGCCAGCTCCTCGGTCACAAGTCACAATATTTATCAAACATGAGAAGCAATTTTTGTACATTCCTTCTTATTTCTTGAAGCTGACCACTTCTGTCACAACCTCAGAGGCGGATAAATAATATTGTTTGAAGATACTTGATCTTTTTCCCATTTGTTTATAGATCGAATGATATTATAGACCAAGAATCCTACCTATTAACATAGCTAAAAGCACAAAAAAGGCACTTTCCAAATTGTGGAAAGTGCCAGAAAAGTTAGGATTAAGGTAACTGCGCTCAGCATTGCTTCGCCCAGTACGATTCTCGTAACTCGTGAACTCGAACGATAATCGCAATTAACGTTTTGAGAACTGTGAAGCTTTACGGGCTTTTTTAAGACCTAGTTAATCAAGTCAAGGTTTTATTAAAGAATATTAAATGATTTTTAGCTCTAAAAGCAATGATTCTATGTTATATGTTTATTCACAACTACTTGAAGTAATCCCCTATCATTACCATAAGTTATCACCCTAAAAATCAACTTTGACGAGTTGACGGATTGAAAAAAATAATTACTGGCCTTGAATTAAATTTATTTACTCGAAGAATTTTCTTTGAGCTTATTGACTGTTGAAATTGTTTGATAAAATCATTCCAAAGAAATCTATATTATCCAACACGCACTATGGTCAAATTTTTTCATAATAACATTCGACTATAACATATAATTTAGAAACGTCTATCTATGCTTATTCAAAAATGAAATTGAGTCTCTGAAAATTTGAATGTAGTATTTTAGTAATCATTTTTAATCCTCTCAGATACCTCTATCATTATTTGTTTCAACTTATTTTGTTCATCCTTGTCTAAATAAAGAAAGGTTATATTTTAACGGAAGAATTAACCGTGTTGCTCCACACTCATATAGTAATCATCGATTTATCAAAATATACGTCAAAATATTGCTCTAATAGACAAAAACAAGAAATCTAAGTGTTTTTAATATATAATTAAATTATCCGCTAAAAATTATCCACTAAGAAAGCGAGGGATTAAAGTGACAAAAAATATCATGTCATTACTGGAAGAACTATCTCAGTATTCGTCAGAAAAATACAAAAGCAATATAATAAAACTCGGAATTCCCGAGAAAGAAACAATTGGTGTCAGTACAGCTTGTTTAAGGAAGATTGCTACACGACTAAAGAAAGATAACGCAAATAAGGAATTTATAAAGGCACTTTGGGAAACCAATTATCATGAGGCAAAGATACTAGGTACACTTCTCATGAAAACAATTGAATATTCGCCTGATGAAATAGATTGGTTTATGTCGAGGATAGTTTCTTGGGATTTGTGTGATCTTTTCTGTAAAACAAATTTAATTCACTCTAAACATTTTAACTTCTATATTCACAAGTGGGTTACGATGAACGACTTATACTACAAAAGAGCAGCCTTTACATTGATTGCATCTATGTCCACTCATTCAGTCATAAACCATAAAGAGATTTCTGATTACCTTCTTCTATGCAAAAATTATAGTAACGATGAACGATTGCATGTAAAGAAAGCGATTTCTTGGGCGATTAGAGAGTTGGGAAAAATAGATATTCCAGCAAAAGAAATGAGTATAGAAATTGCTCATGATTTAACTAAATCTGATATAAAAAGCAAGATATGGATAGGAAAAGATGCTCTTAAAGAACTGGTTTTATTAGTTTCAGTTCCAGAAAGAAGTAGATTGATTTCTAAAAAATCTAAAATGGGCAAGAGTTCATTTGAAACAAACAACTAATTCCGTATAGTTCTTTTTTTCACCATATAATTTTAGTATAACAAAATCAAATTACTTTTCTGAATATATTATCTGCAAAGATTGTATTGTAAACTTTTATTTCGCACTTAACAACAAATCTAAAACTTCAAAAATATATTCTCAAACGAAACAAAGTTCGGTAAATTAGCTAACTCACGCTTATCGCTACTTTTAATAGAATACTTAAACAAAATGGAAATCAATAATAGAGCGTCGCTTTTTCTATTAAAGAACTAGCTGAGCTCTTCCAGATGATTGACTCGAAAACATACTTGATATTACTCAGGGCTTCACTTGAAAAAATACACTATTACTGGAATAAAAGCCATACGCTTATATATTCAGAAAATTCTGTTATAATCTGTTGTAATCTGTTGTAATCTGTTGTAATCTGTTATAATAGTTGATATAAAATATAAGGAGTGATTCGAATGTCTGTAAACTGTGTATCATGTGGCATGGAAATGAAAGCGGAATCAGATTTTGCCTTAGGAGATTCATCTAAAAATTATTGTAGTCACTGTACAAATGAAGACGGTACCATGTGGTCCTATGAAGATGCAAAAATTGGAATGACTAACTTTTTGGTTAGCTCCCAAAATATGAAAGCAGAGGACGCCGAATTAGCAGCCATTCAATATTTGTCTGAACAACCAGCTTGGAAGAACTAATCTATTCAAAGTTCAGAAAGTTTATTTTTTAGTATACGTTAAAACATACCTCAAATTAAAACCAGAAATAATCTACCGATCTATTTCCCACACAAAATAAGAAACCCTTGAGAAAATTGTTTAATTCAAGTTCAAGAGTTTCTTATTTTGTGTATCAATATATAAACCAAAAAATTTATTGCAAATCTATATTCAGTTTCCGTATTGCTTTTTATGCACGTGACTTCGATAAAGATACATAAAAATGGGTTTCTTAACGTTTTAATTGATTTATTTTAAAAGCGCAATGTTACTTAAGGTTAGCTTTTTTTCCATTTTTTCGTTTTCTATGCTTCTTTGATAACCTTTTTCTTCGCTAATGACCAAGTTAACCAGCCGTTACGTGCTGATTGTACCAACAATAAAAAAATTAGAGAAAAAGTAACAAATCATGGGTTACGTCATGCCCATATGACCTTACTTTTAGAAGTTGGCGCTAGTGTTAAAGAAACCCAACGATTCCAACATGTGGAAAAAGAACCTAAGTTTTATTTGAAGTACAAAGATAGTAAGAAAAAAGAAGAACGTTTTTATGCGTACCTCATCCACTTACTCGCTACTATTGATCGAATCGATGCACAGACAAGCGAAGTCAATACCGAAGAAATAAAGTTCATGGAAGATTATTTGATGCAGATGGAGACGTGGACGCTAAAGGAAATGAATAACGCAAGCATCATTTTGCCAATGTTGGCAGATGATATCCGCCCTTTATTCCTCTCACGCTTTAAAAAGAATTATCAGAACTACCGTGATTTTGAAGAAGACTGGTCTTTTAAATATGCCAATCATCTACTTAACTATGCCTTGATCCAGCTACTCTTTGATAGATATGAAGAAGCATTGTCTTTAGTTCCCGACCTCCAAACTTTAGTGAAAGAACATCCGAGTTTACAAGGACGCTTAGTCATCACATTGCGTCTTTCTCAACTTGAATTGATTGCTGCTGTTTTTCGAGAAGACGATGATTTCATTCGTTCAGAGACCCAACGAATCCAGACAATCTGTGATCTTTGCTTCCTAGATGAAGAAGTACGTATGGCCTACCCTCGAATCACCGCAGAACACGTCAAAAGAGCCAGAGTATATAAAAAGCAAAAGGAAAAGAAAAGCACTCATCCTTAAAAACAGCTCTATTAAAAATAACGAATGATTAAAAAATTAAAATTAGCTATTAGACAAATAACTGTCCATTTATCTGCTACTCTCTATCATAATAGAAGAAAAAGTACCTCACCAACTTAATTTCTAAATCAAAAAAAATAACACCTACAAAAACAAGAAAGCGCCTTGTAATGATAGAATTGACTGATATTCGTTTTTTTGAAACTTCAATAGATGATTTACTTAAAGGTTTGTATTAGTTTACAAATAGTCGTAAACCCATGCCATTTATAGGAACATGCCAAAGAAGTAAAATAAAAATAGACATTTTTATTTTACTTCTCAATAGTACAACCTCTACTTTTTATCCAAAAAATACCAATAGTTTATTTAAATATGATCGGACGTTTTATCAAGAGATATCCTTCAATTTTCAACAAAGTCCACTCAAAATAGTTGAGTGGACTTTGTTGTTACTTATTAGAGAATATAATTTCCTCTCCAACTTTAAAATCTGGCCACTCATTGGGTTTAGCAATTATTGCTCCTGGTAACACTTCATTTTCACCATCACGGAAATAGATAGAAACATGACCTAATTCATTGAAGTTTGCATTAGCTGCCGAACCAACCTCACCAATTATATATTCTTTACCAGCAATAGTAAGCTTTCCACCTTTTACTATAACATTCTTTTTTTCATCCACATGATCATGTATGACGCTAATTGAGCGTAATTCTGGTGTTGCTTTAGGACCAAAAAGAATCAAAAGACGCTCCTCTTGGAAATCTGGTACAAGGTCCCCTATTTCAGTGATTGTTGTTTTATACATCTTGCCACTTCCTCTCGTATTAATACAATTAAAGAAATTACATAGCAAAACTGTTTACTAAGTTTAACTTAAGCTAACGTAGAAAAAAATATATTTTCAAGTCGTATTTATTGATTACATGGTGTAAGTAGCGTCCAGTACTCTTTCATATTATCTAATTCTAGTCTATTAATAACTCATTCACCACTTTATCAGTAGTTACAATAACATTAATTAATTGATGTTCTAAAGCAAGTTTTATTGACTCAACCTTCTCTATTCCATATGCGATACCAATCACCGTAGGAATTTTTTTTATGTCTTCCAGATTAACACCGATCACACTTTTATTTAGCTGACAGTCAGCCTCTTTACCGTTTTCATCAAAAAACCGCGAGTTAATATCTCCTTTAATCCCACTTTTCTTTAGCTCAGAAATATCTTGTTCTTTGATATAGCCGATTTCAGCCATAGTACTTTTCTCGAATGGACTAGCAACCCCAACCAAGGCAATATCAACATCACGACCTTCTTCTATAACACTATAGATAGTAGGATTTTCGAATAAATCATCTTTAATACGTGGATTAGATACTAACGCTGGGGCGTAAAGATACTTAGCTTTTCCCCTCATTTTTCTTGCTAGATCATATGACAATTGATTGGAATGAATATCAACATAATCATCACCCATACCACCAATCAGTGGATATACTGTCACATCAGGTTGATTGGTGAAAGGATAATTATCGACTAGTTTTCTCAATGATTTTCCCCAAGACATTCCAATTTTTGTTGCTTTTTTTGATGCTTTTTGCAAATACAAAGCTGCTTGCCGACCAATCATCTTATCAACTTCAGATCCAGCTAAGTCCATTGTATCAACGACTATAGCGCTTTTCAGGTTGAATTTTTGCTCAAGTTTCCTTTCAAGTTCTACCGAGTAAACACTCTTGCTATTAATGAATATTTCAACAAGCCCTGCTTCCTTAGCATCAATTAAATTTTTAGAAACTAACGATCTAGAAACGCCTATAATTTTCGCGATTTCTGCTTGTGTCATCCCTTCTTCATAATACATTGACGCAATTTTAACCAATTCTTTTTCATCAGCGCGATCCATAACATCTCTCCTATTTGCCTTTTTAGTAAAATATAACATATAGATTGGCATATGACACAGATAAAAAAATTATTAGTAAAAATTGATTAATTCGTTTTTCTTGTATTGATGAAAAGTTATCTGGTTCTATAACAATTGCGCCTAGAAGAGCTTCAACCTTACTGAATTTGAAATAGATGGAGATATGTCTTAATTCTTTAAAGTTCTTATTTGTAACATTCACCAACGTAAGTAACGGTGTATTCATGTTGTCTCCAATTCATGAATCACATAATTTGTTTTTAACTCATTTGTTGTATTTTGTTCAAATAGAATCAGTAATTTTTCTTTTTCAAATGCAGAAATCATTTTCCCTACTTCTAAAACTTTTCATTAAACCAAATCATCTTCCTCCCTTAATACATTCCAATACTGAATACCCAAGCAATAACTACTGCTAGTACGCCAGTGATGACGCGACTATACAAAATAGCAGGCACACCAACGCGTACCGTTTCAGGTTTAGCTTCTCCTAAAGACAAACCTACTGGAATGAAATCACATCCTGCTTGTGCATTGATCGCAAACAATGCAGGTAAGGCATACACAACTGGGATTGTTCCTGCACCAATTTGTGTGCCAATCAATACACCAACGACCTGTGCGATAACTCCACCAGGTCCCAAAATCGGTGACAAGAAAGGCATACTACAGATAAAAGCAATCGCAAGCATGCCTATAATCGAATCAGAAAAAGGTGCCAGTCCTTTTGCAATTAAATCCCCTATACCAGTATAATTAATGATTCCGATAATCATGGAAATAAATGCCATGAACGGAATGATGTTCTTTAAAATCATATCTACAGCATCGCGACCTGCTTGGTAAAAAATCCCCATGACTTTCCCAATACCACGAGAAAATTTAACTAATATACTGTCTTTCTTAGCATTGGCTGAGACATGATCTGCTTTTACTTTGGCATATGTTTCAACAAAGTCTTCATCGACGACGGAAGCTGGACTAGGAGCCGCATTTGCTTCCGTCGTCACCACGTCCCCCACAACTTCCACATCTTCAGGCTTTACACCTGACACAAAAACATCCTCTGTAATATGTTTTGATAAAGGTCCTGATGGCGAAGATGGCAGTATATCCACGGTCGGAATACGTTTCATTGGATAAACACCGATACGAGCAGTACCACCACAATCAATAACTGCTGCCAGGATTTATTCTTCTGGAACTGAATTAGAGAAACCATCAATCACTTCAGCACCACTTAAATCTGCCATCCGTTGCGCAACGGGGTGAATCCCACCACCAGTCACAGAAATGATTTTTGTTTTCTTACCTTCTGGTTGAATTTCTAAGCCTTGCCCCCAACCATTACTACCCTTCTTTACAAAAATTTTTTTATACATATTTCTTCCCCCTACATATGTTTAGCCAGATTATGCCACTTCTGTTTTAGCTGATGTTTCACGTTTCATTAAGAATTTAGTGATTTTTTCAGTAATGAAGCCACGTACAAAAATTATAACGATACCACATAAAAAATAACGAACTGCAAGACTCCCTTGATCATAACCGGCTTTCATAACACCATTGGCAATTCCAAGATAAACAAACAATTCACCAGCATTTGCATAGGGAAACAGGCCAGTCACTGGGTGTAGAAATGAAACTACTGCATCGTAAAAGGCAGGTTTTTCATCTTCTTCAACGAATTTACCAAATGTGTAAGCCATAGGATTTGTCAATAAAAGAACAGATAGTACTGGCATAACAGTATATCGTAGCAGCAAAAACTTGGCGCTTGCTTTAATTGCTTTATTTACGCGTTCTTCGCCAATAAAGGCAATAATAGAATAAGTAAACGTCAGCAAAACGATCAACAAAGGAATAATACCAGTCATAAAAGCCATAAATTGTTCTCCGCCAGCCTCAAATAAGCCAATAAAGTTTTTGCCAAACCATTCAATATATTTCATTTATTTTTCCTCCTTATTTTAAGTAACCGATTTCATTTTTTTGGATAAAAATGAATGAATCGCTCTCTGCTTAAGAGTTGGTTTTTCTTTGGCAATTTCATTTTTTAAATTTTGTGAAATTGTTTTTCCTGTCAAAACATCACACGGTTTAAACTGCGAAAAAATGGTTAGTCCAGCGTATATATAAGCTTCTGTAATAGTATCTTGACTATCTGTTATAACCACGAGTACTACCGAAGAAATCCAATTTTTTTCCACTTCAGTTGTTAACGTGTATCCAGGACATGTATCGTATCTTTTAATTAGTTTATTCATAAAAGCATTATAGTAACGGATTTGATAAAGACTGAGTAACACCTGAGCGACGATAATAAGTGTTCCTAAAATGGTTAAACCTCGCATAAAAACTCTCTCCTCCAGCCATCATTCTTCAATTGAAAATAGTGATGTCAATCTTTATTAATTGTAATTGAATTGTTCCATCGTCACAAGGCGAATAGGAGCCGTTTTGTATCATATAAAGATAATAAAGTACAAAAAAAGCTGGAGGAAGATCATCTATTACAAATTATGCAAATGCTTCATCTTGTAATTTGCGTAGTTTATAAACTGTAGTTGATTCATCCAATTCTACATCTTCTATCGTTAAAAATGCACCATCTTTAATATTACGTTTAGCAATTGCTCCAGCAATCAACCCGATTGGAATATTAGCATTTGTTACCATATCTTCATGTGTTTCTAATACACCACGAACGCAGAATCCACCAATACCATCAATTTTTTCACCAGCTTTAATATCTTTTTTCGCCACACAGACTGTTTCAGAAATTGGTGCTCCCATAGGTAAAATTGCTGTATCTTGCTCCAATACTGCACGAGCAATTGTAATTGGGGTTTCAAGTGAACATAAATGAAATGGACGATATAAAATGTGGTGATCACGATCTCCTTTCTTCATCAAGTAGTTCATTTCGTGGGCCACGCCTTCATTTTGTCCTTTAACAATACAAAAAATACCAGGAGCAATACCATCTACATACTCAACAACCCCAAATTTACTTAAAACTCCCCCATTTTCTTTTAGATCTAATTTATTGACAGTGCCATCCAAATCAGCTGAGATGCCGTGCATTCCAACCACATCAGGTACAAACCCCATTGCATTGGATAGTAAGTTCATTTCCCCCATTGTCTTTGTACCGTCTTGGAATGAGGCTAAAATTTTAGGACCCATCACTTGTTTTTTTGCTTTTTCAGCTGCTGTGTCAGGATTGGCATGAACCATCAATTTATTATTTTTTCCTTTACCAACAACCAAAACCTCCATACCCATACTTTTAGCAAATTCATACATTTGCATTGTTGCTGCTGGTTCGTCTCCATCTGATCCAGTATAAATCAAATCAGTAGCTCCATACATTTTATTCATTAATGGTCCAATGGTGATATCAATTTCTACATTTAGCAACACAATATGTTTTTTTGCCATCAACGACTCCAAAGAAATTTGTGCCCCTGCTTCAGGAACACCAGTTGCATCAACAATAATTTCAACTTTGTCTGAGTTAATCACGTCTTTGAAATCTGGACTGATCAAAATGTCATGTTTTAGAGCCGAACTCGCTTTATAAGCTTCTGCCGCACGATTAGCAGCTTCCAGGTTAATATCACTGATACCAGAGACAATCATCCCAGGAATAGTTGATATTTGAGAAATCATCCCAAAACCCATTTGTCCTGCGCCAATCACTCCAACTCTAATTGGGTGGCCATCCTTTTCTCGTTGTAATAATTTTGTATATAATGTCATGATTTCTCCTCCTTATTTGTCAAATGACAACAATTATGTCATTTGATTTTACAAAATAGTTATATCATTGTTTTTGTCAAATGTCAACTATATTACCAAACGACAAAAAGGGCTTATTATCGCAAATTACATTATTATAGATATTAAATGAAGAACTGAATAAATATAGACAACTACTGAAAGATTTTTTCTTGAAATTTTATTGATTATATTAACCTTTGTGTTGTAATTCTTTTATTAATATAAATATCTACAAAAGAGGAATTTACTATAACAATGAAAAAATCAGCAAAAAGAAGAACTGATATTAAGCAAACTCCAGATCAATTACTCTTTACTTTCCATGACGATAGGAAAATGTTGCTCAGAGACTACATATAAATTATCTAAAATACTAAATGAATTCGATCGTCGTCACAGAGATCTTGTTCAGACAATGATGCATAAGACGAGATACATCGATGTTACTTTATAGCAAAAAAATCTGTCTCATCCTTGAACAAATTCCAGATGCATTGATCTATATCGATATAAATATTACTCGAACTTACCTGAACACTTAGCGTGATGCAAATGCCAGTTGGTGAAATTGCTTAACGTAATTTATCTCAAAAAAGCATACCAAAATGTTGTCAACAACAAAAAAGACGTTTCACAAACAATGTTGTGAAACGTCTGAATCGCTGATCTACAAGATATATGAACGTTTTGAGCATTGAGATGCTTTACGAGCTTTCTTAAGACCTGGTTTTTTACGTTCAACCATACGTGCGTCACGAGTAAGTAACCCAGCACGTTTTAAAGCAGAACGGAAATACTTATATATCAACGTTTACAATGGTTTTTCTCACCATTTATTCCCCTTTAGAATACAGTCTTAAATTCTTCGATTTACCTCAAAATTTCAAAATCCAGACCCAAAAATAAAAAAGCCTAAAATTAAGGCTTTTCTATTTTTACCTCTAAATCAAGTTTTCTGCCATTAGCTCTGCTTGTGTAATCACTAAATCAATGGTTTCTAAATCCGTCTTAAAATTATTTTTTCTCAAAAAACGTTTAATTTCAACTCTCATTCGGGCTTTCTCAGAACTACGTTTTGTCCAATCAATTGTCATATTTTCTTCAATGGTTTTAGCGATACCTACTGCAATATCTTTTAGAACTTGTTCATCTTTATCCGAATTTTTAGAGATAACATCATAAAAGGCTTTTTCTTCGACTGTCAAGCCTAATTCTTCGCCTTCTTCTTTCATTGTTTTCATGTCTTTTGCCAATTCAATTAATTCACGAATGGCAATTTCAGAAGTAATTCCTCTAGTATTGTATTTATTGATTGATTTTTTCAATAGTTCAGAGTATTTTTCTGCTTGAACAACATTCGTTTTTTGAATAGACTTTATTTTTCCTGCTAATAAATTTTCAAGTAATTGTAAAGCAAGATTCTTCTGTGGCATTTCTTTAATTTCTTCTAAAAACTTATCAGACAAAATAGACAATTCAGCTTTTTCTAATCCTAGAGAATCGTAAATATCCACAATATCTTCCGTTACAACAGACTTAGAAATTAATTGCTTCAGTTCTTCATCGATTTGTTGAGGAGATTTTACTCCATCTACAAAGTTTAATTTAATTAAATATACTTTTACAGCTTTAAAAAAGGCAATTTCAGCGTTGTATTGTTGAACTTCTTCCTCTGTCACACACAAAGCATACGCTCGAGTGATTTCCGTTACTAAATCTTTAAATCTCTTAACATCTTCAACATCATCTAATCCTAAAATATAGTTTGCAGCATTTGTAATAACTTGTAATTTTTTCGCATAATCTGTTGAATTGAAATTAGAATAATCAAACTTATCTAAAATCGTATTGGTAATCAAATCATATTTTTCTTTGACTAAATTCACAGCAATTTGGGTATCAATCCCTGCTTGTTTTTGGTCATTTGGTGTATATTCTTGTAGAGCATTTTTCAAATTCGGTGCAATACCAATATAATCGACAATCAATCCACCTGTTTTGTCTTTAAATACACGATTTACACGAGCGATTGCTTGCATTAAATTATGCCCTTGCATTGGTTTATCAATATACATGGTATTCATGCTAGGAACATCAAAACCTGTCAGCCACATATCTCGAACAATAACAATTTGAAGTTCATCAGAATCATCTTTCATTCGCTTCGCTAATTTATCACGTCTTGTCTTATTCCCAATAAAAGGTTGCCAATAATCTGGGTCACTACTTGAACCTGTCATTACAATCTTAATTTTCCCTTTGTCATCGTCATCAGAATGCCAATCAGGACGAAGTTTAATTATTTCTTGGTATAAATCAATCGAAATTCTTCTAGACATTGTAACAATCATTGATTTACCGAAAGAAGCCTCTTGTCTTGTTTCAAAGTGTTTCACAAAATCTTGAGCCAATTTTTCTAATCGAGGTTGTGAACCTGTGATAGCTTCTATCCGACTCCATTTTGCTTTTGTTTTTGAAGCGACATCATCTTCTTGACCTTCCACAATGTCTTCTACTAAATCGTCTATATCTAATCCATCAGGAAGTGATACAGGGATGATTCGGCTTTCATAATAGATTTTTACTGTAGCTCCATCTTCTACCGCTTGGGTCATATCATATACGTCTATATAATCCCCAAACACAGCTTTTGTAGACTTGTCTGCACTAGAAATAGGTGTTCCTGTAAAACCAATGTAGGAAGCATTAGGTAACGCATCTCGTAAGTACTTAGCATACCCGTATTTGATTGAGCCATCTTTTGCATTAACATCAGCACTAAAACCATATTGAGAACGGTGAGCTTCATCTGCCATCACGATAACGTTTCGTCTATCAGACAATACATCCATCTGGTTACCTTCTTTAGGTGCAAATTTTTGCATGGTACTAAACACAATGCCACCCGCATTGACAGACAGTAATTCTTTTAGCTCGTCCCCATCATTGGCTTGTTTTGGTGTTTGTCGTAATAAATCACTTGATTGACTAAACGTTAAAAACAATTGGTCATCTAAATCATTTCTATCAGTTAAAACTACGACAGTAGGATTGTTTAATTCTTGTACCAACTTCCCTGTATAAAAAACCATTGATAGGCTTTTACCTGAACCTTGAGTGTGCCAAACAACCCCAATTTTATTATCTCCTTCAGTGCTAACTGCACGTTTTGCTTCTTCTACTGCACGATTCACTGCATGGTATTGATGATAGGCTGCTAAAATTTTAATCGTTTTATCCCCATCAGTTTTAAACAAGATAAAGTGATGAAGTAAATCAAGTAATACTTCTGGATTACACATTCCTTTGATTAGCACTTCTAATTGACTACTAGCTGTTCCATGTTCCACTTTTCCATCAATCGTTCGCCAAACCATGAAACGTTCTTCATTACTTGATAAAGTTCCTACTTTTGCTTGCACACCATCACTAGCAACCATAAATTCATTAAACGTAAGTAATGAAGGAATTTCTTGTTTATATGTTTGTAATTGGTTATAAGCGTCTGAAATGCCTACGGCTTCATCAGTCGCATTCTTTAATTCAAACAGCACAATAGGTAATCCATTGACAAAAAGAATAATATCCGTTCTCTTGCGTTGATTATCCTCTTCCACGATAAATTGATTGACGGCTAAAAAGTCATTATTTTTTGGTTCATTAAAATCAAATAATAAAATGCGTTTTGTCACATTACGATTACCTTCTCGCGTAGGAATTTCAATACCATCTGTAATGTATCTATGGAAAGTCTGATTATTGACCGCCATATTGGGATGTTTATGGACAGTAATTGTCTTAATGGCTTCATCAATCACTGCCATTGATAATTCAGGATTAATTGTTACAAGAGCTTCTTTCAAACGGTCTATTAATACCACTTGTTTGTAATCTTTCCGTTTAGACATCCCACTATCCTCTAATTCTTTGGCAGAAACAGAAGTATATCCCACTTCTTCTAACCAACGTAAAGCAACTAACTCTAAATCATTTTCATTGAAATGGTATTCTTCAGCCAAAAATTACACCTCCTCATCTTCTGATAGTTCTATTTCACCTGATAGTAGTTTGGGTAGTAATGCATCTCTCATTTCTTTAAGATTCTCGATTTGATTCCTTAAATTCATAATTTGCTCACTTATCCCTGAACAAATTTCACCATATTTATTAATTAAATCAACTGCACCAACAAATTTAAACCCCATTGCTATACTTGGTTTTATACGTTGTCTACTGCCTGTTGACCCAGTAGCATTATTAACTAAGAACCTATTAAATGCGGTTGACTTGCATAAAAAATAAGTATAAGTTTGTAGATTAATATTTTTACAATCTAATGCTATAAACTCTGGTGAGCAAACATTTAAATAACTTTTATTTAGTTCTGTTAACCATACTCTTTCAAAATTTGGATTCATTTTTGAAAATAACACTGTAAAATCTGTTATTTTTGTTTTATTACTTTTAATAGTATTTACATCCTCTATAACAGGAAACTTTTTAGAATCAAAATTAGGAATGCTAAAATGATTTACTTTTTCCACTTCGGTTTTATTTGGATTAAATGTTTCTTTTATCTGAACAACTAAATCTGACAGTTTTATTATTTCCCATTCTTCAGGAATTTCACCTAATTCACTGTAAACCATCTTTCCACCACTTGATTTATAGGGATTTCCATTCTCATCAGGAAATTCAAATTCAACAAACCATCGTTTGAACAATGTGGATGCTAGTTCTTCAAGATTAGAAATAATTTGATTGTTTAATTCTATTTTTGAGTCAATAGAATCTAAAATGGATAATACTTTTTTTTGAATCGATATTGATGGTAATTCAATCTCAAAATCTAAAATAGATTCTTTTTGAGCACGCTGTCTTCCAGAAGTTCCTGTCATTGACTTAATAGCAACATTTCTTAGTTTATCTGATATGGAAATATAATATAAATATTTTGGGAGTATATAATTCTCATCTGCACGTAATACGAAGTATTCTGTTGAACCAAATGCAATTTCATCTTCATTTAGGATATTAACATACGCAGTTTTACCATTTTCTAAACACGGAGTAATTCGAGCCATCAGAGTATCATTATTTCTAAATTTTGTACCACTATTAAACTCTTTAACCTCATAATATCCAACTTTTCTTGTAAAAGGTATTAACGCATCCATTGGAATTTTCTTTGCTAACTGATTTTTTTTTATAGTTTCCTTGGGATTAAAAAAAATTATATCTTTTAACTTGACTTTTTTATATTTCATATCCAATCCCTCCAAGTGCTTTTCGGATATTCTCTTCTAATTGATGAGAGTGAATAAATTGTTCTGATAACAACGTAGTTAATCGTTCCATCTTTTCTTCAAATGGCTCAGAATCTGCTACCTCATCTTCTAAACCTACATAACGACCAGGAGTCAAAATATAGTCTTGCTCCTTAACAGTTTCCAATGAAGCTGATGAACAAAAACCTGCTACATCATCATATTCTTTGTCGTTGGTTCCCTTCCATGCATGATAAGCATCTGCCACTTTTTTAATATCTTCTTCGCTAAACTCTTTTGTTGTTCTATCAGCCATAAACCCTTCATTTCTGGCATCAATAAATAAAATTTCGCCTCGATGATTGCGTTCATTTTTTTTTGCTTTGGATTTTGTTACAAACCACAAACATGCTGGAATTTGAGTATTATAAAACATTTGACTTGGTAAGGTCACAATACATTCTACTAAATCATTTTCAATTAGATTTTTACGGATTTCAAATTCATCTTTTGTAGACGTTGACATACTTCCATTGGCTAATACAAAACCTGCAGTTCCTTCTGGTGCTAATTTAGACACCATATGTTGAATCCAAGCATAGTTCGCATTATTTTTTGGTGGTATGCCATATTTCCAGCGAGAATCTTCTAGTAGCTTTTCTTGACCCCAGTCACTGATATTAAAGGGAGGATTGGCTAAAATATAGTCCGCTCTCAACCCCTTGTGTAAATCGTTTTGGAATGTATCAGCATTATTGGTGCCGATATTTCCATCAATTCCTCTGATTGCAAGATTCATTTTACAAAGTTGCCATGTTGTTGGATTAAATTCTTGTCCATAAACGGAAATATCACCAATTTTCCCTTGATGATTTTCTACAAACTTTTCTGATTGAATAAACATTCCACCTGCTCCACAACAAGGGTCATAAATACGTCCTGCATAAGGCTCTAGCATTTCAACTAGTAATGAAACTACGGAACGTGGCGTATAAAATTCTCCGCCACCTTTTCCTTCCGCATTTGCAAACTTCCCAAGAAAATACTCATAGGTTCTTCCTAAAGTGTCAGTTTTACGGTTTTCGGAATCCCCTACTTTAATGTTAGTAATTAAATCGACTGTTTCTCCTAAACGAGTTTTGTCCAATTGAGGTCTTGAATAATTTTTAGGTAATACATTGTTTAAAGAAGAATTTTCTTTTTCAATAGCTATCATCGCTTCATCAATCGTTTCGCCAATTTTTGGTGTTTTAGCATCACGATTGATTTTTTCCCATCTTGCTTCAGAAGGTACCCAAAAAATATTATCAGCCAAATATTCATCTTTATCTTCCGGATCCGCATACTCATCTTTAGTTAGTTCTTCATATTTTTCTTCAAAACTGTCTGAAACATATTTTAAAAATATTAATCCTAAAACAACATTTTTATATTCTGAAGCATCCATGCTTCCTCTTAGTTTATCTGCAGCTGCCCACAGTTTATCTTCAATTTTAAGTTCTGCTGATACCATTATTTACTTCCTCCTAATCATTGTCATACTTTACTATTATAACAGTTTTTGAACAGTTTTAGGACAGCAAAAAAACCCATTCAAAATAGAGTGGGTTTATCCGTTTGAAATTTTTGAGACATATGATAATGCAAAGCAATTGCTCGAGAATTCTCCTCTGTATAAACTGAAAAATCATAGTTTTCTTTTATCTCATCCATCAGTGCTTGTAATTTCTCATTATACTGTTTTGGATAATAGTTCCTTTTCCTCAAATGATGGAAATCTTTTTCGATTTCCACGTAAGTACGTTTTGTATTCATTTTTATCCATCATCCTTATTTAACTTAATCAATTATATCTATAAATCTTAATAAATCAACTCTGTAGACTTAGGTCTCTTATAAAAGATACGCAACACCTTTAATTTCATTTGAATAAATTTTAACTAATTTATTTTCATCACCTTTTAAAAATTCCTTTAACAACTGATTGGATATTTTCCTTATATTTTTGAGTGCCTATACAATCATTTAATGATGAATCTAAAGTTAGCAAAATAAAAATAGCGTGTTATTAATTAAAGTTTGAATTAATAATTATAACTCTAACACCTCATGTTAAACTTCCATATCTTTTATTGGACCAGAAAACTATTACTAACCAAACTATAGTTATATGTAATATGGATAAGCAGCTACATAATCTCAAATAAAAAAACATTAGATACTGATAATATCTTAAGATAGCGAGAGATCAAAACGAAAAAATATATTTTTTAAGAAATTAAAATAAAAAACACACCTTCCAAATAGAAGGTGTGTTTTGCTCGAACGATAATCGCAATTAACGTTTTGAGAACTGTGAAGCTTTACGGGCTTTCTTAAGACCTGGTTTTTTACGTTCGACCATACGTGCGTCACGTGTAAGCAAGCCAGCACGTTTAAGCGCTAAACGGAAGTCAGGATCAACTTCTAGCAATGCACGAGCGATACCATGACGGATAGCTCCTGATTGTCCAGCGTATCCTCCGCCGTTTACGTTAACAAATACGTCATATGCGCCTTTTGTTTCAGTAACAGCGAAAGGTTGATTGATTACTTCACGCAAGTCAGCATGTGGAATGTATTCTTCAACATCTTTTTTATTTACAGTAATTTTGCCAGTTCCTGGTACTAGACGTACGCGAGCAACTGCGTTTTTACGACGGCCTGTGCCGATATATTGAACTTGTGCCAATGAAATTCCCTCCTATTAGATTAAGTTTGTGATGTCTAAAACTTCTGGTTGTTGTGCTGCATGTGGATGTTCTGCTCCACCGTATACGTTCAATTTTGTAAATTGTTTGCGGCCTAAAGTGTTTTTAGGAAGCATACCTTTTACAGAAGTTTCGATCAAACGACGAGAATTTTTAGCACGCAATTCGCCAGCAGTGATTGATTTCAATCCTCCTGGGTAGTTGCTGTGACGGTAATAAATTTTGTCAGTCGCTTTTTTACCTGTTAATTTCACTTTGTCTGCATTGATGACGATGACGAAATCGCCAGTATCCAAATGAGGTGTGAAAGTTGGTTTATTTTTACCACGTAGTACAGATGCAACAACTGTTGAAAGACGTCCCAATGGAACATCAGTTGCGTCTACTACATACCATTTACGTTCTACTTCGCCTGGTTTGGCCATATATGTTGTACGCACGTTATTTTCCTCCAATTTAAGTTCTGATGTTTGACATACACTTCGAGTTTCCGGGGCTCTTTGTGGGGCAAACAATACCATTTAACATATTACCCGCTAATCTAGTCAATGTCAACGTTTTTCTGCTTGATTGAAAAATTTATATGAAACTTTACTTCTTTTTCTTTCTTTTATATAAAAGGGTCGTTTCCTGTCAAAATAAAAAACAAAAAGAGGCTGTGACAAAAGTCTTGTCACAACCTCTTATTTTGAATAAACGGTGTTCTCCTGCCAACTCCTCGGTCACAAGTCACAATATCCATAAAACATAAGAAGCTGTTTTTTGAAATTGTTTCTTGTGACTCGGAGCTGAACGGCAGGCTTACGACCTCTTGGTAAACGGTGTTCAATCAGCTGACCCTCGGTATTAGCTCAAAAAACGGCAAAATATGAGGAACTATTTTGACGTTTGTTTCTCTAATACTCAGGTCAAAACGCTGATTTCACAACCTCTTTTTCGGTCAAGTTCAACAACAGTTTTTACGCGTCGATCTCTGGCGCTTTGCCCAAATGAGCTTGGATCATCCAGATACGTTTTTCTGTGGCTGTTTTGAATTCGATAAAGATATCTTGTGTTGGATCGTCGCCTTCTTCTCCAGAAACTTCGATTCCTTTTTGGTAAAGATCTGCTAGATAACGATAGCCTGCAACAAGTGTTTCCAAACGTTCTGGAATAGTACGATCCCAGCGGCCAATTTCATCAGGGATTTTTGTGTTATCTGCAAATTCACGCAATGTAGAATAAGGCGAACCGTCTAATGTGATCAAGCGTTCGGATACTTCATCTAACTGAGCGTTCAAATCATCCATGAACTCATCCATCATTGGGTGCAATGTAAGGAAACCTGGTCCTCTCATGTACCAATGTGTTTGGTGAACAACAACAGACATTTGGCTTAGATCTGCAACTAATTGATTTAATACTTCTTTGGTTTGTTGGAATTTCATCTTTCTTGCCTCCTAACATTTTCTTACACTTAAAATAATAGTAGACTTTCAATGAAAAGTACAACAAAATCATTTACCTGAGAACGATTTTCAGTTCGCTTTTTTATCCGTAAAGCCAATCATTTTTCAGAATCAGCTAATTCTTCTCGCAGTTGAGCAAATTGCTGATAAGTCTGTGCTAAATGCTTTTGTGTCGAAACAAATAATGGATAGATTTTCTGATATTTTTTATGATCAGTTTCTTGTACTCCAACTTGCTCTTTCAATTCTATCAATTCCTGTGCTTCACTGATACTTTGGATCTTTCCGATGCTTCTCCAGCCTAAAATCACAGCTCCTAATGCGGATGCTTCTGTGACAGTAGGGAAAACAAGCGGGTAACCCAGTACATCAGCCATCATCTGACGAAAAATCGGAGATTGAGCAAACCCGCCTGTAGCACGGATCTCTGTGAGCTGATTTTCCTGGCAAACTCCTTTTAAAATCCGATAAAGGTTGAGACAGATCCCTTCTAGAATCGCCTTCATCATTTCTTTTTCTGTATGTTGCCGCTGTAAACCGATAAAACTGCCAAACGCATCTGCGTCCCAAAGCGGTGCTCGCTCACCAAGTAAATAGGGATGAAAAATCAGACCATTGGCACCCGCTGGCACAAAAGCGATAGCCGAAAGCAGTGCATCATATGGATTTTCTCCTTTTTCTTTAGCAGATTGAACGACTTCCTGTAAAAATGTATGCCCTGCCCAATCAAAGATGCCAGCACCATTGCTAGTCGCTCCTCCCACTATCCAATGTTTCTGATCCAGAACATAACAAAACGTCTCCATTTCTGGATGGAACTGAGGCTGAGTAGTAATAAAACGAAGTGCTCCGCTCGTTCCTACGGTCAAAGCGGCGATCGTATCACCAAAAGCACCTAACCCTAGATTAGAAAGCGGCCCGTCTGCCCCTCCCAAAACAAATGATATATCATTTGGCAAACCTAGTTCTGCTGCTGTTTTTGATGGTAGACCTGTTACTTGATAGGTGGAAGGAAAGACTTGCGGCAATTGCTCTATTCGAATGTTCAAGTAGTCAAGCACTTCTTCTGCCCATTGGAATTCATGGATATCAAAATATCCAGTTCCTGAAGCTGTTCCGTAGTCGCTGATCAGTTCGCCAAACAATCTATAAAAGATATAGTCTTTGATACCGACAAAATAAGCAGTTTTTTTGAATAATTCAGGTTGGCTGTTTTGCAGCCACTTGATTTTGTTCAATGGTGTCATTGGATGAATCGGCGTCCCAGTCTGCCGATAAAATTTTTTGCCAAGCACGGTATATTTCAGTTTTTCTGCTTCGTCCGCTGCTCGGTTATCTGCCCAAGTGATCATTCGAGATAACGGTGTTTTCTCTTCATCCAACAATATCAGGCCATGCATCGCAGAGGAGAAGGAGACAAATTGAATGATTGTGTCTGAAGGCAACTGTTTAATTACTTCTTTTATAACGGTGCAGACACCTTGAAAGATCAATTCCTGATCTTGTTCTGCCATCCCTTGTGTTTCTTGGATCAAAGGGTAGCGAAAATAAGCGGATGCTACTTCTTGGGCTTCATCTGTGAAAGCAACTGCTTTGGTTTGTGTGGTTCCGATATCTAATCCGATTGAAACGTTCATTTTTTCACCTCAAATTTTATGTATGTACAAAAATTTAGTTTAAGCTTGCGTATCTTGGTTTTGAAAAGGGGGAGATGGCGTGTTACTTTATTTTATCATTGGTTGCTGTATCGGATCATTTTTATGTTTAACCGCCCAGCGGATTCCGTTAGGTCACTCTATTATTTATCCTAGATCTCATTGTGTCAAATGCTGTCGTTCGCTTTCTTGGTATGAATTGATTCCGATTCTCTCGATCATCGTCCAACGATTTCGCTGCCGCTATTGCAGGTGTCGGTTGCCCTTCTACTATTTGTTGGCAGAAGCCTTATGTGGTGGTCTTTTTGTCTGGTTCTTTACTTTTTCTTCTGCAAGAAATTATTCGACGTTCATATGGATGCTTTCGGCTTTGCTATTTTCGTTGATGGATTTATTTTACTTCATGGTCCATTCTCACACGCTATTCTGTTCTTGGGCAATTTTATGGATTTTTTGGTTGCAAGGCCGGCGTCTTCCAATGGCAAAGTGTGCTGTTAACGTTTATCGTAGGCGGTGTGTGCCTTCGCTATGGTCAATCCTATCTCGGAGCTGGTGATACTCTGTTGATGCTTTCTTGGAGTGGTGGCTTGTCTCTGGAAGAGTTGCTTCAGATCTTGTTTCTTGCTAGTCTGTTTGGAATATCCGTTTTTTCTGTTTACTTTATCTGTCATAAAAAAAAGATGGAAAAACTGCCTTTCATTCCTTTTTTGAGCAGTGCGTTGCTGATCGTCCTTCATCTTAGGTATTGAAAAAAGGTTGTGACAAACGACTTGTCACAACCTCTGATATACGGTGTTACATAAGTAGCTTTTTCGGCTTCTTATTTCTTGACGCCCCAATGTCGACGAAGGAAACCTGCACGTCCAGAACCTTCTCGATAAAGATTGTAATGGAGCTTGTTTTTCTTGTAATAATCCTGATGGTAATCTTCTGCAGGATAAAATTCGCTTCTTGGTTCGATTTTTGTCACGATTGGCTTATCGAATCGCCCGCTGTCTTGCAATGCTTGTTTTGAACGCTCTGCAATATTTCGTTCTTCTTCATCATTATAGTAGATCACTGGACGATAAGAATCACCGCGATCAGCGAACTGTCCTAATGCGTCAGTCGGATCGGTTTGCTGCCAATAGATTTCCACCAACTGATCATAAGAAATAACTTCTGGATCATATTCGATCTCTACTGCTTCTGTATGCCCTGTTGTGCCTGTTGTTACTTGTTCATAAGTTGGATTTGGTACATGCCCGCCAGTATAACCGGATGTCACAGAAATGATCCCTGGCTGCTCTTCAAATGGTTTGACCATACACCAAAAGCATCCGCCTGCGAAAACTGCTTTTTTTGTCATATAAAATCCCCCTTTTTTCTCATCATACCTTGATTTCCAAAAGGAGGATAACGTTTTGCTTGTGACAGAAAAAACGGAAACTATTATATACGTGATACGGCTTCTGATAAATGCCAAAACGAACGTACTTGATCAAAAACGGTTAAATCAGGAATCACATATTCAGCAGAAGGAAGATTTATGTTTTCACCTATTCCCAATACATGCATGTTACCAGCCAAAGCTGCTTGACAGCCAGCTTCTGAATCTTCAATGACCAAGCATGCATTTGGCGGTACATTCAATTGCTGTGCTCCTTTGAGAAAAACTTCTGGATCAGGTTTTGCTTTTGATACTTGCGTACCGTCAATAAGGACATCAAAATAACTTGTCAAATTCGTTTTTTCTAAAATAAGGCATGCATTTTTGCTTGCTGATCCCAATCCGATCTTGATGTTTGTGTTTTTCAAGTACTCCAAAACAGCTATTGCACCAGGCAAAACGGATGTTTCATCCATTTTTTGAATCGCTTGAAGATATAGATTGTTTTTTTGCTCAGCAAAGGCTGATTTCTCTTTTTCTGAGAATTTCTGTTCCATTTTTCCAAATGACAGCAATCGCTCTAGTGACTCGGTTCTGGATATTCCTTTCAGTTGCTCGTTTTCTTTCTCAGTGAATGGAATGGACAGCTGGTTAGCTAAAACCAGCCACGCTTCGTAATGATAACGAGCTGTGTCTACAAGAACGCCATCTAAATCGAATAGTGCTGCTTTGATTTTCATCGATTACCTCCTTGAAAATGAACGACTTGAAGTAAAGATGCGATGTTTTTAGCTGTGCGATGAAGATTATCAGTGGCTTGCTGTAAAGCTTCTTGTAAAGGCACAGCTGCAGGAAGGATCGGAAAAACGGCCGAAATGCCAACATCTGCTGCTTTTTCGCTTCCTTTACCAACACTTCCGCAAATAGCTATCACAGGAACGCCCTCTGGTACTCTTCTAGCAATCCCAACTGGCGCTTTTCCTTTTAGACTTTGTCCATCTAGACGTCCTTCGCCTACGATTACGAGGTCTGCTTGCTGTACCCGTTTATCGAACTCCAGTAAATCCAATACGTAGTCGATGCCAGAGACTATTTTCCCTGAAGCAAATGCTAACAGTCCTGCACCCATTCCACCACCAGCACCACTGCCCGATGCCTCGATTACTTGAGGGGCAAATCTCATATAAAAATCATGCATGGCTTGGTCAGCCACTGCTAATTCATTTTCTTTCAAGCCTTTTTGTGGTCCGAAAACAAAAGAAGCGCCTTCTTTTCCGCATAAAAGATTAGTAACATCAGTAATGACAGTGATTTTGGCTTTAATCAGCTCAATAGGCACGTTCGTTTTATCAACTGTAGCAATTTTACCTAGATTTTCTCCCAGTGCTTCTACTTTTTGATTATCTTGATCGTAAAAAGCATAACCTAGACCTTCTGCCATGCCGATGCCGCCATCGTTGGTACTACTTCCGCCAACGCCGATGATGATGTGTCGAACACCTTGTTGCAACAATTGTCGTATCAGTTCTCCTACTCCTCGCGTGGATAACCTAAGTGGCTGTCGTTGGTTTAGTGGGACATCTTTCAATCCGACGATTTCTGCCATTTCAAAAATCGCAGTTTGACCGTCTGAAGCGTACTGGATTTCTTTGTTTTTGCCAAATGCATTAGTAACGACTGCTGTTTGCCGCTTCAACCTTAAACTGTCTGCTAATGATGAAACCGTTCCTTCTCCTCCATCGCCTATAGGTAGCAGATCATATTCAGCCTGAACAAAAACTTCTTGAAAACCTGATTGAATGGCTTGTGCTGCCTCTAAGGCTGTCAGACTTTCTTTGAAAGAATCTGGCGCAATCAGAATACGCATTATTTTCCCCTCCGTTCCAAGATCAGTTCTTTTTCCAGCTGGTATTGGTCTCCATTGACAAAAATAGGTAATGTTTCTTTCGTCTCTTTTTTTATTACTATTTGTTTTTTTGTCAAAACAAATAGCAACCTGTGATTTTTCCAAATAAAAGGAAAAGAAATTTTTTCCCATGCTGAAGGAAGTCTTGGAGAAATAGAAAGAGTTCCATTCGTTACTGTAATACCTGAAAAACCAAATATAACTGCTAGCCATAGTGCTCCTAATGAAGCAGCATGAATTCCGTCATCTGATGAATGCGGATCTGGTCCTAAATCAATCAGGCACGCTTCTTGGAATAAATGATACGCCCATTCCATTTCTTGGATACGGCAAGCCTCTATGGCGTGAATCGCTTTACTCAACGATGAGTCGTGGATCGTTTTGTTTTCATAGTAATGCAAATTCTTAGAAACGATTGGTTGAGAAAAATACTCAGGTAATAAGTATAACAGCATGACAAGATCTGCTTGCTTGCTGACTTGGAGTTCATTTACTTCGCTACGGGCATAATCAAGTAAAATAGACTGGCTGCCAGGACGTTCTTTGTAAGTGGTCAAATCAATAACTGGCTTACTGAGATACGTGTCATCTTGCGGAATCAGCTGTTCTTTGTTAGGCACTGGCAAATATAACTTATCTAAAAAATTTTGACATTCTTTCAAAAAAAGCGGATCGCCAGCTTGATATTTAACAGCTAAGGCCACATTATAATGCGCCAGATAGTTCGTATATGCATTATTGTCGATATATTCTGTGTATTCATCTGGACCAATGACTCTGTGTATCTCTAAATGATCATCGACTTTTACAGCTCTGCTCAGCCAAAAAGCTGCTGTTTCATGAATGAGCGTTTTTCCCTTTGTTTCTAAAAACAATTGATCCTCTGTTGCTTGGACATACTCTTGAACGGCATAAGCAAGGTCTGCACTGATATGGTGTTCTGCGGCAGCTGAAGCAACTTCTTGTCTTGTTCCGGTTTTGATATTCAATGCAGCAAATTTGGGTGTCTCTTCCTGACCAGTGTGTGCGCTTTCCCATGGGAAAAGTGCACCTTGATAGTGATAATCTCTTGCTTTTTGCCGAGCGCCTTCTAATCGATCATAACGGTACAGCAGCAAATTCTTTGCTACTTCAGGAAACTGATATAAAAAGAAAGGCAGGATAAAAATTTCCGTATCCCAGAAAACATGCCCTTTATAACCTTCGCCAGTTAGTCCCTTCGCCCCTACACTAACACTTGGATCATTGCGGGGAGTCATAATCTGTAAATGGTAAGCAGCGAAGTCCATCGCTAACTGATCGAAAGAAGAATCGCCTTGGATCGTTATCCGATGCTGATGCCAAAAATCTGTCCAATAAGACATCGACTGCTCTAAAATTTCTGTATAACTAACGCTTTTCTGGGCTTGGGCAATACTTTTCTTAAATGGGTCTGTTTGCTGAAGAGAGGTAGAGAGCACGATGATCTTCTCCAGCGTAAAGGACGTATTTTTTCTGATCTTTTCTGAAAAGGAAGCGGTGATCCGGCGATTTTTTGCTTGGAATACACCTGCTTTATTGAATTTAGCTGCAATCCCAATATCAATTTTACTTTCTGTTGTCTGGTAGGATGCACTGATCAAATCGTCACCAAATACTCGCAGTTCTTTTTCAACCAACTGCTGTGTACCAAAATTGGTTTGCTGTCCATCGATACCCGTTTTCACATCTACTTGGCAGTCTTCGGTCAACGGCTTGATGACCACTTTCAGGGCTGCCTGATGGAGATTATTTTGATCAGCAACACGACAAGTAATGACTTCCACTTTTTTTCCTTGAGCAGTTTCAATGAGCGCATAGCGTTTAAGCTCTCCCATTTCTAAATCTAGTGCCCGCTCGTATGCAAGAACTTTCATCGTCTCAAGAGAAAAATGTTCACCGTCGATTTTTATTTCCCATCTGATGACATCTGGAAGATTCACTAACTCGGCTGATTCTGCTCCTAAAGGTCGGTTATATACACCAGCTGCAAACATTCCCCTTACTTGATTCCGATAGTCTTCCTCCTGGCTTCCTCTGATACCAAAAAATCCATTTCCAATGGTCATCTGACTCGCATACTTATTGATATACTCTAAATCAAATTGTTTTTCTTCTACTTTCATAAGGTAATAACTTCTCCTGTTTCTGCCGAACGATATAAATTTTCCACCAGATTCTGGATGACATATCCTTGCCAGCCATCTGCAATCATCTGAGCCTGGTCACCGAGCGCCCTATTCACAAAATGAGCCATACTTTGTTCATGTGGGTCATTAACTGGCGTGGTCTTTTGTAAGGAAACCAGCTTTCCATCTACATCTTCGAATAGTTCGCCTGGATACAGATTAGCACCTGCCTGATCGCCACAAAAAGCCACATTCAGTTTGTCTTCTCTGATATTCAAAGCAAACGAAGTATTCAGTTGGATGATCTTGCCGTTTTCTAATTCCAGTGTGCCAAAAATTGCATCTTCTACTGTGAATTTGCTTGGATCCCATTTCCCGAATTTCCCTGAATTTTTTTTCGTACCAATTTTTTGGAAGCTGTACGCCCGAACGCTTTTTACTTTAGGAAATCCAGTAATATACATCGCTGTATCAAGCATGTGAATGCCATAATCGATCAAAGGCCCGCCTCCTTGAAGTTCTTTGTCGATAAACGTTCCCCAGCCTGGAACACCAGACCGACGAAGCGCATTCGCTTCTACGTAATAAATATCCCCGAGAACATCAAGATGATTCTTGATCATTGTTGCTTCGTCAGAAAAACGATGCTGGAATCCATAAGCCAAAATCTGCCCGTTTTTATCGGCTGTCTCTGCCATCTTTCTTGCTTGATCAGCTGTCATAGCTGGTGGTTTCTCGCACATCACTGAAGCATTAGCTTCGAGGGCAGCCAATACATGTTCGAAGTGAAAGCGATTGGGTGTACAGACACTCACGATATCGGGAGAAATCTCATTCAGCATTTGTGTAACTGATGTATACGCATGAGAAAATCCTGTACGTCGGCAAAAGTCTTCTGCTCGCTGGCTGACTGGATCAACCACAGCGGCCAATTCTAAGACATCTGATCTTTTTTGATAATAAGCAGCATGTACTTTTTCTGCTACTTGTCCAGCGCCTATGATTGCTACTTTCTTCATTTATTTCTCCCTCCTTTGCTTATTTACTTATTGTTTTTCTTTCTCTATTCTTTCTCTAAATCATTTAAATGACGCGCTGTTTCCAGACAGTTTTTCAAGTATTGCAATGATTCCTGATAAATTTTCACTTCATTTTCTCCTCGCAAACGACATTCATATACCATATAACCTTCATACTCATTTTGAAGTAGCGTTTGAAAATGGCGAGTAAAATCAATTGCGCCAGATCCTGGTTGGTAGCGATGATTATCTGCTAAATGGATATGACCCACATACTCTTTTTGCGTAGTCAATGCTTTTGAAATATCATCTTCTTCAATATTCATATGATAAAAATCAGCGATGATCTGCACATGTTTCAATTGATTAGAGTCAATGTAATGACGCGCATCCGCTAACAAATTGATCATATGGTCTTGGTATCGGTTCAAAGGCTCCAAATAAATAACCGTACCTGTTTCTTCGGCTACTTTATCTAAATAACGAAGTGATTCGCTGACTGCTTTATAGTCTCCTTCTTTGCTTCGGGGTGAAACCATCGGCGGTAATCGATAAGTGAACATTCCCCAAGCTGCTGGGATAACGATTCCTTTGCCTCCAACCTCGCTTAGTGCACGCAAAATCTCAGCAATTTGACGTACACCATTAAGACGCCGTTCTTCGATAAAGTCACCGATCCACCCATCGTAGCCGTTACAAGCTGTCACTACTGGGATCCCTGTTTCTTTGATTGCCTGTTTGACTGTGTCGATATTTTCTATTAACAACTTACCGTCGATTTCGTATTCTTCAAATCCACAGTCTTTGATAAATCTAAATTTTTCTAAAATGTCTCTTGGGAAAAATGCTTGATCTTGCGTACCGAATTTCATTGTTCTCCTCCTCGGACTTGAACGCCCATTTTGATACTTTCTTCTGGGTGCTGGTCTACATAACGCATGTAAGCTTCTGCGCTTTCTGCAAATGGCACAACTGGATCAATGATTTCTTCACAATCCAAGTAACCGTTCATCAATAATTCCCAACATGTGTCCTCGATTCGTTTACGGTTCCATCTTGGGTAATCTGGGTTTGGTTCACTAGATGCTCGAGCAAAGACGATTTTTGCATTATTGAAATGTGCTTCGCGACCAAGATTAAACCCAGCTGGAAAAGGTTTAGCAAAGGCAACATAAGAAATGATCCCGCCATAGCCGATCCCTCTTAAAGAAGCTTGTAATGCGGCAGCACTGCCACTCGTTTCAATAACTGAATCTACTCCACGTTTATCTGTCAATTCCTTTAGACGAAAACCGACATCTGCTTTCATAGGATCTAGCGTGTAATCGGCACCGTATTTTTCTGCTAATTCTCTACGCTGCGCTATGGGATCGATCCCAACGATGGTAGTAGCACCTGCTTTTTTAGCTAATTGAATCGCAATTTGCCCGATAGCGCCTAAACCGAAGATTGCTACAGCATCACCTGCTCGAACATGTGCTTCCCGGATACCACCTAAAGCGAATTGAGCAGGATCGTAACATACTGCATTTTTCCATTGATCCAACCGATCAAGTTTACGTAGTTTATAATTATCAACACCGTTTGTAATCAGCGTTTCACGAATGGGTCCATAAGTGCAGACTAACTCTCCTTTTTGATACTCTGTCACCAAACTGCCCGTTTCTTCGATCGTACCGACAATCATATTTCCTAATTGAAATTCGCCAAATACCACACCGCGTTGGCTTCCTTCTTCTCTTGGCAAGAATAGGCGCCATTCTTCCGAAAATTCTTCATCGATAAATGGACTTAATCCTCTAAAGTCGACAATTTCTGTTCCTGGTTTTGGAGTAGCGAAAATTACTCGGATACGTACTTCGTTCTTTTCGATCTCACGGTCTTCGTAATCTTTGAATCCGGCTATTCTTGGTTCTAATGCAACTAATTTTTTCATCTTTTCTTTCCTCTTTCTTTTCTTTTTATCCTTTTACGCCGCCTTCGACTAAATCACCTTTAATAAATCGTTCAGATAACGCATACATAATGATGACTGGTAAAGCGGTCACCAATGAAGCGGCCATCATTCGTCCCCAAATGTAGTCTGGTGTACTGAATAATGTGTTCAAACCGATTGGTAAAGTAAATTTTTCGGAGGTCGACAGGAAAATCGAAGCAAATAAATAATCATTCCACGAAACCATAAAGCAATAAACGAAGACAGAAATGATTCCAGAAATAGCCAATGGTATAATGATCCGAATAATAATCTGGATCCGGCTAAGACCATCGATCATTGCTGCTTCTTCAATATCAGTCGGAATCGCGTCAAAATAACTTTTTAGCATGAATATCGCAGTAGGAAGTGTTTGAACGACCATCGTGATAATCAGTGCTGTATTGGTATCATACAAACCTAGACCGGAAATGATTTTAAATAATGGAACAACGATCAAAATACCGGAAAACATATAAACGGTGTAAAAGCTAGCATTGATTTTCGAGCGAGCTTTGAAGCGTAGTTTTGACAAAGCGTATGCCCCGCTGATCCCAATCACTACTGCAGTTACGGAGGCTATCAAGGAGATCACTAAACTATTTTTGAAATACATGATGAATGGAAAAATCTCAGCATTGAAAATATCCTGATAATGTTCAAAAGTCCATTCTTTCGGAAAAATAGTTTGTGTCGTTGCAATTGCTTCTTGTGAATCCTTGAATGATGTCATCAGCATAATCAAAAATGGAAACAAATTGACAGCTAATAGCAACAAAATCGTCGCGTAAAATAAGATTTTCCTGCTCTTTTTATTTTTCATTTCAAGTCCACCTTCTTTCGTGAGAGCAAGACGACCGCTGCAATAATGATGAACAATAGAATCGATATAGCTGCTGCTTTTCCAAGATCATTGAACGCAAAGGCTGTCTGATACAAATAAACGCCTAAGATATTGACTTTATTCGTCAGTAGATAGACATCTGTAAACATATAGAACATCCAGATAGATCGTAAAACAATCACAGTTGCTAGTACTGGTTTGATTGCCGGCAGTGTCACGATCTTGAACTTCTGCCAAGCATTTGCACCGTCCATTTCAGCTGCTTCATAAAGCGTTTTGTCGACTGTTTGCAAAATAGCCAAAAATGAAATAAACGCATACGGATAGTATCTCCAGATCGCAAACAAAACGACCATAAAGAAGCTAGCAACTGGCTGGTCGAACCACAGCGGTGCTTCGTTGAAAAGCTGCAACCTATCTACTAACAGATCATTGACGATTCCATAACTATTATTGAACATATATTTCCAAGCAAAAATCAAAGAAATAGATGGCGTAACATAACTTAATAAAATCAGTGAACGCACCGTTTTCCTAAATCTGAACTTGCGGTTAAGCAAAATAGCTACGGCTAATCCTAAAGCTGTACTGCCTGCTACAACTAAGAATGTGTAAGCAACTGTTAAACCTAAAGAACGATAAAATTCACTATCACTTAAAATTTCAAGATAATTGCTTAATCCGATAAAAACGGCGTCTAAGTTAGGATTCAGCGGCATATCTAAAAAACTGATCTGAATATTGGAAAGCATTGGAATCAGCACTAAAACAGCTAATAAAAGCATGCTTGGTGCTAAAAGTCCCATGGCTAATTTTAAGTCAGAATGTTTCCTTGGACGATTCATTGAAACCTCCCCCTGATAATCTGCCAATAGCTATCTACTTTTTTCGAACACCATTGGCAGAACTTCTTGTTATTTCGTATTTTTTTGTGCGTCAGCTAAAGCTTGATCGACATCTTCGTTTCCGACAGTTACTTGGTTCACTGCTTTTCCGATCACACCTGAGCTTTTGATATCTCCCATTTTCGTGAAATTCTTTTCCCCGACTAGTCCAAAGACTTGTACTTCATCAAAAGCACTAGCAATCTCAGATGGCAGCTCGCCAAAAGACTTGATGACTTCATTTTCTTTGTAACCATCCAGTTCGACTACTTGTTTATTCACTGGTTGAGCACCACCAGGAGACATCAAGACCCACTTTTCCATGTTTTTCGGTTGAGATAAGAAAGCTGTGAATGCTTCAGCAGCCTCTTTTTGTTTCTCGTCTAGACCAGAAGAAATCGTCAATCCAGATACTGTGCCATAGACAGCTTGATCTTTTTGTGTTGGGATAGCAAAACCGATATTTTCTGAGTTCCCCGCTTCATAAACAGAAGGCAAAATGTAAGTTGAATAGATTGCCATTGGTGCTGTTCCATTCATGAAAGCATCTTTGATTTCTGTCACATCATTAGAGCCTGGCATCGTGTATTGGGATAAGTTTTGATAAAACGACAATGCTTCTCTCATCTTTTCCGTATCGATCGTTACCTCGCCTTCATCATCCAAAACATTTGCTCCATTTGACAAAGCAAATTGAGAGAACGCTTGCTCACTCATTGTTCCTTCAGCAGTAGGCATAGCAATTCCATATTGTTTATTCTCTTTATCTGTGAAATGTTGAGCAATTTTTAAAATATCATCCCAATTTTCTGGTTCTGAAAAACCAGCTTCTGATAATTTTTCTTTGTCATACCAAATACCTTGAACCCAGCCGCTAATTGGTGCAGCAATATAGCTTTTTCCATCTTCTGAACGAACAAGGTTTTTGGCTCCGTCATAATAATTATCTTCTCCAGCTTCCTCGATAACGTTTTGGACTGCCGTCTGATCGATCAGTTCATCTTTATCCATCACTTTAGCAAAATCCTGACTGACTTCCATTACTTCTGGTAATTTACCGGAACGAGCTAACGTAACGATTTTCGTATTGAACGCTGATTCTTCTACCGGCACTTGCTTGATTTTGATGTCTGGATTTTCTTTTTCAAAATCAGCAACCAGTTCATTGATCACACTTAATCGTTCCTGTTCGACAGAAGAGTGCATGAATTGAATCGTTGTCTGTTGTGATTCGTTAGAGCTTTGACTTTCACCACAAGCAGTAAGAAGAAATCCAGTAGCTAGCAGACAGGTAGTAACAATAATTTTTTTCATTTTTTTCCACCTCTTATTTTATTATTTTCAGCCACATATATTCATACGGCTGGAATATCAACTTTCGCTCTTGACTGCAATGGATAATTTGTCCAGAAAACAGGTCTAGGTAATCTCCTTTTGGTAAAAGATAACCTGCTGATTGATTGGAAAAATTATGGATAACTAAGACTTTCTCTTCCTTCGCTTCGCGAATAAAACTGATAAAAGAATCTGCTGAGTCCAGTAAGTAAATCAAACTATTCGGATGGAAGGCTTTTTCTTTTTTTCGAATAGATAGCATCTGGGTCAATTCACCATATACTGCTGTTCTTAATGGATCTGTCTGCAACTCTTTCTCAATATCAGCTAACAAAAATTTTTGCCGATTGATTTTTCGATTCTCTCCTGTTTTTTCTACGCCTTTGTAATCATTTCGACTTCCCAGCACACTTTGAATATAAATTGCCGGCACGCCTGGTAAAGTTACCAAAAATGAATGAGCTGCTAAAAAGCGTTTGCTTCTCCATTCCGTCGTATCTGTTGGATAACTTAACGCATCTAGATACGTAGCGTTTATCTCATATGGACTGGTCGTTCCATCTGGGTTTTTCTTGTAGTTTACTCGGGCACCCTCTTTCTTCAGCTGTTCCACTAATTCAAGGATCGTTTTTTCCGGCAGAATACCTCGTACCGGATTCAATCCGATACCGTCATGGGAGGCTAAAAAATTAAAAAAGGTCGTTTTTTCCGATGTAAAATTGATTGTTTCTAACCATTCTTTCAACTTACTTGTATTTCCCGAGCGTATCGCGTGAAGAGTCAAAGGTGGCAGTGAAAACTGATAGACCATCTGTGCTTCATTCCTGCCATCGCCAAAATAACTAATATTATCTTTGTGTGGCACATTTGTCTCGGTGATCAATACCGTTCCTGGAGCTGCTTCATCAACGATTGCACGGAATAACTGAATAATCTTATGCGTTTCTGGCAAGTGTATACAAGAAGTTCCTAGTTCTTTCCATAAAAACCCCACAGCATCCAAACGAATAAATGAAGCGCCTTTTTCTAGGTAAAACAAAAGAATATCGATCATTTTCAATAAAACTTCTGGGTTTTTAAAATTCAAATCTACTTGATCTTCGCTAAAAGTCGTCCATACATGTTTTTCTTTCCCGTTTTTGTCGATGAAAGTTGTAAGTAGTGGACTAGTCCTTGGTCTAGTCACGCTGCTTGTATCTGTATCCAGTGGCAAATCAATAAAAAAATCTTTGTACGTATCATTCAAGTTTAAATATTCCTGAAACCAAGTACTTTCGGCAGACATATGATTGCAGACAAAGTCGAACATTAACCGTGTTTCGCTTCTCATTTCTTCTATATCTTCCCATGTGCCCAAACGGTCGTTGATTGCCTGATAATTTACAACGGAGAAACCATCATCAGATGTATATGGGAAAAATGGCAAGAAATGTACAACTCTAAATGTATCTGCCAAATACTTTTGATAAAATTTCTTAAATGTACGCAAAGTTGGTTGCTGCTCTTCAAAAAATTGATCCCCATAAGTAATCAAGAAAATATCTTCTTCGTCCCAATGCAGTTTGCCTGCCTGGCCTTTCTTCTGCTGATAATCACTGACTTTTTGTTCAATCATAGAGGCGGTTTTCTCAGCCAAATCTGAGTCGCGATAAATCGCTTGTAAAAGTTTTGTATACATCGGATTCCCCTTTCTTTTTTGGGAGCGTTCCCAACGATTTGATCATATTATGGAAAACGCTTACTGTCAATAGCATTTTTTTAAATAATTTTGATATACAAAAAAATACAAATAAGAAAGCTTATGTATCAATAGTTAATAGCTTCTTAAAAAAATATGGTCTCTCATGATCATGCAAGCTATTCCTAAATTTTCAAAATCATAGACAAAAAAGAATGTCTATTGTACTATGGAATTATTCTAAAACGTTCCCAAAAAGGAGGTGCATATAAAATTGAAACCTACTATTTATGACATTGCGAACAAAGCCAATGTCTCCAAATCAACTGTCTCCAGAGTATTAAATAACCAGCCAAATATCTCTGATAAAGCAAAAGCAAGTGTACTTCAAGCAATCAAAGAATTGAATTATGAACCGAGCAAAATTGCAAGAGGACTGTCAGGAAATGGTTTTGACGCGATTCTAGCATTATCTCATCGTACTTCTCATACGACCTATGGCAATCCTTTTTTTTCAGATGTTATTCAATCCATTTCTGCCGTTTCTGAACAAAATAACTTCGACTTGATTCTACAAACGGCAAAAACACCAGAAGAAGAGCTAGAAAAATGCGCGAAAAAGATCCAAGAAAAAATGATTCGAGGAATTATTATTTTAAGCTCTACGATGGATGAAACACTTCTTTTTGAATTGGATCAATACAATATTCCTATTGTGGTAATCGGAAAAGTCGGAAACGACTACACGAACATCTACTCAGTGGACACGGATAATTTCCAGGATAGTTACGATTTGGTGGAAACACTGATCAAGAATGGACACCGTCATATCGGCTGTCTCCATGCTCCGACAGAAGTTTATGTATCCAATGATCGTCTCAATGGTTACCGTCAATGCTTATTTGATCATCACCTAGATATCCGTAATGAATGGATCATAGACGGCGGCTTTCGCTTAGAAGACAGCATGGCAGCAATGAATGATTTAATGAAGCTGCGAGAAAGACCAACTGCGATTTTTTCTACCGATGCATTAAAATCATTGAGTATTTACAAAGTGGCAGAACAAACTGGAAAGCAGATACCTGATGATCTTTCGATCGCAGGATTCAGTGATCCCTTATTGTCCTCCCTATTTTCGCCACAGCTGACTCGGATAGACATTCCAACAAATCAGTTAGGAATCAAAGCCACAGAACTTTTATTCCAATTGATCCATCACCAATACCCAGAAGAAAAAAGAATCATTCTTTCAACCGAAATTACTCTCACAGATTCGATCCAACAACAAGAAATATAGGGCAGATTTATAAAAGAACAGAAACACTGAGGATAAGTCAGTTACTCTGTTCTTTTTTCAATCACTCACCCCCTATTACCCCCTCCCGGTATTTTAGCGGATTTTTCTTTATTTTCCATCTGTTTTAGATAGCTGTGGATAACTATAATGTTTGTGTTAAACTATTTTTTCCACAGGGAAGAAAAAACTATTTTTAACCACGTTGTGTATAAGTTTTTATAGTTCATTTTTTTAAACTCATTTACCCTTATTTCAATCCATGTTATTTGGGGATACTTATCTCTAAAACATAAATAGAATAACAGACATGTCTACTGGTTTTGTTTTATTCGAGGAATTATTCAATAATAGCTAGCAAAATATTAAAAATAACCGCTCTATCTTCCCATGAATTTATTTTGCATTCAAAAAATGATCTATCTTTACTTTTGTTGATTGACTTCTCTTGGAAGATGATCGTTCCGATACCTTAATGGGATACGAATCGATGTTGTTAAGATCCTTTCCCACTTTTCTTCTAGTTAGACAAATTATTTTAGACAAACCAAAAAAGAGGTTGTGACAATAATTTGTCACAACCTCTTTTGTAAAATATCTATTTTGTTTGATTGTTCATTGCGTCTTCTGCAGCCATTTGTGCTTCAATATCTGAAATACTGTAGACATTTTCGCTTGCTACACCGACTTCTTTTGGTTCCATGTCACGGTAACGTTGCATACCAGTACCAGCTGGGATGATCTTACCGATGATAACATTTTCTTTCAAACCAAGAAGAGGATCTTTCTTACCGCGGATCGCAGCATCCGTCAAGACACGAGTTGTTTCTTGGAATGATGCAGCAGATAAGAAACTATTTGTTTCTAATGATGCTTTTGTAATACCTAGCAAGACTGGTCGAGAAGTTGCAGGAACGCCTCCTGAGACTAGCGTATTGTAGTTTTGATCTTTAAAGTCTGCGATGTCTAATAATGTACCTGGTAAGATATCTGTATCACCTGGATCCATTACACGAACTTTACGCAGCATTTGACGAACCATTACTTCGATATGCTTGTCGCCGATTTCTACCCCTTGCATACGGTAAACACGTTGTACTTCACGAAGCAAGTAGTTTTCAACAGATAATACATCGCGAACTTGCAACAATTGTTTTGGATCGATTGATCCTTCTGTCAATGGCGCACCACGGTGGATCATATCGCCTTCTGCTACTTTCATACGTGCTGTATAAGGAACAGTATACGTACGTGTATCTGTTTTTCCTTTGATTGTTACTTCTTTGGTACGTGTTGCAGGATCTTCTGAGATATCGATGACATCCCCTGTTACTTCTGTGATCACTGCTTGCCCTTTCGGATTACGTGCTTCAAAGATTTCTTGGACACGAGGAAGACCTTGAGTGATATCGTCTCCGGCAACCCCACCCGTATGGAATGTACGCATCGTCAACTGAGTACCAGGTTCACCGATTGATTGAGCGGCGATCGTACCAACTGCTTCGCCGACTTCAACGTCAGAGCCAGTTGCAAGGTTGCGTCCGTAACAATGTTTGCAGACACCATGTTTTGTATTACATGTGAAGACAGAACGGATTGTCACTGTTTCGACACCTGCATCAACGATTTGTTTTGCAATGTCTTCGGAAATCAATTGGTTTCCTGCAATGATCAATTCATTTGTTTCAGGATGACGTACTTCTTTACGAGTGTAACGTCCCACTAAACGATCTTCTAATGATTCGATGATTTCATTTCCTTCACGGATTGCTTGGATTTCAAGACCTCGGTCAGTACCGCAATCTTCTTCACGGATGATTACATCTTGGGCCACGTCAACCAGACGACGAGTCAAGTAACCTGAATCGGCAGTCTTCAAGGCTGTATCGGTCATCCCTTTACGAGCCCCGTGAGTTGAGATAAACATTTCCAAGACGGATAGTCCTTCACGGAAGTTCGAAATGATTGGCAATTCCATGATTCGACCATTAGGAGCGGCCATCAAACCACGCATTCCGGCAAGCTGTGTAAAGTTGGAAATGTTCCCACGAGCTCCAGAATCAGACATCATGAAGATTGGGTTTTTCGCTTCCAAACCTTCCATCAGTTTTTGTTGGATGCTGTCTTTTGCAGCGTTCCAAACAGCAATGACACGTTCATAACGTTCGTCATCTGTAATCAGACCACGACGGAATTGTTTTGTAATAGTTTCAACTTGTTTATGGGCATTTTCAATGATTTCTTGTTTTTCATTCAGTACACTGATGTCAGCGATCCCTACTGTGATACCGGCATGTGTTGAATGTTTATACCCTAAGTCTTTCATACGGTCAAGCATCTTAGAAGTTTCTGTTACTTTGAATCGTTTGAAGACTTCTGCGATGATGTTCCCTAAGTTTTTCTTCTTGAACGGTAATACTAATTCTTGCTCTTTGATATGTGCAGGAATATCCGTACCAGCTTCAACAAAGTATTTGTCCGGTGTTTGGACGGTCAAGTTGAAGTCTGTTGGTTCATTCAGATAAGGGAATTCAGGAGGCATGATCTCGTTGAAGATGATCTTACCAACTGTTGTGATCATCGTACGTTCTTTTTGCCATTCAGTAAATGGTTTTTCACCTAATGAGTTAGGGTTCACACCGATACGTGAATGTAAATGAACGTATCCGTTGCGCCATGCGATAACAGCTTCGTTTTGATCTCTGAAGACCATTCCTTCGCCTTCGCGTCCTTCTTCTTCCATTGTCAAGTAGTAGTTACCTAGAACCATATCTTGAGAAGGAGTAACAACTGGTTTACCATCTTTAGGGTTCAAGATGTTTTGAGCAGCTAACATCAACATACGTGCTTCTGCTTGTGCTTCTTCATTCAATGGCACGTGGACAGCCATTTGGTCTCCATCGAAATCGGCATTATAAGCTTCACATACAAGTGGATGCAAACGGATTGCGCGTCCTTGTACTAAAACTGGTTCGAATGCTTGGATACCAAGTCGGTGAAGCGTAGGTGCCCGGTTCAGCAATACTGGGTGTTCCTTGATTACGTCTTCTAAGACATCCCATACTTCGTCTTCTTGACGTTCGATTTTACGTTTCGCATTTTTGATGTTTGAAGCTAGTTCGCGTTGAACAAGCTCACGCATCACGAATGGTTTGAATAATTCGATAGCCATTTCTTTTGGAAGTCCACATTGGTACATCTTCAAGAAAGGTCCAACAACGATAACGGAACGACCGGAGTAGTCGACACGTTTACCTAGCAAGTTTTGACGGAAACGACCTTGTTTCCCTTTCAACATATGAGAAAGAGATTTCAATGGGCGGTTACCTGGTCCAGTAACTGGACGTCCGCGACGACCGTTATCGATCAATGCATCTACTGCTTCTTGCAGCATACGTTTTTCATTTTGAACGATGATTCCAGGTGCATTCAAGTCTAACAAACGTTTCAAACGGTTATTACGGTTGATTACACGACGGTAAAGATCATTCAAGTCACTTGTTGCAAAACGTCCACCTTCTAATTGAACCATTGGGCGTAAATCTGGTGGAATAACAGGGATAACGTCCATAACCATCCAGCTTGGTTGATTTCCTGAAGCGCGGAATGCTTCTAAAATATCCAAACGGCGGATTGCACGTGTACGTTTTTGTCCTTGTGCAGATTTCAATTCTTCTTTCAATTCGGCTGCTTCTGCATCTAGATCAACATTATCAAGTAATTGTTTGATCGCTTCTGCACCCATAGCAGCTTGGAATTCTTGTCCATATTGTTCACGTTTTTCGCGATATTCGCGTTCTGTCAACAATTGTTTTTTCTCTAAATTCGTATTTCCTGGTTCGATGACTACATATGAAGCAAAATAAATGATTTCTTCCAAAGCGCGTGGGCTCATGTCTAATACAAGACCCATACGTGAAGGAATCCCTTTAAAGTACCAGATATGTGAAACAGGAGCTGCTAATTCAATATGTCCCATGCGTTCACGGCGAACTTTCGAACGAGTAACTTCCACTCCGCATCGATCACAAACGATTCCTTTATAACGGATACGTTTGTATTTTCCGCAGGCACATTCCCAGTCTTTTGTAGGACCAAAAATCCGCTCACAGAACAACCCTTCGCGTTCAGGTTTTAAGGTACGATAGTTAATCGTCTCAGGTTTTTTTACTTCACCGTAAGACCAGCTTCTGATTTTTTCGGGAGAAGCCAAACCTATTTGCATACTTTCGAATTTATTTACATCGATCAAAAGGGGTTCCCTCCATTTCATTTAATGGCAAACCGCAAGACGGCTGATCTTCGACCGCCTTGCAGCTCATAGACCGGATTAGTCTAAATTATCTTCTGCGGTTTCAAAGTTTTGGATGACATCGTCTTTTTCATCTTCCACTTGTTCAGCAGCTTTCTTTTCTAATTCTTTGGCAGTTTGCTGTTCGGCAAATTTTGTCAAAGCATCAACAGTGATCAAATCATCGTCTTCATCGTCCATGTCGCGAAGTTCGATCTCTGTCTCTTCGATATCCAAGACACGCATGTCCAGACCTAGTGATTGCAATTCTTTCACCAATACGCGGAATGATTCCGGTACACCTGGTTTTGGAATTGGTTCACCCTTGACGATTGCTTCGTATGTTTTCACACGTCCGACTACGTCATCTGATTTGTATGTCAAGATTTCTTGTAAAGTATAAGCCGCACCATAAGCTTCCAGTGCCCATACTTCCATTTCACCAAAACGTTGTCCACCAAATTGGGCTTTACCTCCCAATGGTTGTTGTGTAACCAATGAGTAAGGTCCGATTGAACGTGCATGCAATTTGTCATCGACCATGTGAGCAAGTTTGATCATGTACATCACACCGACAGACACACGTCCATCAAATGGTTCCCCTGTACGTCCGTCGTACAGAACAGTTTTCGCATCGCTGGCCATACCGGCTTCACGAACTGTTTCCCATACGTCTTCATCACTTGCACCATCAAATACTGGCGTTGCTACGTGGATACCTAACTGACGTGCAGCCATACCCAAGTGTAATTCCAATACTTGCCCGATGTTCATACGTGAAGGCACCCCTAAAGGATTCAGCATGATATCGATTGGTGTTCCATCAGGTAGGAATGGCATATCTTCTTCCGGCATAATACGGGATACAACCCCTTTATTTCCGTGACGACCGGCCATTTTATCCCCTTCATGGATTTTACGTTTTTGAACGATATAAACACGAACTAACATGTTTACGCCTGGTGACAATTCATCTCCAGCTTCACGAGTAAAGATTTTCACATCGTGAACGATCCCGCCGCCGCCATGTGGTACACGTAATGATGTATCGCGGACTTCACGAGCTTTTTCGCCAAAGATCGCATGCAATAGACGTTCTTCTGCAGATAATTCTGTTACCCCTTTTGGCGTGACTTTCCCTACAAGCAAATCGCCATCTTGGACTTCTGCACCAATACGGATGATGCCCATTTCGTCTAAATCTTTCAATGCGTCTTCCCCGACATTAGGGATTTCGCGTGTGATTTCTTCAGGTCCTAATTTTGTATCGCGGGCTTCTGATTCATATTCTTCAATATGGATAGAAGTGTATACGTCATCTTTTACCAAACGACGGCTCATGATGATCGCATCTTCATAGTTGTACCCTTCCCAAGTCATGAAACCAACTAAAACGTTTTGGCCTAGAGCCATTTCGCCTTGTTCCATAGATGGTCCGTCTGCCAGAGTATCCCCTTTTTCGACTTTTTCACCTAAATGAACGATTGGACGTTGGTTGTAGCTTGTTCCGGAGTTTGAACGACGGAATTTCGTTACATCGTATTTATCTAATGCACCGTTGTCGCGGCGTACGCGGATTTCAGAAGCATCAACGTATTCAACGACACCATCATGTTTACATAACAAAGCAGCTCCTGAGTCATGCGCTGATTTGTATTCCATACCAGTACCAACCCATGGTGCTTGAGGATTGATCAACGGCACTGCTTGACGCTGCATGTTGGCACCCATCAAGGCACGGTTGGAGTCATCGTTTTCCAAGAAAGGAATACATGCTGTCGCAACGGCAACTACTTGTTTAGGTGATACGTCCATGTAGTCTACTTTATCAATAGATACTTCTAAGTTTTCACTTTGAGCACGAGCCATAACAACGTCTTGAGCAAATGTTCCATCTTCATTCAATGGGCTGTTTGCTTGGGCTACGATGTAATGGTCTTCGATATCTGCTGTCAAGTAGTCGATTTGGTCAGTAACACGACCTGTTTCACGGTCTACGCGACGATAAGGTGTTTCGATAAATCCGAATTTATTTACTTTCGCATAACTGGACAAACTATTGATCAACCCGATGTTTGGGCCTTCAGGAGTTTCGATCGGACACATACGGCCATAGTGGGAGTAGTGAACGTCACGAACTTCATAACCGGCACGGTCACGAGTCAATCCGCCAGGTCCTAAGGCTGAAAGACGACGTTTGTGTGTCAATTCGCCAAGAGGGTTTGTTTGATCCATGAACTGTGACAACTGAGAAGAACCAAAGAATTCTTTGATACTTGCCACAACTGGACGGATATTGATCAATTGTTGAGGTGTCAATGTTTCAGTATCTTGGATCGACATTCTTTCACGAACCACACGTTCCATACGTGCTAGACCGATACGGAATTGGTTTTGTAAAAGTTCACCGACTGAACGGATACGACGGTTTCCTAAGTGGTCGATATCATCGACATTGCCGATACCTTCCATCAAGTTCAAGAAATAGCTCATTGAAGCAATGATGTCGGCTGGACGAACCGTTTTTACAGCTGCTTCTGGATAGCCGTTTCCGATCACGTTTACTTCACGTTCAGGGTCTCTTGGTGAAAATACTTTGATGACTTGGACAGTCATTGGATCTGTGACCACACCGTCTTCTGATGGATAGTAAGTCACTGAATTTAGGCCATTATCAATGAAAGGAGCTAGTGTTTCCATGACTTGGTGAGTCAGAACTGTTCCTTTTTCAACGATGATCTCGCCTGTTTCTGGATCAACTAATGTTTCAGCTAATGTCAGATTCAATAGACGTGTTTTCAAATCTAATTTTTTGTTTACTTTGTAGCGACCAACGTTTGCTAAGTCGTAACGTTTTGGATCGAAGAAACGAGCATTCAGCAAGTTACGTGAGCTGTCTGCTGTTTTTGGTTCGCCTGGACGCAAACGTTCGTAAACGTCTTTCAAACCTTCTTCTGTTCTTGAGTCGCTTGCGTTTTTATGCAAGTCTTTTTCGACTGTATTGCGTAATGTTTCGCTGTCGCCGAAGATTTCAAAGATCGTATCATCGGAACCAAATCCTAACGCACGAACTAATACGGTTAAAGGAATCTTACGTGTACGGTCGATACGTACATAAGAGATGTCTTTTGCATCAGTTTCCATTTCTAGCCAAGCTCCACGGTTAGGGATAACAGTAGAACCGAATCCTTCTTTTCCGTTTTTGTCGACTTTTCCATGGAAATAGACACCTGGTGAACGGACTAACTGAGAAACGATTACTCGCTCTGCCCCGTTGATGATGAATGTTCCTTGTTCTGTCATTAATGGGAAATCACCGAAGAATACTTCTTGTGCTTTGATTTCGCCAGTCTCGCGGTTTGTCAAACGCAATGTTACATGTAATGGTGCAGAGTAGTTTGCATCATGCGCACGAGCTTCTGCTACTGTATACTTTGGTTCTTTCAATTCATAATCTACAAATTCCAAAGATAGATTGCCATTGAAGTCATCGATTGGCAAAATGTCTTCAAACATTTCTCTAAGTCCCTCATCTAAGAACCATTGGTAAGAGTCTGTTTGAATTTCGATCAAATTTGGTAATTCCAACACTTCACTGATTCTTGCGAAACTTCTACGTTCGCGATGTTTTCCGTATTTTACTACGTGTCCAGCCAAGCTCTTCACCCCTCTAAAATGTCATTCAAAAAGACTACCCGATCAATTGTTACAATAATATTTCAAATATTATTTTTAGGTAACAACAGACATTTTTTGCGGCTTTTAGGCAAAAAAAAACCAAAAATAGAACATTCTCTTGAAACCTTACTTCGTGAGCTTCTACTTTTGTTTCCTTATATTAAAGCCGAAACGGACAATATTTCGTTTCTGCCTTTTCTTCATCAGATAGTTTTTGCAACTTCATATACTACACTTATTTTCTATAAAAGTCAACACTTCCTGGCGTTTCTTCTGCTTTTTCGCAATATTTTCTTAATGTTTTCAATTTTATGTTTTCAATTATCTGACAATTCTTAATTGACAGACCTTTTTATCTCGGTTATACTTTAGAAAATTCATCTTGTGGAGGAACTTCTATGCGAACCAACATCAACCAAATCGCACCAACACAACTGAATAACTTTTACTTTAGCTACTTTAGATAGGTTTGTATTCATCATGATGGATACAAACGTTAAACGACAGTTTGTATCTATGATGGCTAAAGAACTTTGTATTGCAGCAAAAAGCCACGTAGACAAAATGCTAAGTGGCTGAGCAGTGAAAATACAAAGTAAAAGTATCAAGCATTCTACTTTTTCAATTTATTTTCCGACTTTTCAATCCATTTGGACATTTTGTCTGAATGGATTTTTTGTTTCCCAAAATTAAGGAGGAAAAAGAAATGAAAAAAAATATAATCATCGGATTAGGCGCTGCCCTGCTACTAGCTTTAGGAGGTTGCGCACAAAAAGACAATTCCGCAGAGGCATCAGATGGACAAAAAACAATTGGCGTATTGCAACTTGTACAACATAACTCGTTAGATGCTGCCTATAAAGGATTCAAAGAAGGATTAGCAGAAGAAGGGTATAAAAAAGGCGATAATCTAACAATCGATTATCAAAATGCCCAAAACAATCAAGACAACCTGAAAAGTATGAGTGAGAAACTCGTCAAAGAAGATCCTGATTTGCTACTTGGAATCGCCACTCCAGCAGCACAATCTTTATTAAATGAAACAACCACTATCCCGATGACTGTCACAGCGGTCACAGACTTGGAACAAGCCCATTTAGTCACATCCAATGAAAAACCTGGCGGCAATGTGACTGGCACGACAGATATGGTGCCAATCGAAAAACAAATCGGCTTACTGTTAAATATCGTGCCAGACGCCAAAACAATCGGCATCATGTATAACAACGGTGAAGCAAACTCTAAGATCCAAGCTGATTTGGCAGAAAAAGAATTGAAAAAAGCGGGCGTCAAAGTCAAAGTACTGACAGCAAATTCCACAAATGATGTCCAACAAGTGACGAAAAGTCTAGCTAAAGATGTAGATGGAATCTATATTCCTACTGATAACACGTTCGCAAGTGCGGCAAGTGTTGTCGGTGAAGTCGCAAAAGAAACAAAAACACCTGTCGTTGCTGGCGCAGTTGATCAAGTCAAAGACGGCGGTCTAGCAACAGTAGGAATCGACTACGAAAGCTTGGGCAAACAAACAGGGATCATGGCAGCAAAAATCTTAGACGGCAAGAAGCCAAGTGAACTTCCTGTCGAAACAGCGAATGATTTGGAACTGTATGTCAATAAAGACATGGCCAAAGCATTAGGCATCAATCCAGACAGCATCAAAGAAGCTGAATAAAACACAGGAGGATTCTCATGACAAATTTGCTCTCTCTTTTCTTATCATCTGCATCGCAAGGGGTCTTATGGGCCCTACTTGCGATTGGTGTATACGTCACTTTCCGTATCTTGGACATTGCCGACTTGACTGCTGAAGGAAGCTTCCCTTTAGGTGCAGGGATCGCGGCAGTAAGTATTACAAATGGCTATCATCCATTGACAGCTTGTCTTCTAGGCTTTTTAGGGGGTGCGGCAGCAGGGCTTGTTTCCGGACTGCTTCACACAAAATTGAAAATTCCCGCCCTTCTTGCAGGGATCATCACCATGACTGGTTTATATTCTGTCACATCCCGTGTGATGGGTGCGCCGAACATCTCTTTATTGGGTCAGCCAACGATCTTTCATTGGGTCGAGTCATTCGGCATAACAAAAGACAACGCTGTACTGATCGTCGGTCTGCTTTTTGCTTTGATCGTTGTATGTTTACTTGTTTTGTTCTTACGTACAGAAACAGGACTTGCTATTCGTGCAACTGGCGATAATCTGGCAATGAGCGAAGCAAACGGGATCAACACAGATAATATGAAGATCATCGGTTATATGATTTCTAATGGATGCATTGCTCTTTCTGGCTCCTTGCTTGCGCAAAACAACGGCTTTGCTGATTTGAATTCTGGTATTGGAACGATCGTAATTGGACTTGCTTCTATTATCATCGCAGAAGTTTTTTTACGTAACCAGCCACTATTTCTCCGTCTCTTGACTGTCGTTTTAGGTGCGGTCATTTATCGTTTTATTTTAGCGTTAGTCTTCGAACTGAATGTTGAACCAAGTGATTCGAAACTTGCTTCTGCTTTCGTGCTAGTGATCTGTCTTTCTTTCCCGCAGATCCAGCAAAAATTCCATTTACCTCAAAAAAAGAAAGGCGGTAGTGTCAAATGAATGACGTCTTAACATTGGAAAATCTCCATCATACCTTTGAAAAAGGAACGATCAACGAAAATCATGTCCTGAAAGGCATTAATCTTTCCTTAGATCCCGGCGACTTCGTGACGATCATCGGTGGAAATGGGGCTGGTAAATCTACTTTGCTGAACAGCATCGCCGGTACATTTTCTGTCGATCAGGGACAAATTTTATTGAATGGAAAAAATATCACGAAAAAATCTGTTGTCGAACGTTCGAAATCCATCAGTCGCGTATTCCAAGATCCTAAACTAGGGACAGCCGTTCGTTTAACGGTAGAAGAAAACCTCGCTCTTGCTATGAAACGAGGAAAAAAACGCGGCTTCTTCCGTGGTGTCAAACCACAAGACCGAACATTTTTCAAAGACCAGCTGGCTCGGCTGAATTTGGGTTTGGAAAATCGTTTATCCTCAGAAATCGGTTTGCTGTCTGGAGGACAACGTCAAGCTATTACGCTATTGATGGCCACATTACAGCGTCCAGAACTGATCTTATTAGATGAACACACTGCAGCGCTTGACCCTGCTACTTCCAAAAGGGTGATGGAATTGACAGAAAAGCTGATCACTGAGCAGAATCTCACTGCTTTTATGGTCACTCATGACATGGAAGACGCGATCCGCTATGGGAATCGACTGATCATGCTGCATCAAGGAAGGATCGTCGTAGATATCCAGCAAGAGGAAAAACAGCAGCTCACAGTGCCCCAATTATTAGCGTTGTTCAAACAAAACAGCGGCACGGCATTAAAAGACGATCAAGTACTTTTATCTTCATAATCAGAAAGAGGCTGGGACAAAAAAATGAACGCCCACCCTCTTCTTTTTTCTCTTTCCTTCTTTCGTTTTTGCTTTATGTATCAACCGTTGTTTCTTCGAAAACTATTTTGTTCTCTCCTTCTTCCTGATAGAATGGATGGGAAAGGAGCTTGATGCCATGACAACGAAAGACAAGGTACTTCAATTATTGAAAAAGACACCAGATTTTCTTTCCGGAGAAAAGTTGGCACAGCAACTGGAAGTTTCCCGGACAAGTATTTGGAAAGCCATCAAAGAATTGGAAAAGGCAGGCTATCGTTTTGAGCACGGGCCTACAGGGTATCGTTACCTGCCCTCTGACGTACTAGATGCAAAAGAAATCCAGCAAGAGCTACGGTCGTTTATTCCTGATTTGAAAGTACAAACGATGTTGACTTCTGAATCTACGATGAAAGATGCCAAACTGGCAGCAGCTCAAGGAGATTCTGTTTCGAAGTTATTTGTTGCTGATACACAAGAACAAGCTCGTGGACGTTTTGGACGGCCTTTTTTCGCTGAAGCTGGACGAGGAATCTACATGAGTCTCTTGCTCCATCCAGACAAACGGTTTGATGAATTGCCTCAATATACGATCATCGCAGCCAGTGCCTGTGTGAAAGCCATTGAATCTGTAACCGGTCGTTCTGCTTCGATCAAATGGGTCAATGATATCTACATGGATGGAAAAAAAGTCTGTGGGATTTTATCTGAAGCAGTCAGTGATATGGAAAGCGGCAGGATCAGTCATATCATCATTGGGATCGGGCTTAATTTTTCTGTTCCTCAAAATCATTTTCCAGCTGATCTCCAAGAAAAAGCCATCTCTGTCTTTCCCGACGGACAAGCTAGTGTCACAAGGAATCAGCTAATCAGCAAAATCTGGCGAGAATTGTTCACTTATCTTTCTCACCCAGAAAAAGCGTTGGACTTCTATAAAGAAAAATCATTCGTATTGGGAAAAACCGTGTCGTTCAATCAAAAAGGAACGACTTATGTCGGTCTTGCAAAAGAAATCGGTGATCATGGCGAACTGATCGTCCAAACAAATGAACAGGAGATGAGTTTGTCTTCTGGCGAAATCAGTCTCACATCTATCCGTACGCAATAATTATCAGATTTCACAAAAGGACACCTGATCTCATACAGTGTCCTTTTTTCTGAATTCTCTTCAAAAGACTCTCCTTATTCTATCAGCTGACAGTTTCTCTATCCTCTAGAAAAAGGTATTCTAAAAATATCTATAAAGCATGGTACACTTTCTTTAAATGAATCAATGCAAAAAACAAGAAAGTCATCAGTTTACACGATCAAAAGAGATAGCAGGCCGCTTCCTTTTTCAATCTTATAGATAGACCATGGGTAACGATAAAAACAAAAAAGAACTTGCGACTTATTTTACCGTAAGTTCTTTTTTAGCTAGTGCCTTAATCTCTTAATCCCAACAAACGTCTCGCATAGATCACCTGACCAGAGTGCATAGCAGCATCATCAATAATAGAAACGAGACGCATTCCTCGTGTGACTGGTGGTGTCCAGTTCTCGTCAATTACTTCATCTAGCTCGGAAGGTTCCAGCCTTCTTAAGTAAGAAATAGCAAAATCAGCAGCTCCTCGCAAGTATCCTAGCAGATCTTCTATTTGATTAGCTTGGATCTGCTTTGCTTGTTCCAGACTATGCTTCCAATCTTGTTCGTTATCTGCTATCGTCATCGGAAACCGGCTTTCCCAGTCTTGACTATGCCAAATTGGAGAGATTCCTGCTAAATCAGCAATCTGGAAATCTAATTCTCGAGCGGTATGCCAAGCCAGCCAAGTCATTGATTTGATCTGCGGGGCTCTATCTTCCACTGGAAAACGATTGGCCTCCTCAATAGAGACGCCTTCAAACAAACGTTCAAACCGATCGTATGCCCGATCCACACTCTCGCATAGCATATCTAAATAATCCATTTATTTTCCTCCTTTTTATTTATCCTACTTACTTTTTCCTAATTCTAGGATACCTACTTATATGTTACTACACACCCTTATTTTTTACACTTTAACAGTCACCATCATCAATAGTTTGGAGATTGAAAGAAAAAGATAGTGTCGAACTATCAATTGAACAAGAAGCAACAATATGAACGTTTCATTAATATTCTATAAATAAACAATGATTTTTCAAACGAACAGTTTAAGACTAGGAGAAAAAGAGTATAATAGGAAAATGTTTGAAAGGAAAGGAAGGGGAAAAATGAAAAAAGGGCAAGTTTACTAGTCCTAGTTGCTTTGTTGTTCAATATCTTTTCGTATGGTGTGGCCGTTTCAGCGGAAACATACATTCCTAAAGACCCTGGGAATATTTATAATGATCTAACTGGTAACTATGGCTTGTTAGGAATTGCTAGTCAATTCCACGTATTTGCTAAAAATAAGACAACTGTGAATGCACATACAGACGGAAATATAGCAACACATGAACTTGATGCAAAAAATAATTTTGGTACAGAGCTTCATGAAGGTTTATTGAACCAAGAAATAAATTATATACAAAAAACTGATTCTTTCGCTAATTCTTCAGGCATACCTACAGGTGGCACAAGAATGAATAAATTTGTCGTTGGCAGTAACGTGGATGTAGCACTTCAAGATGGTCATCCTACAGTCAATGGATCCAGGCTTGATCACTTAACTCCAGATGATTTTTATAAAGATCGTGCTGGGCATGAATATATTGATTTCGAGCAGGAATTTGCTAAATTGAATGTAGCAGCAAATGATCTTGCAACCATCACTCCAGCTAAAACATATACTGCTGCAGATTTTCCAGACATGAACAATCGGACAATCGATTTAACTGGTTTATCAGATACCGGGTTTTTATTGGTAAATATCGATGCAGAAGTGTTAACGATGAATACGCCACTTCAAATCATCAATCCAAATGATCAAGTAGTTGTATTTAATGTCATCAACAGTTCTTCTGCATTGAACGTACAGTCACCAATCAAATACAATGATCGTTCAAATCATGAAACAGAAGATTTTTCGGATGCGAATATCTCTTGGAATTTTGGAAATGAGATGACTGATTTGACAATCAGTGCTCCTTTTCAAGGAACAATCCTTGCGCCTAATGCTACTATCCGCATTACTCAAAACCAAGACGGAACGATTATAGGGACAAATGTGATTTTAGATGCAGCTACCAATCGTTGGGATCCTAACGAAATATTTATCAGCGACAATGGTACAGATACGACAGACACAAGCGACAGTACAGATACCTCTACCACAAGTGATAGCTCAGATTCAACAACTTCAAGCGATAGTACAGATACTACCTCTACCACAAGTGATAGCACGGACACGTCAGCTTCAAGCGATAGTACAGATACTACCTCTACCACAAGTGATAGCACGGACACGTCAGCTTCAAGCGATAGTACAGATACTACCTCTACCACATGTGATAGCACGGACACGTCAGCTTCAAGTGACAGTACAGATACATCTACCACAACAAGCGATAGCTCAGATTCATCAACTTCAAGTGACAGTACGGATACATCTACCACAACAAGTGATAGCACGGACACATCAGCTTCAAGTGACAGTACAGATACTACCTCTACCACAAGTGATAGCTCAGATTCATCAACTTCAAGCGATAGTACAGATACTACCTCTACCACAAGTGATAGCACGGACACGTCAGCTTCAAGCGACAGCTCAGATTCATCTACCACTACAAGTGATAGCACGGACACGTCAGCTTCAAGCGACAGCTCAGATTCAACTACCACTACAAGTGATAGCGCGGACACGTCAGCTTCAAGCGACAGCTCAGATTCAACTACCACTACAAGTGATAGCACGGACACGTCAGCTTCAAGCGACAGCTCAGATTCATCTACCACTACAAGTGATAGCACGGACACGTCAGCTTCAAGCGACAGTACAGATACAATCTCTACCACAAGTGATAGCTCAGATTCATCAACTTCAAGCGATAGTACAGACACGTCGTCTACCACAAGCGATACACGTCATGCAAGTGTCTCCTTCTCAAAAACAAGTTCGGATAACAGGACGAACTTTAACTTAACTAATAAAACAAGCAATGACAATGGAAACAAATCAAAAAGAGCACTTCCTAAAACTGGAAGTCAATCGAATAATTGGATAACACTCGCAGGCGTTATATTACTTGTAATCGGTTTAAGAATCACTTTTATGAGTTATAAGAAATCGAAAAGGTAAAAAAATATTCAAGATAAAAAAGAGCAACGTCGCTAGCGGACGTTGCTCTTTATTTTTGCTTTTTATCATAAATACAAGAACTACAATTCAATTTGTCAAAAAACACGTAGATTTCCTTTTGAGAAATTTATTTACGTATCGAACCTTTCCCTATTCAGTCTTTGCGATCCAAAATCAGTTGGGTAAGGGAAAAGAGATTCTCTTTTGTTCGAAGAGAGGTGGCAGGTAATTTCTTTATTTCCTTCAAAGCCTTTTCTGTGTAAGAGGCCGCTAACTTCCTAGCTTCTTCCACGCCTCCTGTATGTTCAACGATTTTGCGTACGGCGTCGACATCTTCTTCTGTCATTGCCGCTTTCTTCTCTAAATAAGGTAGTAGCTTTGGTTTGTTTTTTTGCAAAGAGTAGATCAACGGTAAAGAATAGACCCCTTGACGCATGTCTTCTAGTACAGGTTTGCCGATTTCCTGGCTCTCTTTTGTATAATCTAAAATATCATCGATAATCTGAAAGGCCATCCCGATAGAAAGTCCGATATCTCCTGCTTTTTTTGCGAAGCGCTCGCTTGTTCCACTTTCAAAAGCGCCAACAGAACAACTTAATTGGAACAGTTCAGCTGTCTTACCTGAAATATTTTCCAAATATTCTTTTACAGAAAGTTCATAATTATAGCGATCATCCATCTGCCCTAATTCGCCATTCAATACTTTTTCCATACTGCGAGAATTCAATTGGAGACTTTTCAAGGAAGTGGAGTAATCAGACAATAGTTTAAAACAGCAGACAAATAAATAGTCTCCTGCATAGACAGAAACGACATTACCAAACTGACTACGGATATTAGGCTGACCACGTCGCAGATCCGCTTCATCAACGATATCATCATGGATCAGTGTGGCCGTATGGAGCATTTCGATAGAAGCTGCCAAAGCGATGGCTTTGTCTCGATCTTGCTCTGGTCCAAATTGTGAGAACAATAGCTGATAGGCAGGACGCAACAGCTTTCCGCCGGCATGGATCGTTTCTTTGATTGCTTGTTCGACAGGTTTGTTTTTCAGGCGGACAGTTTCTTCCATCCGTTTTAGTGTTTCTGTCAATTCTTTACTTAAAGCAGGATAGTTTTCCCACATTGGATGTAGCTTCATAAAAAAACTCCTTGTTTGACGATTATTTTTTGGTAAACATTGGGCTCCATTTTTGTTTGGTTCCCTGCTCATAATCTTTTTGGAATCGTTGAAGTGTCTGCACATGTCGTAAAAGATAATTCGCTGCGATCCCGATTGCAATCCCTGATAAAATCCCTAAAACTGAAAGGACTGGCAAGTACAACATGACTGTCCATGATTGTGCAATGAAAGAAGCCATCAAAAGCTGTCCGACATTATGCATGAAACCGCCGGCCGCACTAATTCCGATGATACTGACACGTTTTGGTCCTAATTGCTTGACCAATAACATTCCAAAATAACTAAGCAAAGCACCACTCATACTATAAAGGAATGTGGAAATCGTTCCGCCTAGCAAAGTAGTCAGGAATAGTCGTAGCCAAAGTAGTAAGAAGCTGTCTCGTTTTTTCATGGTAAAAATGGCAACGATCGTGATTAGATTGGCTAAGCCTAGTTTTGCACCAGGCGCAAAAGAAAAAGGATAAGGGATCATATTTTCCAATAAACCAATGATCACTCCTTGTGCAACAAGTAGCGAAATATAAATCATTTTTTGTAATTTACTCATGGTGTGTGAAGGTCTAATAAATCAGACTGTCTTCGTCACCCCCATCTGTTGATCGGACCTCGATCACTAATTTATGTGGTAAACAAACAATGGTTTCGCCATTTTTCGTTGCCCAGCCTCGACGTACGCAGATCTGGTCATCGCAATCTGCTTCTTTTATCCGTACTCGATCGCCATCTATCTCGATCAAGTTATAATCTCCGTGTTCATCTTTGTAAGTATATGTGTAGCTCTCTTCTCCAGCCATCAAAGGGAATGTTTTGATTTCTGTGCCATCCACACGCAGTACCGCTTCTTTTTCTGCTGTTGCGGTGTTTTGCTGAAGACCAAAAATCATGACTGGTAAAAAAGAAAGAACAGTCAAAAGCAAAATAATAAAAACATCCCAAGGTTTGAGCAGACTTTTTTCAGCAAATTCTTTAAGGCTCATTTTTGTTCTCCTTTTTCCAGATTAACTCACCCAATTTTAGCATAAAAACAAGAGGTTGTGGCACCTGTGTCTTGCTTTGAGTAATAAGAACGAAGAATAGAAAACAGCTTTCCATGTTTTCTAATTCTTTAGGCTTATTACCGAGAAGCAGCAGGTAGAACACCGTTTATAACAAGAGGTTGTGACAGAAGTGGGCAACTTCAAGAAATAAGAAGGAATTTACGAAAATTACTTTTCAAGTTTTTGTGAAATTTCGGCTTATTTTTCGAAGAAGCTACTTCTGGAACACCGTTTATCAGAGGTTGTGACACCTGTGTCTTGCTCATGGAGGCTTATCTCGGGCATCTTATTCCTTTAATTTTACATAAAAAGGAGGCTGTGACGGTTTGTCTCAGCCCCTTTCTATTGAAATCTTGCATTCAAATAACGTTCTTTATCTATTTATTTCTTGCCGTACTGGGAACTTGGTCTACCGTACCACCAATTACCTAGTGTACGTTGTAGCCATGGAATTACCCAGCGATCCAACCCAATCGCACGTCCGGAACCGTTCATCAATGCGAAAGCAACAAAAATGAACCAAATGTTTACCCAGTAAAACATGCCTGATAAGCAGAACGTGATCACCAATACAATCGTTGTGGCACTGCATAGCCATGTGAATAATCCAGCAATCAATGCTAATGCCAAGGCAATTTCAAAGAATACCATGAATTTTTGGAAGAACATTGCTACATCATTGTTTGGCATGATCACTTGCATGATCTTTGTGAACCAGTCTGGTGACTTCTCAATCACAGCCATTGGTTCTTCACCGTATGCATAACTCAAACCAAAATGTGCAGCTTGAGTCGCTGCTTCTCCAGCACTGGCCCCTGCTCCGCTGGCAGCTGTGGTTGCATCACCAGCAGCAGAAGCACCACTGGCAACATCTGTTACATTGTATTCCCATGTCCAAGGGAACACACTGTTTCCAGTGAACCATGATCCTTCACCAAACCAAGTACTTGGTTTTAACACTTCACCATTACCAATGATTTTTTTGGAGGCTTCAACGAACCAAACTAAACCATAGAAAATACGAAGTGGCACACTCCATAAGACGTTGCCGTAACGAGAAGAATGTCCTCGAGTCACGTTGCGATCATCTTTGATATGGAAAAACTCATGCATTAAATATTGGAACATATAATAACCAGAACGAATATCAAAGAAATATTTCAAATTAACGATATGTTTCATTACGATAGCTAAAAATCCGCTTAAATGGATCTTATCAAATAGGTTAGCTACCCCCCATTTGGCACCAATAGAAACCATAAATCCTTGATAGTTTCCTTTAAATTTATGCTTTTCTCCGCCTTTGATCGAAGCCACGATATTCGCTGCGGCTGTGTGTCCTGTTTGTTCAGCAGCTTGGACGATCTGCGGTGTCGGTGTTCCTGGGAACTCTTCATAAAAGACTAAATCACCGATGATATAGATGTTTTTATCTTCGTAGCCTTTTGCCTGCATGTATTCATTGGCGATCAACCGCTGTCCGCGTGCTGCTTCTAATCCAAAGTCAGCAGCGTCAGAAGTTCCTTTAACACCAGCTGTCCAAATCAGTGTGTGAGTCAGAATGTTGCGTCCGTCCTTCAGCTTGATATGATCCGCAGCCACTTCTACGATTGGTGCGTTCAATAATAATTCTACATTGTGCTTACGCAAATAGCGTTCAGCTTTTGCAGCATCATTTCGGTCTAACATATTCAAGATTGTCGGCATTGCCTCTACGACCATCAGTGTGATCTCGTTTGGATCCAACTTATAATCTTTGGCTAAGCGATTTTTCCAGTCGATCAGTTCCCCAATCATTTCAATACCGGTAAACCCAGAACCACAGACAACGAAAGTCAGCATGGCTTTACGCAACTCATCATTTGGTTCCAATGCAGCTTTTGCTACTGTCTTCTCAATATGTTCCCGAATCCTTACAGAATCTTCAAATGACCAAAGGGTGAATCCGTGTGCTTTGACACCAGGTGTACCAAAGTCATTCGGCTCTCCGCCCATTCCAAGGATCAGCTGATCAAAAGGATAGGAACCTAATTTGGTCTTGACGATTTTTCGTTCTTTATCGATACCGATTACAGTGTCTGTGACAAGTTGTACATTCTTTTGACGAGCAAACAAATGCTGCAGATCGTATTGGATTGCTTCTGGTTCTACACGTCCGCCAGCTACTTCATGCAACTCGGTCATCATAGTATGGTACGAATGACGATCGATCAGAGTAATTGCTACATCTTCTTTTTTCAGTTTCTTTGCCAAGTATTTTGTAGCTGAAACACCGGCATATCCTGCTCCTACAACGACAATATTTTGCTTTGCCATTGATCATCCGCTCCTTATAGACTATCTATATAATGAATATATGATAATTCTTTTAGTTTGATACTTATTACACAATCTCCATATATTATATAGATGTTCTGTTCTTTTGTCTAACTCCTTTTGGATTTTTTTCAAATTTTAAAATAAAGCGTTTTTTCACGAAATTTGCTGAAAGAAAACGTTTGAAATATTACATGGGTTATTTATCAAAAATAGTTGACTTATAGGCTAAAAAGATTAGAATGTATAATGAATCACAAAGAAAAATTGTGGACTAAAAATGGAATGGTGGGGTATTAAAATGAAGAAAAAACGTTTTGTAACTGGATTTGCTGTGTTAGCATTTTCAGCTCTAGTGTTAGGCGCTTGCGGCGCAGATGACAACGGAAGTTCAAATGCTTCTTCTGAATCATCTACAGCACAATCTTCGACTGCAAAAAGCACAACAGAATCATCTGCAAAAGTTGTTGCTGGCGGAGACTTGCAAGACGGCACATATAAATTAGAAGAAAAAAATTATTCAAACGGTTACCGCGCAGTCTTTGAAATGGTTGTAAAAGACGGCAAAATCACTGAATCAAAATATGATAACGTCAATGAAAACGGCGAATCAAAAACAAAAGATGCAGAATACAACAAAAACATGGAAGCAAAATCTGGCACAAACCCAGAAAAATACATTCCTGAGTTGAATGACCAATTCTTAAAAGCACAAAGCGCAAGCGGTGTGGAAGTCGTAACTGGAGCTACTCACTCATCTGAAAGCTTCCAAAACTACGCACAACAATTGATCCAAGCTGCTCAAGCTGGTAACACAGATACAATCGAAATCGACAATGGTGCTGATTTGAAAGACGGCACTTACAAGCTTGAAGAAAAGAACTACTCTAACGGCTACCGTGTGCAATTCGAAATGACAGTTGCTGGCGGCAAAGTAACTGAATCAAACTTTGATTATATCGACAAAGACGGTAAATCAAAACAAGATGATACAGAATATAATGAAAATATGAAAGCAAAAAGCGGTACAGAACCAAAAACTTACATCCCTACTCTGAACGACGAATTCGTCAAAGCAATGGGCGAAGAAGATGGCTCACCTGCTGATGTAGAAGTTGTTACAGGTGCTACACACAGCTCACATTCATTCATCATGTACGCACAACAATTAGTGAATGCAGCTGAAAAAGGCGACACTCAAACAATCGAAGTAGATAATATCGTAACAGAAAAATAATCACATAATCATACTAATAAAAGTTGGAGGGTGGGACGATAGCCAGATTAGGCAGTCGTCTCACCTTTCAAAATGAAGAGAGGAAAACAATGCGGAAAAAACTACTATTTTCCTTAATCACACTGGGCATCTCTTTTATGGTGCTAACTGGCTGCACTGATTCAGCAAAAAATACAACCACTGAAAGTACAGCGTCTACCAAAATATTAAAAGATCCGTATTCTGATGAACAGTTCTTGTTAGGGACTTACGTTCGTATCCGTGTGTATGATGAAGGCAAAGAATCAGCATTGAAACCTGCCTTCGATCGAGTAAAAGAACTTGGTGATAAAATCACGATCAATCAAAAAGGTTCTGAGATCGATGAAGTGAATGAGCAAGCTGGGATCAAACCAGTAAAAGTTTCTGATGACGTCTACACGTTAGTCAAGCGGGCCTACGAATATAGTCAAGATTCTCAAGGCGGATTCGATATGGCGATTGGTGCAATCACACAATTATGGCGAATCGGTTTTGATGACGCCAGAAAACCTTCCCAAGAAGAAATCGATCAGGCATTAAAATTAGTGGATTATCATAAGATCGAACTAAATGACAAAGAAAAAACTGTTTATCTAAAAGAAAAAGGAATGATCATCGATTTAGGTGCAATCGCCAAAGGTTACATTACGGACGAAGTAGTGAAAGTCTTGAAAAAACAAGGAGTGACCACTGCCATCGTTGACTTGGGCGGTAATGTCTATGTCTTAGGCCACAGCCCAAGAGGCGAAAACCAAGACTGGACAGTCGGCATCCAAGATCCGAACATGGCTCGCGGATCTGTTTTAGGTTCTATTAAAGAACGGAACAAAACATTAGTTACCTCTGGAATTTACGAGCGTTATTTAGAAGTAGATGGCAAAAAATACCATCATTTGTTTGATCCAAAAACGGGTTATCCGTTCGACAATGATATCGCAAGTGTCACGATCATAACAGATAAATCAATTGATGGTGACGGGTTGTCTACAGCAGTCTTTTCAATGGGTGTGAAAAAAGGACTGGAATACGTCGAAAGCGAATTGAATAACGGGACGGAAGCGATCTTCGTGACAAAAGACGATAAAGTATATGTGACCGATCCAATCAAAGACACCTTCAAATTATCGGAGGACTCCCATTACACGATGGGTGACCGTTCTGAACTAAAATAAGGAGTACGAACCATGACACTAAAAATCTTTTTAGAAGTAGTTGAAATACGAACAAAGGTGGCTAGTGTATTTCCTTTTGCGGTAGGGGTATTATTCTCTATCGCTTTTTTTCATGAGATACATTGGCTAAACACTTTTTTATTTTTTATTGGAATGCTAGTTTTTGATTTAGCGACTACCGCTATCAATAATTACATGGATTATGAAAAGGCTCATTCTGAAGTATATAAGTATGAAGAAAATGTCATTGGCCGCAGAAATCTATCTCCTGTATTGATTCGAAACATGATTTTAGCTATGATTGCATTTGTTTTTGTTATCGGCGTTATTTTAACGATCAATACGGGTTGGCTTTTACTTTTGATGGGATTTATCTGTTGTTTTATTGGAGTATTCTATACATTCGGACCGATTCCTTTATCTCGAATGCCTTTAGGGGAAATTTTCAGTGGGGTGACTATGGGCCTTGGAATTTTTGCCATGGTCGTTTATGTCAATACATTCGGTTCAGATGTCTATGATCTGACAGTCAACTTTTCATCTGGACAATTTGCTTTGGTAGGAAGTCTTTGGGCTATAGCAGCAATCGTATTAGCTTCCTTACCCTTGGTGTTTACGATTGCCAATATCATGTTGGCTAATAATTTGCGGGATCTTGACCGTGATATTGAAAATCATCGCTATACACTAGTTTTTTATATCGGACGCCCTGCAGGGACAGTGTTATTCCAACTATTGATGTATGCTTGTTATTTTGTGATTTTGATGGGACTGTTGAGCGGTATCTATGAATGGCCGATCTTGGTCACCTTCTTGACCTTGCCAATTGTGAAGAAGCATTTGGATCAATTCAAGCAAACGTTACCCCAGCCTATCAGTTTCAGCTATTCCATCAAAAATATGGTCTTATTCAATGCCAGTTATGTATTGGGGCTATTACTAACAATCATTATGCAAGCCATTTAACAGCATGAAGAGGTTGTGAAAAAACTGCCCTGCATCAAGTAATAAGAACAGCCAAATAAAAATAGCTCCTTATATTTTTCGTTTGGTTGGGCTTATTACCGCAGATGCAAGCTTTTGAACACCGTTTATCGAGAGGTTGTGAAAAAGTCGCTTAGTTTCGAGTATTAAGAAAAATTTTGTGAAAATGGCTTTCCATATTTTTGCATAAATTTGGCTTAATACCGAGAAACTGGCTTTTGAACACCGTTTATCAGAGGTTGTAAAATCAGCGTTTTGTCCTGAGTATTAGAGAAACAAACTGAAAAATAGTTCCTCATATTTTGCCGTTTTTTGAGCTAATACCGAAGGACAGCTGATTGTACACCGTTTATCAGAGGTTGTAAAATCAGCGTTTTGTCCTGAGTATTAGAGAAACAAATGGAAAAATAGTCCCTCATATTTTGCCGTTTTTTGAGCTAATACCGAAGGACAGCTGATTGAACACCGTTTATCAGAGGTTGTAAAACCAGCGTTTTGTCCTGAGTATTAGAGAAACAAATGGAAAAATAGTTCCTCATATTTTGCCGTTTTTTGAGCTAATACCGAAGGACAGCTGATTGAACACCGTTTAAGAAAGAGGTCGTGAGTCTGCCGTTTAGCTCCGAGTCGCAAGGAACAAGTTCAAAAAACAGCTTCTCATGTTTTATGAATATTGTGTCTTGTGATTGGGAGTTGGCAGGAGAACACCATTTGTTCGGAAAAAGTGACTACCTATGACACAACTTTTGTCACAGTCCCTTTTTTCACTTGATTTGATTCGTACCAGCGAACTTGACGAGAACTTTCTTGGTTTGGTAACTATATGGTATTCTTTTAACATCCTCGTTTGCTTCTTCTAATTTATTTATACAAAGTCACACTTTTTTAATCATCTGTTCTTCGATACATTTCTATTTCTTTTAAAATTTTGAACTTAAGAGTGCATACCAAATGGATTCATTTACTCTTCGTCAGTTACGAAGATAATCAAAATCTCCAACTTCCCTACTTATTTCGTTTTGAGAATTATCGAAGCAATCTTACATAAATAACTAAAAAACAAAAAACCAGAAAATCAGTATACTGATTTTCTGGTTTTACATGGTTTGTTCAATAAAAAGCTGTTGGAACTGTTAATATTAAATTATCGCATCGTTACGAATTCTTCCGCTCCTGTTGGATGGATGGCTACTGTATTGTCAAAGTCTTCTTTAGTTGCACCCATCTTGATAGCCACAGCAAAACCTTGCAGCATCTCATCGACACCAACACCAATAGCATGTAAGCCGACGATTCTTTCTTCTTTTCCGACACAGATCAATTTCATTTCGCATTTTTGGCGATAATCATTTAATGCAAAGTACATTGGGGTAAAGCGTGAACGATAAACTTTCAATTCATTTTCGCCATATTTTTCCAATGCTTCTTCTTCTGTCAAACCAATTGTTGCAATTGGTGGATGCGTAAAGACGACTGTCGGAACAAGTTTATAGTCAAGATAAGAATCTTTCTTTCCATTAAATAAACGTTCTGATAAACGTCTACCAGCTGCGATTGCAACAGGAGTCAGATCTAATTTACCGATCACATCACCAACAGCAAAAATATGTTCATCCGTTGTATTTTGGTATTTATCTACTTTGATAAACCCTTTTTTGTCCAATTCCACATTTGTATTTTCCAGACCTAATTTTTCGGTATTCGGTACACGTCCACCGGCAAAAAGTACACAATCACCAGTTAAGGTTTCACCATTTTCAAATAGCACCGTATATTCGTCATTGTTTTTAGTAATTTCTTTAGCAATATGATGTGCGTAAGTTTTTATTCCAGCTTCTTGGTACATTTGGATCAAATTGTCCGAAAGCATTTTATCAAACGTTCTAAGTGGTCGTTCTTTTCGATATGCCCACATGACTTCACTACCTAAACCACGAAATACACCTGAAAGTTCAGCCGCAATGTATCCAGCACCTAAAACGATTGCTCTCTTAGGTAACTCTGTTAATTCAAAAAATCCATTTGAATCAATGGCGTATTCTCCACCAGGAATGGTCATTTTACTTGCACGGCCTCCAGTAGCGATCAAGATTTTAGGAGCACGATAGGTTTCACCGTTTACTTCGATCGTTTGACTATCGATAAAAGTAGCGTAACCTTTTATAGCCTCGACATGATTGCTATCTAATCCTCTTTGATAAGCACCGTGTAGAAAATCAATATATTTTTCTCGTCTTTCTACTAGACCGGCGAAATCAATATTTTTTAAATCTGCTTGGATACCGTAACTTGAGGCATCTCGTTCAATTGTTTCCAAAATCGTACTTGCTTGCCACATAACTTTTTTAGGTACACAACCGACGTTGACACATGTTCCGCCCAATTCATTCGCTTCAATCAGCAAAACTTTTGCGCCATGCATCCCTGCTCTGTTTGCTGAAGCAATACCGCCAGAGCCGCCACCAATTACGATGTAATCATATATTTGCATTTTGTTCCTCCTTATTGAAGAGATCAATCAAAACCTTTATTTAACGATCCTTTTTCTACAGAAAACAAGTGTAACACTTTTCTTGAATTTTGTATGCGAAGATGCTTAAAACAGGGATATATCAGCTTTTTCCTTATTTACGTTTTCGGATCATATCTCCAGGTTTCACCGGCTGTGCGACTGGCATAGTTAAAATCATCATTGGATTTGGTGCTCGGTCAATGGATTCGCCTTCTTCATTATGCATAACTTCAACGGTTTGACTGAAATGACTGAATCCTGGACCATAAAATTCGATTTCATCTCCTACAGAAAACAAGTTTCTCTGACGTATCGTAGCAATCTGTGTTGCCTCATCATAAGATAATACTTCACCGACAAATTTATATACTGGGATTTTACGACGTTCACCGAATAATTGTTCGTTTTCAGTTGGTGTATTGTAGTAAAAACCTGTAGCTAATTCTCGTTGTGCTACTTTCCATAACTCGTCGATCCATTCTTGCTTGCAGACATAGTTTTCAGGATCTTCCATATAACTGTCTACAGCCGCTTTATAGACATTTGACACCGTAGATACATAATGGATCGATTTCATTCTTCCTTCGATCTTGAAGCTGTCTACGCCGTTTTCAATCAATTCTGGAATATGTTCGATCATTGACATATCCACTGCACTCATCGAGAATTCTTCTTCCACTTCGCCTGTATCAGTTAAACTGTTTCGTTCTTGACCAAAAGGCATATCGAACAATCCATACTTCCAGCGACAAGATTGAGAACATCCGCCACGGTTTGCATCCCGCATCGACATATGGTTGGACAATGTGCATCGACCAGAATAAGAGATACACATGGCACCATGGATAAATGCTTCGATTTCGATATCCGTATTTTTACGAATCTCTGCCACTTCCTCCATTGAAACTTCACGAGCTAAAACGACACGTTCCAACCCTTCTTCTTTCCAGAATTCCAATGTCTCAAAATTAGTTGCTGAAGCTTGAGTGGATAAATGGATCGGCAGACCTGGTGCTTCTGTCGCACAAATTTCGATCAAAGCTGGATCAGAAACAATTACTGCAGAAATACCGACATCACGCAAACTGCGGAAAAATTCCCCTGCTCCATCTTCATTTCCTTCATGGGTGACCATATTAGCAGCAACGTATACCTTCGCATCATGTTCTTTTGCAAAAGCAACTCCTTCAGCCATTTCTTCATAAGTAAAATTACCTGCACGGCTTCTTAAACCATATGCATTCCCGCCAATATATACTGCATCTGCTCCATAATGGATCGCGGTTTTTAACTTTTCCAGTGTTCCTGCTGGCGCTAGGATTTCTGGTCGTTTCAATTTTCTTTTTACTGTCATTTCTTTCATCATACTCCTTATTTGATAGCAGAAGGATCAATATAAAAGAATCCTGTATCTAATTCACGGTTTTCAGGATGCAATTTACTGATTTCGCTAGTCATTTTTTCCGCTTTTTCTTGATCCCAGCTACCTTCTAAAATTTGTTTTTTTGCTTCGGCGAATAGTCGAGTGATGTTTACGAATTTTTCGCCTGGAGTAAATAATCCGTCCAATTTCCATGTACAGTAATGATGCTGATAAAGTTCATTCAATTCATTCGAGAGATTCAGATCATTGCTGGCAAAAATATGTGTGCCATGACTATCTTCATAAATAGAATAATGTGTCTCTTCTTTTTTAGGTTCCGAGATAAAAAGACCTCTTTCACGATCTTTTTGTTCGTCTTGTTTCGTATAGTTATAGTAATTCTGTAGCAGTGGACGTTTGGATTGATGGATGCATGTAGCACCATACACAAGGGTTTCTACAGGAATATCGAGTTTTTCTTCCATCGCCTTCATCTCTTCAAAAGGAACTTCACGAGCAAGTACTGCTCCAACTGCGCCTTTTTTCGCCCAGAAATTGATTTGACGTGCGCTCGTTACTAATGTTTCAGCATCATAAATATACGGTATACGCAATTCAGGATTTTTTTTCATCGTATAAATAATACCTGTATCACCAACTGTGATCACATCTACGTTTATTTCTTTTAAAAAAGCCAAATATTCAGGTACATTTTTCATTTTTTCAGGATGAATGATCCCATTTACAGCAATATTCGCTTTTTTACCATACTTGTGTGCTAATTCTACCAATTGTCGCTGTTCTTCTCGTGTAAATGAAGCAGGCAGACGCAATCCAAATTGCTCTTCACCGAAATATAGTGTATCTGCACCTGCAGCAAGCAACTGTTCTGCTTGTTCAATAGTTTCTACTGTGGTTATGAGTTCGATCATAATTTTCTCCTCCTACAACTTCATAATAGTAGCATAGCTCTAAAAACTTTCCAATACTTCTTCTATTTAAAGTCGGATTTTTGAAAATTATTTCACAAAAAATCAAAATAAAGTTCGATATATTCTGTCCAAATATAAAAAGAGATTGTGACAAAAATCTTGTCACAACCTCTTAATCAAGTCTTACTATTATAAAAATTCAGCTACACAGGCCAAGTAACTATAGGGAACCTACTGTTTCCTTTTTAGGTCCGCGAACATTCAATGTGATCTTACCTTTTGAAGCACCTACTGTTACGTAGTCACCTAAACGAATTTCTCCGCCAAGCAAAGCCTCGCTCAATCGATCTTCAATTTCTTTTTGAAGTGCGCGACGGATTGGACGTGCACCATATTCAGGATCAAATCCAGCTTTCCCGATCACATCGATTGCAGATGGTGTGATTTTCACTTGAATATCTTGTTCTTTCAATCGTTTGATAATCGCTTTGCTCATGATTTGGACGATTGTATGGATTTCATCTTTACTCAATGAATGGAAGACGACAGTCTCATCGATTCGATTCAAGAATTCAGGTCGGAAAGCTTTCTTTAACTCTTCTAAGATACGTTTTTGCATGGCTTTGTGATCTTTAGTAACATCTTGGACATTGAATCCGACATTTTTTTCTTCTCGAATTTGTGTCGCTCCGATATTTGAAGTCATAATCATGATTGTATTTCTAAAGTCTACTTTTCTACCTTTAGAATCTGTTAAATGACCATCATCCAATACTTGCAGAAGTAAATTGAAAACGTCTGGATGTGCTTTCTCCACTTCATCTAAGAGAATCACTGAATATGGTTTTTGACGAATTTTTTCTGTCAACTGTCCACCTTCATCATACCCTACGTATCCTGGAGGAGACCCGATTAATCGGCTTGTACTGTATTTTTCCATAAATTCTGACATATCAACACGGATCAGGGCATCTTCGCTCCCAAACATGACTTCTGAAAGTGCTTTGGCCAATTCTGTTTTTCCGACACCAGTTGGTCCAAGGAACATGAATGAACCAATTGGACGATCAGGATCTTTCAATCCGCTTCGTGCACGGCGGATCGCACGTGAAACTGCTTTGACAGCCTCATCTTGACCAACGACACGTTCATGCAGAAGTCCTTCCAGTTCTAACAAGCGTTCGCTTTCTTTTTTCTCCAACTGCTGTAGAGGGACACCAGTCCACTCCGATACAACTGTAGCAACATCTTCTTCTGTTACACGATCAGAATAACCTTGCTCCTGTTTTGCTTCAATTGCAGAAACTTTTTGCAGCTTTTTACGTAGTGCTTTTTCTTGTCTGCGTAATTGAGCAGCATTTTCAAAGTCTTGTTTTTGGATTGCTGCTTCCTTTTCTTGTACTAGTTCATCGATTTCTAGTTTGATCACAGTTGATTTTGTTAAGTGATCGGTTTGATCCAAACGGACTTTCGCTGCTGATTCATCGATCAAATCAATTGCTTTATCGGGTAGTTGACGAGAAGTGATATAACGAACAGAAAGATTGACTGCTGCTCGTACAGCTTCATCTGTGATCTCCACTCCATGGTGCTCTTCATATCTTGTACGTAATCCTTGAAGAATCACTTCTGCTTCTTCAGGAGTTGGCTCATCTACTTGAATGCGAGCAAAACGTCGCTCTAATGCAGAATCTTTTTCGATATATTTTTGATATTCATCTAGGGTCGTTGCTCCGATCGTTTGTAATTCTCCTCGAGCTAACGCCGGTTTCAAGATATTCGAAGCATCAATTGCTCCTTCTGCTCCACCTGCACCAATTAAGGTATGCAATTCATCAATGAATAAGATTACTTGACCATCATTATAGATTTCGTCGATGACCTTTTTCATTCGATCTTCAAATTCACCGCGATATTTCGTACCAGCAACCAAAGATCCCATATCAAGCATCATCAGGCGCTTTTCTTGCATGTCTTCTGGCACTTCACCTAAAATGATTTTTTGAGCTAACCCTTCAGCAATGGCTGTTTTGCCTACACCAGGTTCACCCACCAGTACAGGGTTATTCTTTGTCCGTCGGCTAAGAATCTGGATAAGCCGTTTCACTTCTCTCGAACGACCAACAACTGGGTCCAGCTTGTTTTCTTTTGCTAATTTCGTCAAATCACGTGCTAATGAATCTAGCGTAGGTGTTCCTTGCGGTGTTTGCCGTTTATCTTGTACATTTACATTTCTACGACGATTCATTCCTTTTCCAGCAGAATCACCAGCTAGCCCCATTTTTTGTTTCAGAACTTGACGGGCTTTTGAAAGGCTGATACCTAAGTTGATCATGATTCGAGTAGCCATGATACTTTCATCTTTTAATAAGCTCATCAAAATATGTTCTGTTCCAACTTTTTGAGAACCAGTTTTCTTCACTTCGCTGCTAGCTAAAGCAAAAACTTGTTTCATTCTTGGTGAATATGGAAGAAAGACTCCTTTAGGGTAAGAACGGATACCACCATAACCAATCAGATGTTCAATTTCTTCATAAATTTCCGTTTCATTCAAATCCATTTCACGTAATACTTTTCCAGCAATTCCATTTTGCTCGACCACTAAGGCTAGTAAAACATGTTCTGAACTAACTGATTGATGTTTCAATCGTTTTGCTTCTTCTTGTGCAATTTCTAATACTGCTTGGGCTCTTTCAGTAAAAAGTTCTTCCATCTAATCTCACTTCCCATCTTCATAACTTAAACGTTCCAGAAATGCTCGGAGAATCCGAGCACGTGTATGATCTTCATATTCATTGAAATTCAATGTGTTTTTTGCAATTGCACTCAACATCAAGTTTCCTTCTTTTTTTGTAATTATTTGGTCTTCATAAAGTTTTTGAATAATAGCAAAAGCATTTTTCTCACTGATTGTATCATCAAATAACTGATTTATCTGCTCAAGTAATTGTTTTTTATCTGAAATCCTTACTTTTGCAATTC
>NZ_JBIONA010000001.1:2797500-2817636 GCF_051711605.1 Enterococcus sp. DIV0436a
CCCACCTTCCTCCGGTTTGTCACCGGCAGTCTTGCTAGAGTGCCCAACTGAATGATGGCAACTAACAATAAGGGTTGCGCTCGTTGCGGGACTTAACCCAACATCTCACGACACGAGCTGACGACAACCATGCACCACCTGTCACTTTGCCCCCGAAGGGGAAGCTCTATCTCTAGAGTGGTCAAAGGATGTCAAGACCTGGTAAGGTTCTTCGCGTTGCTTCGAATTAAACCACATGCTCCACCGCTTGTGCGGGCCCCCGTCAATTCCTTTGAGTTTCAACCTTGCGGTCGTACTCCCCAGGCGGAGTGCTTAATGCGTTAGCTGCAGCACTGAAGGGCGGAAACCCTCCAACACTTAGCACTCATCGTTTACGGCGTGGACTACCAGGGTATCTAATCCTGTTTGCTCCCCACGCTTTCGAGCCTCAGCGTCAGTTACAGACCAGAGAGCCGCCTTCGCCACTGGTGTTCCTCCATATATCTACGCATTTCACCGCTACACATGGAATTCCACTCTCCTCTTCTGCACTCAAGTCTCCCAGTTTCCAATGACCCTCCCCGGTTGAGCCGGGGGCTTTCACATCAGACTTAAGAAACCGCCTGCGCTCGCTTTACGCCCAATAAATCCGGACAACGCTTGCCACCTACGTATTACCGCGGCTGCTGGCACGTAGTTAGCCGTGGCTTTCTGGTTAGATACCGTCAAGGGATGAACAGTTACTCTCATCCTTGTTCTTCTCTAACAACAGAGTTTTACGATCCGAAAACCTTCTTCACTCACGCGGCGTTGCTCGGTCAGACTTTCGTCCATTGCCGAAGATTCCCTACTGCTGCCTCCCGTAGGAGTTTGGGCCGTGTCTCAGTCCCAATGTGGCCGATCACCCTCTCAGGTCGGCTATGCATCGTGGCCTTGGTGAGCCGTTACCTCACCAACTAGCTAATGCACCGCGGGTCCATCCATCAGCGACACCCGAAAGCGCCTTTCAAATCAAAACCATGCGGTTTCGATTGTTATACGGTATTAGCACCTGTTTCCAAGTGTTATCCCCTTCTGATGGGCAGGTTACCCACGTGTTACTCACCCGTTCGCCACTCCTCTTTTTCCGGTGGAGCAAGCTCCGGTGGAAAAAGAAGCGTTCGACTTGCATGTATTAGGCACGCCGCCAGCGTTCGTCCTGAGCCAGGATCAAACTCTCATAAAAAGTTCGAACAATCTTGCGATTGTTAAGCTCAATTTGTTTGCTAGCATATTGCTTGCTTGTTAAAAATGTTTGTTGTCTTGAATTGAATCAAGACGCCCTACACATTTGGTTTGTCTTACTTTGTTCAGTTTTCAAAGGTCTACTTCATCGGAGTGTTTCCCGATTCGTTTTTGGCTGCCGTAGCAACTTTTATATCATATCAGAGAGACAAGTAATTGTCAACTCTTTTTTAAAAGTTTTTTTCGATTTCGTTTTTCGAAATCTTTCAGCAACTCATTTATCATAACTTATCGTTTGTTATTTGTCAAGAACTTTTTTGAAGTTTTTTTCGATAGAATCAAGCTTCGCAAGCGGTTCTTTTTTAACGACTCAGTTATCTTATCATGTCATTTCCAACATGTCAACAACTTATTTTTTATTATTTAATAAGTTATTGGTGTTCTTTTGAACAAATAATAATATATCAACATCACATGTGAAAGTCAATAAGAAAATGCTTATTTATCAACATTTCTAGCTTATATGATCATTGGTTAGTTCTGGTCCTTTTTCGTTCGTCTTTATAACTCCGAGAGACGTAAAATCCTTTTGTTTTCAGTTTAATGTTCATGTTCTTGTCTTATTCACACCAACTAGATGTCTCACCTTCTAAAATTTTCCTTAACAAAGTGCTGCTTTTATCTATTTCTGCTTTTTTTTGCTAGAATAATAGTAACAATATGACTCTGGAGGATTTATTTATGAAAATTTTGATTGCTGACGATGATAAAGAAATCGTTGAATTATTAAGTATCTATGTTCACAATGAGGGGTATGAAGCAGTAAAGGCTTATGACGGGAAGGAAGCATTATCTAAGATTAGAACAATTCCCGATATTGAATTACTTATCTTGGATATCATGATGCCTGAGATGGATGGGATGCAAGTAGTGAAAGAGCTACGAAAAGAATCCCAAATACCAATCATTATGCTGACAGCAAAAACTACTGATATGGATAAGATCAAAGGACTGGTCGCTGGTGCAGATGATTATGTGACCAAGCCATTTAATCCGTTAGAAGTAATGGCTAGAGTAAAGTCTTTATTACGGCGTACAAAAATGCAGATTGCCCCAGATCAGCCTGATGTATTAGAAGTAAATTCATTAATCATCAATAAAGACTCTCATGAAGTTAAAACAATCGATGGGAAAGAAATCCAGTTAACAGCTTTGGAATTCGGTATCCTCTACTTGCTTGCTAGTCATCCTAATCGAGTATTTAGCGCGGATGAAATTTTTGAGCGTGTTTGGAAACAAGAAAGTATTGTCTCTGCTAAAACTGTCATGGTTCACGTTAGTCATTTAAGAGATAAGATTGAAGAAGCAACTGGTGGTGAAAAAGTCATTCAAACCGTTTGGGGAGTGGGCTATAAAATTGACGCAAGATAGTAAACGAGCAACTGAAAAACGCCGTCGGATCAATTTGACTTCAAAAGAAATCAGCGAATTGTTAGCGGAAGGAATCATCACGATTATCCTTTTGCTTCTATTAAATGTTTCTATTCTGGTTGTTATCAGTTCGGTGATCAACAGTTCACCTTCTTTGACGAATGCGATTTGGGATTCAAAGAATATTTTTGCAGAACGATTGAACACTGATTTGTTCTGGAACGGCCGGAATTTTATTATTCCCTTTTTCTTTCTATTAGATATTGGTGTTTTGTATTGGCGCTTGATTCGAAGATATCGCCAAATGCAATTGCGGCATATCATCAGCGAACTTCACTACATCGCAAACGGAAATTATGATCATCGTATCCCTTTTGAACTGAGTGGTGACTTAAGCCGAGTGGTAACAAGTATCAATGGATTGGTGGATAGTACCGTAGCAGCGATTGAAGACGAACGTAAAATCGAAAAATCAAAAGATGAATTGATCACGAATGTCAGTCATGATATCCGTACCCCACTCACGTCCATCATTGGATACCTAGGACTGATAGAAGATGGCCAGTATCACTCAGAAGAAGATCTTTTAAAGTATACGCATACTGCTTATATCAAAGCAAAGCAGATGAAATCTTTAGTGGACGACTTATTTGAATACACTAAGGTACGCCAGCCTGCTGTCCCGGTGAATTTTTCTGCCTTTGACATGATCCAGTTGATCGAACAGTTAGCAGCTGATTTTGAGTTGGAAGCTTCTAAAAAAAATATCCAAATACTTGTTCAATCAAAAGTAGACTCCCTTATCATGGATGGCGATACCGAAAAACTTGTACGTGTCTTCAATAATCTTTTGACGAATGCGTTGAAATACGGAAAAGGAGCAACGAAGATCGTAATCGAAGTAGAACGTATCGGTTCAGAAGTTGTTGCAACAGTCAAAAATAACGGAGCAATGATCCCACAACAGGCAATCGATAATCTATTCGACCGTTTTTATCGTGTAGAAGAATCTCGTTCACAAGCAACTGGAGGAACTGGACTTGGTTTAGCAATCGCTCAAAGCATTGTGGCTTTGCACGGCGGATACATTTATGCAAAATCAGATAAGCAATGGACTTCTTTCATCATGCACCTTCCAATCAAGAAAAATGAAAAATTACCTATTGATACACAGGAAGTTATTGACGAAAGCTGAAATATTCGCTATTCTTATTACAATTATTAGAATAAATGAAAAACACAGAACCCAGTACACTTTATTCTTTTTCAGAGAGCTGATGGCAGGTGTAAATCAGCAAAGGATAATTTGGAAGTTCCAGTTCGTTTACGTGCCCTTTCGAAATAAGAAAGGTCGGTTCAACAGCCGTTATGTGTTCAACAAGTGCAGCTGACGCTGAACTTGGGTGGTACCGCGAATTTCAGACTGATTCGTCCCAAGAATAATGGGATGGATCAGTCTTTTTTTATTTTCAAAAAGGAGGAAATCATATGTTAGATGTAAAAATGATGCGACAAAATATTGAAGAAGTACAAGAAAAATTGATGACTCGGGGCGTAAAAAAAGAAACATTAGCTGAATTCATGGAACTAGATGAAAATCGTCGTAAGCTACTAGTCAAAAGTGAAGAATTAAAAAAATATCGAAATGATGTTTCTGCTGAGATCGCTCAATTGAAGCGTGCAAAAGAAGATGCTTCTGCTAAAATCGCTGAAATGAAAGAAGTCGGTGGCAACATCAAAGCATTGGATACTGAAATTGCTGAAGTGGATGAAAAGTTGAAACAAATTGCAACTACTTTGCCAAACCTTCCCCATGATTCTGTGCCAGTTGGAACAGATGAAGAGGACAATGTAGAAATCCGTCGTTGGAGCGAACCACGTACATTTGCTTTTGAACCAAAACCACACTGGGAAATTGCAGAAAATCTTGATATTTTAGATTTTGAACGTGGCGCAAAAGTAGCCGGTAGCCGTTTTGTCTATTACAAAGGATTAGGTGCTCGATTAGAACGTGCAGTCTACAACTTCATGCTTGATCAGCATATTTACGAACACGGCTATACTGAAATGATCACTCCTTATATCGTCAACAGTAAAGCGATGTTTGGTACGGGACAATTTCCAAAATTCAAAGAAGATGTTTTCCAATTGGAGAATACTGATCTAACGTTAATCCCAACAGCTGAAGTACCATTAACTAACTATTATAATGATGAAATTTTAGATGGTGCAGATTTACCTATTTATTTCACTGCACTAAGCCCTGCTTTTCGTTCTGAAGCCGGAAGTGCTGGTCGGGATACACGAGGACTGATTCGTCTTCACCAATTCAATAAAGTAGAAATGGTCAAATTTTCGGATGCAGAGCATTCTTACGAAGAATTGGAAAAAATGACAGCTGATGCAGAAGATATCTTGAAAAAATTGCATTTGCCTTATCGTGTGATGGCCTTATCAACTGGAGACATGGGCTTTTCTGCAGCTAAAACTTATGACTTAGAAGTATGGATACCTGCACAAGATACTTATCGTGAAATCAGTTCTTGTTCTAACTGTGAAGATTTCCAAGCACGCCGCGCAATGATCCGTTATCGCGATAATGATGGAAAAATCCACTATGCTCATACTCTGAATGGTTCAGGACTTGCAGTTGGCCGTACAGTAGCTGCCATTTTGGAAAACTACCAAAATGAAGATGGTTCTGTCACAGTTCCAGAAGCGCTCGTTCCTTATATGGGGAATCTGAAAGTTATTAAATAAAGAGGTTGTGAAAAAGCCGCTTAGTTTCGAGTATTAAGAAAAATTTTGTGAAAATGGCTTTCCACATTTTTGCATAAATTGGACTTAATACCGAGAAACTGGCTTTTGAACACCATTTATCGAGAGGTTGTGAAATCAGCGAATTAACCTGAGTATTAGAGAAAAAAATGAAAAAATAGCTCCTCATATTTTGCCGTTTTTTGAGCTAATACCGAGGGTTAGTTGATTGAACACCATTTATCAGAGGCTGTGAAAAAGCCGCTTAGTTTCGAGTATTAAGAAAAATTTTGTGAAAATGGCTTTCCACATTTTTGCATAAATTGGACTTAATACCGAGAAACTGGCTTTTGAACACCATTTATCGAGAGGTTGTGAAATCAGCGTCCTGGCCTGAGTATTAGAGAAAAAAATGGAAAAATAGTCCCACATATTTTACCGTTTGTTGAACTAATACCGAGGGTCAGCTGATTGAACACCGTTTAGTGGAGAGGTCGTAAGCCTACCCCCCAGCTCCGAGTTACAAGGAACAAATTCAAAAAACAGCTCTTCATATTTTATGAATGTTGTACTTGTGATTCGGAGGTGGCAAGGGAACACTGTTTATTCAAAAAGAGGCTGGGACAGAAGCGTTTAACTCCAAGAAATAAGAAGAAATTCACGAAAATTGCTTTTCAAATTTTTGTGAATTTCTTCTTATTTCCGAAGGAGTTGCTTCTACTTCCGCCGTTTATACGTGTTTAGAGCGTGAGACAAAAGTGTTCTTTACTTTTGTCCCACGCTCTTTAATGTTTTTAAGATTCAACTGAATAGTTTGGTGCTTCTTTTGTGATTTGTACATCATGAGGGTGTGATTCTTTTAATCCACTGCCGCTCATTTGGATAAATTGCGCTTCATCACGTAATTGCTGTAGATTCGCTGCCCCAACATAACCCATTCCTGAACGCAAACCGCCGATCATTTGGAAAATAATATCTGCAACACTTCCTTTATAAGCAACCCGACCTTCGATTCCTTCTGGTACTAATTTATTTGCTTCATTGACACTACCTTGGAAGTAACGGTCTTTTGAACCTTTTTCCATCGCGCCTAATGAGCCCATACCTCGGTATGTTTTGAATCGACGTCCTTGGAAGATTTCGAATTCACCTGGTGATTCATCTGTCCCTGCCAACATACTTCCTAGCATCACTGCATGTCCGCCGGCAGCTAATGCTTTGACGATGTCACCAGAATACTTGATCCCTCCGTCTGCAATAATCGCTTTGCCATATTGACGAGCAACTGATGCTGCATCATAAATAGCTGTGAGCTGAGGTACACCTACACCGGCTACCACACGTGTCGTACAAATCGATCCTGGTCCGATACCAACTTTTACGACATCTACACCTGCATCATATAAAGCTTTTGTCGCTTCAGCCGTCGCAACGTTTCCTGCAATCAATGTTGCATCTGCAAAAGTTGAACGGATTTCTTGAATTTTTCGGATCACACCTGCACTATGTCCATGAGCTGTATCGATGATGATTGCATCTGCCCCTGCTTCTAATAAAGCATTCGCACGCTCAAATGTATCGCTTGTTACACCAACGGCTGCTGCTACAAGCAAACGACCATGTTCATCTTTTGCTGCATTTGGAAATTCGATCACTTTCTCGATGTCTTTGATCGTGATCAATCCGCTTAAACGACCTTCGTTATCTACGATTGGTAATTTTTCGATTTTATGTTTTTGCAAAATCTTTTCTGCATCTTTTAGAGAGGTACCTACTGGGGCAGTCACTAAGTTGTCTTTTGTCATCACATCAGCAATCGGCATGTGATAATCTGTTACAAAACGCATGTCGCGGTTTGTAATTATCCCTACCAATTTTCTGTTTTCAAGTGTTTCAACGATTGGCACACCACTGATACGATATTTGCTCATCAATTCTTCTGCGTCTGCTACAAGATGCTGTGGCGTTAAGAAGAACGGATCAATGATTACGCCACTTTCAGAACGTTTGACTTTTCTTACTTCATCCGCTTGCTGGCTGATCGTCATGTTTTTATGGATCACACCTAGTCCGCCTTGTCTTGCCATAGCAATGGCCATCTTGCTGTCGGTAACAGTATCCATACTTGCACTGATGATTGGAATATTCAACTTAATATTTTTAGCTAATTGTACGCTCATATCCACTTCGTTTGGTAACACGTGACTTTCTGCTGGTATCAATAAGACATCATCAAAAGTAAATCCTTTTTTCGTGAACTTTGTTTCCCAGTTGGACATTTTTAGTACCACTCCTCTAATTTAGTTTATCTATTAAAATAATTGATTTTTTCATTTAAGTCAATGATCTACTTGGAATCAAGTTAGCTTTCTCATAGAATACCAATATAAAGCGTTTACATCTGTGTGTATTAAAAGAGATTGTAAAAAAGCTGTCTTGCATCAAGTAATAAGAACAGCCAATCAAAAATAGTTTTTCATATTTTTGAATTGGTTGGGTTTATTACCGCAGATGCAAACTTTTGAACACCGTTTAGTGGAGAGATTGTGAAAAAGCTGCCCTGCATCAAGTAATAAGAACAGCCAATCAAAAATAGTTTTTCATATTTTTGAATTGGTTGGGTTTATTACCGCAGATGCAAACTTTTGAACACCGTTTAAGGAAGAGGTTGTGAAATCAGCGTTTTGACCTGAGTATTAGAGAAAAAAACGGAAAAATAGTTCCTCATGTTTTGCCGTTTGTTGAGCTAATGCCGAGGGTCAGCTGATTGAACACCGTTTAGTGGAGAGGCTGTGAAAAAGCTGCTTAGTTTCGAGTAGTAAGAAAAACTTTGTGAAAATGGCTTTCCACATTTTTGCATAAATTGGACTTAATACCGAGAAACTGGCTTTTGAACACCGTTTATCGAGAGGTTGTGAAATCAGCGTTTTGACCTGAGTATTAGAGAAAAAAACGGAAAAATAGTTCCTCATGTTTTGCCGTTTGTTGAGCTAATGCTGAGGGTCAGCTGATTGAACACCGTTTATCGTAAAAAGGGACTGTGACAAGACTTTTGTCACAGCCCCTTACTATTATTTAACTATGGATAAACAAAATGAGGTTCTTTACTACCCCTAGATATTTAGCAAAATAGCTGATCTTTTTGCTAGTTTATCTTCTTGGGACGGATAAACTTCCAATAATCCCGTATTTTTTCTTCAAGTAGTAACGGATTGCTAAAGCAGCTGCCCCGATAATGATAACTACTACTGGATCTAATACTGGATTGATAACTGGCGGCAATAGTGTTGTCGCAGAAAACAGTACGACCCAAAGAAGTGTCGTTCCACCTAGGATAAGCAATGTCTTACCCATTCCTGGTTTCTTGCTTCGATCTGCTCCGGGATATTCATATTGATAGATGTATTTGTACATCATATAAAAGACCCAGCCACCGATTGCAGAACCTAGAACGAGTGTAGAAAAGCCATAAGCTGGCGTTGTTCCACGTGAAAACAATCCGGTAATCGCAATCATGATACTTAATAGACCAAGCAACAGCAACGTATTATCTAACCACATCAATAAAGGGGTGGATGAATTTTTTACTTCTGCTGGCTTATTGATGATTGCTTCCGTTCTTTCAGAGACTGTCCCAAACAATTGACGGGCTGTTCTTCCGCCTTTTTGTTCTGCAACTAAAGTAGGCAGAATGTCATGAAGGGCTTTTACTTTTTCTTCTTCAGACAAATTCGCTGCTTCTAAAGATTTTTTCAAATCAAAAATGTACTGTTGATTTCTTTTGGTTAATTTTGTTTCTAAACTATTGTTTTCTTTTACGATTGCTCGTAATTGTTCTGGTTCCATTATCTAATAGTCCTCCTTAGCCGTTCCTTTTCTCAACGGTCGTCACAAAAGACATTCTACCATATTCTACAGCTAGTTTGATAGCCCTTTTACACATTAAAGCGGAATAACATTACGTCGCCGTCTTGTACGACATAATCTTTTCCTTCTAATCGAACACGTCCAGCTTCTTTTGCTGCATGCATGTTTCCGTAATGATCCAAGTCTTCAAAAGAGACAGTTTCTGCACGGATAAATCCGCGTTCGAAATCTGAATGGATGATTCCTGCTGCTTGTGGTGCTTTGATTCCTTTTTTGAATGTCCAAGCACGTACTTCTTGTTTCCCAGCAGTAAAGTAAGTAGCTAAGCCTAACAAATCATAAGCAGCACGGATCAACTGATCCAAACCTGATTCTTCGATTCCTAAAGCTTCTAAAAATTCCGCTTTGTCTTCTTCATCTAATTCTGCGATTTCTTCTTCTGCACGAGCACTGACCACGATCACTTCTGCATTTTCTTCTGCAGCAAAGTTGCGCACTTCTTGTACATAATGATTCGCGTCTGCATCTGCTACGTCATCTTCTGAGACATTGGCTACATAAAGAATTGGTTTTGTCGTCAATAAAAATAGTGATTTAACGATTTTTTGTTCTTCTTCAGTAAATTCGATCGTTCGGGCAGATTTTCCTTCTTCCAGTACAGGTTTGATTTTATCCAGTACAGCTAGTTCTGCCACTGCATCTTTATCTTTGGTTTTAGCAACTTTTGCTACACGAGTATAGCGTTTGTTGATAGATTCTAAGTCTGCTAACACTAGTTCCAAGTTGATCGTATCAATATCTTCTAGTGGATCAACACGTCCTTCTACGTGAGTAATATTATCATCATCAAAACAGCGAACAACGTGACAAATAGCGTCTACTTGGCGGATATGGCTTAAGAATTGATTTCCCAAACCTTCTCCTTTACTTGCGCCTTTTACGATTCCAGCAATATCTGTAAATTCAAAAGTCGTTGGAACAGTTTTTTTCGGATGTACAAGTTCTGTTAAGCGTTGCAAACGCCAGTCAGGTACTTCTACCATCCCTACGTTGGGGTCGATCGTCGCAAAGGGATAGTTTGCTGCTTCTGCTCCTGCTTTTGTGATTGCATTAAACAAAGTTGATTTTCCTACGTTGGGCAACCCAACAATTCCAGCAGTCAATGCCATAAATTTATTCACTCTTTCTCTGCATTTTTTTCAATTACTTTTTTTAATTTCTTTTCAAAATCTCGACGGGTCATCATGACGATATGTCCGCAATTCATACATCTGATTTTGATATCTGCGCCCATTCGAATGACTTCCCAGCGATTCGTCTGGCAAGCGTGAGGTTTTTTCATTTCAACGATATCGTGCAAGTCGTACATAAAAATAGCCTCCTTTTTGTTTATTCTTCATCAAATTGAATATCCAATATATCAAGAATCCTTGTCAAATCTTTTTGAGAAAGGTATTCGATCTCGATTTTTCCCTTCCCATCTTTTTCTTGAATAGCTACACTTGTACCAAATTTATCCATCAAACGATCTTCGCTTTCTCGGATATAATATGGTTTTTCCTTTGCTAGCCTTGGGATTTTTTTCTTTTCTTTTCCATCATTTTGATTTAACTCAGAAACAAGCTGTTCCAGTTGGCGGACAGTTAAATTTTCAGTTACTGCACGATTGGCTAATTTCAAAATCAATGTTTTATTTTTTAAACCTAACAGCGTACGGGCTTGTCCCATAGATAAACGCTGATCTTGTACCATTTCCTTGACAAGATCCGGTAAAGAAAGCAAGCGCAAATAATTGGCGATATAAGGTCTGCTCTTTCCTAAACGACTAGCTACTTCTGCTTGTGTTAGTTTCAGGTTTTTCATCAGCATCTCATATGCTTCTGCTTCTTCTAACGGATTCAGATCTTCTCGCTGCAAGTTTTCCAGCACTGCTACTTGCATCATCGCTTCTTCGTCAAAGTCTCTAACGATAGCAGGGATCGTTTCTTTTTCAGCTAGTTTGGACGCTCGAAAACGTCGCTCCCCTGCAATAATCTCATATCCTTTTACTGCGGAACGGCGTACGATGATGGGTTGAAAGACGCCTGATTGTTCAATAGAATTAGCTAGTTCCTGCAAAGATACTTCTTCAAATGTTTTACGGGGCTGATACGGATTTGGTCGCAGCTCATTCAATGGTAGCTGGACAACGGTATCATCTTTTACATCCACCGTCTCTAAGTTTTCTAAATCTTGAAACAGTGCATCGATTCCTCGGCCTAATCCTTTACTTTTCTTCACGACTTACCACTTCCTTTGCCAATGCTTGGTAGACTTCAGCTCCTCGAGAACGTGGATCGTAGTCGATGATCGGTTTTCCATGACTAGGTGCTTCTGACAAACGAATATTTCTTGGAATGATCGTTTCGTAAACTTTTTCGCGGAAGTATTTACGTACTTCTTCTACGACTTCATTTCCCAGATTTGTTCGTGCATCATACATTGTCAGTAAGACTCCCTCGATCTCTAATTCTGGATTAAAGTGTTTTTGAACTAAACGAACCGTATTCAGTAATTGGCTTAATCCTTCCAATGCGTAATACTCACACTGAACAGGTATCAAAATCGAATCACTTGCTGTAAATGAATTGATTGTCAGATGGCCAAGAGAAGGCGGGCAATCGATCAAAATATAATCATACTGACTGCTTACTTCTGCTAAAGATCCTTTTAATCTTGATTCTCTTGCCATCATTGACGTCAATTCGATCTCTGCTCCTGCTAATTGGAGAGTCGCAGGCACAATACTCAAATTTTCGTGTTCAGTGATCAAAGTTGCCTCATCAATTGGCAATTCATTGACTAGAACATCATAGATGTCTCTTGTCACATCAGGTTTTCTGATCCCGACACCACTGGTAGCATTTCCTTGCGCATCCATATCCACTAGCAATACTTTTTTACCAAGGCTAGCAAGACAAGCACCTAGATTCACCGTCGTCGTTGTTTTGCCGACGCCACCTTTTTGGTTCGCAACAGATATTATTTGTGCCATCTCTTCTCCTCCTATTTGATTGGCTGCTTATTAGGCAGTCCGGGCTTTCTTGGGTATTTCTTTGGGGTTGGTTTCTTTTTTTGAATAACGATGATATGCCGTTGATCAGAGACATTCGGCAAGGTAACCGCCTCTTCTTTGAGGAATTTACCACCTAATAAAGCAATCGCTTGTTTTGCTTCTGTCAATTCCTCTTCACTTTTTGCTGCTTTCAATGCATAAAAATAGCCTTCTTGTTTAGCCAAGGGCAAACACAATTCCGCTAACACATTCAAACGAGCAACCGCACGAGCAGTGACAAGGTCAAATGATGCACGAAAGTGAGGATTTTGCCCAAATGTTTCTGCCCGGTCATGATATAAGGAAGCATCGATTCCTAATAATCGGGTTAACTCAGATAAGAAGGTTATTCGTTTATTCAGAGAATCAACGATCGTTATCTGCAGTTCTGGAAAGGCAATTTTTAAAGGTATGCTAGGAAACCCTGCCCCCGAACCGACATCGCATAAAGATAAAGGCTGCGTAAAGTCTACTTCAAATGCTAATGTAAGTGAATCGTAAAAATGCTTCAGATATACGTCTTTTTCATCCGTAATAGCTGTAAGGTTCATCTTTTCGTTCCATTCGACTAATGTCCGATAATAAATAGCGAATTGATTCATTTGATGATCGGTAAGCTCTATCCCTTTTTCTGCCAAGGATTGGCGAAATTCTTCTGGTATCATAAATATTCCTTTCATTGTGAAACAGCAATTGTTTCACAGATTCTCTCCCTACTTTAACGCAAAATCCCTAGACATGCAATCCTTCCATATGGATTCTTAAAAATTTGAAAAGTAAGAAAAGCCGATAGACTTTTTCTTTCTAGTATGACTCATAAAATATACACAGAAGAGAGAACTAGCTTTGAGCAATTTCTGCAAAAACTAGTTCTCTCTTCTATTTATTATCACGTATTACGCTGGTTCACTGACTTTCGCAATCTTCCCTTGTTCGATATAGACCATTAGGATACTTAGGTCTGCAGGGTTTACGCCACTGATTCGGCTAGCTTGGGCAATTGTTTCTGGTTGGATTTTCTGCAATTTTTGTTTTGCTTCTGTTGCTAATCCGTTGATTGCTGCGTAGTCGATGTTTTCTGGAATCTTTTTCGCTTCCATGCGTTTTAATTTTTCTACTTTTTCCATGGCTTTTTTGATGTAGCCTTCATATTTGATTTGGATTTCTACTTGTTCGATTTCTTTTCGTGTCAATTCTTCATTTTCTGGAATAAACCGTAGAAGATCTGCATAAGTAATCTCAGGACGTCTTAAAAAGTCGCTTGCTAGTACACCATCTTTTAATGGTGCCGCATTAATCGTTGCTAAAAAGTCTTGGACTTCTTCTGTTGGTTTGATTCGTACATTCATCAAACGTTTGATTTCTTGTTCAACTGCTTCTTTTTTCTTCAAATAATTCTTGTATTGATCTTCTTTTACTAAGCCTACACGGTGACCCATTTCTGTTAATCGCAAATCTGCATTATCATGACGTAAAAGCAGACGGTATTCAGCACGTGAAGTCAGCAAACGATAAGGTTCGTTCGTTCCTTTTGTTACCAAATCATCGATCATGACACCGATGTAACCGTCACTTCGTTTGATCACTAAAGGTTCTTTTCCCTGAACTTTCAAAGCTGCATTGATACCGGCAATCAGCCCTTGTCCAGCCGCTTCTTCATAACCGCTTGTACCATTTGTTTGTCCAGCTGTATAAAGATTTTCAACGACTTTAGTTTCTAATGTCGGACGGAGCTGGTGTGGCTCTACTACGTCATATTCGATAGCATATCCTGTACGCATCATTTCTACTTTTTCTAATCCAGCAATAGAATGAAGCATGTTGACTTGAACATCCTCTGGTAAAGAAGTAGATAAACCTTGAACATAGACTTCTTCCGTATTTAAGCCTTCTGGTTCCAAAAATAATTGATGACGTGGTTTGTCTGCAAAACGCACGATCTTATCTTCGATGGATGGGCAATAGCGAGCGCCTACCCCTTCAACGATCCCTGTAAACATTGGGGCACGATGTAAGTTGTCTCGAATAATTTGGTGAGTCGTCTCACCTGTATAGGTCAGCCAGCAAGATTCCTGATCTAGTTTATAGGCACTATCTGGTGTGCTGAAGCTAAAATGATTCGGCTCTTTGTCACCAGGTTGCTCTTCTGTAACAGAATAGTCGATCGTACTTGATTTTACTCGAGGCGGTGTTCCTGTTTTGAACCGTTCGATAGCAAAGCCAAGTTCTTTTAGATGATTCGCTAGTCCAATAGAAGGTTGAGAGTTATTCGGACCTGATGAATATTTCAATTCACCGATAATGATTTCTCCGCGAAGTGCTGTTCCGGCTGTAATAACAACTGCTTTGGCCCGGTAGCTCGCTCCTGTGGAAGTCACTACTCCATGACAAACACCATCTTCGACGATCAGTTCTTCGACGATTCCTTGTCTTAGCGTCAAATTTGGTTCTTTTTCGATCGTATGTTTCATTTCTGTTGAATAAGCATGTTTGTCTGCTTGTGCTCGCAATGCTCGGACAGCTGGGCCTTTTCCTGTGTTCAACATACGCATTTGGATATAGGTTTTATCGATATTCTTACCCATTTCTCCGCCTAACGCATCGATTTCTCGAACGACAACGCCTTTAGCTGGTCCGCCTACAGAAGGATTACATGGCATGAATGCTACCATGTCCAAATTTATTGTCAGTAATAGTGTTTTTGATCCCATACGTGCAGCAGCAAGTGCAGCTTCTGAACCGGCGTGTCCTGCGCCAACAACGATCACGTCATACGCATCTGCTTCATAATGTTCCAATCGTTTGTTCCTCCTTTTATTTTCCTAAACAAAATTGACTGAATAATTGAGTGATTAGCTCATCTTGTACACTGTCGCCGACAACTTCTCCTAGATAGTCCCAGCAACGCGTCATATCTATTTGAACGAGATCCACAGGCATTCCTGCATCAATACCTGCAATGACTTCTTCAAGTGAGAGGGAAGCTTTTTCTAACAACGCGATATGGCGGGTATTAGAAACATAAGTAGCGTCTCTTTCTCCTGTTTCTCCGCTGAAGAATAAATCAGAAATAGCTGATTCCAAACGATCTAGTCCGTCGTTTTTAGCTACGGAAATTGAAAAAACTGGTTCATTTTCGATCAATTTCTTCAATTTTTCTTGTTCCAGCTGTGCTGGTAAATCTGTTTTATTTAGAAGAATGATCCGTTTCAATCCACTTGTCGCTTCCAATAATTGTTCATCTTCTGCTGTCAGTGGTTCGCTTTGGTTTAGAACAAGTAAGATCAAGTCTGCTTCTGCTAATGCTTTTCGGCTTCTTTCGACCCCGATCCGTTCCACCACATCTTCTGTTTCCCGAATTCCAGCTGTATCGATTAGCTTGAGCGGTACCCCCCGAACATTGACATACTCTTCGATTACATCTCGAGTCGTTCCTGCAATATCCGTAACGATTGCTTTTTCTTCTCTTAACAAATGGTTTAACAAACTTGATTTGCCGACATTTGGCCGGCCGATGATTGCCGTACTTAACCCTTCCCGCAGAACCTTCCCTTGCTTGGATGTAGCAAGTAGCGCTTGGATTCTTTGTTGGATCATCTGCGCTTTTTCAAGCAATAACTTCGTAGTCAATTCTTCGACATCATCATATTCTGGATAATCAATATTTACTTCTACTTGTGCTAATGTCTCTAAAATCTCTTGTCTCAATGAGCGGATCAAAGCAGACAGATTGCCGTCTAACTGATTAAGAGCTAGTCCCATTGCTTTGTCTGTTTTTGCCCGAATCAAATCCATCACAGCTTCTGCCTGTGAAAGGTCAACACGACCATTCAAGAATGCTCGTTTTGTGAATTCGCCTGGCTCAGCTAATCTTGCACCTTCTCTTAACAATAGCTGCAAAATTTGATTGACTACAACGATCCCACCGTGACAATTGATTTCTACTACATCTTCCCGCGTAAATGTCTTTGGTGCTCTCATCACGGAGACCATGACTTCATCGACAAGCTGATTGCTCTTGGGATCAACGACATGTCCATAATGGATCGTATGACTTGGTACTTCTGATAATCGTTTGTTTCCGGATTGATAAACTTTATCTGCTAGTTGCACAGCTTGATCGCCACTTAAACGAACGATACTGATTGCACCTTCTCCAGGTGGGGTAGAAATTGCCGCAATCGTATCAAATTCTAAAGTAATTTCAGCCATTTTTTCACTTCCTTTTTCATTTTGCGCACAAAAAAAGTGCCCACTCCACCCTTTATGCACAATAAACGGTGAACTTCGCACTTTGACTGCTTGTTCTTGATTAAATTCTGGTCATAGATTATCACACTTGCTATAAGGAATCAAGTGTTTAAAACAAGTTAGATGAAGTTGAGCCTGTTCTGCTTCCATTACCTTATATTTGATTGTCCTTGGATGTCTCTTTGCGTTCTTTGGTTTATTCGAAGAGAAGATACTGTATAAACAAGGCTTTATCTTTCTTAAAAAAAACGGTACACTAAATGGTAGCGCTATCTAAACTATACACTTTTGAAAGGAGAAAATATGTGAGCCCGTTCAGATCTGCTGCATTGGAAGAAGAAAGTGACCCTCGGATCAACGATGTCGTTTTATCTACAGGGAATATCAACCAGAAATATATCGTCCGCGATATCATTTTTGTTGTGGAATGCTTAGAAGCTGATTTGTTTGACCCATCTTTTCCCAAAGATGACCTTTTCTTAACAACGAAGAGGAAATTAAAGACGAAGGTACTTGAATATGGTGCGAATGCAGTAATCAACTGTCATTTTGAGTATCAGCAAAAAAAACGCGACGGAAAGTATTTTCTGGAACTTTTTGCTTATGGAACAGTGATCCAATTTATCCAAACAACGATTGGTTAAATGAAACAGACAAAAAAAGCGGATCAAAACTGAAGACAGTTTCGATCCGCTTTTTTCTATCAAAGTTAGTGACTACTTCATCGTATACTCTGATAAGAATGATTTCTAGTAAAATATACTTGGTTTGAAAAACTTTGTCAACGTGATTTATTCAAAAAGTAATGGAATCAATAATATTTTTTAGCAGGTTCTACTACTAAATAACGATAAGGTTCCTCACCTTCCGAATGTGTTTTTACATGTTCATCTTTGCTTAATGCAGCATGGATTTGTTTACGTTCAAATGCAGGCATTGGTTCTAAGAAAACAGGCTGCCCTGTCCGTTTTACTTTTTCAGCCGTGCGATCAGCTAAACGCTGAATGATCTCTTGGCGCTTTTCACGGTAATTGCCTACATTGACTACTACAGACAGCTTATTTCTTGCTAAACGATGGATGAAGACTTGTGCCAGATATTGCAATGCATTCAGTGTTTTTCCATGTTTCCCAATCAGTATGCCTTGCTTTTGTGTTTCTAAATGGAAAACAACCATATTATTTGATTCTCTTTCCATTTTGACAAGAGCTGGAGCATCAAGCTGTTTTGAAATTTCAGTAAGATAAACTGCCAATTCCTTTAAAGCTGCTTCATCACCTAGCTCACTTACTTCTTCTGTTTTTTCTTCAAGAATCGTTTCGTTGACTACCTCGATCTCAGCTGTTGGTTCTTCTTCCAAAATTTCTTCTACAGTCTGTTCTACTGTTTCAGAAACTTTTTCGCTGATACTTGGCTGGATCGAAAGCCGTGCATTCTTTCGACCCATTCCTAGGAAACCTTTTTTTCCTTCTTCCAGTATTTCGATTTCGACTTGGTCTTTGGCCAAACCCAAATCAGCCAGACCTAGTTGGACAGCTTCGTCTATTGTTGCAGCTTCATAAATCGGCATTAGCATTACCTCCCCTATTATTTCCGTTTTTTCTTAGGATTCATTGCTTTCTTAAGAGCACGTTCTCTTTCGCGGATTCTCCGTGCTTCTTCTTCACGCTCTTTTCGAATTTTGAAAGGGTTGTTGATCAGCAGCGTTTGTACAACTTGGAAGGCATTGGAAACTACCCAGTATAATGAAAGACCGCTGGCTAAATTGACACCCATCACTAAAATCATTACAGGCATCACGAAATTCATGATCTTCATTGATGCATTCGATTCAATTTGACTCATGCTAGATAAATACGTACTTGCAAAAGTAAAGATTGCTGCTAAAATCGGCAAAATAAATGTTGGATCCGCGTTCCCTAAGTTCAACCATAAGAAATGCCCTTGTTTCAACTCTGGTACACGTGAAATAGATTGCCATAACGCCATCAAGATTGGCATTTGTACTAATAAAGGAAGACAACCAGCATATGGATTGACGCCATTTTCTGCATATAAACGCTGCTGCTCTTCTCTTAACTTACTTTGTGTTTCCGGATCTCTTGAACTATATTGTTGCTGCAGTGCTTTTAATTTCGGTTGTAATTCTTGCGTTTTACGCATGCTCTTTGTTTGGAAATGCATCAACGGCAATAGGATCACGCGGATGATCAGTGTAAATAAAATGATCCCTATCCCTGCATTACCAAATGACAACGCCTTGATCGCCTCAGCAAAGTAATAAACAATATAACGATCCCAAATTCCTGTACTCTGTGCGCTGACTTCCCCAGTTCCGCAACCGGATAAGACGATGACCAAACTAACGATACCGGCCATCAAAAGTAAACGTTTGTATTTCTTCACTTACTCTTTTCCTCTCTGTCGATTATTTTTGCAAGTTTTAAGACGTGGACTAAATTGGAGCGAACCTCATCATAAGTCAACCCCTTCACACTTGGTCTAGCAATCACAATAAAATCCAACTCCGGATCAATCTCTTCTTTTATAGAATAAACTGCTGCTCGGATTTTTCGTTTGACTTCATTGCGGTTTACCGCGTTGCCGACCTTTTTTCCTACAGATAAACCAACTCGAAAATGAGGCTGTCCCGGTTTTTCCAAACGGTAAACGACGAATTTGCGGTTAGCAAAAGAATCTCCCGTATGGAACACGGCTTGAAACTCTCGTTCTTTTTTTACTCGATACGCTTTTCTCATTAGTTTTCTTTCCTTTTCTATCTCTCACTTACGCTCATAATCATACCATAATTACGATTGTCCTTTCATCATTTCCCTAAAAAAGAGTATAAAAAAAACCACTGAAACCCCAGTGGCCTAAGCTGAAAGAACTTTTCTTCCTTTGCGACGACGGCTAGCTAACACACGACGTCCATTTTTAGTACTCATACGTTTACGGAATCCGTGAACTTTTTGACGTTTACGTTTATTTGGTTGGTATGTTCTTTTCATATATTCCACCTCCAAAATGTTCTTATCTATTTTATAAACACAGACATACTTTGATAGTATAACGACAAAGTAGTGATTTTGTCAATATAAAATAGAAGATCGATTGTTAAAACTTATCCACAAGATTATTTTTTTCTATGGGAATCCTATGTGGAAAAAGTTATGCACAGGGATTATCCACAGATAATAAATGGCTGGTTTTACACAGAAAACACACGTGTAAAAAAAGTAATCCACAATCAGGTGATTTCCTGTGTATTCCGTCTCCTAACTATTGGTATATCTATATTTTTTATCCACAGACGCAAGAGGAAATCTATTGATTTTTACGAGTTTTCCACCTGTGCATTAGTGGTGTGGAAAACTTTTTTTGACAACTGTGTTTTTCTCTTTTTTCTTTTTGTCGATTGTGTGGATAATTGTAATTAAAAAATTTTTTTCTTCGGTTTCTGTGGAAAACTATTGAAAAAAATGCTAAATTAGTACTAGTTATTCACTTTTTAATGAAGGAGGAGGCCTTAT
>NZ_JBIONA010000002.1:0-47353 GCF_051711605.1 Enterococcus sp. DIV0436a
CATAAACTCCTAGGTTTTGTCCATCACTCGAAGATTGTGCATTAGTTATGGCTGTTTCTTTTCTAGGATCATTTTGCATAACAAAAGCAAAACCATCTGCTTCTTTTGTACCAAAGTTTACATAAGTTCTACCCCTGAATGAATGTGAAAAATCCAATCGATTAGATCTTTTAGACCATAGCGCTGTCCAATTTCTCGTTCCAGATAGAGAAACTTCAGAATATGGTCTACCTTCATTATCGTATGGATTTTGCATGTACTCTACTTTTGCAGGACCAATAGGAACAGAAAATAAGTCCCAAATAGTTATTGCACCAGAAGGTACATTAACTGATCCATACTTGCCCGATCCTCTGATCTCAGGATGTTCGTCTGCTACAACTTTTTCAGACATGCTGTCTTGACTCTTCTCTTCGCTTTTATCTTCACTTTCGTTCGTTGAATTTGAACTATTTGTGGACTCTTTAGTCATACTTGTATCAGACTCACTTGTGTCTGTTGATGATGTCTCAGTGTTAGACTCTGAAGAGACTGTTTCTTCTGAAACATCAGTGTCAGCTACTTCAGTAGATTCTTGTACTCCTGTTGATTCTTCTGTCACTGAAGAATTTCCTTCATATATGATTTTTTCTTCATCTATCATTGGCAAATAATTACCATCTTTGCTATAACTAGCGCTAACTGACACTTTTTTATCTAGATCGGTGAAGAAAACATAAGTATTCTTGCTATCTACCGGAATAGTCAGATCTCCACTTTCATCCGCAGAAATAATTTCTTTGGTAACTTCACTTTCTAATTCCGTTACAATCTTTGATTCACCATCTTTTGTTTGTGATATATGAATCTTCACATTAGAACATTCCTGTTTACCACTGATATTTAGATACCAAGCTATTTTATTTTCTTTTATTTGTTTTTTAAATGACAAGATAGCATAATCATTTTCAATTTTTTGTATTTCTTCATTAGTATCAATAATTTGTACACTATCTTGCGTATTAGCTAAAACTTGATCTCTACTTTGAAAATCAAGAGCACATGGTGCCAGCAATATACCTGCCGACATACACAGCAAAAATTTTTTAGTCTTTTTCACTAGTGAAAATCCTCCCTCTAAATCAAGTTAAATAATTATTTCCTTATCCACTATATAACTATATATTAGAAAAAAGATAAAAGGCTGTTTATTTTTTCATCAAATTTTATGTTAGGCGGAATAATAAGAGAGTATAAAATATTTTGTGTAAATGAAAAAATCCATACAAAAAAGGAAGTCCCTTCTGTAGAATAAAGTTAACGACAACCAATTCACAGAAAAGAGGACTTCCCTATGAATGATTTTACTACAGAAATTGTGCAAACTCTAGTCACTAAAGGCGATTTAAATGAATTATTCCGTTCGCACTTAGAAAAAGCGATAAACACACTCCTACGGACTGAATTAACGGCTTTTTTAGATTACGAAAAATATGATCGCACTGGTTTTAATTCAGGTAATTCGAGAAACGGTTCTTACTTTCGATCAATCAAAACCGAATATGGTGAATTAACATTGGAAATACCTAGAGATCGTAATGGTGAGTTTAAACAACAAACTTTACCAGCCTACAAAAGAACAAACGATACATTGGAAACCACTATTATCCATTTATTCGAAAAAGGTGTTACGATGTCTGAAATTGCTGATTTGATCGAAAAAATGTACGGTCATCACTATACTCCACAAACCATGTCCAACATGACTAAAGTTCTGACTGAAGAAGTAAATGCCTTTAAATCCAGAGCCTTAAATGATAAGTATGTCGCTATTTTTATGGACGCTACTTACATTCCACTAAAACGTCAAACTGTATCCAAAGAAGCGATTTATATTGCCATTGGTATACGAGAAGACGGCACTAAAGAAGTACTGAGTTATGCGATTGCTCCAACTGAATCAACATACGTTTGGAATGAGCTGCTACAGGATATTAACTCCAGAGGAGTTCAAGAAGTCTTGCTTTTTATTACGGACGGCTTAAAAGGCATGAAAGATACTATCCATCAAATTTATCCTAAAGCAAAATATCAGCATTGTTGTATCCATGTATCTCGTAATATCGCTCATAAAGTACGTGTCAAAGACCGAAAAGAAATCTGTGATGACTTTAAGGCTGTTTATCAAGCTAACTCAAAAGAAGAAGCGAATACCTTCTTATCCGGCATGATTGAGAAATGGAAGAAAAACTATCCTAAAGTGACGCAGTCACTCATAGAAAACCAAGACTTATTAACTTTTTATGATTTTCCACCTAGCATTCGTAGAACCATTTACTCAACCAATCTAATCGAGTCTTTCAATAAGCAAATTAAAAGATACAGCCGTAGAAAAGAGCAGTTTCAAAATGAAGAATCACTAGAACGCTTTCTAGTCAGCATTTTTGATACATACAATCAAAAATTTCTAAACAGAAGCCATAAAGGTTTTCAACAGGTAACCGATACATTAGTTTCAATGTTTACTGAGTAACTAATTATTTTGCAGGAGGACAATTTATTTACACAAAATTATTGACGCTCCCAATAATAATAGAATGCGATTGTATGTAATTGTTCTAAAATTCATATCTATAAATCTAAAAAAAAAAAAGTATCTATATCATAGAATAAAAAAATCTATGATATAGACACTCTAATCTGTTTTATGCTCTTAAAAGCTACATTATCCAATAGAAAAAATTAAAATAATAAAATATATAACAGGGAATATATTAATAATAGCAGCTATAATGGAGATTATTCTAAATAATGAAGAAGAACAATTTTTTATATTAATAATAGAAGCAATTGCTCCAAATCCACCCAAAAACAATCCAAATAACGTTTGCCATTCAAAAATATAAATATTAGAAAGTAAAATAATATTGACTCCTACACCTAGCAACAAAACTAACACTGATACATACCTTGCCATTAATATCACCTCCATTTATCTAACATGTTATATTAAATAAACAATATACATCAAGAAACCAAGCAATATTTTTTTCAATTTCAATATATATATTGAGGAATTAATATACACAGGAATTTAATGTTAAGAACTATAAATCATATCTATATTTAAAATTATTAATTGGATAGGCTACAATTAACTAGACAGAAAAATTAAGGTGTGTAGACTAGAAGAAAACATACCAGGAGGAATTTTTATGTCTAAGAGAACACGAAGAACTTTTTCACAAGAATTCAAGCAACAAATCGTCAATCTTTACTTAGCTGGAAAGCCACGTGTAGAAATCATTCGAGAATATGAACTAACGGCTTCAGCATTTGACAAATGGGTAAAGCAATCTAAAACGAGTGGTTCATTCAAAGAAAAAGATAATCTTACGCCTGAACAAAAAGAATTGTTAGAACTACGTAAAAGAAACCAGCAATTAGAAATGGAAAATGATATTTTAAAGCAAGCAGCGCTGATATTCGGACGAAGAGACAAGTAATCGATGCGAATAAGCATCTTTACCCTATATCAGCGATGTGCAGAATATTAGGTCTATCACGTCAGTCCTATTATTATCAATCAAAACCAAAGAAAGACGAATCAGAACTTGAAGAAGTAGTCGCTGAAGAATTTATCCGCAGCCGAAAGGCCTACGGCTCAAGAAAAATAAAAAAAGCCTTATCAAAACGAGGCATTCAGATCAGCCGACGAAAAATTAGTAGAATCATGAAAAATAGAGGATTAAAATCGAGCTATACTGTTGCTTATTTTAAAGTACATCATTCTACTTGCAATGAAGCCAAAACGACAAACGTATTGAATCGTAAATTCTTAAGAGACAACCCATTAGAAGCGATCGTAACAGACTTGACTTATGTACGAGTCGGGAAAAAATGGAATTATGTCTGTTTCATTTTGGATCTGTTCAATCGAGAAATTCTCGGCTATTCTTGTGGAGAACATAAAGATGCCGTTCTAGTAAAAAAAGCATTTAGCCGTATCAAACAACCTCTGACAGAGGTTGAGATTTTTCATACTGATCGTGGAAAAGAGTTTGATAACCAAGCTATTGATGAATTATTAACAACTTTTGACATCAATCGATCATTGAGTCATAAAGGCTGTCCTTTTGATAATGCCGTAGCTGAATCAACTTATAAGTCGTTGAAAGTAGAATTTGTCTATCAATACACATTTGAAACCTTACAACAATTGGATTTGGAGTTATTTGACTATGTCAATTGGTGGAACCACCTTCGGTTGCACGGTACACTTGGCTACGAGACACCGGTTGGTTACCGTAACCAGAGATTGGCGCAGCGAATCCTTGATAATGAGCTCGGATGTGCTAACGCTAGCGAGGCAGTCTAACTTTAACTGTTAGCTCCTGCCGAACATCGTCACATCCGAGGAGGCTCATTGTCAAGGACAATCGGAATAGCATACGGAAAGAAGTTCTGCACCTTATAAAATTTGTCAAAAAAACTGTTGCCATTCCAAATACTTTCTACTATTTTTAGCTCCACTATAGAGCTAATCGATTCTAAATGACCTTAGAATCATCATATGAACACTAAATACTGTACTATTTTCCAGATTCTCTATAAATTCTTTCACTCAACTTAAATTAATACCCAAAATTTCTTCTTTGCTAGAACAATATATAATTATACTTCTATTAACCATATGAGTGGAATTACTCACTTCTTTCAAAAGTTGTTTATTAAGTTATCTGAAATTTTTGTTCATTTATGTATCTTTATTTTGAAAAAAAGTAATCTTTAGATAAACTTGTTAGATAAAAAAAAAAACTGCTCTAACGAGCAGTCCTAAAAATGGAAATATGGCTAGATAATACTCAATCATATAACACACAAAAAAGATGAAATATGATACAAAAAAGTGTATCAAAAACCTTGCAAAATAACAAGTCTATAGAAAATATGTTCAAAATCCACAAAAACAATTCATTAAGATTAATCATCACAATTCTTTTACTTATATCTGTTGGTATAGACACTATTTAGCAGCATGTACAATTATGTGGAAATTTATCACACTATATTACTACCTAGTTTCAATTGGCATCATATCTCTATTTTCCACACTTAAAATAAATTACTTTACTTCTTGTATTTGAAACGCTACAAATAGTCTTATTGTTTCTCTAAGTATTTTATTAAATATTTTTTCTTTACTTGTTTCACATATCCTGCCTCTTTACTAAATGTTCAATTTGAGTTTACCCTAAATAGACACTGGCATAACATTGAAAAATCTGGTTTTCTAATGTATGATTAGGGTGTATTTTAAAAAGTTGCAGAAAGTAGGTAAACATTTTGAAAGTTGCATACATACGTGTCTCATCGATCGATCAAAATGAACAACGGCAAATTGAAGAAATGAAAAAGTTCGGTGCAGAAAAAATTTTTATTGAGAAACAATCTGGAGCAACGATTACTCATCGACCAATTTTCCAGGAAGCTTTAGAATTTGTCCGAGAACAAGATATTTTTATCGTGGAAGCCATCGACCGACTTGGAAGAAATTATGATGAGATTATTGAATCGGTCAATTACCTTAAAAAGAAAAATGTGCAGCTAATCATCACTAGTTTACCAATCATGGCTGAAGCAATTGGAAATCCTCTCCTGGATAAATTCATCAAAGACTTAATCATTCAAATCTTGGCTATGATTGCCGAACAGGAACGTACAGAATCTAAACGACGCCAGGCACAAGGGATTAAGATTGCTAAGGCTAATGGTGTTTACAAAGGACGTCCTAAACTCTATAGTGCGGACGCAAAAGATCCACAACGTCGCCTTGTTTATAAAAACATCGTTGAGGATCTTGAGAATGGGATTGCTATTTCAAAAATTTCCAAAGAGTACAATGTTACGAGACAAACAATCTACCGTATAAAAAAAGAAATCTGAATCTATCTTCTAGATATTCAGGGCTAGTAATCACATTAGTTGTCACTAACCCATACATTTAGAGTCACAACAAATAAAAAAACCAAACCTATACGCAGTAGGTTTGGCTTTCGTGATATTTGTAAGTAATAATCTATTTTCACAAATAAACAATATAAAGAATATAAGGTAAATCGGAAAGCTGATTATAGAAAAAAGAAAATTCAATTCTTTGAAATATCAAAGTAAATATGATATTCTCTTATTAGATATAGGAATGATATTTCGCTATATCGAGCCTCGCGGATGTACTCTGGCGAGTTTTTTTATTTAAAGGTTGATTTTTCTTTTTAGTTTGCTATAATAATTTTAGATACAGGAATGATATTTCGCTGTATCGAGCCTCGCGGATGATATCTGGCGAGTTTTTTTTTTGCTTTCTTTCAATAGTTTAAATAATTAATTGTTTTATAACGTAATTTTTTATCTAAAATGGACTTAAAATCTATAATTTCTTCATCTGGAAACTTCAAATTGATAAAATCACCAGATTTCAAATCACTTTCATCAGAAACTAACCCCATTTTTTTATATTCTTCAAATCGTGTTTCTCCAGATATCATAGAACACAACATGTCAACTAGTTCCAAGCCACAATGGTTAGGTATTAAATCATGGCCTACTTCTTCTTTTCTAATAAATCTTATTTCATCTAATATTTCTACCGCATGTTTTTCTCTGACATTATCACTACCAACAGTAATCGTATGATTATATGCTCTTTTTAAATCTGTACGAGCATCAAACTCTTTTCCGTCAGCATCGAATCTTAACTTGGTGTATATTTTTTTGGGTAATTCTTCATCTAAATATAACCCATTAGGAATCTCTTTCCCTACAATTTCTTGCTTCAATAAAGATAACAGCAATGAATCTAAATGTTTTCTCATACTCACATAAGGTACTGCATTTAATAATCTAGGCGCAACATTTCTACTTAGTTTTTTTAAAGAACTTTTATCTATTTTATCTATTTTGTTTCTTCTTACTAAATACTGCTTTTTCTCCCATATAAAATCTGTATGAACAATAAAAAACTTTGCTTCATCTAACATAGCCTTAAGTTCTCTAAAAAAATCTTTCAATTTTTCAACGGAAAATTCTCCATCAATTAGAAAATTTGAATAACCAATATTCTCAGGGGTTCTCGCTTCAGGATTAATTAATTTCTTATATTCAACAAAATGCATGGCCTTTTTACCATCCATGTTGTACTTTTTCCTAAATTCTGACCATTTTATTTCAAAGTCACTTTGATAGTATTCTTTTTCAAACGTTAGACTAGTAATAGAATATTCTTGCATATCAAAATCAGCATTTTCTTTTTTCAAAAGATCTGTTAAAAAATTTCTTTTACATTCATGGTTCTGTTGCAAAGTTTTAAATCTACTATCAAATAAGGTAGAATAATAGAAAAAGATAGCAGGAGGAATGACGATGAATCATTTTAAAGGAAAGCAATTTCAGCAGGATGTGATTATTGTAGCCGTGGGCTACTATCTTCGTTATAACCTTAGCTATCGTGAAGTTCAAGAAATCTTATATGATCGTGGCATTAACGTTTCTCATACAACGATTTATCGTTGGGTGCAAGAATATGGCAAACTACTCTATCAAATTTGGAAAAAGAAAAATAAAAAATCCTTTTATTCATGGAAAATGGATGAAACGTACATCAAAATTAAAGGAAAATGGCATTATTTGTATCGAGCCATCGGTGCAGATGGTTTAACCTTGGATATTTGGTTACGTAAAAAACGGGACACACAAGCAGCCTATGCTTTTCTTAAGCGGTTAGTGAAGCAGTTTGATGAACCGAAGGTTGTAGTCACAGATAAAGCCCCCTCTATTACAAGTGCCTTTAAGAAACTAAAAGAATACGGCTTTTATCAAGGGACAGAACATCGTACCATTAAATACCTGAATAATTTGATTGAACAAGACCATCGTCCAGTAAAGAGACGCAATAAATTCTATCGAAGTTTACGCACTGCCTCTACCACGATTAAAGGCATGGAAGCCATTCGAGGATTATATAAGAAAACCCGAAAAGAAGGCACTCTCTTCGGGTTTTCGGTCTGTACTGAAATCAAGGTATTATTGGGAATCCCAGCTTAAATCATAGATACCGTAAGGGATTTTATTCTTTATTTAAAACTTTGCAACAGAACCTACGGTCCCGTATACGGCGGTTCACTAATTAGGTATTTTGAATAAACTCAAGTCTCTTGGACATATCTATAAGTCCAAGAGCATCAAGTCTTTCCTTCTTAAAAGTAAAAGTCATAGTTTTACTATGTGCCGTACGCCAATAACCCTTTCGGGTATTGGCGCATGACCATGCCCAGTTTCTGGTCATACCAAACTTCATTAGGTTCTTAAATCTAGTTTTGACACTTTTCCATGATTTCCAGATGTACTGTCTAATCCTTGTACGGAGCCATCCATCCAAATCACTGATGAAGGTCTTTATCTTTGCAATACCATAGTAATTTAGCCATCCAACGACTTTCTGCCTAATCTCCTTGAAGAGCTGTTCGAGGCTTATGCCTCGATTCCGCTTTGTAGCTTCTCTGAGTGATTGCTTGAATCTTTTCTTAGATTGTTCACTGATTCGTAAAAACGCACCTTTACGGGCATCTCCAATCATGAACCCTAAGAATTTCATTTTCGTAGGTCGACCAACTTTGGTCTTCTCACGGTTAACAGTCACCTTTAACTCTTTCTCAAGAAATCTTGTCACACTGTCTAATACTCGTTGGCCAGCTCGTTTACTTTTTCCGGCAAGTCAAAGTAATGCAAACTAAGTAGTGCGTATTCACTACTTTATAAACGTTAAGTCCTAGCTTTTATAAGTTAGGGCTTTTTGTTTAGTTTATTTCTCATTTATTCACGTTGTTTATATTTGGATTATAGCATTCTATCCAATTCGAGACAAATTGATAATTATTATTTAGTCTGACTGCTTCGGTCGGCTCGGGGTTGAAACCAAAAAGCAATTGTTGCGACCATGCAATAATAAGTGATAAATACTAAAATAGCCGTATGTTTCATCATAGGCTCGTTTAAAGACACTAGGGGCATACTTGCCCCTACCAGTCCTAAAACGCTCATAGGGAACAATAGAATGTGAATTAAGCGTGTTGCCGATCGACTATTATTAAAGGCTTGTTCTGCTTTAACTTGAATTAGATATTCTAGTGGAAAAAATAACTTACGTAACATAAAACGGGTATCGTTATTATTTAATTTTATAATACGAAACAAAGGCACTAAATAGATACAACCTAGATAAAAATATAACCAGTAGTCCATTAATTGTGTTTTCATTAACCTGTTCCTTTCCTCTTATAAGTAATTAAATAAATAATTAAATAAATAATTAAATAAGCAATTTATTTGTTTATAAAGCGTCAATGAATGAAGCTAACATTTCAGACTTATTTTTAAAACCATTCTTACGTGCTTCTTGATCCATTTTTTTCAATTGACTTTCAGTGATAGAAAAAGTAACTGATCGCTTTTTTTCTTCTGGTTTGTTTTTAGGACTAATAATAGCTTGCAAGGCTTTTTTTACACTTTCTTCCTCGTTTGTCTCTGGGTTAATTGTAGATTTTAAATTGTTTTTTACTTCTTCATCTTTATCTTTGTTGAATGCTTCAAAACTCATAATCATTCTCCTTTATTTTTTGTTGTGTGGGTGTCATAACTCAATAGTTTTTGACACATAAACAAAATCGCGATATAATGGGGTTGAGAGTGTTTCATAAACTTATGTCATAAAGTTAAGGAGATTTCGCATGATTTTAGAGAATAAATTGGGATTAACCAATCAAGTTGAGTTGGCTAAGGTTGAAGAAAAACTCAGTAAACAAAAAGCGAAAGAATTGTACGATTGTGGAAAAATAAATGAAATCGAAGTTGGTACATTTAAAGGTTTATCTGAAATTCATGAATTTCTATTTTCGGATATTTACGATTTTGCCGGAAAAATCCGATCGGTCAATATTGCAAAAGGAAATTTTCGATTTGCACCAGTTATGTATTTAGAACATTCGTTACAGCATATTGATCAGATGCCACAAACTTCTTTTGAAGAGATTATCAAGAAATATGTGGAGATGAATATCGCTCACCCATTTCGAGAAGGAAATGGCCGAAGTACTAGAATTTGGCTGGATCTCATTTTAAAGGAAGAATTGCAAAAAGTTGTAGATTGGAACTTAATCGATAAAGCAGACTATCTTTCTGCAATGGAGCGAAGTCCCATAAACGATTTGGAAATACGCTATCTAATTTCCAATGCTCTGACTGATAAAATTGACGATCGCGAGTTATATATGAAAGGAATCGATGTCAGCTATTTCTATGAAGGGTATTCTGAGTATACGATAGATGATTTGTAAAAGTAGGTGGACCAAATGACGAAATATGGATATGCACGTGTCTCAACCGCTTCTCAAAGTACAAAAGAACAAATTCAACAGTTGCTTGAGAACGGCGTAGAGAAGAAGAATATTTTTTCAGAAAAATTTACGGGTACAAAACGGGATCGGCCAAAATTCAATCAGCTGTTGGCTGGTCTGAAGCCTGGAGATGAAATAGTTGTTACGAAGCTTGATCGATTTGCTCGTAACACGAGAGAAGCATTAGAGATCATTGAACCTTTACTCGATGATAACGTAACGATCAAGGTTTTGAATCTAGGAACGATTGAAAATACGTCCATGGGGCGAATGGTGACACGGACGTTGTTGAGTGTAGCAGAAATGGAACGTGATATGATTGTGGAACGTACCCAAGAAGGAAAAATGTTTGCAAGAAAGAATAATCCTAATTTCAGAGAAGGACGTCCGAAAGCAACAATCACACCGAAGAAGAGGCACGCATATGAACTGCTTACTTCAGGTAAATCGTATAAGGAAGTTGAAGCTATAACCGGTTTCAGTCGCAGTACGCTTTTTAGAATAAAGAAGAAAATTGAAGAAAGTTAAAAAAGAAGTCTCAGCGAACCAGACAGGTAAATACTTAATGCGTTCTAGATATGAGTCTATTAGCATGTTGTGAAATATAATATTTTTTTATTTACTTGATTTCTGCTCAAAAAATGTGTATGGTAACTGTAAAAGGTAAAGTAATTAAAGGTATGCTAGCCACGCTTACTATATTAGGATACCATCATATATTTATAATGAACGATTTGTTCGTCTACCAAACAACACATATCGTTCAGCGTAAGTCACGTTTAGGAACGTGGCTTTTTTAGTGTTATTATCGATAAATAATCTATTGACTCTATTGATTTTATCTCCATATCCCTACGGTGTTGATTGTCTTTAGATCTTTCATTTAAGAACCAAATAACTATCATAAAAATCAGCACTGCTGCTAATATAATAAACAGCATTCCTATTGTGATATTACCTATTGATTTTACCATAACTACGATTAAAGTAATAATGGCATTCAAGTCTCCTTTGTTCTCTATATATAAATTAGCCATAAATCATCTTCCTTTCAAATTAAGATACTTGTTTGATACCAATAAATAGTAAGCGTGGCTAGCATACCTTTTTCTGTAATAGCAAGTGTTCTAATAGTCCAAACTTAATGATGGACCGATGCTAGTTATAGTACAGTAATGTTTTCTTTCTTATCTAGATTTTTAGTAAGCTCTATCAGCAAATCTAACAAATCTGAGTCCTTTTCAGAAACTAAATTAAATCTAGTGTTTACAACAAAGTTTTCATGTTCTATATTGTTTAGATTATTTGCGGAAAGGAGGGCTTCTAGATCTTGACATTCAAATCTATATGCATCGTCATAAATCTTACTAGAAGGAGTGCTTAATTCGAAATTACTTATTTTCTCATCTTGGACCAAGATAAATTTATAGATAGTATCTTTTTGTGTTTTTCTTTTAAAAACACAACAGAGTGTGTTATAAGGAACGTTATAATTTTCATCAGCCTCATTTTTTCTCCATTCAAACAAATGATAAACTGCAACCAAGTTGCCATCAATTTCATGGACAGTGCTCTCGGTAACATCCTTTAAAGAACTATCAAGGGCTAATTTATAGTAACTAGAGAGAGGAAGTAAAATTGTCGATTTACTGAGATGGTTATCGTCTATACGTGCAATCATACCTAAATCAACTAAGGTTTTATTCCAGGTGTTTATAGTTTTAGTTGTCACTCCTAGAGACTCTGCTATGGTATTGACCGAATGCCAGGAATCCCCGCCTTCATTCTTTGCCTTAAAACAGTAATACAGATATAAATTAATAGCTTTGTTATTCGGTAAATATTTTTCAAGTTCTGTTGGTAGAATAAAGTAAGAATCCTTAATGTTTTTTCTGAACTGTCTCCAGTCTCTGTAGTTTTGTTTATAAAGTTGTGAAACGGTTTTTCCACCTTTAGAAAGTCCTGCTATCTTAACCAATCTTATTGCTCCTTTCTTGAATCTGTCATGATCATACAGTATTTTTTACTTGTAGTCCAGCACCTTAATATATTATCCTATGTAATTAATTTCGTACTAGATAGTAATTATTTTTTATTTAATTCTCTAGTCACTTACAAATAAGTTATATAAACTACGATTAATAAATTATTACAAAAACTATTAAGAAAACTTCTACATACAACTATTACAAAACTATTAAGAAACTGAATACTCCTATTTTTTGTTTTTAAGGAAAGTTTTTTCTTTTTTGAATTTCTTATTTTTTTCTAATATAACTAAGCAAAACTGGATAATACGACACTTATTTTCAAATTTTCACAAGACTAATAGTAAATATCCATTTAATAAAGTGATACAATGTGTTGATTTTACAAATCAACAGAAGAAGTAGGGAAATAACTTACCTATGCTTCTTTTTTTGTACATTTAATCGATTCTTCTTTACAAAAACGAACGTATGTTTGTATAATGTGGAAGAATGGAGTGTTATTTATGATGGATTATTCAAAAGAGCCAGTAAATGATTACTTTTTGATCGATATGAAAAGCTTTTACGCAAGTGTCGAATGTATAGAAAGGAATTTAGATCCATTAACGACTGAATTAGTCGTCATGAGTCGAGCGGATAATACAGGATCAGGGTTGATTTTAGCTTCTTCACCAGCTGCAAAGAAGAAGTACGGTATTTCTAATGTCAGTCGACCACGAGATCTACCGCAACCTTTTCCTAAAACGTTACATGTCGTTCCACCACGCATGAATCTCTATATTAAGCGAAATATGCAGGTAAACAATATTTTCAGAAGGTATGTAGCAGACGAAGATTTATTGATTTACTCGATCGATGAATCGATCTTAAAAGTGACCAGATCAATGAATCTTTTTACGACTGAAGGAACAAGAAGTCAACGGAGAAAGAAGCTGGCTCAAATGATCCAGGAGAATATTAAAGAAGAGCTAGGATTGCTTGCTACAGTAGGTGTCGGAGATAATCCCTTATTAGCTAAACTTGCTTTAGACAATGAAGCAAAACATAATGATGGATTCCTTGCTGAATGGACGTATCAAAATGTTCCTGATAAAGTATGGAATATTCCTGAAATGACAGACCTTTGGGGTATTGGATCTCGAATGAAAAAAAGACTCAACCAAATTGGTATCATGAGTATTAAAGACTTAGCTAATTGGAATCCATACACTATTAAGAGCCATTTAGGTGTGATTGGCTTACAGCTGTATTTTCATGCGAACGGGATCGATCGAACAGATATAGCGATCCCACCAGAACCGACAAAGGAAAAATCATATGGTAATTCACAAGTGTTACCACGAGATTATACCAGGAGAAATGAAATCGAACTGGTGGTAAAAGAAATGGCGGAACAAGTAGCTATTCGTATCAGGCAACATAACTGTAAAACAGGTTGTGTCCATTTATACATTGGCACGTCGATCTTAGAAACGAGACCAGGTTTTTCACACCAGATGAAGATCCCTATAACAGATAATACAAAGGAATTGCAGAATTACTGTCTTTTCTTGTTTGATAAGTATTATGAAGGACAAGAAGTAAGGCACGTTGGAATAACCTATAGCAAGCTTGTGTACACTGATTCGCTTCAGCTGGATTTATTTAGTGATCCACAAAAGCAAATTGACGAAGAAAATTTAGATAAAATTATTGACAAGATTCGGCAAAAATATGGTTTTACGTCGATTGTACATGCTTCTTCTATGTTAGAAGGCGCTCGTAGTATTACTAGAAGTACATTGGTTGGTGGCCATGCAGGAGGCAATGGGGGGCTTAAAAATGATTGATTATAACGATCGTGGACGGTTGAAATGGGCAGGATTCTATTTGTCCGATCACACGGAAGAGATCGATGCGGACAATGAGCAACGTGCAAATCATAATTTGGCAAAAGAACAAATGACGACTGAAGAGATTGCGGAAGTACTGAACGCTGCAGTCATAAAAAATAGATCAGTATGTATTCAAAAAGAAGAACGAAACGCTGAAGGATACTATCCAGAAGATATTGTTAGCAAGATCTTAGGTAGTGATGAGCTGGGAATCTACGTTGGAAAAGACAAAATTCACTACGATGAAATACGTCATATTGAATTTTACCAGAAACATAAATGGAGCTGTTTAGAATGAACATTATAAAGCAATATGAGCTTAAGTATATAACACTTGAAAATCTTTCAGATGAAATCTGGGGATATGGTCAACGACTAATTAATGAAATAGGAATCGACTGTTTTAAGTTTTACGTATTAATAGCTGGTGGATACTTAAATTTTGAATATCATATATTGAATTACAGTGATTCTCACTTTTCGGTATAAATAAAAAGGATAGAAGAACTTCTATCCTTTTTATAGTTTTATAAAATTATAAATTAATAATTTTATAATTTTATAAATTAATTATCGGTATCTTTATAGATGTTTTGCACTGCTTTTATACTATTTTTTACAATTTTTTTATTTGCTGGATTCATGTTGTTTATATAAAATTCTACAATTTTATTTAACGTTTCATATATTTTTTTATCTTCAATTGTCGCAATCGTGCTGATTGCAGTGTGAGTATCTAGTGGCATTCTTATAGATTTAGGTAAATCTTTAGTTGTGAGTCGTTTTTTGGATTGTTCTAGAATTTTGCCTGAATCAGTTGTATTATTCAAGGCTTCAGAATTTTCTGGAACAATATTTTCAGGTCGTTGTGTTTTATTTTTTCTTTTTATGGCATTTAAACCAATTGATTCATTTTTTTCATTAGTCATTTTTAAAAGCTCCTTATCCTAAAAGATTAATACGTTGTATTACTTCGTCACTAACACTTTGATAAACTTGTTGGACTCTTTTATCATGAATGTCTTTTGGGTTATCGGTTATGCCAGTTCTATCATACCTTTTCAATCTCTGCATTGTTTTGATTTTTGTATTGAAAATATTCGATTTTCCAAATAATGACTCTGCGTCTTCAATAATATCGAGGTCTAAATCATTACCGTTTTGAACTAGTACCGGTAGCAAGCCTAAAATATCTATTTCTGTTCCATAATCATTGTTTAATTGAATTAAATGTTCTATATATTTTTCAGCTCCTTTTAACGAGCGTTCCTGTGTTTGCAGAATTACGATAACATAGTCACTTGCGACTAAAGCAGAATTAGTAAATTTATTTAATTGTGGTGGTACGTCAATGATAATAAAATCATAGTTCTCTTTAATTTCATTTAATAAATTTGAGAAATGCGTATCTTTAGAATAATCATCGTCATATAATTCCGCTAAATAATCAATATACTTTTCTAAATCAGTAAATGATGGTAATAGATCTAAATTTTCTTTCACTGAGATTAGTGAATTAGAAATTTTATTATTTTGAATAGAAACAAATAATGTTTCTTTAAATTCAGGCCTTATTTTGTATACATTGGTCATAGTCGCAAATAATAGCTCTGTAGCATTAGCTTGCGGATCAAGATCAACAACTAAGACTTTGTAACCCTTGTTAGATAATGTATAAGCTGTTAACACAGCATTAGTTGTTTTACCAACACCACCTTTAAAATTCCCTGTGGTTAATACTTTTGTCATTTGTTAATACCTCCTGTTTATAATTTTATAATTTTATAAAAATATTATACTGCTATCGAAATAAAATGTAAACAGGAATATTTTATAATTTTATAAAAGTATAAAAATACGTATTTATAAATGCTTATATAGATGAATTTAAAGCGTTTCATTATTTCTTAAAATAAATCTTTTTTATGAACTTATATTTTTATAACTTTATAAATTTATAATTTTATACAAAGCTAATCTGATTAAAGTGTTTTTATAAAAATATTGAGATTGATGGTTTTATTCTGTATACTAAATGTAAATACAGAAAAGACCATTGCTGATTGGATTGGCGTCCTGCAATAGTCTTTGTGTAAGTAATTAAAAGATTTAATTTATTATATTATAGCATATTTTAATTACTTACTCCACTACATGAAAATAAAAGGAGTAATATTATGTCGGAATTTAAATACTACAAGTCAAAAGAAGTTTATCGTGAAAAATACTATCAAATGCCTAAAGTATTTTTTACAAACGAGAAATATTTAAATTTATCAAATGATGCGAAAATAACCTATGTGCTTTTGAAAGCACGTTTTGATTACTCAGTACAAAACAATTGGGTAGATTCTGAGGATAATATTTATTTTATTTACACCATTGAAGAGTTAATGAGATTACTAAACTGTCGAGAAGGTAAAATTTCTAAAATAAAAAAAGAATTAGAGGCAGCAGGACTGCTGAAGCAAAAGAAAGGACGTATCAAAAAAGCAAACGGAAAAATTGAAACTACGCCAAACCTTTTGTATCTAGGTAAACCTGAAGTAACTTCAGAGGACGTATTTAAAATAAACGAAGAAGAACGACTAATCCCAAATCCTGTAAATGCGAAAATCGCAAATACAGAAAAAGACGATGATATCAAGGTTATTCCTGTAAATGCGAAAATCGCAAATACAGAAAAAGCCAGTGATACCAATAGTTCTCCTGTAAATGCGAAAATCGCAGACAATATATTATATTCTAATAATTCTTTAGACACTAATAGACACAATATAGACACTGACAAAGATCAGCTACAAGATCAATTATTGCTAGAAAATTTTGTTGATATAATGACTGATTCCAGCATTGACACCTTTATCCCAACTAATGTTTTGAAATTGATTAAAACTTTTTCAAATAGTTACAGTGAAGCACAACAAACAGTCAAAACTATACACAATGCAAAGCATAAAGCCCAAGAATCAAAAAATACAATTATTGTTTACGAAGAAATTGAGTATTATGGAGTTGACGCAGATAAAGGATTGTACATGACTTTACTGAAGGCATATCAAAAACAGAAAACAGAGAAAGTTGATAACCTACAAAACCTAATTTTTATTTACGTAAAAAACTGGTTTGCTGAGAAAGCTATTCCTGCTAAATTGGCACATGAAAAAAACGCAGAAACTAACTCTTTACCTGCTGTAAATCTTGAAAATTGGTTAGATTAGAAAAATATCGAACATATGTTTGCAATATGGACGATGAGTGGTATAATTTTATTGTGATATATATTGCAGGATCATTTAACAAAGAAAAAATTAGAATAAATCATGTTATTTAGCTTCTAAATTTTCATTAAAACTTTCATGAGTGTTCTTTATTCGATAACGGTAGTATTTATAATAAACAACGTGAAAAGTGCGTAATGTAAGCTTTGTTATCAATGATTTTAAATGTTAAAATAATTCCAGAAGCGCTTCACAACTATGTGAGTGGAGGTGTGTATATCAAAATATAATTGTTTTATGTTGTTTCACGATAATTAGTACTTACACAAATTTGTCAAGTGAAAAATAAAAAAGCTTGTAATGAATTTGAAGATGTGCTACCGTAAATTTGTAGAAACGTAGATTAAAAAAATTATTGATTAGCAATCCAGACTGCTGATCATTGAGAAGCCAAGCAATAAATCAACCAACAAAAAAGAGCAGACCGACTAGTGATCTCGCTGGGTAAGAGCGCCAACTCTTACTTCAGGTCATGAATCGCTAGCCGTCCTCAATTCAACGTATGTACCACGCTGAAGAGGTAAACTGCCACTTTTGTTGCAGATTTAACTGCAACAGGCATATTCTAACATATATTTCTTAAGAATTTAACTAGTTTATTTGTGCTACCTAAATTCTTTAAAAGAAAATTTGTATTTCTCTGGCTACTTTTTTGAGTAGACTTAGTGTGCAATTTTCTAGATATATTTGTTTATACTGTTTGCAGCTGATTTGTGACTTAAGAGGGCAATTACACTTCATGTGTGATTGCCCTCTTTTTGTCGTGCTTGGCTTCCCAATGATCAGCAACTGAAGCAGAAGGGCGGAGAAAAATATGGAATTAAAACCTAAAAATTTAAAACAAATTACTTGCGAATTTGTATTGTTTAATCGACAACACATAAAATTTTCTAATCGAACGATCAAGCGTAAAATTACTGATTTTTCAGGTAAAGAAATTATTTTATACGCTAAAAAATTATCAAGTGAACAGGAATTAACTTGCTTTTTTGATCAAATAAAAGCTATCTATTTTGACGGCAAGATCGTTGCTTGTAGAGGCTGTTCGGAGTTACCTTTAATTGTTTCAAATCATGTGTTTTCAAAAATGAAAGCACGTCAGAAGCTCTTAAGAGAGTCGAAAGTTCGATATAGAGAAATGCAAAAAGAGGAATGGGAAAAAAGAAAGAGTGCGGCACGCAAAAAATATAAACGAATCAGTGCCTAGCTACTGTTTTGACTAATGATACTTGATTTTTTTGTTTGTTAGTTTTTTCTAACAAACAACCTAATAGCAGGGAGTTATTGCTATCGAAAAAACGGACAAGTAAGCACACGGACACGAAACAGCGCTAAATATTTATTTAACGTTTGCTGGCAAGGAGTCACATGACACTAAGCGATACACGTAAACTTACTTTGATGTTTTGGGTGTTCCTTGACAACTGAAAAATTACAGGACTTTCTAAGTTAATCAGCGTGTCTAATAGGGGCTTAGGAAGGATAAACCACCTAAAAAAGTACGGCTGTGTTATCAGATGGTACGTTATTGATGGGTAGGGCACACACAGAAAAGGTTATTTGCGATGATCAGCTATCACGAAAAACATAAGATGACGATTAAAACCGTCCGCTCGTTTTTCTAGGGAGCAAAAACACTTTTCGAGAGTTTGGGGTTGCTATCGCTAGAAACCCTGCGTAAAAAAACTGTAACATTTATGAGAAAACTAATAAACAAAAGAATCAAGTATCTAAAAAATAAGGGGACACCTAATTTAACTGGAGGGTACACCTATGAGTACTGAGAAAAAAAGAAAAAAGTATGCATTTTCTGATGAAACTATAGAAAAATTGGATTGGCTAGTAAAAGAGCACCAAAAAAGAAGTAAAAAACGTATTTATCCTTGTGATACACTTTCTGAATTGATCAATAATACTTTGAAAGACGGCGAAAAATTAGTTGCGACTCATATTGCTTATACAGACAAAGAACACAAAAACGAATATGCCAAACACTTTGATTTGAAAAATGAAAAACAAACACTAACGGCAAAAACACCAGTTACGCCAGCAACTCCAACAACACCACAAAAATCAATTCCACAAACTTCTGGATCATTGGTTAATATTGGAAGCTTAATTGTTTTAGGAATTGCTGCTGTTGCAGGTGCAGCATTGTATGTTACAACTAAGAAAAAAGTAAATAAAAACGAAAAATAAGAATGAAGGGGAAGCACTTTGAAAAAGGTGCTTTTCCTATTTTAGTTATTGTTTTTAGGGAAAGGAGAGATCAATATAGTAAAGAAAATCATTAAAGCCTTACCGTTATTGTGGCTACTAAGTAGCCTGATTTTAGCAATCTGTGGATTTTATGGTTATACCGTTCTTCTTCGTCCCGAAAATACAATCAAACAAGCACAGCAAATCACTCACCCTATACAGTCAGAGAAAGAGATCAAGGAGATACAACAAACGACAATAGGGAAAGCAACATACAATGAAAATCAAATCCAACCTGTTACACCTACAGACTATGCGGAAGCACAGCTGAGTTATGAGGCTCTTGTTAACCAATGGGGAATCGGTTCTCTCTATATTCCGTCTTCTGGTATATACTCCAAGATTCTTGCAGGAATGAGCAATGACAATTTAATGGTTGGCTTGGGAACCTATTATCCAAACCAGTTACTTGGAAAAGGAAACTATGTTTTGATGGCACATAATTTAGTTCAAGGTGGGGGAGTCCTTCGTAATTTACCACAATCTAGCGTAGGATCAACAATTTATGCGACTGATTTTAGCAAGATTTATGAATATGAGATCACTACAAATAAAATTGTTAACCAATCAGAGGGTAAGTTATTGGATATCCCACAAGAAGATGATTCGCCTTTAATGACTATTTTTAGATGTGAGGGAGGATTACACACAGCTAATCGTGCATTAATTCAAGCTAGGTATGTTCGATCTTACTCAGCTGAAAATGGTTCACATGATATTAAACAAGCTTTAGGATTAGAAACAACGAGAAATAAGACAGTCAATAAACAACGTCTAAATGACCAACAGGCGACTTCAACTAATAGAACTGAAGCAGCAAAGGAAAGTATTACTCCCGATAAGGATACTAAAAAGGCAAAGCAAACAAATAAAATAGAATGGCGCTTCACAGAAAAGAAAGCTATTTATTCTAACTTCCAAGTGTTTTCTATCCTAGTATTTCAATTAGCTAATGCTTATCCTATTCTGATTGGGTTAGTTTTTCTTGTTGGTCTCTCAAGTTGTATTCTATTGAACAGAATATAATGAGTGACAAAACTTATATATTTTTTTATAAAAAATTCATAAAATAAAGTTATCTTAGATGTAACACAGGAAAGGAAAGAGAAAAAGTGAAAAAAAAGCATATTTCAAAAGTAGCTTCCGCTGTTCTTCTTTCTCAAATGCTATTGACAACACCGTTACAGGTATTAGCAGATGAACAGCTTTCAACGCCAACCAGTCAATCCAGCACGATGAATAATCAGTCTGAAGAATCTACTTCAAGTAGTGATGAACAAACAGGAACGTCTACTACACAAACAACGACTGATTCCACAGAAAGTAGTACAGATCAAAGTACAACCGATGATACAACAACTAGCTCGACAGATACGACGTCTACAACAGAATCGTCTGAAAAGCCTACAGAAGACAGTACGACAGATTCAACAAGTACAACGGAATCCAGTAGTGAGTCTAAACCAGATGAAACTAAACCTAGCGAAATAAAGCCGAGTGAATCGAAACCAGAAAAGCCGAACACTGGCAGTTCTACGAATGAATCACAGACTCAGCCAACAACTGAACCTTCAAACAATCAGCAAGCACCGTCTGTTGCTCCAAACAATCAAGCAAAAGCAACAAGTGAGGAACAGCAAGTTAAACCAGCAGAAAGCGAGTCAAAACCGTATCACCAAACGCCAACTGCGCCTATTCAAGAATTAGTTCCTTCAAGCAAAGAAACGGCTGAAGGAAACATTCATTTTGAAAAAGATGAGTCCGTAGAAAGCTTTGTCCGAAAAATCGGCGAATCTGCTCGCAAAGTAGGACAGGAGAACGATTTATACGCTTCTGTCATGATTGCGCAAGCCATTTTGGAATCAGCTAGCGGACAAAGTCAGTTAGCACAAGCGCCAAATTATAACTTGTTCGGAATCAAAGGAACACATAACGGAAAAGGTGTTTCTTTTGCCACACAAGAGGATTTAGGTGACGGCACTCTTTACACCACACAAGCTACTTTTAGACAGTATGAAAACTATGAAGATAGCTTAAATGACTATGCACAGCTGCTTAAAGAAGGTTTGACTGGTAATAGTCAATTTTATAGTGGTGTATGGAAAACAAACGCAAAAACTTATCAAGAAGCAACTAAATTCTTAACTGGCAGATATGCAACTGATACGAAATACGATCAAAAATTAAATGGTTTGATCGAAACCTATCATTTAACGGACTTCGACAAGGAAATCGCAGGACCACAATTAAGTAAAGAAGGATATATTGTACCAGTGAAAAACTATACGATTTCTAGTCCGTTTGGTACTCGTGGGGGAGAATTTCATAGAGGATTAGATTTGGCAGCAGCACAAGGCGAGCCAATCTATGCTAGCAAAGCAGGAACGGTCGTTAAAGCAGAGTTTCACCCTTCATGGGGGAATTATGTAGCTATTGAGCATGAAGACGGTACAACGGCTTTATATGCCCACCAACAAGAATATCAAGTCAAAGTTGGCGACAAAGTAAAACAAGGTCAGATCATTGGCTATGTTGGCTCGACAGGAAATAGCACAGGTAGCCATTTACATTTTGAATTATGTTTAGATCATAGTTTAAGTCAATCACAATTGGTTGATCCAGAAACAGTCTTATTTTAAAAATAAGGCTGTTTTTTTTATTCAATTTTTAAGGAGGTATTGTCTATGTTGCTATTTATAAGTGGTTTATTTTTAGGCGGATTTATTGGTGTGGCGTTAATGTCATTAGTAGCAATCGATCGTTATGAAGATATGATTGATGAAAGAAGATAATTAAGAAAGAGGGAGTACAAATTTTATGACGAATAGAAATGAAGGAATCACTATCTACTTGACTATTGGTAAAGAAGTTAAGTTAAATTTTGATTCAGAGAATAACTTATCAAGTATTCGTCTATCCATTAATAAAGTTGCAGAACTTTTCGGAAATAAAGTAGTCAATGAATGATACTAAACCTGATAATTCATTACCTGATCCATTGCCTGTACCAGAGCCAAATCCATTGCCTGATCCAACACCTAGTCCAGACCCAAATCCAATACCAACACCAGATCCAGACCCTGATCCAGAGCCTGATCCAACACCAGATCCAGAACCTTCAATTGATGAACAAATTAATCAATCTAAGGAAGAACTCAATGATTCTAGGAAACAGGCTGATGAATTAAATAAACAACTAACTCAAGTAAAAGATAGCTTGGATAACTTACAAAGTATTGGAGCAAGTACTGAAAAGAACGTGGATAAAGCAGCATTACAATGGCAAAAAGTTGCTGACTTAGTCAATGAATATAATCAACTTACAAATGAGATCAAGAAATTAATTGAAGAAGACGGAACAGTATTGCCAATCAATTATGACCTTTATAAAGAAACGTATGAAAAACTAAACCAAAAAGTCACTGAAGTAAAAACTGCACAAAAAGAAGCAAATAATACGACAAACGAAATAAATAAAAATGTAGAACAAGCAATTGATACGCTAAATAATTTAGAAGAAACTAAAAAAGAATATCAAAATAAACAGAAAGATGTTTCTGAGGTGGATTCTAACGTCAATTCGGCTATTAACCATGCACAATCCAACGAACAAGTTGCTTCAGCTGTTCAAGATGAGATAAATCAAGCTGCACAATCTAATGAGCAACTAAATGAAACTAATAAGACTGTTGGAGAACAGTTGAATCAAGTTGATCCAATTGAAAGCCAAACTGATATTGCTAGCGCTAAGGAGCAAACTGTTGATATCAATAATCAAGCTGAAGAACAAAATAATAATGTTGACGATATGATGGATGATTTTAACAATTTGCCAAAACCGAGTGATAGTGAAGAACCTAGCGTTCCAGAAAATACAGATCAAAATCAAGATTCAACAAGCCAACCACAAAGCATAGATAATGCTAGTGTTTCTCAAAACAAAATAGAAAATGAACAGGTTAGCGAAAAAACATTACCAGTTACTAATCAAAATAGTAACCAATCCGAAATTGAAGATATTCAAAAATAAAAGTGAGGAATGAAATAAATGTCTTATAAAGATAGTGAAGCAAAAAAAAATAATAAAACCGCTGAATTACTTTCACAGGCAGAAGAAGGTATTAAAGAAGTATTATCTTCAGACAAATACAAAAATTTTCTTCGTGTTATGTCTAAGTTTCATAATTACAGCTTAAATAATACCCTTTTAATTCTTATGCAAAATCCTAATGCTACTCATGTTGCTGGTTACAAAACATGGAAAAACTCTTTTAATAGACAAGTAAATAAAGGAGAAAAATCCATTAAAATAATTGGCGGTCGTCCCTATAAGAGGAAAGTAGAAGAAATAAAGAATGGGCAAAAAGAAGAAAAAGAAGTTGAAGGTATTTATCTCTTGTGGTTGAATCCCTTGCATTTTTTCCAGTCCACGAATGATCCCTTCCCCTTTTACAGTAAAACTAGTTTGTTCGTTTGTCTGCTTATCAGTAAGTGTATAATCAAATTTGTCATTGATCCAAATTGTATATTCTCCAGTTTCTTCATTGACATCAACATAATTATTTGGGACAAACACTAACCCATTTAAGTCTTCATGTTCGATAGACACTAGTAATCCTTCTTTGGTCGCTTTCTCTATCTGAAATTCTTGTAATTGAATAGGCGTATCTTCTTGAACAATAACACTTTTTTCTTTTTCACGATATCTTTCTTCAATTGAATTTAAGGAAGAGTCATTCGTAAACTCATAGGATTCTCTAAAATAATCTTTTAGATTTTTAATTTGATAACTATCTGGCAGCAAGCTTTCATTCCACTTAAAATCATTTACATCATTGAACTGGAAAATAAATTGATCTTGTTTATTTAACTTAAAGGTAATTCCATGCTCTTGTTCCAAAAGAAAACTAAAATCTTCCAAGTTGTCACTGGAAAAGAATATCTCTTCAATCGCTTCTTTCAACTGATTAATGTAGGATTGATTAGCAGAAAGTTTTTGAGAAATATTACTTTCTGTAAATGTTTCTAAGTCATCTAACTTGTCCCCTCTAGTCCGTCTTTGTTGTCCTTCGGATAATAAAGCATACGAAATATGTTTCCCTTTTCGATCAATATTTACCCCTAAATGATCCGCTTTTTCTTCAAATTCCTCCCATGAAGTTGATTCATTTAAGCACATGGTCAATCGTTTACGAATTTCAGAACGAAAGCTCGTGTTATTTCTTCTGTTAGAATAAGATTTGTAGGAATCTTTTAATTTTTCTTTTTTCGGTGATAAAGATAAATCATGTTCAGCACAAATACGATTACTGATTTCTTTAATTTTATTTGCTGTTCGATAAGGTTGACTTCTGAATTTTTTCAGATCATAAAAAGAAACACTGTTAAAAATAATGTGATTATGAATATGTTCTTGATCTATGTGAGTGGCAATTACATATTCAAACTTTCCTTCAGTCAATTCATCAATCAATTGTCTTCCTAATTCATGAGCAAGCTCTGGTGTCACTTTGTCTTCAGGCGAAAAACTTTGGATTAAGTGGTGCGCTAAAACCTCACTCCCACCGACTTTTCGATAATCGCCTTTTACTTCACGTGCATATTCCCTAGTCATTTGCATTTCAACTTCTGCAAATTGACTTTGACAATTATAGCTACTAACCAGCATTCCATTATTCGTTTTTTCTGGATTTGTAATATAGCCAATTGCTTTATTTAAAGTAGTTTTTATTTGGTGTATTTTTGTCACTGCCATTAAATAAACCTCTGATTATCTCTAGCACGTCGCATTCTAAAAAGTAATTCTTCGTTAATTAATTTAGTCAATTGATCATAATTAGTTTTTAATTCTAGAAAGTCTTCTTTTGAAACACTATTTGAAATATTAGCTCTGTGAGCTAATTGATTGATATTATTTCCAATTCGTCCTAATTCTGTAGTTAAATTTTTTAAATCAGAAAAATCTGTTGTAATCATTAAACCACTTAAACACATAATACGAGCGTATTGGGAAAAATTTCTTGTATTTGCTTGACTCATTTTATAATTTAGTAGAAATATTTCTCTTTCTGAAAAACGTGTTTCTTTCCGAAACATTCTTTCAGAGTCATCATAAGTATTGGCTATTTTTAGAATATTTTCAGGAGTTTTAGCTAGCTTTTGCTCCATGTTTTCCCCTCCTTACCAATATTTTTTCTCTTTTTTCACTAGTTTAGTGTTTTAGCTTTATTTAAAAATGAAAAATTCCACTGTGTGACCGCCCTCCGATTAGAAATCGAAGATTTCAGGGGGGCGGTCTTACAGCAAGATTTGCAAGTTACCGGTAACTTGCGGAAAAAAAAGAAAAAGCCGCTCACGCGACTTCTTCTTTTTGCATTTTGGGGCGCTGCCCCAATCCCCGTTTCTATTCCAATTCTTCAATACCGCTTAAATCAATTTGTTTAAATTCATCTTCACTCATTTTTTCGAGTTTATCATAAACAGACTGATAATTCTTTAATGTGTAATGTCGTTGTTCATCATCTTCAATATATTTTTTTCCTAGATCACTTTTTAACATTGAAAGCATTTCTCCAACTTCGCTTTTTATGACGCTTAATTTATTTGCATTTGAACCTGTAATCTGTTTGTGTCCGCTAATAATTTCTAATTCGTGTTGAGTAAATGTTTGCATGATTTATATGTCCCTCTCTTTTACATTTCTATTAATTTCATGGATTCTTTGATACTCGTACAAGGAAAATTATTAATTCCCTCTTCATTCATATCACAAGTAGTATAGTATGGAACTAATTTATTTTTTTCTTCTTGAATAATAAAATATTGACCGTTGTTAATATGATTACAGCAGTATATTCCAGTAGCTGGATATTCAACAACAATAAAATCATTGGGTTCAAAATTCTCTTCTTTTAACATTTTTCTAATTAAAAATAAATGATCTTTTTCTAGACAATCAGGTATTTCATTAATTCTTTCTACAGTTAATGCTCCTTCAATTATATTCCATTGATCTAAATATTGTTTCATTTTTATATCCCTCATTTATTATAAAAGTTACTTATTCTGATAAATTAAAAAAGCAAAATAGATCGTTTCAGCTACTTTAAACTATAGTGTAGAAACGTCTTTTTGCTCTTTTGATTGGCGAATTTTATTAATTAATTTTTCTTTTTCACGTTGTTCATTTAAAGATTTTGCTTTATCGTCAAATTCTTCTAATTGATCAGATAATGACAAAGTACTCTGTTTTTCTTCTTTTTCTTTTGTCACTTCTTTTTGTAATTCTGCTAAATTCTTGTCTATTTTTTGAATTAAATTATCTGCTTGCTTTAAAATGACTTCAAAGCTATTTTTCAATTCCTTTAACTCTTTATCACTAGACCAAGCTGCTAAATATGGAAAGCTATAGTCTTTTGTATCTATTCCATAATGTTCACAAACAACAAAAGCCGTACTTTCAGCTTCAACTTCTTTTGTAGATTTTGTAGTTTTTATTGACGAATTTTTATCAAATTCTGGTGCATGTAAATCAGCATGAGTGATCTCATGAATCAGAGTTTTTATTGTTTGCGCTTGACTCATACCATTATTTAACACAATTTTCTTTTCTAATGGAGAACAATATCCTTTTGTGCCACCTTGTATATCTGCAAATTCTATAGAAAAATTGGTGCTTTGCTTCAAGGCAACATAAAGCTCTGGATAATTTTTTACTTCTCCACTTAATTCATTCATTAGTTGCGGTAAAGGTTCTCCTGAAGTTTGAGAAACATCAAAAACTGAAACAGGGAAAAATGAAAACTTTCTAGCAAAAATATTTTATCTATGAGTAATCGTGGTGTATCTATTTCGATACCAGAACTGAATATCAAGCGGCTCTTTATTCCTAGTGAGTATGTTGTAATCGATGAAATTAGTAAATCTTGTTCTATCTTAATTGGGGAAAAGTGGAATTACTATGCAGAACCACTTCCTGAGAACGATAAAAATTTAAATAAAAAATTACCATATCAAAAATTTACTGGACGTTCTTTAATCAGTAGTTTAAAAGAAACTCCTGAATTACTTGATGTGTTTCTAAAACCTAAATTTGATCAGCTACATTATCAATCAAGAAAACGATATACTAATCAATTAGTCGAAGCTTTAAATACGATTCGTGAAGAAAAAATAGTTTCAGCTTCACAATTAGAACAGAGATTAAATAAAATTGTTGATCAAAAAAATCAAGCAAAAGAGAAAATAGCTGAGATTGATGGAAAAATAAAAAATTATAACAATGTTGCAAAACTTTTAGTCACTTACGAAAAATATTTACCGATCATGAATGAGATTGAGCGTGCTACGATGCTTCAAAAAATTAAATTAGAACAAAAGTACAAAGAAGAAGTACGCCAATTTAAATTTGCTGAAAAGAAATTACTAGCTTCAGATAATCTACGTCCTGATTTAACGAAAGAAAAGATAATATCTGTGGCGAAAAATCAAGAGAAACAGAGGAAACGACTTATAGAGGGCTATAAGCATTATGAAAATAAATTAAATAGATTGATCGATGTTCAGGAAATATTGCAAGAACTAGATAGGAATGGATTATTTGATCTTAGTGGGTATCATTTGATTGATAGAGAAGAAAAGTTAACGGACAAGATCGAGAAATATGAAAAAGAAGTAGAAGAAAATCAACAAAAAAAAGCAAAAGAGAAGAGGAAGGAACATGAAATATAAATAACTAAAAACACTATCTATTCCGAAAAGTGAAAATATTTCTTCATAAAATAATCAACATATTTAAAAATTTAATCAGCCTTTTTGTCGAGATAAAGTTCTTCATTCTATGATATAATGGTACTGTAGTAAGTTTATGACGGTGGCTACTCAGGGGGTGATGCCTATGTGCATTTTCCTACTTCGTAAAAGGGAGTAGCATTTTTTGTCTGTTGCTGAAGCAATTGGTTTAATGATTCAATTTGGATCATTCGTCCTTGCTTTAGTCGGCATTATGCTGACAATTAGCAAAAACAACAAAAAATAAACCCGTCATAATCTTTGGCTAGAGATGACGAGTTTATAAAACTTATATAAAATCCAAGCTACCGTCTTAAACGGGCTACGGATAAGGAGTTATGTTAGAGCATAGCTCCTTATTTATATACATTATAACTTAGATGAAGAAAAAAGTGAAGAAATAGAGGTTAGTCTTTGAACTTTATTTTTATTATATATAGGTTTCTGTGGTAGATTTAATTTAAATAATATAAAATAAATTAAAAGGGGGGAATAATTGATGAAACAATCTAAGATATTTAGAAAAATAGACAATGGAATATATTATTTTAAGATTGTTGAATATAGCCCAAATCAAGTTTATTCTGAATTAGTTCTTCAAGAAAAGCAAAAAGGATTTCGTCAAGTAATTATTAACTCTGAAATAATGATAAAAATATTATCTAAAGTTTTAACAAAAGAAGATTTCGTTGTAAGGGAAATCAAATTTAATAGTACTGTAGATAAAGATTATCAAGAAGAAATTAATGAGATATGTAAATCTATTACCAGTGATAGATCAGAATTAGGTAATTTAATTGCTAAATTAGCATGGGCTTCAGAAAGAAACTCTATTGATGTTGAAATGATTGATATGGCATATAAAAGTTCTGATAATTTCTATTCTATTAAAGTTATTTGTAATGGAGTTTTATCAGGCAGTGATCCTGCAAATTTTTTTGATGACTATCTCTTAAAAATACTTGAGGAAAATTTTTAATGACTTTCAAAACTAAAATTATAAATAATATAAAATCTCCGTTAGTTGTCATCATAAGTGCTATATTCGCTACTTTTATTTTTTCATTCGGTAAATTATTTCTTAATGATAATAGTTATCATCAGGTTATTTGGGTGATTGACACGTCTATATATTCATATTTATTTGGATTAATCTTTGATTTTATTGCAGAGTATATTAATAAATTCAGAACTATTGTAGAATTTTCTTTTTATAACGCAAAACAAGAAAGCAATACTTTAATCTTGAAAAATGATCAAGAGTATAAAACTGTTAGTCTACAAATAAATATTAGAGGGTGCGGATATAATTTAAAGAACGATTTCAGAATATATGAGCCTAATGGCATGACTTTACAGATCACTAACAGTCCTAATTTTATAAGTACTTCTAACGGATCTTATTATGAATTAGATTTATTAAAATTAATCGGATTAGGTACTGAAAAAAAAGTAAAACCTGATTTAAATATTGAACGTTCAGTAGAATTTCAAGTTACTTTAGATAGTTATGATAGTAGTTACAAAGATAATTTAAAAATAGATATAAAAAGGAAAAATTTCTTTCGATCTATATTATTACTTTCTGTTAAACAAAAAAAAATGACTATAAAGTGTTAAGGAGAGAAAATTTTTTGACTTATTCAATATGGACAGATAATACCAATAAAAGTTTGGATGAAATCATTAATAATGCAATAAATTATAACGAATGGCATACTGTTGAAAAAGACGGTTTTGATAATTCAGATTTAAATTTTTTAATTAGAAAAAGATTTAATGAAAATTATAATATTGAGGATACTAATATTACATTTAATGTTCTTGATTATGAAATGGAAAAAATTAGACCTAGAGAAGCTCGAAATCCTATACGAACAACACGAGTTCAATCTATCACAGGATTTATTATAGTATTTACTGACGGAAATATAACTAAATATATAATAAATAAATCTTATTCTGATAATACTAAAACCATTTTAAGAAAAATAAATAATTACGAGAAGCAACTTGAAATTATTGAAAATAGAATTAACATTGATTCCGATTTGTTTTTTTGGGTAGTTAATAAAGTTATTGATTTTCCAGGGATACAAATTGGTGAAGCACAAAATATGATGCTTGAACTTGTAACAGGTTTTAAAGGTGAAACTGATGATAAATTAGCTGAAATATCAGGGTCTGGAGACAGAGTTCTAAATTTACTAAGTACTTTGACGTTTTTATTAGAAAATGAAAAGCTTTCTCGAATTGAACTATTGTTACAACATTCAAATCAAACTTACGGATTAAAACTTGGAATTAATAGTTATATTGATATAATTGAAGAATGTTATATGGGAGACGACATGTTACTTCCAGAAGATATAAAATTACCACTAATAGTATTAAAAGTTTTTCTAACAGTTATTCCCGATTTACTAAATATATATGATCAAGATATTAATGAACATAATTGGAATAACGATAAAAAAAGAGAGTTTCTAAATTCTATTGGAGAAATAATTCAGGTAAGGATTAAACAAAAACTAGGTATATCTGAAGATGTTTCTAATGGTTCCTAAGAGTATACTCTAATGGTACAAATCCATATTTGCTTAAAGCGTTGATTTTTCAGCGTTTTTTCTTTATTGCAAAGTGTACCCTAAGACCTGTATACTAATAGTAAATAGATTGGATAGGAATGATGGCAAATGTATTTAGCTTATTTAAGAGTTTCTTCCGACGATCAAAGTTTAGCTCGGCAACATAAGCTAATTGAAAACTGGTCAGTCAAAAATAATATTGCTGAAGACGATTTAAAAATTTTCGAGGAAAAAGTCTCTGGAAAAAATATTGAAAACAGACCAGAGCTGCAAGAGCTTATTTCTTTCATACGTGAACGAGATACGATTATTATTCCTAGTCTTGATCGATTAGCAAGAAATAGTAAAGATACAAAAGACTTACTTCAATTGTTTCGTAGTAAAGGGGCTTCTATTGAAATATTAGACCTACCGTCGTTTAATGGGGTAACTGACCCTGCATTAAGAGACTTGCTAACAAATTTAGTCATAGAAGTGTTTAGCTATGTTGCTGAAAACGAACGGAAAAAAATCAAAGAGCGTCAAAAACAAGGCATTGAAATTGCAAAGAAAAATGGTCGTTATACTGGTAAAAAGATTCAATACCATGTCAATGCGACAGGAAAAAACAAATTGATTTACGATGAAATTGTTGATGGTCTGAAGAAAAAAGAAACTATTTCTAAAATAGCAAAGAACGCAGGAGTTACAAGAAAAACTGTTTATCGAGTAAAAAGAGATTTAGGAATGTAATAAGTTCCAGTTAGAAAGAAGCGTAAATAATGCAAGAAATAGAAATCGGTAAAATTTATTATTGCGAAGTTCCTAGTTTGGAAGGTTCTTTTGAAGTTCAAGTTTTACAAATGCTAAAAGACAACTGTGTTTTAGTGAGAGTCGTACGTTGTACATTAATGCAAAGTAAATATTTAAAGAAAAGCAAATATCGTTTTATTGTCAATATCAAGTCCCTAAAAGGACGATCGTTACACTTTTAATAAAGAGATGGAGGACTAAATAAAAATGAAGAATAAACTGACATTATTAATTTGTGCAACCATTTTGTCAACGTGGGCAGTCCCTACACAAAATGCTTTTGCAGAAGAAACAGGGAATGATACTACGCAGCAAACAGTGACTAGCAATAGTTCTAGCGAAGAGCAAACAGCAATTGTAAATGGAGAAGAAGTAAAATTAGAAGCGCCAGTGAAAGAAGGACAGTCTGAAGCTGAAGCGACTCAAGCACCAAAAGAAGAGTTACAACAAGATCAAATGAGTCGGTTTGCTCGTAGTGCAGTAAGAACAATACCTATGTATCGCATGTATAATCCAAATAGCGGAGAACACTTCTACACTCAAGATACTGGAGAACGAGATAATCTAAGAAGAATTGGTTGGAATTACGAAGGTATTGGTTGGCAAGCTCCAACAAGTGGCGATCCAGTTTATCGCTTATATAATCGCTATAATGAGGAACATTTCTATACTTTAAATGCCAAAGAACGTGATAATATCACAAAAGGTTCTGTTGCAAAGTTTTAAATCTACTATCAAATAAGGTAGAATAATAGAAAAAGATAGCAGGAGGAATGACGATGAATCATTTTAAAGGAAAGCAATTTCAGCAGGATGTGATTATTGTAGCCGTGGGCTACTATCTTCGTTATAACCTTAGCTATCGTGAAGTTCAAGAAATCTTATATGATCGTGGCATTAACGTTTCTCATACAACGATTTATCGTTGGGTGCAAGAATATGGCAAACTACTCTATCAAATTTGGAAAAAGAAAAATAAAAAATCCTTTTATTCATGGAAAATGGATGAAACGTACATCAAAATTAAAGGAAAATGGCATTATTTGTATCGAGCCATCGGTGCAGATGGTTTAACCTTGGATATTTGGTTACGTAAAAAACGGGACACACAAGCAGCCTATGCTTTTCTTAAGCGGTTAGTGAAGCAGTTTGATGAACCGAAGGTTGTAGTCACAGATAAAGCCCCCTCTATTACAAGTGCCTTTAAGAAACTAAAAGAATACGGCTTTTATCAAGGGACAGAACATCGTACCATTAAATACCTGGAATGGCAACAGTTTTTTTGACAAATTTTATAAGGTGCAGAACTTCTTTCCGTATGCTATTCCGATTGTCCTTGACAATGAGCCTCCTCGGATGTGACGATCTTCGGCAGGAGCTAACAGTTAAAGTTAGACTGCCTCGCTAGCGTTAGCACATCCGAGCTCATTATCAAGGATTCGCTGCGCCAATCTCTGGTTACGGTAACCAACCGGTGTCTCGTAGCCAAGTGTACCGTGCAACCGAAGGTGGTTCCACCAATTGACATAGTCAAATAACTCCAAATCCAATTGTTGTAAGGTTTCAAATGTGTATTGATAGACAAATTCTACTTTCAACGACTTATAAGTTGATTCAGCTACGGCATTATCAAAAGGACAGCCTTTATGACTCAATGATCGATTGATGTCAAAAGTTGTTAATAATTCATCAATAGCTTGGTTATCAAACTCTTTTCCACGATCAGTATGAAAAATCTCAACCTCTGTCAGAGGTTGTTTGATACGGCTAAATGCTTTTTTTACTAGAACGGCATCTTTATGTTCTCCACAAGAATAGCCGAGAATTTCTCGATTGAACAGATCCAAAATGAAACAGACATAATTCCATTTTTTCCCGACTCGTACATAAGTCAAGTCTGTTACGATCGCTTCTAATGGGTTGTCTCTTAAGAATTTACGATTCAATACGTTTGTCGTTTTGGCTTCATTGCAAGTAGAATGATGTACTTTAAAATAAGCAACAGTATAGCTCGATTTTAATCCTCTATTTTTCATGATTCTACTAATTTTTCGTCGGCTGATCTGAATGCCTCGTTTTGATAAGGCTTTTTTTATTTTTCTTGAGCCGTAGGCCTTTCGGCTGCGGATAAATTCTTCAGCGACTACTTCTTCAAGTTCTGATTCGTCTTTCTTTGGTTTTGATTGATAATAATAGGACTGACGTGATAGACCTAATATTCTGCACATCGCTGATATAGGGTAAAGATGCTTATTCGCATCGATTACTTGTCTCTTCGTCCGAATATCAGCGCTGCTTGCTTTAAAATATCATTTTCCATTTCTAATTGCTGGTTTCTTTTACGTAGTTCTAACAATTCTTTTTGTTCAGGCGTAAGATTATCTTTTTCTTTGAATGAACCACTCGTTTTAGATTGCTTTACCCATTTGTCAAATGCTGAAGCCGTTAGTTCATATTCTCGAATGATTTCTACACGTGGCTTTCCAGCTAAGTAAAGATTGACGATTTGTTGCTTGAATTCTTGTGAAAAAGTTCTTCGTGTTCTCTTAGACATAAAAATTCCTCCTGGTATGTTTTCTTCTAGTCTACACACCTTAATTTTTCTGTCTAGTTAATTGTAGCCTATCCAACCTGAATAATTTGATTGAACAAGACCATCGTCCAGTAAAGAGACGCAATAAATTCTATCGAAGTTTACGCACTGCCTCTACCACGATTAAAGGCATGGAAGCCATTCGAGGATTATATAAGAAAACCCGAAAAGAAGGCACTCTCTTCGGGTTTTCGGTCTGTACTGAAATCAAGGTATTATTGGGAATCCCAGCTTAAATCATAGATACCGTAAGGGATTTTATTCTTTATTTAAAACTTTGCAACAGAACCATCTAGATAATTTTGTGTATCCTCATCTAGAAATAATTTTTTCTCAATGGCATTGGCACGTGCAGCTAACGTAGTTTTATCTGTGATGGTTGTTACTTGGTCCATAGGATTATTGTCTAAGTATGGTTTTCCTAGGGGATTATTAGAACTTTTCGAAAGATATTTAAATAGAACCTTTAATGCTGTGATGTTTCTATTGATAGTAGAAGTAGATAGACCTAAGTTATTATTATCTTTGAGCTTAGTTTTTGTTGTCTCTTTTTTTACATTTTCTTTTGTGCGACGTTTCAAATGAGATTTGTACAAGTTTAGGTCATAGGCAGTTAACTGTCTTATCGAGGTGATAGAAGTATCAGGAACGATAGACTCACTCAGAAGCCATTCATAAAAGAGCTTATAATTTTTTAGATATTCTAAAGTGGTTCGAGGTGATTGATCTTTATCCTCACGATCTTGAACAAAATCTTTTATATAATCGGGCATATGAAGTATGATTGTATCTATTTTTTGATATATTTCTGTATTTTTCATGTCATTCATCCTTTCAATAAGTAGGGGAGAAGAGTATCTCTATAATTGGACTATACCAATTATAGAATGTTTTGTCAATTGGTATGCTCTAAAATTTATTAATTTGTTTCAAAAAAAGCATATAAATAGGTATACGTTTATTAATTTAAAATAAATGGTATACATAAATAGGGAAGGAAATAGAAGGGAGCAATCTAAATTTTTTGAATTTTCTTAATTAATTATATAGAAAGAACAATCTTTCTATAGAGTTAGACATGAGAGGGACTATGCTTGATTTAAAATCAACAAGCGTATATACTGTATATACAAAGAAAAAGGGGGAGAAGACTATGGCAATTAAAGAAAGAAAATTTAGGGAAGTGGGGAACTCAGTAGTATTAACTATTTCAAAGGAATTTCTTAAAGAAAATGGGTTAAATCCCGGAGATACGGTTTTTTTAGATGAAGAAAAACTTCGAGCCGCAATTACAAAAAAACAAGCCTTATCTGATGAAATTGATGTAGCAATATCTCAAGCATTAACTGAATATGATACTACTTTTAGAGAGCTTGTCGATAAATGAGTATTCATTACCTAGAAGCCAAAGATATTATAAAAATGAATGTAATCCAAATAAAAAAATACTCTCCTAATGAACCCCTTGGTGTAAAGGATGCGAATGCTTTAGAAATGTGTGTAGGGCAACTTCGAGCCTCAGCTTTTGGAGAAGAGGTTTATCCTTCGATTTATGAAAAAGCAGCTATCTTACTTATACAATTGATAAAGAAACATCCTTTTCATAATGCAAATAAACGTACTGCTTTCTTAGCTACTTTTGTCTTTTTGAAAATCAATGGACAGCTTTTAGCTATTGATCAAAAAGATGCTGTAAATTTAGTGGTATATATTGCCACATATGATAAGGATTTTGATCAACTAAAATATGAAGTGATTAACACTATAAAGACACATACGAAACCCATTTAAGGAGTTGCTGTATGTGTCTTTATAGTGTTAATAGCTGCTATAGCGAAATAATTTAGGTAAATTACAAATAGCTATAATCCAAATCCAAGTATATAGAAAACTATAATTTTCTATATAGTTGAAGTATTATCAAAATCATTGATAAAGTCCGTATAATTGTGTAAAAGTAAAAAGGCCATATAACAGTCCTTTTACGGTACAATGTTTTTAACGACAAAAACATACCCAGGAGGACTTTTACATGACCCAAGTACATTTTACACTGAAAAGCGAAGAGATTCAAAGCATTATTGAATATTCTGTAAAGGATGACGTTTCTAAAAATATTTTAACAACGGTATTTAATCAACTAATGGAAAATCAACGAACAGAATATATTCAAGCAAAAGAATATGAACGAACAGAAAACCGACAAAGTCAACGAAATGGCTATTATGAGCGCAGCTTTACGACACGTGTAGGCACGCTAGAATTAAAAGTACCCAGAACACGTGATGGCCATTTTTCACCCACAGTGTTTGAACGTTATCAACGAAACGAAAAAGCCCTCATGGCTTCAATGTTGGAAATGTATGTATCAGGCGTTTCAACTCGTAAAGTATCAAAAATTGTGGAAGAACTTTGTGGTAAATCCGTCTCTAAGTCCTTCGTTTCTAGCTTAACAGAACAGCTAGAACCTATGGTTAACGAGTGGCAGAATCGTTTATTATCAGAAAAAAATTATCCTTACTTAATGACCGATGTACTCTATATAAAAGTACGAGAAGAAAATCGAGTACTCTCAAAAAGCTGTCATATAGCGATTGGAATAACCAAAGATGGCGACCGTGAAATTATCGGCTTCATGATTCAAAGTGGCGAAAGCGAAGAGACCTGGACAACATTTTTTGAATACCTAAAAGAACGCGGTTTACAAGGTACGGAACTCGTTATTTCTGATGCGCACAAAGGATTAGTCTCTGCCATTAGAAAATCCTTCACCAACGTAAGTTGGCAAAGATGCCAAGTTCACTTCCTAAGAAATATCTTTACCACCATTCCTAAAAAAAATTCAAGATCTTTCAGAGAAGCTGTTAAAGGAATTTTTAAGTTCACAGATATTAACTTAGCGCGTGAGGCTAAAAATCGATTGATTCATGATTATATCGATCAACCAAAATATTCAAAAGCTTGCGCATCATTGGATGATGGATTCGAAGACGCCTTTCAATATACCGTACAAGGAAATTCCCACAATCGACTAAAGAGTACCAATCTAATTGAACGACTGAATCAAGAAGTACGCAGAAGAGAAAAGATTATTCGCATCTTCCCCAATCAAACATCAGCCAATCGCTTAATTGGAGCCGTTCTTATGGACCTGCATGATGAATGGATTTATTCTTCAAGAAAATACATCAATTTTGATAAGTAGAAATTGTAAAAACATTGTATAGCATTTTACACAGGAGTCTGGACTTGACTAAATCATTCGTTTGTTAATTTATTAAAAAGTAAATTCCTCGCTTCTTCTAGATTATATCTTGAAACAGATATAATCTCCGCTGTAAAATTATCTAAAATAGATTTTATGATTAATGATTCTTCACATAAAATAATTTGCTTCCAATCTCTTTTATATATTTTCACGTCAGCTAAAGAGTAATAGAGGCATTCATCTATTTTAACTTTATCACTTGGCATATAATCTAATATGTACTTCTTGAAGATCATATGAGAAATAGCATTTCTACCAACCACTGTGATAAAAATAGGTTTTCTTGCTTCTTCTTGTAACACAAAATATAAATCAAAACTCATTCGTTTTAATAATTCATTTGTTACTCGGTATTTATTGGTTTCTAAAGGGAAATTTTTTTTCCATCCTAACGTAATCTGTTTTAAACTATTACACAAGACTTTTTGTTTGTTATTGAGAATAACATGCGGTTCAACTAAATAACTTTGCACATTGTAGTAAGAAAATAATATAAAGTATAAGATTGTTTGTAAAAAAACATTATTATCTGCTAATCTGATGCCAAAATAACTCTCACAAGAATAAATGTAATACTCAATTTCTGGAAATTGAAGAAAAATTCTTTTTTGTATTTCTAAATCCATGTTCATAACGGAATAGCTTGTATAGTTTGTTGGAATAAGATAAAACAGTACTGAAATATATCTAAATTCATCTTCATCTATCGCTATTTTATTAGAAATAAGATCAAACACTTCTTTTAACAGTGAACCAAAAGAAGTTTCTTTCAATTTCTTTTTGGACAATTCATCTAATTTAGAACCAAATAATATTAAAGCAATTCCTTTAGTTAACATATCTTTTTCTCTAGAATTAGCTTTTTTATCAGAGTAATCTAAAATATCTGTCGCTACACTTTCCGCTAAAATACAATATTCCTTATTTATATATTTTCCCATTAGCGAATTTCTCATCCATACAGACAACATAACCAATCTTTTTTTTAATTCATTTTCTACCTTATTTCCGTTAGAATCAATTAAATTCATATCTTTTAAAAATGACTCGACATCATTTCGAACGTTAAAAGCTTTACTAACTGAAATAAACTCCTCTTCAACATACACCGAATAATCTTTTTCACCCATCAAATATCGACAACAGATTTTAAGAAATAACGAACTATCATATATTTCTCTAGCGAGTTGAATACTATTTTTTTCTTCTAATAAATAGAAGTAGTATTTTCCTTTACTTCTATTTTCAAAAGAAATCGTATCACCAAGAACCTGCTCAATTTTAGAAAAATCTTTTAAAATAGTTTTTTCACTTACGTTTAAATCATGTGAGAGCTCACGTGTTGTTAATTCCCTGCTTTCATAGAAATACTCTAAAATTTTAACTTGCCTTAGAATATCCTTTTCTATATATTTTTCTATCATATACTCGTCCCCTAATACGTTTTTTTAGAATCAACAAAAATCGGTGACACTAGAACTAATCGATATGTAAATTCGGCTATGGAAGCCTATTAAAATTTATATAATTGAAAAATATAAAGAATGCGGAATTATATTATCCTCAACATCAAATGATTCTCTGAGGAATTTTCTATAATCTTTTCTTGAAAATTCTACTACCTCTTCTTCTGTAAGAGATGACAAAATATCATCATTGTCAGATGGTAATAATGCAATTATAATTTGTAATCGAGAATCTAGGCCCATCAATTCTGAATGAATGATAAAGAAATTTTGTGAATTTACTAGTTCAATTTTTTTCTTCATTTGATCACAAATTGATTTTATCTCTGCTACAATTAATGGATACTTGTTATAAAAAAGTTTATCATTACATTTTTGTTCAAAATATAAGAAATAATCTTCTTCGTTTAAAAAATAAGTTGTATATGCCATTATTATATCACCTCTCTAAATAATAATTCTACTATTTATATCTTCAGCCTAATCGATTAAAAAATAACCTTTTTTTTTAATTCTTCTTTTTTTACTACTTCTCTAGTATAAAAAGTTCTAATAATAACCACATTACACAAAATTTTCTCTATTTCTCCAGTTACTTCTTCTCCTAAAACATTATTTGCAGTTATTAAAGAATTAATATTAACATCCAACCTCTTGTACCTCACTAATACTATTTTTCCCACTACTCAAAACAGCTAAAAGATTACTTCTACTTTCTTTCATGTTATACCTTGAAATAGAAATGATCTCACTACCTATATTTTGGATACCTTTTTCCGATATTAACGATTCTTCACATACTATTACATGCCTCCACTTTCTTGGATAACACTTAACATCTGATAATGAATAATACAAAACATCATCAATAGTAATTTTTGTACAATTCATACATTCAATAATATATTCACGAAATAAAATATGTGAGATATCATTTTTTGCCACGATCGTGAGCAATATAGGTTTCTTTTGATGTTCTGTCAAAAAGAAATCCATATCTAAAGTCATTCTTTTTAATAAACTTTCTGTTATGTTGTATTTGCTTGTCTCAATAGGATAGATCTTTTTCCATTCTAATGTTAAATCTTTTATCTTATTAAATGTTTTTGTCTGTTCGTGAGTAATTATTATATGTGGTTCTAGTAAATAACTCTGCATATCATAATAAGAACATAATACAAAGTATAGCATAACCTTTATGAAAACACTTTTATCAGATAATCTGACTCTGAAATATTTCTCAAATAACTGAATATACTCAAATATTTCTTTGTGTTTTAATAGATAGTTTTCTTGCATTTTTAGATCCATTGTTATTACTGAGTAATTACTAAAATTACTAGGTAATAAATAGAATAAAATCATTAAATATTTTATTTCTACTTTTTCTATGAAAACGATATCTTCAAGTAACAAACTTAAATCTTCTAGTATAGGATCATCTTCATCAATCTCGAGTACTTGCCTCGAGATTGTATCTAGACCCGAACTATTAAGCATCAAATAAATACCTTTTATGAATAAATCTTTCTCTCTTAAATTAGTGATCTTATTAAAATATTTCAAAATTTTAGTGGCTATTTCTGTAGCTATTAAATATTTTTCATTTAAAATATATTTATCTAATAAATTAGAACGCATCCATATCGAAAGAAGAAAAAATCTTTTTTTTAATTCATTTTTCGTTTCTCTTTCTTCCTCATTTAAATAGCCACTCACCTTTAAAAATTTTTGTACTTCTTTTCGCAGTTTAAAAGCTTTACTAACCGAAATATACTCTTCTTCTACGTAAGTAATGTACTTTGTTTCTCCCATTAAGTAAAAATTTATTCTGCCTTTATCAGTTACTTTAAAACAAGCCACATTTTCAATACTTTGTTCAATTTTACTGAAATCTTTAATAATAGTTTTTTTATTTACATTAAGATCATCAATTAATTCCTGCATAGTTAATTGGCGTCTTTCATAAAAATACTCTAGTATCTTCACTTGCCTTAAAATATCTTTTTCAATATATTTTTCTAACACTTGTGAATTCGCTCCTAGTTACCAATAAGTATCTTTTTATAACTGATTTTGGATATTTACATACAGCATCGCAGCTAATATAAGAATTGCAAAAGAAAATAATATGGCCATTATTGAAATTAGAAGACTTTTCTTTGTAATTTTTTGTTGTACATAAAATTTTGTACGATTAAAAAATAAATAGCCATTGATTGTCAAAGCCAATATTCCCACTATAAGCGTACAAATTGGATAGATATACATATTAAATTTCCTTTCTTTTAATTAGCAAAACAGTCGAGTAAACCAATACTATTAAGGATAATCCAATCATAGCAATTGTTTGATTTAATATATCTCCAGTTTTAGGAAGAAACTTAAACTTATTACTACTGATATTTGCTTTACCTGCATTTAAGCTTACATTTGAATTTGGATTCAAAGAATTAATATTGCCTACATTTCCTGGTAATTCGTTAGGTTCTCTAGTTCTATACAAATCGATGCTAACAGTAGTTGTTTGTTCATTTGTATTGTCAGTTGCATAAGAATCTGTAGAAAATGATCCTACTCCGATTAAACAAACAACTAAAAACAATATTTTCTTCATAATTTTGATTCCTCTCTATATTTATAGATAATAAAGATTGTTAATATTAAAGTAACTGCTATTACACAAAAGCTTAATGTCGTTAAGTATGAAGGTATTTCTATTTTGAAAACTGATTTTTCATTAATACTTTTTGCTTCATCAGCTTTAATTACAAAATCTTTTTCAAATTTCCATTCTTTTCCATCTGTATCAATCAAAGTCCCTTGAAAAAGGTAATTTCCTGATTTCAGATCAACTTTCCCCCAATCAAATTGTAAAGGGAGTGAAGAATGGGGCGCTATACTGATATCTTTTAAAGAAATTTCATTTACCAAAGTTTTATTTTCTTGACTATAGATTTTTGCTTCTATACTCTTTCCGGTGAAAATATATGAATTATCATTTAAAATATCTGCTTCAACCGTCTTTTTACCATCAAATAACTTTGGGGAAACTTCTTCTAGCATTAACGATATATTTTTTTTAATTACATTATCATCCTGATTAGTTAACACTACACCCATAGTATATTTATATTCATTATTTAATGACAGGCTCTGCTTGTCTGTTTTTGATTCATTCTTTTCTGCTACAACAATACCTCCAATGATCACTCCATCAAATTTTTCAGAAGGCATGCTAATGTCGAATTGTTGATCAACAGAACTCTTAGCAGGTACTTTTACTATTTTTTCTTTACACGTAAGTATAGAAGTTAACGGCATTTTTAAAGAGTCGTGATCTGCTCTAGCACCTGTATAATCCGTAAGCCCATTTGAATTGGTATTTGCATTTGTTATAGAAGTTTCAAGTGAAATCTCTCTATCAGAATTATTTATCAACTTAATAGTTATCTGATCTTTCTCTCCTGGTTCCTCTTTTAAATGATAGTAAGGAACATTTTCATCTACTTGCTTATCATTAGGCAATCCTTCTATTGTAAAACTTATATCTGAATCATTTTCTTCTGCTCTAACATCTAGATTTATAAAACATAAATAGCTAATGATAATTGAAAAACACAAAATTATTTTTCTCATTGATATCATCGTCCTCCGCTAAAATGAAACTAAAAGGAGAGTGCTAAACGCATCCCTCCCATATATAAAACTAAACTTTTATGGAGTAGCTGTTAAATTCCAAACAACTTTTCCGCTATAAGATTTCCCTTCTACTTTACCTGCATCAGCAATGTGTAATGAAACATCACCTAAATCATAATCATATACACTATTGTGACGTACACCTTTTGATCCTGTCATAATAAGTGCTTCTGATCCAGAAGTAATTTCCACATTAGATTGTCCAGTAACTTCATCAGTAACTGGTTCTAACACATCACCACCCTTATTGATATTTACAGTACCATCACCAGTAGTAGTAATTTTTGCTCCTTCAATTGCATCACCTTGCCATTGTAAAGAAGCTTTCAAAGTCCAGCCTTTAGTGCCTCTTGTTTTATCTTTTACACCTACGTTAAAACTTGAATTTTTAGTAGCTGGGATAATTTGTTCTCCACTTTCTTTTAATTTAGTAGTTCCAAAATCAAAAGTTGTTGGTTGATAAGCAATTCCCCATTCAGTTGGAAGTTCATTATCGGTGTTATCTCCATCTCCACCTCCTGGAGGCGTAGGGTTAGTACCGCCACCATCAGGTAAGTTAAAAGTTGCTGTTACTGGTGTTTCTGATTGTGTTGCAGCATTTGAATCTGTTGCTGCAAATGCGCTAGCTCCTCCTAATAGTGCTGCAGAAGATACAGCAACCGCACTTAATAATGCTAGTTTTTTCATAATGTATTAGTCCTCTCTTTCAAAAAATAGTTATATTTCGAAATGTTAATTGGATTAACACTTCACGAATAAAAATTAACATATCTACTCCTTTTTATCTTCCACACTAATTACCAAAAATTTATTTCATCGAGATTTTTTTAATAATTTTAGGCATATAATAATCAACAAAATAATTAGTAAAATCGGGCCTAAAATGAAAAGTACAAAGAATTTATTATCTTTCTCTTCATTTTTAAGATTTACTTGCTTAGATTGATCATTTTTGTCTACGTCTACATTTTCTTCGAAATTCCATTTATTATTCTTTGCATCTGAAACTTCAATTTTAACTTGATAAATACCATTTGGAATTTCTACCTCTTCCAAATTAAGTTCCATTTCATACAATGATTCAGGTGAAATTTGTAAGTCCTTAAATTCTTTATTGTATACAGTTTTATTATCTTTTGTATTTATTAGAGTGATTTTATACTTTAAACTCCCGTAAGATTCCATTTCCGGATTATGAAATGTAATTAATAATTTATCTTGTTGGGAAATTTCTTTTGCTTCTATTTTTTCCAAAGTTAATTTTCGTTTCACTTGTTGATCATTTTGCGTTAACCTTAAGCCGATGATATATCCATAAGAATTATTAATACCGTTTTGATCGTTATCTTCTTTTTTTATTTGAAAAGCTGATAAAATTTCTCCTACAAATGGTTTGTCAGGAATTTTTAAACTAATAGAAACTTTTTTTGATTGATTTGCTAGGACAGTTACTTTATCTGGTACATCTACAATATCCTCTATAGGAAATTTATATTGATTTTTTTCTGATTCAGATTTTAATGCATAGTCAATAAAACCTTGTTTATTTGTATAAGCTTGATTAATAGCAATTTCATAAACTTCTTCTTTACTCGATGTATTTGTAATAAGAAGCTCTATTTCTTGCTTTTGATTAGGTGCTACTCTTAAATCAAAAAAACTATTTTCTTTATTCAACTGATTTTCAGGTAGAATTGCTTTTACGTTAAATCCAACAGAATCATTTGATTTCATTTCTTCTGAATACACAGAGTTACTATTTCCCATTAGCAATAAAAGAAATATTGAAATTAAATATAAAAATACATTTTTTTTCACTTTAATCCTCCTATACACAGTAAACTCGAAGTCATATTTTAAGACTTCGAGTTACATAATTATTTAACTAATAATGTATCATACAAGAAATATTGAATTGAACCTTTAACAGTATCATCATCATTTAGAATATTCTTCTCATCAACAAATCTCATCGAAACATTTTTGATTGGTTTACTTAACAATCCAGTGTTTTCTTTTCCATTCGAACTAGATTGAAATATGATTCCTGAATTTCCTATTTCTTTAAGATCAATCCCATCGATATTAAATGATGTTACAGGAAACTTTATTTCTTTATTCCTTTCTAGCACCAAAGAATCAGAAACGCTAGCTTTAACTACCCAATTTCTACTACCACGATCATTCACTACTTTAACAAATTGATTTGAAAGTTGGGCTTCTAGCTCATAATTTCTATTCTCAAGTAATGAACGAAACGCGTATTCCATTGGTACTTCCTCTAAAATTAAATTATCTTGAGAAGAATCTCCTACATCACTAGCATCCGATATAATAATATTAGAGTCTGTTTCTTTTCTTACATCAGCTGCAACAGATGTTTCAGTTACAGCTAATGCGAATAAACTAGCTAAACAAACAACTATACTATATGGTCTCCATGACATTTATTTACATTCCCTTCCTCCAGAATTTATCACTTTATTTTGGTATAGCTGTATCACACAAATTCCACACAAATTTTGTGTTATGACTATAATCCCCTATTGAAATATATTCTTTGCTTTTAAGAAGGATACCTTCTTGAGAATTCCATTCATTATAATAATTGTAATTATCTTTTAATGCAGAATTTGTATCCATAACTTTCAAACTAGTAGTTCCTAAATCAACAAGATCACTATTTGTCGAAGGTTTCCATACATATTCAAAAGAATCTTCTTTTTCTTTACATAAAGAAAGGATTAAAAACCAATTCTTATCTTGATCTGGAATATTTCTACTATCTCGTACTGACAATTGGATGCTATTGTCTTTATCCCTGGACAGAATTCCTTTTGTCTGACTAGGAACTCTGTTAGTCCAGCTAACATCTGCAGGTGCTGTTTCAAAGTATAAACTTCCTGCAACTTCTACATTTAGAATCAATTTATCTAAAATCTCATTACTTCCATTAGGATTAAGTTTTTTTACTTGTATTGTAAAATTATTTCCCCCATAGCTTAATTTGTTTTTTGGAATTATTAGTTTTTCTATATTGAATTTATTTTCTCCACTTGTTGTAACTTCTTTTCTGATTAATTGCTCATTATCTTTGAATAAAGTAAATTCTAAAAGGTCATTTGTATCAATATCTTTCCAAAAGAATTCTGTGTCCATTCCTTCATCTGAGATATCTGCTATGTCGACTTGTTGATTTTTTGTTTTTTCTATACTACTTTCATTCCACGATAACTCTGTCATAGAATCTTTTTTAGTAATCCAAAAATACACAGGATTACTTGAGAATGATTTTTCCTCTGCTGGAACAGAATTCTCTGTTCCATTTACAACACCGTAAAACTGTACATGTGTATCTTGTTGAATATCTTGTTTGGTTTGTATAGTAAGAGAAAAATCAAGAGTTTCTTCTGGATTAATAGTCACATCCTGATCAAACGTAATATTTAATTTACCATCTTCTACTTTTGGTGTTCCTTTAGCAAGGATATCACCTGAAGGAGCTTTAATAACTACATCTTTTACAGTTGATAAATCATATACTTCTACTTCCTCTTCTGAAAAGACGTTCCATGAGTCAACAGTAAAGCTATTTTCTCCCTTATCAATATATAGCTTACTCGTTAAAGTGACTTCACTTCCTGGAGAAACACTTTTTTCTTTTGTTGTATCTTCTTCAGACACTGTGATTGACTCATTTTTCTCATTAAGAACATCGTTTTTTAGAGTAGCGTCTAAGTTAACAGGAACTTCAGTAAATACAATCTTTGTTTGACCAGATTCCCCTCCATTAGCTGCGGTGAATCCCCAATAAGCTTTGTTATCATTGTTAGCTAAATCCAACTCTTCATTAAGATCTGACCATGGAATTGTAATTACTTCTGTTTGTTGATCAGTTACTGGATTTTTCAAATAGTAACTAAAAACTTTTGTATCTGCATTAAAGCCAAATCTGAATTCATACCATGTTCCATCTTGAACATTTTGAGAAACTGTCTCATTTAATTTCTGTTTTCCTCTATGAATAATTCTAGCTTCTCTTGCTTGCAAAGAACCCAAAGTTCCAAACCATTGATTTGCATCTGATTCATTTTCATGTAGTGGAACATAAGTCTTATTCAAATTTCCAGGGAAAGAATAAGCCATATGAGGAGCCTTAAATACCTTATCAGGTTCAGAAGGGTCTAAGTCATAAAGCGTTTCTCCTAAAGATCTTTTATTAGTGTATAAGTCAAACTCTATTGCTACTGATTTTTGAACAGCATCTTTTTCTGGAGTCACTTTAGTTGAAATTCCTTTTGTATAAGCTTCTTTTGCAC
>NZ_JBIONA010000003.1:0-23151 GCF_051711605.1 Enterococcus sp. DIV0436a
GTTACCGTTGGTAACTCGAAGACCGACAACTAAGGCGTATTGCCTTTTTATTTTGTCCCATGTTACAATCAGTCTATACAAGAAATGAGTTGATATAACATGGAATTAGATACAAATAATCATTCAGTATTTCTTCTTTATTACCACCTTGTTTTAGTAACGAAATATCGTAGACAAGTGATTGATGATGAAATATCTGATTATGCCAAAACTACTTTTGAAAGAATTTCAGAATCGTATCACATTACTTTAGTGGAGTGGAATCATGATAAAGACCACGTTCATATTATGTTCAAAGCTCAACCTAAAACAGAATTGACAAAATTCATCAATGCCTATAAAAGTGCCAGCTCAAGATTGATAAAACGTGACTTTCCAAGAGTCAAACAATTTCTTTGGAAAGAAATGTTCTGGTCTAAAAGCTTTTGTCTTCTGACAACTGGTGGCGCACCAATTGATGTGATTAAGAAGTATATCCAAAATCAAGGAAACAATCATAAATAGAAAGTAGGTGAACTTTATGGAACAACTAAAAGCATACAAATTCAGAATCTATCCAACAGAGGAACAAGAAATCTTCTTTGCCAAATCTTTTGGTTGTGTCCGTAAGGTCTACAATCTAATGCTTGATGACCGAAAAAAGGCGTATGAAGAAGTTAAAAATGATTCTTCTAAAAAAATGACTTTTCCGACACCAGCTAAATACAAGAAAGAATTTCCGTTTTTGAAAGAAATTGATAGCCTTGCTTTAGCCAATGCCCAACTTAATTTAGATAAAGCATACAAGAATTTTTTTCGGGATAAATCCGTTGGATTTCCACGTTTCAAAAGTAAGAAAAATCCTGTTCAGAGTTATACAACGAATAATCAAAATGGTACAATTGCTTTGATTGATAGTAAATTCATCAAAGTTCCTAAATTGAAGTCATTAGTAAGAATTAAGCTTCATAGACAACCAAAAGGGATTATCAAATCTGCTACAATATCACGTCATTCTAGCGGTAAATACTATATTTCTTTGTTGTGTAAAGAAGAAATTATCGAATTACCTAAAACTAATTCCACAATTGGTATTGACTTAGGTATTATGGACTTTGCGATTCTTTCTGATGGACAAAAAATTGATAATAATAAATTCACGTCCAAAATGGAAAAGAAACTAAAGCGTGAACAACGCAAATTGTCTAGGCGTGCTTTATTGGCTAAAAATAAAGGTACCAATCTATTTGAAGCTAAAAATTATCAAAAACAAAAACGCAAAGTAGCTAGATTGCATGAAAAAGTAATGAATCAACGTACTGATTTTCTGAATAAGTTGAGTACAGAAATGATCAAAAATCACGATATTATCTGTATTGAAGACTTAAACACAAAAGGTATGTTGCGAAATCATAAATTAGCTAAAAGTATTTCTGATGTTTCTTGGTCAAAGTTTGTGACTAAATTACAATACAAGGCTGACTGGTATGGACGAAAAATCATCAAAGTAGATAAATGGTTTCCGTCTAGTCAGATTTGTTCAGAGTGCGGACATAAAGATGGCAAGAAATCTCTTGAAATTCGAGAATGGACTTGTCCTGTTTGTCATACTCATCATGATCGTGATATCAATGCTAGTATCAATATTCTGACCGAAGGTCTAAGACTACATTCTATGGGATTGGCTTAGATCCAATCATCAAGAACCGTAGGAACTACGGGGATAGCTTGGTAAATAAGAGACACCGCTGTTAGTAAAGAAATACGCTATCAAGTATGCTCTATTCCCAAGAAGCTCCCACTTCAAGCGTTAAGAACCGTCAGGTTTAGCTAAGTGGTGAGTAGTTCACTAATATTGACAAGGTACAAGAATTACTAAATAAAGAATTCCCAACACTAATTAAAAGCGAATTAACTGAAGATTTTGATAACAATCGTTTTGTTTTTCGTGGTATTTTAGAAGAAATTTTTTTAGAGTTGACTAGACAATCATTGGGAAATAGTTCTTATCAGTATTACTATAAAGAATGGTTTAACAATTTTTTAAAAGGCTTAGATGATAATCAATATAAAGAGTTTTTATCTCATATAGGTACAAATTTTTTTGCTATTCTTCATTCGTACTATAAACAGTATGATTATTATGATTTAAGTATGTTTCTTCCAGATGAGCTAATTTTTGATGAACATTCGAAAAATGAAAAAAAATATATTACATTAAAAACTATTTATATGAATTGGTTAAAAAGAAGTTATATTTTAATACCTGAGAAAGATTTGAAGGGTAAACTTTTTGCTAATAGGTTATTAGAATTTATGTTTAAACAAGCTGAACCAATAGTTTTTTTTAGAATTATTGGATTTAGTATGTTTATTGACAATTCAATTTATGATCAGGAATCTTTAAAAGATAGTATTTTTAAATATGCAACGGAACCTAGTATTTTTATAGGTATAGGTAGGACGAAAGAAGTTTTTAATGATGATATACTTGAAGATGTTAGATCAAAAATTGAAGAACACCAAAAATGGACATATAATTTTATAAAAAATTTAGGTGGACTAGGATATTATTATTTAATAGATGTTAATACTTTAGATATGGTTATAGAAGTACTTGAAGAAGTAATTAATGATAGAAATAAAGATGATATTGATGATTTAGGATTAAGTCAAGTCCATAATCCTGTGTAAAATACTATACAATGTTTTACCGGTCTCTCATTGATCAAACTTAATATATTTTCTTGTAGAACTGAGCCATTCGTCATGAAGGTCCATAAGGACAGCTCCAATTAATCGATTGGCAGACGTTCGGTTGGGAAAAATCCGAATAATCTTTTCTCTTCTGCGGACTTCCTGGTTCAGTCGTTCAAGAAGGTTGGTGCTTTTTAGCCGATTATGACTATTTCCGATAACCGTGTATTGAAAGGCATCTTCGAAGCCATTATCCAATATTTCGCAGGCTTTTGTATATTTAGGCTGGTCGATATATTCACCGACTAAGGCATTCTTAGCTGTTCGAGCGAGTTCAATATCCGTAAACTTAAAGATCGCTTTTACTGCTTCTCTAAACGGTTTTGAATTCTTTTTTGGAATGGAACTGAAGATGTTTCTTAAAAAATGGACCTGGCATCTCTGCCAACTTGCGTTGGTAAATGACTTACGAATCGCAGACACTAGGCCTTTATGGGCATCAGAAATGATGAGTTCTGTCCCCTTTAGGCCGCGTTCTTTTAAGTATTCAAAGAAGATGGACCATGTGTCATCACTTTCTTCATTTTGAATCATGAAGCCAATGATTTCACGGTCGCCACCTTCTGTTATCCCGATCGCAATATGGCAGCTTTTAGAAAGCACTCGATGGTCCTCACGGACTTTTATGTAGAGAACATCAGTCATCAGATAAGGATAATTCGTACCTGAGAGTGAACGGTTCTGCCATTCGTTGACCATCGGGTCTAACTGCTCAGTCAGGCTAGAAACAAAAGATTTCGATACAGATTTTCCACATAGCTCTTCAACAATCTTTGAAACTTTACGTGTCGAAACGCCCGAAACATACATCTCAAGCATTGAAGCGAGCAGTGCCTTTTCATTTCGCTGATAACGCTCAAACACCGTCGGTGAAAATTCACCATCACGTGTTCTAGGCACTTTTAATTCGAGTGTACCCACACGAGTCGTAAAGTCTCGCTCATAATAGCCATTTCTTTGACTCTGACGACTTTCTGAACGTTCATAGTCATCGGCTTGAATATATTCTGTTCGTTGATTTTCCATCAATTGGTTGAAAACAGTGGTTAAAATATTTTTAGAAACATCATCTTTTACCGAATGTTCAATAATACTTTGAACCTCTTCGTTGTTCAGTGTAAAATGTACTTGGGTCATGTAACGTCCTCCTGGGTATGTTTTTGTGGTTAAAAACATTGTACCGTAAAAGGGCTGTTACATGGCCTTTTATCTTTTACACAATTATATGGACTTTATCTAGGATTAACAAGATTAAATGGAGTTTATTATGTATTGTTACGTTATCGGCAAATTTTCTAATTAATTTAATTTTTTATATAGTATTAAATAACTTTTTTTCTTAGTATAGAGGTATTAAATTCACAAACTTTTAAATTAAAAAAATGAGTAAAATTCGGTATGTTTCAACTAGACCAATTTCACTTCACAAAGTTAGCAGAAAAAAGGCTTGGTAGAGCTTGTACTTGGGATAGTAGCGATTATGTAAACTATCTTGAAAAATAACAGTATGGAGTGTTTTTATTGAATAATAAAAAATTAATTATTTTAGGAAATGGATTTGATTTAGCATGTAATTTAAAGTCAACATACAAAGCTTTTTTTGAAAACAGAATAACTTCTGAAATTAAAGAAGTGTTAAATGATGCGTTAAAATGTTTTAGGGATCAAATGATCGGTGACGATTTATTTGGATATGATACTATTTTTAAAGTTAAAGAACCTAAGGAATATATTCAAGTTAGAAGAACATTACAGGTTAATAATGGAATAGGAACTCATAGTGTATATGGCGTAATTAAAGATAGTAATTTAACTTTTTGGGATTTGATTTTTTATTATTCAGGTGGGTCAGAAAAGGATTTACAATGGCAAGATATAGAACAAAAAATGTTAGATTTCTTTTGTTCTACAGATGAAAATATTAAATTTCCCAATTTGAATATGATAAAAAAAACTTTACGCGGTGTTTTTTCAGGTGTTAATGCAGAAACATTAATTTGTTTACATTTAGCTTCATTTTTACCTGATAGAAATGAATATGAAAGCAAGAATCTTTTGAATTATTTGTATGATGAATTAAGAACTTTTGAGAATAACTTTGCTGAATATATAAGAAGTATAATTAATGATGATTATGAAAGCAAAGCTTGTAATCTTTTATTGGCAATGGTAGAAGCTTCTTCCATTCCACATATTTCAGACAAAGTATTTTCCTTTAATTATACTAATCCTTTTAAGGATCAATTAAAAATAATTAATGTTCATGGAACAGTTAAGGAAAACAATATTATTTTTGGTATTGATCAAGAGAATGTTGATCCTACTAAAGATATTTATAGATTTACTAAAACTTTTCGTCAGATGACTGAAACAAAATTGGCTGTAACCTATCAAGAGAATATTTTACCAGATAAAGAAGAAATTGATGAAATAGTTTTTTTTGGACATTCTTTAAGTACATTGGATTATTCATATTTTCAAACTATTTTTGATCATTATGAGTTATATCAGTCAAAAATTAGATTAGTTTTTTATTATAAAAAATATGGCGATTATACTAGAGAAGATATGGAATTAGATTTAGCGCAAAAAATTAGTAAAATGTTATATACTTATTCACCTAGTATTGATAATCCTAAAAAAGGAAAAAATTTGTTGCATAAATTATTGTTAGAAAAAAGACTGATTATCGAAGAAATCAGATGATAATATATGGTATAATTTGGAAGTAGAAAAGTGAAAAGATGGTGGCTAATCTCTTGAAAAAGGGGTGATGCCTATGGTTCATAGCTTTATCCCTAGAAGGGAGTAAGCAAGTGTCAACTTTTGAAGCAATTCAACTGATGATCGCTTTTGCGACGTTAGTTTTGCTGATAATTGACCATAAGGACAAAAAATAACCATCTAACACTTTGACAGAGGATAGATGGTTTGTTAAAAAAACATTTAATTCAAAGTCACCGTCTTTTTAACGGTTCTACAAAAGGAATTGGAGCTATGTTCGCGCATGGCTCCTTTTTCTTTTCGTTTTTATTATAGCTTAGATTGTTGGTTATTTCCAGTATATTGTACGTTTGTTGATAAATGCGTAAATAATTTAATGATAAGTAAAGAGTGAAAAAGTAAAAAAAACTCATTTTTTTCTTTTTTTATTGTAATTTAACGTTACGATTATGAATTCAAATTATACGATTATGAAGTGATATCATTGTTTTTTGAAAAAACGAGAACGTATGTTTGCGTATTTTTTTGTGTTATGCTAAAATTTTTTTGTAAAATTTGCTTAGTTGAATTTTACAGATAAAATTATTTCTTTTTTTACTCTTGACAATTATTTTAGTTAAGGGTAAAGTCTAAAGCGAGTTGATTGTGATTTTTAACACAGTCAGTTAAGTGTACATTTGAATACAAAAAAAATGAAGGAAGGCTTTCCGCTCAGGGCTGGTAACCCTTCGAAGCTAAGAAAGCCACAAAGACCTAGCTAGTCCCTAGGCTCCTTCACCGTCATGGCTTTCGCCACAACGGTAACATGATAACATAATACAATAAATACTTCTATGAATTTCTTTTAATTTCTTATCTTTACAGGGATTTTTGTGCCTATTTTTAGATGAAAAAATTAAGGATAGATTTTTAAAGTTATTTTTGTAGCATGATTTGTTACTTAGTAAGGTGTTTTTATAAGCTTATGACAGTGAAAAAAGGAGTTAGTTGCTATTTAGGCAATTAACTCCTTTTTTCGTTTTTGGCGTTATCAAATGGAATCACAATCAACTCGTTATTTCTTAACGATTGATCCTTGATAACTGAATATTGAACAAGAAAAAATCCAGTAATAGCTTATTTCTTGTTCTCTATACACATTAACAAACATGTATAGCATAGCCTAGGAAACTATACTATAGCATGACTTTATTCATTTGTGTAGTTGGTTGAGGAACCATTTATAAAATCCTTAAGACGTCCGCTTAGAAGGGGGGCGCTGATGGTACTAGATGGAACTGGTAAACCGTAAGGGTAAACAGGGTACTTGATTGACAAAGAGTCTGCATTTCAGGCGTGCAATCCGAGCAGTAATGCCAAGACGATTCCTGAAAGAAGATTGCTACTACAGCAATAGCACATTTAAACAGGAAAGTATCTAAGAGAGGTACGTTAATGAACAATATTGATTATTTTAATCAGCAATTAGAAGTTGAACTAAAAGAAATGCTGATACACCATAGAAAAGTCTATGAAAGAAATAGACTTCGTTTAGAAGAATTAGGTGTTCAAGAATATTTACGAAAGTTTGAAGTTGATTTCGAAGAAAGTGTCACTTTCATAAAAGAAAAAAACTATAAGGCTGCATTAAAGATTTTACCAGATAAGTTGGAAGATCAGACCTTTAGAAATCAGCGTGAGTATTGTGCTTTTTGTATTGATGTGATCCATAAACAAGCGATACCTTCGTTTTGTTATGGTGTTGAGATGGAAGAAGCCAATTTACGTGCTACAGCGAATCAATATATTCGCATAATCAAAGAGAAAGAAGGAAAAGAGTAATGGATTTTTTGAAAATTAAACCAAAAGAAACATTTGGGACGTTGTCCTTTGTAGGAAAGCCAATTAAAGGTTCAGAATATATGCAAGGATCGGGGCGAGATCGTAGACATATTGGAAATTATTGTCGTTTGTTAAGTTCTCGTCAGTCAGAAACTATTGAAATTATTCTACCTACTCGTGTTAATTTGTCTGAATTTAACTTTGGAGACGTTGTAACTATTGAAGATGTGAAAGTAGAGCCTATGAGTGAAAGTACTAATAATGGTGCAATTGTAGGTTGGCGTATATTTGCACAAAATATGAAAAAAGGAAATTCTTAGTGGGAGGAAATTATCAATGCCAAAAAGAAATGAATTAAATGCAGGGATGGAAATTGATTCAAAAGAGACATTTGGAGAATTACTATTTTTGCGTATGAAGTCAGATAAAACAGAAGTTGATGAGGATACAGGTGAACGTAAGGCAACTCATAGACGTTATGTTGTTCAATCAAGAAAACAACTTTCAGAGGAAATTATTACAATTCCAGTAGAAACACCATTACGTGAATTGGTTGCTGGAGATAAGGTAGAAATTATCAATCCTAGTACAACTTTATATGGATTTGGTAATGGAACATTTTCAAATTCTTATATTCAGGTTTTTGCTGAAGATATTAGAAAAATTTCTGAACCAGCGGGCGTAAAACTACAAAATGATTCAAAAAATCAAAAAGACACCCCAAACAAATAATTGGGGGGTAGCAAAATGAATGTATTGGATCGTGATGTTAAGTTTAGGTATCAGTTGTTAGATCGTATGCGCCAAGAGGTTGGTTATTGTCGACGATTACTTCTATCGGCTAAAGAAGATAAAAATGAAAGTAATGCTGATTTCATTTTGGATAATCATTTATGGGGAGGAAGAGATAGTCATTTTTCTACCATGAAAGATATCTTAAACAGTTTTTCGGAAGAAGAACAGCCCGAATGGTATTCGTTGCAACAATTGGAACATGATAAAGCTGAATTAGAAGAACTATCAGGACTAACGATAGGTTAGATTTTTATTAGTATGGAAAGGAGATAAGTATGGAATATGTTTTATTTGATTTAAAGCAAAATAAATTCTTTGCTCAAATAGAAGATTCAAAGGAAGGTTTTTATCTTACTTGCGAATATGAATTTGCTTATCGCTTTTCAGAAGAAGAAATTGAATTAGCTTGGCACATGGCGTATAAATGCGCATGGTTAGGGCTAGGTAAATTTTATGTGCTTGGCGATTTTGAATAGATCATTTTTTTATAATTCTGTAACTTGATTTATTTTCGCTTAGTAGACCTACGGTTAAAAGGAGGGATATATTATCTCAAAATTTTTTAATTACCGAGGTATAAGGATAAGAAAAATCCATTTAAATATTTATAGATTATATCTGTTTTTGATGGCTTTACCTTTTTTAGTTGGGGTAGGCTTTTTTTGTTACTTTAAAATCTATCCTATTGTGAAGCCAATGATTGAAAGTGGGGAAATTGAGTATACTCAGTTACTATTTCCAATGGTTGAATTAGTAGGAATGTTGATTCTCATTTTTGGAAGTTTATCGTTGATACGTAAAACTTCTAAAATTCGAGGGAAATATTTTGTTCGTGTTTTACACCGACAAATGTTAGCTCAAATGATTCTTAGTCGTAATTGGGTAGATCGTAAAACGAAAAAAAATACAGATGGAAAAACACGTGAAGTAATAAAGTTTCCTAGAGTTTATTATAGGCATAAAAAATTTACTACGGAGATTACTGTTCCAACTGATGGAAAAAGATATCATGAACAGATGTTAAAAATTGGTCCTGTTTTGGAGCAAATGTTTTTTGCTGATTTAATTGAGTCTACTAGCGAATTAGGGTTTACAAAGTATGAATTGCTGATCGGATTAGGTACTAATCGAATTTCTATTCGAGACGTGAAAGTCACTCAAACTTCTATTCAATTGATGAAAGATTTTGTTTGGGATTTTGCCAAAATGCCCCATATGTTGATTGGTGGTGGTACTGGTGGAGGAAAGACGTTTTTCTTGTTTACTCTTGTGTTGTATTTATCGCAGATTGGCACAGTTTACATTTGTGACCCTAAAAATGCAGACTTAGTTTCTATTGGGGAATTACCAGCTTTTAAGAATCATGCTTTTAGTGGCGTAGATCGTATTGCTCGCTGTTTGAGAGACGCTGAAAAAGAAATGTTAAATCGATTTGCTTATATGAAAACACACCCTGACTATAAATGGGGAGCTGATTATACGTATTATAATATGGCGCCTTATTTTGTAATTGCTGATGAATGGAGTGCATTAATGGCAGAAGTAAATGATGATTTTAGAAAACGTCTAGAAATTATGAAGCCATTAACACAAATTATTCTAAAAGGACGTCAAGCTGGTGTGTTTATGGTTTTAGCAACGCAACGTCCAGATACCGAAGATATAGACGGAAAATTGCGAGATCAATTTAATGTGCGTGTTTCCTTAGGAAAGCTTGAAAGTACTGGTTATGCTATGATTTTTGGGAAATCTGCAGAAAACAAGAACTTCTTTAATAATGATGTTCGTGGGCGAGGATATATAAGTGATGGTGGTATGCCTAGAGAAAATTATTCTCCTTTAGTTCCAAAAGATTTTGATTTTAAAGAAGCACTGTCTAAGATTCCTAAAATGATTGAAGAAGACTATTCAAAATTGAATTTAACAGAATCTGAGAAGGAACAACTTGAAAAAGAATTAGAAATCAAAGGAGGAATTTAGTAAAAAGTGTTACAAATTTAAGCTATTTAGAAAATTTTTATCTCCAGACTGTTAATAAATGGGAATAAGGTATAAGAGCATTTTTCCCATTTTTGCTGGGTTGAAAAGTTTTCCGAAGTTGTTGCTTGCGGTGCGGAGCGAACAAGGTCTCCTTGTGAGAGGTGGGCGCCACAGCGCCCACCGATGAACGCAACGACGAGCCGAGGTCTCCTCGAGCGAGACGTGTACAAGCAAGCTTACAAATTCGTGAAAGGCGCCGGTTTTGCGCCATTTTCAAGCAAAAATGCGGGGAAAAATGGTCTTGGCGAGCTTTGCTCGTCAAGCTGTAACCCCCATATTCTAACAGGGGGGTAGTAATGTGGAAAATTAAGAAAAATTATGGTAGTAATGCTTGATATATAGGCATTTCTTTTGGTTGCATACTTAAAAAAAAAAATCCCGATTTTGACAACTAAAATTTCTAGGAGGGAAAAGCAATTGAGAATACACACATTAGCCATTTAGCTAAAAGTATAAAGGCTTCTAGATTAAGATTTAGAATGACGCAAACAGAGTTTGCGAAAGAAATTGGTGTAAGTCGTCAAATTATTAGTGAATTAGAAAGAGGAATTTCACGAGTTTCGGAAGAAACTTTAAGTAAAATACTTGATTATATTGCAGATCAAGATCGACATGAGCCTCTTGAATGCATTATTGATTATTTGAGAATCACTTTCCCAACACATGATACTACAGGTATTTTTGAGGATGTATTGAAAATTGATAAAGCTTATTTTGCTGAGGTAGAATCTCATTTATATGGGTATATAGGTGGTTATCAATTAGACTATATTCAAGTTCTTTATTCAAAGAAAAATGATGAACGTGGCGTATTAATTCAATTATCAGGTCAAGGATGTCGTCAATTTGAAGCTTTTCTCGAAGCACAAGGAAGATCGTGGTTTGATTTTTTTTATGCTTGCTTTGATTATAAATGTAGAGTGACAAGACTTGATTTGGCAATTAATGATTATAAAGAATACCTTAGTATTCCTACGCTGTTAAATAAGATTTTTCGTCAAGAATTGATTTCTCGTTTTCGCAAGTTTGATTTTAACGGTTCAGGAAGTATCTCAGAACGTAAACAAGAAGGTACAAGTATCTATTTTGGCTCAAAGAAAAGTGAATTTTATATCACGTTTTATCAGAAAAACTACGAACAGGCTCGTAAATTAGGAATACCAGTGGAAGAAGTCCCAATAAAAAATCGGTATGAATTGCGGTTTAAAAATGAACGTGCCATGTTAGCTATTTCTGAATTTCTAAAAACTGGTGATTTGCCAGCAATTGCTTTAGGAATTATGAAAGATTATTTACAGTTTACTGATCGAAAAATTGGTGTTGAACGTAGATATTGGAAAACAAATCAAAAATGGGCTTTTTTCTTAGGAGATGCCGAAAAAATGCGTTTATCGATAGAACCTAATGAACAGTTATATGAGCGTTCTAAAAATTGGTTTAAACGTTCGGCTGCGGCTACTGCTAAAGTAATTCTAGAAATCGATAAAATCAAGGGAACAGAAGAACTACAAGAAATTCTAGATGAAATTGAGTTAAGCGATAAGCATTTACATGTCATTGAAGTACAAACAACAGATATTAAAGATACTCCTGAACATTCACAAGCAGAAATTGATCGAGTACACAAGGCGTTTGATATTATTTGGGATCACGTACAAAATGGTAAATCGTCTACGGATACAACTTATGATTTGAAAAAAGTCAATGAGTCTGAGGACGATATCTACTATAACTACAAGTTCAAATCAGAAGCAAACAAAACAGACGGTAAAGCAAGTGTCAGCTTTGACAAAGACATTCCGGGTATGCGTATTTTAGATCAAAATGGTAAAAAAATTTCAAAAGACAATTTACCACTTAATCAAGAAATTACCATTCAAATTCCAAAAGGTACACCAACAGGTGAATTAAAAATTACGTCTGAGGGCGATATTAAATCTGTTCATGTTTTTAAATACGGGGGAGATTCTGCGGTACAACCAGCCAATTCATTAATCAGCGTTGATGATGAACATAGGACAGATGAACAGAAAATCAATTGGAAATTAAGAAATATCGTCATTGGTACGACAGCTACAGATAAAGCTGATAATGATAAAATACTTGCACCAGATACAACAGCTACAATCGTTGATGAAGTAACGTATGAAAACGCAATTGTTGGTGAAGAGTATACTGTGACAGGAAAACTGATGGATAAAGAAACTGGAAAAGTTTTGTTAGTTGATGGAAAAGAAGTGACTGCAAGTGCTAAATTTACAGCAAAAACACCAAACGGAAAAGTACCTGTCGAATTTACCTTTAATACCGCTGGCCTAGACAGTAAAAAGCTAGTGGCTTTTGAAAGTATGTCAATTGATAATAAAGAAGTTGCCACTCATGCGGATATTAACGATGAAGGGCAAACGGTAGAGGTCGATAAAAAGACACCAAAAATTGGAACGACAGCAACGGATAAAGCCGATAAAGATAAAACATTGGCGACCGATCAAAAAGTAACAGTGGTTGATGAAGTATCTTATACTGGTTTGATTGCTGGTAAAGAGTACACTGTCACAGGAACATTAATGGATAAAGAAACAGGAAAACCATTAATGATTGACGGAAAAGAAGTAACCAAAAGTGCTAAATTTACAGCAAAAACTGCGAATGGAAAACAAAATATCGAATTTACTTTTGATACTGCAGGTTTAGATGATAAAGAATTAGTTGTTTTTGAAAATCTTTATTTTGGCACGAAAGTAATTGCTACGCATGCAGATATCAATGATAAAGGTCAAACTGTCAAAGTGGATAAGAAAACGCCGAAAATCGGTACAACAGCCACTGATAAAGCCGATAAAGATAAAACACTGGCAAACGATCAAAAAGTAACAGTCAATGATGAAGTTGCCTATAAAGGATTGGTTGTTGGCAAAGAGTACACTGTTACAGGAAAACTAATGGACAAAGAAACAGGAAAAGCTCTATTAGTGGACGGAAAAGAAGTGACTGGAACAGCCAAATTTGTTGCCAAAACGCCTGACGGCAAGGTAAACGTTGAATTTACGTTTAATACCGCTGGACTAGAAAATAAAGAACTTGTAGCCTTTGAAAGTGTTAATATTGGCGATAAAGTGATCGCTACTCATGCAGATTTAAACGATAAAGGACAAACTGTCAAAGTAAATAAACCAGAAACACCATTGCCACAAACTGGATCAGAAAACTATCAATCAAAAGGATTGATTGGTCTAGCTTTAGCTGGGGTGTCTGCTTTTCTAGTGTCTGTTTATTCTATTGTAAAACGTAGAAATACAGCTAAATAAGAGTAAAAAAGGAGTATCGGAAAAAACGGTACTCCTTTTTTTATATAAGGAGAAGATGATGAAAAATTTATTTGTACATTGGAAATTGATTGTTGTTTCATTGACTATTTTTTTAATTGCTGGACTTAGTTCTTATTTTTATTTTGGACACCAGCAACAAGAACTAGATAAAACGACTCAAAGTGTTCAAAGTACTGCTATTCAAGCCATGGAGAAACAGCAGAAACAGCAGAAAAACAAGAATAGTACTCAGACAACAGGATCAAATTCAACAGACGCAAGACAGAGCAATGAGATCAAAATTAGTGATTCTAAAAAACAACCTGATTATATTGGTAAAGATGTTAAGCCATTGACTGTGGAAGCAATGAAGAAAGTGAATGCTGAAAAAGTTGTTTCTACTTTTGGAGCTGGCATGATTCAAATTCCTAGTATCAATATGAACCTTCCAATTTTAGAAGGAATGAGTCAAGAAAATTTAAGTGTTGGTGCTGGAACAATGAAACCTAATCAAGAATTAGGTAAAGGAAATTTTGCTTTAGCAGGTCATTATATGACCAATGCTGGCTTGCTTTTTGGTGGTATTAAAAATGTGAAGAAAAATGATTCTGTACAAGTTACTTATAAAAATAAAATCATGAATTTCAAGGTTACAAGAGTAAAACATATTACAGCAGAAGACAATCAAGTTATTTTCGATTCAGAAGGAAATGGTATTTTAACGTTAATTACTTGTGACAGTTCAATTGATGGAACTGATGGTCGTTTAATGGTTCGCTGTGAAGCAGTTTAGGAGGGGATAGAATGATTTTATTTATAGGCGGTGTATTTGTCGGTACGATGTTTGGGTTTGTTTTAACAGCTATTTTATCAGTTGAAAAGTATGAAGACATACTAATGGAAAGAGAAATAAATTCATAAAGAAATACGATTAAATGATTTTTACTTATATAGATGCAGAATTTTATCTTTGGAAAGGGTAATTTTTATGAAAGTTAATATATGGGATTTAGTGAAAGGCGATGAATTTTTTATTGGAAGTTATCCTGATTCGTTTGCGATAGGACGTTGGTTTTCAGCGGAAGAATTAGTTTCGTCTTCTTATGAAAAAATTGAAAAGGAGTATATTAGTCGCTTTAATCCATATAATCGTCCTGAATTAGAATTGGGTGTATTTGATGTAGATAATTATTCTCGATTGTGGCAAGGAGAATATGATGTATTGGATTTAATACGTCGATTGAAGCATATTTATGCTACACAAGAATTTGAATTGCAAGGTTTAAAACAAGATAGCTATGATAATTTAAAATCAGTTGATAAGTTAAAAGCCAAAGAAATGCTTAATCAAGCTGTGAAAGAGCTAGGTTTGTTTTGATATGTAAAAGGAAGAATGTAAATGGAACTTGTTTATTTAGGTTCAGAAATCAAACTTTCTGAGTATCTCTATCGGTATGAAGAAATGGTGCGCTATGTAGTGCAAGAGTCCAGTTTTGCGGATTTATCGTCTGATCGATCAAAAGCATTGTTAAAAGCAGAATTACGTAAGGCAGAAACAGGTTGGTATGAATTTTATAGTTCCAATCGGCGTGGACCAGATTATGCGTATTTGCAGGAACAAATTATTGATTTTGGAACGTCTCGTTTAGATTTGTTTGATTGTCGAGATGAAGAATTGACCGAAGATAATTTTATACATTATCATATTGAATCCTTAAAATCTGAAAAGCTATTGTCTATTTTCCAATTTGAGGAAGCAGATTTACATTTTATTGAGGAATATGAACGAAAACGAGCTTCCGAATATTTTAATGAACGCAATCAATATCTAAAGGGATATGAAAATGATCGGATTTCAGTAAATGAAACTATGCAACGTATTGGATACCAACATTTGAAACAAAGTTTTTTAACAGATCATTTGGTTAATTCTTATAGAAAAAAACATAAAAATTAAGGAGAAAAAATGAAAATTGAATTTAGTGCTCCTTTGCACCGTATTTTATGTGATAAATACGGTTTTTTAATGTTTTCCAGTAGTCCTAGTGAAAAAGAAAAGGAAGAATACTTAAAAGTGTGCGAGTTGCTGAATCGTGAGGATTTACCATTTACTCCGCATGTACCAGTCGTTTATGAACGAAAATTATCTAACATTACTAGTTTGTTTATTAAAGGAGCAGTCAATTTTACTGATACAGGATTACCTTTAGGTTATCGGTATGATTTTTACAAAGCTCGTTATATTGATAAAAACTATCCGCAAGAAATAAAAATTAATAAGAATAAAGAACTTATTTTTAAAAACTTAGATAAAGAAATAGGGTTGGAAAATTATTATACAAAAACAGCATTGAAACATATCAAGGAAGAATTTGAAAGAATGAATCAACATACACCTTTTCAATACCCGATAGACTTCTTTTTCTTAGCTCAATATACTGGCAAATATTGGGGAGAAATAAAGACTAAAGATAATGGCTACATGAATGCTAATATAGAAAGAAATACTATAGTTTTTGATGGCCAAGATTGGAAAGTGAAATATATAGATTCTGAAGGAGAGAACGTTGCTAAAATAGAAGTAACAAACGATAATATTCGTCCAACAAATAATTCTTATACATTCGATTCTTCTATCTTGGAGAGCAAAATAAAAGACAAAGAGAGTGATCGAATAGCTGAATCATTACAATTAAATGATCACAAATACCAAAACATGTCTGTAATTTTTAGCAATCCTGCAATTAATTCATTAGAGCTATCTAATATCGGTGGAAAACCTGCATTGGTTATAACTTTAAATAAAGAAGATTCTGTTTGGAAAATTAACAATGTAGAGTACGGATATTAATTTTAACAGGAGAATACTTTGAAGAGAGGGACTATAACAAGGTATAAGGAAAAGCAGATTACTCAATATATGAGAATCTGTTTTTTTATTTGTTCATTAAGAGAAGCAGGGTAATAGTTTACCTCTTCTTTTTTTATGTTTAACTATTTCTTCTTTACAATTGCGAACATATGTTTGTATAATGTAAAAAAGAAAGGGTGTTATTCATGCTGGATTATTCGAAAGAACCAGTAAATGATTACTTTTTAATTGATATGAAAAGCTTTTATTCAAGTGTCGAATGTATAGAAAGAAACTTAGATCCATTAACGACTGAATTAGTTGTTATGAGTCATGCTGATAATACTGGTTCAGGGTTGATTTTAGCTTCTTCACCAGCTGCAAAAAAAAAATATGGTATTTCTAATGTCAGTCGACCAAGAGATCTACCGCAACCATTTCCTAAAGCGTTACATGTTGTTCCACCACGCATGAATCTTTATATTAAGCGAAACATGCAGGTAAACAATATCTTTAGAAAATATGTAGCAGACGAAGATTTATTGATCTATTCGATCGATGAATCGATTTTAAAAGTAACTCGCTCACTAAATTTATTTACTAATGAAGGAACACGCAATCAACGTAGAAAGAAGTTAGCTCAAATGATCCAAGAACACATTAAAGAAGAGTTAGGATTGATAGCTACGGTAGGTATCGGAGATAATCCGTTATTAGCTAAACTTGCCTTAGACAATGAAGCCAAGCATAATGAAGGATTCATTGCGGAATGGACATACGAAAACGTTCCTGAAAAAGTATGGAATATTTCGGAAATGACGGATTTTTGGGGCATTGGATTTCGAATGAAAAAAAGACTCAATCAAATGGGTATCATGAGTATTAAAGACTTAGCTAATTGGAATCCATACACTATTAAGAACCGTTTAGGTGTAATTGGATTACAGCTGTACTTTCATGCAAACGGCATTGATCGAACAGATATAGCTGTCTCACCAGAACCAACGAAAGAGAAATCTTATGGGAATTCACAAGTGTTACCACGAGATTATACCAGGAAAAGTGAAATCGAGCTGGTGGTAAAAGAAATGGCGGAACAAGTAGCTATTCGTATCAGACGGCACAATTGCAAAACGGGCTGTGTTCATTTAAATATAGGTACGTCGATTTTAGAAACGAAGTCGGGTTTTTCACACCAAATGAAAATACCTATCACAGACAACACAAAAGAGCTACAAAACTACTGTCTTTTCTTGTTTGATAAGTATTATGAAGGGCAAGAAGTAAGACACGTAGGGATTACTTATAGCAAGCTTGTGTATACTGATTCACTTCAGTTAGATTTGTTTAGTGATCCGCAAAAACAAATTAATGACGAAAAACTAGACAAAATAATAGATAAAATCAGGCAGAAGTATGGTTTTACGTCAATTGTACATGCTTCTTCCAAGCTTGAAGGTGCTAGAAGTATTACAAGAAGCACATTAGTTGGTGGTCATGCAGGAGGCACTGGGGGGCTTAAAAATGATTGATTACAATGATCGAGGGCGTTTAAAATGGGCTGGATTTTATTTATCAGATCATACTGAAGAGATCGATTCGGAAAAAGAACAACGAGCAAAACAAAACTTGGCTAAAGAACAAATGACGACTGAAGAGATTTCTGAAGTATTAAATGTTGCAGTAATAAAAAATAGACCATTATGTATTCAAAAAGAAGAACGAAATGCTGAAGGATACTATCCAGACGATATCGTTGGCAAGATATTAGGGAGTGATGAGCTAGGGATCTATATTGGAAAAAACAAAATTCACTACGATGAAATACGTCATATTGAATTTTACCAGGAACATAAATGGAGTCACTTAGAATGAACATAATTCAGCAATATGAACTAAAGTATATAACATTTGAACAGCTATCAGAAGAGATTTGAGGCTATGGACAACGTTTGATAAATGAGGTAGGTGTTGAGCGTTTCTCTTTCTACGTAGAAGCTGTAGCAGGATATCATACTTTTAGGTTTTATATTTCCCCTTTATATATATAAGGTATCTTGTGGATTCTATAGAGTTATTTTTATAAATCCATTTTTGATTTTATAGCAGATATAATAAAAAAGATAAGTGCTGGTATTCCTATAATGTAGGAAAATTCTATAATCATGAAGAGAATTCCGAAGGAAATTACTGTATAGATTATTGTAATAAGAGTATGGAGTGGAATTCTTCTAGTTAATATTTGGATTTCCCAAGGACGAATATATCTAAAAGATTTTTTTGTCACTTTTAAATATAAATAGCTTAATCCATAGCAAGAAAAAGGAAACATTAAAATATTTAGTGTGATTTTTCCAAAAAATAGATATTTTTCTATGTTATCTGCTAAATAGATTAAATGGTGTGTTAGTTGGTAATAAGTGATACTAGAAATAATAAGAATGCTGGGAATTAATCTAGTCAAGTCCATAATCCTGTGTAAAATACTATACAATGTTTTACCGGTCTCTCATTGATCAAACTTAATATATTTTCTTGTAGAACTGAGCCATTCGTCATGAAGGTCCATAAGGACAGCTCCAATTAATCGATTGGCAGACGTTCGGTTGGGAAAAATCCGAATAATCTTTTCTCTTCTGCGGACTTCCTGGTTCAGTCGTTCAAGAAGGTTGGTGCTTTTTAGCCGATTATGACTATTTCCGATAACCGTGTATTGAAAGGCATCTTCGAAGCCATTATCCAATATTTCGCAGGCTTTTGTATATTTAGGCTGGTCGATATATTCACCGACTAAGGCATTCTTAGCTGTTCGAGCGAGTTCAATATCCGTAAACTTAAAGATCGCTTTTACTGCTTCTCTAAACGGTTTTGAATTCTTTTTTGGAATGGAACTGAAGATGTTTCTTAAAAAATGGACCTGGCATCTCTGCCAACTTGCGTTGGTAAATGACTTACGAATCGCAGACACTAGGCCTTTATGGGCATCAGAAATGATGAGTTCTGTCCCCTTTAGGCCGCGTTCTTTTAAGTATTCAAAGAAGATGGACCATGTGTCATCACTTTCTTCATTTTGAATCATGAAGCCAATGATTTCACGGTCGCCACCTTCTGTTATCCCGATCGCAATATGGCAGCTTTTAGAAAGCACTCGATGGTCCTCACGGACTTTTATGTAGAGAACATCAGTCATCAGATAAGGATAATTCGTACCTGAGAGTGAACGGTTCTGCCATTCGTTGACCATCGGGTCTAACTGCTCAGTCAGGCTAGAAACAAAAGATTTCGATACAGATTTTCCACATAGCTCTTCAACAATCTTTGAAACTTTACGTGTCGAAACGCCCGAAACATACATCTCAAGCATTGAAGCGAGCAGTGCCTTTTCATTTCGCTGATAACGCTCAAACACCGTCGGTGAAAATTCACCATCACGTGTTCTAGGCACTTTTAATTCGAGTGTACCCACACGAGTCGTAAAGTCTCGCTCATAATAGCCATTTCTTTGACTCTGACGACTTTCTGAACGTTCATAGTCATCGGCTTGAATATATTCTGTTCGTTGATTTTCCATCAATTGGTTGAAAACAGTGGTTAAAATATTTTTAGAAACATCATCTTTTACCGAATGTTCAATAATACTTTGAACCTCTTCGTTGTTCAGTGTAAAATGTACTTGGGTCATGTAACGTCCTCCTGGGTATGTTTTTGTGGTTAAAAACATTGTACCGTAAAAGGGCTGTTACATGGCCTTTTATCTTTTACACAATTATATGGACTTTATCATTAATCTTATAAGATAGTATGAAATAAATTTGTGAAAGAAATCTTTGTTAGTAGTAATCATAGTTAATACCTTTCTGAAGATTAGTTTCTATAGTATTTTTTTAATTCTAAATATTCCGAAAAGTAAATATGATAATAGATAAATATGATAATTTATCTATTATCATATTTATAAACTAGATAATGTTTTAAATGCTCGCTTTTTATCGGCGTCTAAAGCAGTTTCTACATAATTATCAATCATAGTTTCAATCATTTCGTAGGCAAATTTGTTATCAGTTAATTTCATTAAAATATCAATTTGATCTTTTGTTTGTCTAGAAACTTTGATATTAGCGTCTTGATTTTTTACTACAGGTTTTTTTGTTTTCTTTATTTGTTCTTTTTTTACCTGTATAGTATCTGCAGGTTGATTAGGAGTAATTTTAGTATTTTTTATTAAACCTGTTGGTCTTTTTTTATTAATATCAGTCATATCTTATTTTTCTCCTTCAAAATAATTTATACGATCTAGTAATTCGTCTGAGACAATATTATACAAATCTATTACTTTCTTATCATGTCTATCATATTCGGTAATTCCAGTATTGTCGAAACGTTTAAGACGTGCCATATTCGGTATTTTTGTATTAAATATATTTCCTTCTCCAAAAACTTGAGTTGCATTTTCTAATACAAAGTTATCAAGACTCGCATTTCCGTCCATTAGTACTGGTAACACTCCGACTATTTCAAAATTTCCATTATAAATATTAGCAAGTTTTTGAAGATCATTTAGATACTCAATTGCGCCGTCTAATGATAATTCTTGAGTTTGCAAAACAATTAAGACGTAATCTGATGCTAGTACTGCGCTATCTGTTATATATGATTTTGTTGGTGGTACGTCTATAAAGATATAATCGTATTTTTCTTTTAGTGGTTCAAGAAGTTTTTTAAAGTGATTAATCTTATTAGTAGTAATTTCATTGAAAGTAGGGTCATTTTCTTCTACAAGTCCATAAGTTAAATCTAAGAAGGTACTGTAATTAGCAAAATCAATATAACTAGGTAGCAATGAAAGATTAGGCATAATCTCTGTTTCGATATTAGATATATCTCCTTCTTTAATTGCTGTCATTAATGTTTTATCAAAGCTAAAAACTTCGTTACTGTGAAGTTTTTTAGTTCTTAGTAAAACAGTAGTAGCGTTTGCTTGCGGGTCTAAATCTACTACAAGCGTTTTATAACCTTTTTTTGCTAATTCATAAGCGTTTAAAATATTGTTTTTAGTTTTACCTACTCCGCCTTTATAGTTACCTACAGTTAAAGTTATTGCCATTTATCTCTCCTCCTAAAAATTTATCTATATCTATATTATCATATTATCATATTTAAATAAAGCTAAAAAGCTAAATATGATAAAAGATAAATATGATAAAATATCTTTTTTTATAGTCGATATTCTTTAATAATTCCTTTTATAATAGCTTTTATAAAGGATAACAGCTATTATACAAAAAAGCTAAATATGATAAAAGATAAAAAGATAAAAGGATAAATATGATAAAAGATAAAAAGATAAAAGGATAAATATGATAATATGATAATTGAAAAAATAAGTTGTTGCATATATATTTCTTTTACGATATTATTTTTTATGAAAAAAGAATAAAAAAAAACTGCCCACGAATTGCAGTTCGTGACCAGTAAAGCGAGTTGAAAAACTCGTAAACACTTTGACTGTATTATAGCATATTTTTTGCTGTAATGGTAGTTTTTTAAGACAAGAGAGGACAAACTCTTGCTAGTTTTTACTAGGAATAAAGGGACAGGTCATATGCCAGCCGATTCTATAAAATGGCGTTGCGGACATAAGCAAAGGTTACTCTCATGACTTTGTGTCCTAAGGGTGGTGGCGACCGTTAACGGCTAGGGTGGCAAACAGGATTCCGAAAGAATCGGTAGTTGTCATTCAATGCTGCGATTGGGCTGTTTGATCGTAGGGAATGACAATGTGTGAAAGCACCAACTCATGAGAGATGTGATAGTGGCTCCAAGGCGTCGGCATGACGTTAGGCACTTTTACAGGTTGTACTCTGATCGATGTTTCAATAATTTTAATTTTTTTGAAATGTCTTTCTTAGGGTACAACTATGCTCAACACCAAAACGCACAACAATCAGTTAGAATGACCGGGTGCAGAATTGCAACTGTTTTTCTAACTTTTTTATGTTTATTGGGAAAATATAAATGGGAGAAGATGATAGTTTAAGATTGTTTTTACAGAAACCAAGTATGAATATAGTGATAAGCCTTTGGCTTTTTTACTTTTCAGAACAAATACAAGTATGCTTGTTGGAATTTTGGGAGGAGAAGAATTGTTGTTTAGGATTGATTTTCTACATGCTGATGTTTTATTAAAAGTTATTGATTTTTTGTGGAATTGCTTCATACATGTACTATCTTTTATTGTTAATCATATTAATTTTGATGGATTATTAGGAATTACGGCTTCTTTAATTGCTTTATTAATACCAGTTGCAATTTTGCTTCTTGAGTCTAATGGTAATAATAGTGAAGGTTCTTTTACTTGGGATAAATTGGTATTATTTAGTCAAGTCCTTAAAATAAAAAGCTTTGTTATAGGTCTTTTTGCGATTGTTATTCCATTGATTTTTTGGACTGATGATGCTACTTCTTTGATTGCTGTATTTGCTAATATTGTTATTTTGATTTTTTATATTTATGGTGTTTTTGAAGTTTTTCTTCTTTTAAGGAATAGTTATTATTGGATTATTTCTAAAAGATCAAAGGATATAGATTATAGAAATAGTAATCGGTTTGCTTTTATCGAAGATTTAAAGAATGAGAATTTTACGTATCAAGTTGATATTTGGGATTTAATATGGAGTAATGTTGAACAGAGAGCTGGAATGGATGAAAAGACTTTATTATATTTGTATTTTAAACAATATTCACAATTAACTAAATGTAGTGATAAAAATATTTTTCTGTCTATTTATTTTAGCAATTTTAAATTAGATTTTAACAGAATTAGGCAGAAGTCGCCCATCCTCTATAGGTGGGTGATGAATGCCGTTCGGTATGAGG
>NZ_JBIONA010000004.1:0-4325 GCF_051711605.1 Enterococcus sp. DIV0436a
CTCAATAAAAATCACCTCAATAAATTATGTTATCATAGACATAAGAGGATGTAAAACGCAATTTATCCCCCATAGTGTGACAATTTATCCCCCATAGTGTGACAATTTATCCCCCATAGTGTGACAATTTATCCCCCATAGTGTGACAATTTATCCCCCACTACCTATGTCAATACTTACTCTCCCATAAGTTTGCTAATCCCTAACAGTTATTATTAACAGTATATCTAACAGTATATCTAACAGTATATCTTAAGAGTACATTTAATTTCCCGCCTAAAAAACTCCTACTTTTTCCTCCAAAAAGGTTCGCGAATTTTTCTAAACTGGAAAACTTGCTCCCTACGGTCGCTAAAAAGGTGTGATCGCTACGCTCTCACATTATACCTGCGCAGTCGCCTCCGGCTCTTTTGCTAAAACCGTTGTTCAAAAAGGAGGGGGGAGGCTCTAAGAGCTTGTCTAAGCCGTTTTAAGACAGTCTTAGTATAAAAACCTTTATCTGGAGTTTAAAGCGCCTTACAGGCGGTCAGGGCAAGCCCTAACAACCCTAAAACAAGTGATACTTAAAAACACCACACAAGTTTAATTTTTTAAGATATAATAACTTGTCGCCTATCCGACAGTCTTGCGACTGGAAGGAGGTGTATCTAATGTTTGAACTGTTCATTTGCCCCCTTCTTGTAGGAGTTTGTGTCTCTTTATTCAGTTATTGGTTGAATAACCGAAACAAGAAGTAAAATCAATAAAGGCGACATCAACCTGAAAAAAAAGCCCCAGAGAATCCGACCTCTCTGGGGCTTTCGTGTATCTAATGTTTGAACATTTGCATGTTTAGTTTAACATGAATTTCAATCAAATTCAATTTTGCTGTTGCTGATCCAGCCATTCTTTGACACTTTCTAGATAATTTAATGCCGTTTCTTTTTTCGTTGGATTTTGTATGTTAGTTGCCTGTGGAAGCAAGATTTCATAGCGTTCATATGTGACTGATTGTTGTCGTTCTTTTCGTTCTTGTTCGCTAGTTGAAAAAGGGATTGTATCACTGAATAAGTCATAACACGCTTCTTCCGTTTGCGTATCTTTCACATATTGCACGTCTTTTTTTACTTGTTCATATTTTTCTTGGTACTCTTTTTGCTGTTCTTCTGGCAAATTCCGATAAAGTCGAGTGAGTGTTTCCATATTTTTATCCGTCAAACGCTTTTCTTGCTTCACAAAAATATCATTCATGTCCTCATAACAAGCGGTAAATTTTTCGATTTTTTGTGCTAAGGCTTGCTCTTTTTTCTTTTTATCACGTGCTGATTCATACTTTTGAGTGACATTTCCTAATAAAACACTTCTAGAAACGCGCTTATTACCCTCTAAAACACCGAATAAGCCGCTTAAAACGATTGATAAGGTAAATATAACCCCGAGTAATAAAAAACGCTTAAATCGAATTCTAGATCCTTTTAATGAATATCTTGTTTGATAAGCCTTATAGCTACCTCCAATAATTCCTAAAATACTGGCAAAAATGAGTAGATAGGGTAAATAGAATGCCATGTCTTTTTATTCTCCCCATACCAACCAAAAGGCTAACAGTGTTAAATTACCTAAATCAGTTAAAAGATATATTGCGGCACATACAGGGCTAGATACTCTTTTAAGTTTTATCGAAAATGCGACTGGTACAATTCAAGATGCTGTATATAATGCATGTAGAAAAGTTGGCATGAGTAAAAATGTAGCAAACATTGTAACTGCAGCTATTATGACTTTAGTATTTTAATAAAAAATCCGATTAGTTAAAACTAATCGGATTTTTTATTAAGTTCATGTAGAATTAGATAAAAACCATAAAGGGTAAAACTAATCCATGATACAAGAAAAGCTATTAAGAAAACATTTTTTTTAGTGATATAGAAAAGTATATAAAATAAAAGTATAACAAAAGCAATAATCCAATAGAACCATTTTTTTTCAGCTATCTTTTTCAAATAATCTCTTCTTTCTTTTTTTCTTTTTATTAATAAAGTAAATAATAGGAATAACAAGTCCTAAAGGAGCTAGAGTTATACTTATAAATATTAAAGTAATACAAAATAAAAATTCATCTTCTTTATCATAGTTTAAATCTTGGTTTAAATTATCTACTTGAGTTTGTATTTGATATATTTTTTGCTCACATTCTAATAGTTGATCATAATGGACAGATAACCTATTTCTTAATGATTCATTATCTTTTAATAAGTCTTCTATAGACGTTTGATAAATTCTAGATAAAGCTATTAAATTATCTAAAGAAGGATAAGAATGATCGTTTTCCCAACTAGATATAGATTGACGACTTACATGTAATTTATGTGCAAGTTCAATTTGAGATAAATTTGCTTTTTTTCTATGATATTTCAAAGTACTTCCTACAGTCATTAGTTAATCCTTTTATCAAATAATAGTACCCTAATATTGTACAATGATGATATCTGATTTTGAATTATATTTCTTCAATGATTATTTTAAGTTCATAATCGTTTAAATTAAATTATAAATAGTTATATTAAGAGCTAGTAGACATAATGTATAGTATGCCAAGTAGCCCCTCTACCAATGGATAGAGACGCTCACTTTGTGATTTTTAATTGGTCTAGCTAAAAGCAACTTTCTAAAGCTTGATTTTTCGCGGTTATCTATATCTAATTCTTTGTGCATTTTTATCTGTCATTTTTTAAAGACTTGTTATTTTTGAGAGGATTTGATATGCTTTTTTTATCTTTCTTATAGTTCTTCATTTTGTAATATTTTTATGTTGATGAATAGGATAATCTCATTTTGGGCTGCTCGTTAGAGCAGTCTTTTTTTATTATTTATCCGTTTCTTTTACAAATAACTCTTCGTTAGGACTGTTGTAATAATTTGGATTCAATTTCAATTCACCATGTTTATTTCCTTTATTGATCACTGACAATAACATCGGACTGAAGCCTAGAATTCCTAGTAAAATAGAACCAAATATGAGCTTTTTTCTTGTCATGAATGTTTCCTCCAGTTATTTCCATAGTTTCCACCATTTTTGCTGCTTCTTTGTTTGTTTTTCTATCGATTCTGTTTCTTCAGAAAGAGTAGTTGATTCATTTTCTGAAGTTTCTTCCGTATAAACTAATTGTAACTGTTTTTGCAATTTGTCGATTTGTTGATTTGCCTGCAAGGTGAGTTGTTGTTGCTGGTCGAGTAATTTTTGCATATTAGAATTATTTTGCTCTTTGAGGGAAAGTTGTTCTCGTAAAAATTTATTTTCTTCACGCAACTTATCTAGCAACTCGTTTACAACCACGTTTTTGCTTGATATATAAACGTTTTTATCGTTTTCTTGTTCATACTCATGCAACCTATCTAGTAACCTTTGGTTACCTAAGTTGCTAGCAAGTTGCAATACTCCAGAACGTAATACAACCTTATAACCACGCTCATTTTTAGCTAATAAGGACGGATCTAATTTATCAACATGTTTAGAGATTGCTTGCCTACTTATTTCAAATAATTCAGATAATTCCTTTATTGTAAAGGTTTCTTTGGGTTGCATGATAATTGCCTCCTAAATTGTTAGGTATTATTTCTCTAACCAATTATCTAAGGTAATTGAAGTTATATTTTCTTCAAAATAAATTTGCAGAGATCCTATCTTATTTCCTTTGTAGGCTTTAATTTTTTTGATTTCAAAAGTTTTAAAAATAGCAGGGTGAGTTGAATTAACGTTTAAAAATTCTTTTTTCGCTTGGGCAAAAATTTGTTTATCAATATCTCTCATGCGATAACTTTCTGGTATTGCTAATAGAGCTCTAAAATCTTCTATTTTTACAAACCAGTGACCTTTTTTAGATCTTCTGTCTTTATGAGCCATAAGTTGGCGATATAACTCTTTAACGTAGCTACTCTTTAAGTTTGTCATATTTTCTAATTCGAAACGAGTAAAATTAGTTCCGATTGAATTAAGTATATATTCAAATTCTTCAGAAACCTTTATTAATAATGTTTCATTCACTTTATCGATTTTAAATTTTTGAAACAGATTTAATTGTTCATATGTTTTTTCGTCTTCATAAATAAAAGATAAAGTAATGATTTTTTTTGACATTTTTATTAAATCATTAGCAAAACGATCGCCACGTGAATTTATATTGTAATCAATTAATTCTTTTATTTGTTTAAATGTAAAAATTTCTTCTTTTGTACCTTTTCTTTTCATTTTAGAACATATTCCCCAAAATAAATCCATATCTATAGGGGTAAATTTTCTTAAAGGGACAGAATTTAATCCATTATTATATCGAACTATATCGTTA
>NZ_JBIONA010000005.1:0-4147 GCF_051711605.1 Enterococcus sp. DIV0436a
TTGAGTAAACGTGGCACGATCGTGAATGAGTGGGAAAAACTTAACCGCATTTCTAACAGGCGGTTAAAGTATCAAAGTTTGACCCTTCCCTTAAAAATGCAGTGGTCAATTGACCGAATTACCATAGTCGGAAAACTGAAAGAAAATATTTATTATCACACTCCAAATGATGTGTTGATTTTAAATTTTGAACAGCTTATGCGTTTGAACGAAGGCAATGGTTATTTAAAAGCTGTTGGGAATAATGGGTGGCAATTATTAGACCAACACGAGGAAAATATAGCTTATATTGAGATTCTTAAATTTCATGAAGGAAAAGGGCGGATTGACTTTAATCCTAATAAAATCAATCAATTTTTATCAGGTTCCATGAAAAATTTCATTCATGATTTATTTCTAGAACCTCATTTTTCACGTGCGGATATTGCTTGCGATATTGTAGATATTCCCGATGACTTTGTTAGTCAGTATCGTGTAGTTGATCCTGTGTCTTTTAAACCAATTTATGGGCGTTCTGGTAAGTTAGAAACGGCATATTGGGGTAGTCGTGCCAGTGAACGACAAATTCGAATGTACAATAAAAAATTGGAACAAGAAAGAAAACGTAAAATTGTTCCGCCGGAAATAACGACATGGTGGCGACTAGAATTGCAGTTACGAAGGGGAAAAGCAACTGATTGGCATGAGATGGTTCATGAAAGTTTGGATAGCTTTGCTAGTCCACATTATTTTCCGCCAAATACTAAAGTTACTGAACGGATTATGGTGAAAGGTTTGCTTTATGATCATTCTGAGTGGGGAAATCTAGCTAAGAATACAAAGAAAAAATACAGGGATTTGTTGAAGCAAGAAAGTCAAAATGATGAATTGACGAATCATTTGCGAGAGTCATTTGCGGAATCGGCAGACGATTTGAAACGAGAATTAGATACATGGCTCCAAGGACTTGATGTAACGGAAGTAGGTGCTGAATGAGTAATCCAGTAGAAAAAATGACCATAAAAAATCTTGCTGACGAATTGGGTGTATCGAAAAATACAGTGCGCAATCAACTGGTCAATTCAGGGTTTGACCTTGCTCAGTATAAAGAAAATGGCATTATCATGCTAGATAAAGAGTTGATTGGTGTTGTTCGGTCAATTTATCGGTCAAAAAGTGATCAATTGACTGGTCAATTACCGGTCAATAACACAGGCAGTGATTTTCCTTTAGAAAAAGAGAATGAGTTTTTGCGTGATCAATTAGCTGAGAAGGACAAACATATTTCTGAATTAACAGAAATGATTCGTGATCAACAAAAATTGACCCTGCTTCAGCAACAAAAAAACGATCAGTTGTTACTAGAAAATCAAGAATTAAAAAATCGAAAATGGTGGCAATTCTGGAAGTGAGGTGTGACATGGATAAAATTGATTTGAGAGAAGAAACAGTCGATAGAATTGAATTGATGTATGAACGGTTAGCTGATTATTTGAATTTGCCGGATGAAGATAATTATAGTGAAATGCTTGAACGAATTATGGATGTTCTCAACTCGGTTATCAATGCTGATTTAGCAAAATCTTCAGTTTTGACTAATGAATTTGTTCATAAGCATTTAGCGCAAACAACTGATGAATCAGAAAAAGAATTTTGGTTGAAATTAATGAGTCATGTTATGCAGTTAAACCAAATTTCCGTTATTAATTCCAAAGAAAAGGAGATGTAGTTTATGGGAATGACTTTAGCAGATATTAAAGCGCAAGAAGAAAAATTAAAAAAAGAACAAGCGAAACTTCGCCAACAGAAAAAACGCTTGATTGAGAAAGAAAATGCTGCAATGGGCAAGGCTCTTCGCAAGCGTTTTGGGTTTGAAACTTTTGCTGATTTTGAGCGGTGGCTATCGTCGATTTCTGACGATCAGCAACACGAAAAATCAGTGGATAATGAGTGGCTTGCTGATGAAAAATCAGCGCCAAGCGAACGAGATTATCCCGATGAATCTGACGGCTTATTCGGAGTGATACCGAATAAGAAAAGTCAGATGAGTGAGAGTAAATTTACGTCAATATTTAATGACGTGAATTTACGATAAGCGATTATTTTGCGTGAAGCAAAATAAAGCGTAAAAGGAGTTGAGAGCGTGACACGCTTTCGGCTCCTTTTTTCGTTGTCACTTGTGACAGCGAATACCCTCGGAGAGCATTTGGAATTGTGACAGCCATGTCACAATTAGGAAAATGTTACTCTTTGACAAAGAGTAACAGAAAGGTTTACACTCTTTTTATTAGCGACAGCCGAAGGAGGGTTTTAACTTGGGGTTCAGTATTTCGTTCAAAAAGGGAACAAAGAATACAAGCATTTCTCATAATAATCGTGAGTTAACTGATAGCCAAAAAATCAATGACTGGCATAAGCATATTGATTTCACAAAATCGGATGAAAATATCTATTTAGAACAAACAAATATTCGTGAAAAATATGAAGAATTATTCGGTGAAGCCGTAGAAAAATATAATGCAAAGCAGAAAAGAGCCGATAGAAAAATCGAGGACTATTTAGCAAAGGTTCGCAAGGATAAAAAATTGGAACCACAGCGAGAATTTATCGTGCAAATTGGTACTCTTGATGATTTTCGTACTACTCGTGATGATGGTTCTTCTACTGGCATATCGGAACAACAAGCAGAACAAAATCGAGTGATTGCCAACAAAATTTTAGTTGAGTATTTCAAAGAATTTAAAGAACGGAATCCTAATTTATCCGTCTACAATGCTGTTATTCATAATGACGAAGTAAGTCCGCACCTGCATTTGAATATTGTTCCTGTTGCTGAAGGGTATAAACGGGGTGTTCAAAAGCAACCAAGTTTTAACAAAGCCTTGCAACAGCAGGGTTTACGAGCAGATAAAGAGAATGGTCGAGTGATTTGGAATAATTTTAGGAATCAGGAAGTTGAGTCAATTGAACGTTTGATGGCAGATTTTGGTTGGGAGCGTGAGTTAGTCGGTACTAACAAAATCAAAGATGTTCACGAATATAAAGAAATCATGAGCGAGATTTCAGAATTGCGTCAAACGGCCGTAAAAGAGCGTGAGAGCGTTTCTGATGAGTTGAGGTATATTTCTAGGCAAAGAGAAGAAAATGAGCGAGAAAAGGCTCTGGTGGCTTCTGAGAGAGTGAAGATTGAAGAAGAGAAGAAAAATATGCTGAATGTAAAAAAAGAGATGGCGGTCATTTTCCAAAAAGATATTGTTCCTTTAGAAAGTTTCAAGAGGCTTCCTGATGGTTCGTATCATTTATCTGGGAATGATTTTGTTGATTTGTATCAACGAGCTACGAGAGCAACAAATGCCAAGAGAAATGCTGATAACATGAGTGAGCAATATTTACAGATGCTTGAGCAAAATACAGAATTAAATGAGTATGTAGCTACATTGGAAGAAGAGCGTCATTTGTCTGGTAGAAAACAATTAGCAGATTTACAAGTGGAAAATAAAAAGCTGAAAGAAGAAAATCGCTCTTTACGCCAGCGTTTAGAGCGATTAAAAAACGCATTTCAAAAATCGATCACTCGTTTGTCTATCCGTTTTGGTCTTGCAGAAAAGGATATGGGGCTTTCTGAGGAATTAGAAGTGTTAGAGCAGGAGAAAACCTTATTTTATCGTCAAAACGTCTCACAGCGTAAATTAGAGCGTTCTGAAGATGAGATCGAGTGGTAGTTACGATGTGCAGTCAACGGTACCGGAGGCGGTTTGTGCCGAGGATAAGGAGTTGACGGCTAAACCACTAGCCTATTAAGCTGACATTTGCTAAAAAATGGCCAGTCCATTTTTTGGCCAACCTAGCGTTAGCGAAGTTTGGGGGCGCCCTTTTCAAAGGGTGCGGTTTTATTTTTTGGATATTTGCATAGCTAAAGAGAAGTGCTATTATTGAGTTAGCAAACAAATGAACTGAAAAAAGAGTAAAAAAATAGTCGAGCAACGCTACCAACGTTCTCGACCTTTACGGAAACTAATCGCACTAGCTCCGTAACTTCTTAATCATTATACGAATATTTTTAGATTTCTTCAAGACTAGAGATTTTTTGGTAATGAATTTTTAAGAGTTACGTGAACTTTTGAAAATTCTTTCCAGAAGTCTCTTTTTCTTTGAGGAGGAACAAAAT
>NZ_JBIONA010000006.1:0-3656 GCF_051711605.1 Enterococcus sp. DIV0436a
GAGCTTGCCAAACCCTTTTAGTGAGTTTTGTAGAGAGTGACCTTATAGGCACTCTCACATTACGAACGATACGTCCCTCGGACGTACTGAAAGGGTGGGACTTATGAGCGAACTAATGCAAAATTTGGCTAGCAAAAAAGCTAAAAAATATATGCTAATAATCGAGCGAAATGAACACTTTTTCAAGTGAGCGAATCCGCCATGACAAAGCTGAAGCAGTTTATTTCAGCTTTGTCATGGCGTGTGCCGACTTTTTTAAAAATCTAGGCACACGAGCAAATATCTTTATCAAGCTCTAATTTGCGTTTTAAGACGTTTCAAACGTCTAAGTATATAAATATATAAGAATAGGTTTAAGAGTACTTAAATCGAATTTTAGAGGGCATTCAGACAATTTTAGGGTTGTTAGGGCTTGCCCTGACCGCCTGCAAGGCGCTTTAAGAACAAGATAAGGGATTTTCCTAAAACTGTCTTAAAACGGCTAAAACAAGCTTTTAGAGCCTTACAAAGACCTTCTTGAACAACGTTTTTAGCAAAGGAGCTGGAGGCGACTGCGCAGTATAATGTGAGTGCAGAGCGATCACACCTTTTTAGCGACCGTAGGGAGCAATGTTTTGAATTGTCTGTTTTGAAAAATGCGCGAACCTATTGGTAAAAAAAGAAGTTGTTTTTAGGCGGGAAATTTTGTCCCCCTCTTTTATAATCTCTTTTTAAACCTCTTTTTAAACCTCTTTACCTTCGGCTGTGACCTTACTCCCCCAAGGGATTCATAGTTTTATATATGGAGAATTGTCTGTTTATATATGGAGAATTGTCTGTTTATATATGGAGAATTGTCTGTTTATATATGGAGAATTGTCTGTTTGTATGTATTTATATTTATGTATTACATTGAAAAACACCATAAATTATATTAATCTAGTATTTGAGGTGAAATTATGGCTAATGAATTAATAAAATATGATGCTGAATTAAATACAATTCCACTTAAACAGTTTTCTCCTGTAGAAATGAATTTATTTTTTTCTATTATTTCAAGGATGAGAGATAAAAATGATCAAATTGTTCGTTTCTCTTTTGATCAACTTAAGGAACTAAGCGATTATAAACCTACTGCCAATAAAAGATTCTTAGATGACATTCAATCAACTTATCAAAAATTATTAGGATTAGCCTTTAGCAAGATTTCTAAAAATGGACTCAATCGTGAAATGTTTGTGATGTTCACACGTTTTAGAATCGTAGGAGACACAGAAGAACCTTATGTAGATGTTCAAGTTCATGAAATGGCATTACCACTATTAAATAACCTAGATACTTGGGTACGTTACTCTTTGGAAGAGTTTCGTAATTTAAAAAGTGGGTATGCTAAAACCGCATTTCGCTTATTAAAACAATACCGAACACAAGGATGGGCTGAATTTTCTAAAGAAACTTTTTTTGAATTAATGGATATACCTAAAAGCTATCAAAAAAATTTAGGAGAAATTGATCGTACAGTTCTAAAGCCTATTAAGGAAGAACTCACCCCATTATTCAAAGGATTAACTATTCGTAAAAAATATGGTAAAGGTCGAGGTAAACCCGTTATTGGTTATCGTTTTACTTGGAAAGCTGAAATTAACCATGCTGACGATTTTTCAAAAGGAAAACAAGAAGATTTACGTATAAAATTATTTAATATTGAACATAATGGAGAATTAACACAAGAAGAAAAATGGCGCGCTAAAGATCGAATATTAAAACTTCCGTTAGGTACTCATGAAGCTGACTTTAAAAAGCAACAACAAACTGAAAAAGAAGAGACAGAAAAACGAGAACTTTCAAAGGAGCTCAAACAAGATTTAATAGGGAATTTACAAAACTTATTCGATTAAATATAAGGAGTATTTATGGCAGATAAAACAATCAAAGAACTTGCGGAAGAATTAGGAGTTAGTAAAACAGCAATTAACAAAAAAGTTTCTGACAAAAATCGAAAACTTTGGTTTGCAAAAATCGGAAACAAGTTTGTGATTAACGAAACCGGACAAAAAGCTATAAAATCAATGTTTTTCACCAATAACGCAAACTCAAATCAACAACTAGTTGGCGAAAAATCAAAAATCGAAAACCATAAAAACACCAACCAAGTTTCCGAATTAAAACTCCTTTCTTTCCTAGAAAAACAGTTAAATCAAAAAGATATACAGCTCCAAGAAAAAGATACTCAAATAAAACAAATGCAAAAGTTACTCGACCAACAACAACAACTCGCCCTACAAGCTAACCAACAAATTGAAAAACTGCAGGAACAACTACAATTGACTTATACGGAAAAAACTTTGGAAAATGAATCAACTACTGTTACTGAAGAAATAATAAACGATACACCACCACCTATTGAAAAAAAGTGGTGGAAACTGTGGAAGTAAAAAGAGAAATTATTTATGGAAAACAAAAAAAGACTGCTCTAACGAGCAGCCCAAAATGAGATTATCCTATTCATCAACATAAAAATATTACAAAATGAAGAACTAGAGAAGGACAAAAAAAGCATATCAAATCCTCTCAAAAATAACAAGTCTTTAAAAAATGACAGATAAAAATGCACAAAGAATTAGATATAGATAACCGCGAAAAATCAAGCTTTAGAAAGTCGCTTTTAGCTAGACCAATTAAAAATCACAAAGTGAGCGTCTCTATCCATTGGTAGAGGCACTACTTGGCATACTATACATTATGTCTACTAGCCTTTAAAATAACAGCTTTTATAAAATAAACCCTCTTGACAACATTAAATTTTCTGATTATTCTAAATATATAAAGAAAACGTTTTCTCTAATATTTTTTATTTAGAGGTGATTTTTTATGATTTGCAAGAACAAGAAAAAAATTATTGCTATTATTGCTAGTTTCTCTTTGATTTTTAGTACTACATGTACTGTCTTATTAACAAATACTGCTAATGTTGAAGCTGCAAGCTCTTCTTACAAACATAATCATGCTGGTTATAGATGTTACAAAATGAGTTATTATGTAAGTCCTTCTAAATGCAAACAAATAGCTCGCCAAACCAATAAACTTAATACCGTCTCAGCTATTGCAAACTTTATTGGATTATCTGGATTAACACCTGGAATTATATCATTAGTTTTCGGATCAGCAGTTAGTGCTAATAATGTATTTGTTACAGCTGCTAGAAGAGGAAAAGGTGTTCAATTAAATTATATTGCTCATTTCAGTAATACAACTACCTATAATTATAGTTCTAACCAAAATTATGTTATAAAATAATTAAAACTTTAAACTAGGAGGAATACTTTATGAAATTAACAAAAATTGCTGTAATTTTAGCTGTTATTGCTGGCATTATTTTATATTTTGTATTGCCTGCTAATCAATTCTTCCTTTACTTTGGAATACCTGCGATTTTAATAGTAAATGGCGTAAGAATATTTGAACAACGAAAAAAATGTAGCTCTACCTAATCGTTGCAAAGCAACAATTTCACCGAAGGTGAAACAAGCGAAACTTTACAAAAAGTGGCTAGCATTTGCTAGCCTTTTTTTATATTGTGGAGCGTGGGTTTTGAGGGGGGATTCAAGGGGGAGCTTGCGCCCCTTTGACAAGCGGTTATTTGCACCAAATACGTAGGTATTTGGCTAGCAAATATA
>NZ_JBIONA010000007.1:0-3221 GCF_051711605.1 Enterococcus sp. DIV0436a
GCAGTCATCTTATAATCACTTAACTCTTTTAATTCCTCGAAAGAAAATCTAACTTTTTTCAAACCACGATCTTTCATACGAGCGCATAATGCAAAAAATAAATCCATCTGCTTAGCATTGAAATTTTTCAGCGGTACTAAATTCAATTCATTTTGATATTTGACTGTTAATTCCGTTTTTTCATCCATTCCTTTCTTCCCCCCTTACAAATAAATAATAACCTTTAACAACCAACTCGTAAATAGGTTGGTTGTTATTATACAAAAGGATATTAGTACTCAGATAAAAAGTTGTTAGTACTCAGATAAAAAGTTGTTAGTACTCAGATAAAAAGTTGTTAGTACTCAGATAAAAAGTTGTTAGTACTCAGATAAAAAGTTGTTAGTACCCTTCTGTATCCGTTGGGAGAGTAAGGCTCAACTGCCCCCTAAAAAGGGTTCTAAAAAATCTTTAAAAAATAAATAAAATAAACGCGCGCGCGCGAGCAAAATTTCCCGCCAAAAAATCACCCACTTTTTAAAATAAACAGGTTCGCGCATGATATTAAACTGCCAATCTAGCTCCCTATGGTCGCTGTAAGAAGGAGTGATCGCTACGCTCTCACATTTTACTTGCAGCAGTCGCCTTTAGGCTCCTTCGCCAAAAATAATTCATTAGGGACTCCTTTGTGGCGTCCTGAGAGCTCGTCTAAGCCGTTCTAAGACAAGATTCGATAAAAACTATGTCCTTCGTTCTAAAGCGCCTTACAGGCGGTCAGGGCAAGCCCTAACAACCCCAAGGCAATAAAAAACTTAGGCTTATTTTTGCTTTTTTATTGTATAATTGATTGTCGCCTATCCGACAGTCTTGCGACTGGAAGGAGGTGTGTTTCGTGTTCACTAACTTTATTTGCTCCCTTCTTGTTGGGCTTTTAAGCGCTTTGTTCAGTTACTGGTTGAATAACCGAAACAAGAAGTAAAACTTAATTAAGGCGACTCAGCCCACAAAAAAAGCCCCAGAGAATCCGACCTCTCTGGGGCTTTCGTGTGTTTCGTGTTCACTTATTTGCAATCAAATTATAACAGAAATAAATATTTATTTCAAAAATATCCTACAAAAGTCTAAAATCCGTAATTATTTCTTATATGCAACATTTACAAATAAAGTCGCTCTGAGAGCTCGTATTTTTCGATTTAAGACGTTTTATTTAGTTTTTGGTGTATTTCATTGGTCCAAGCTAAAAAACTCTTAGAAGCGATTTTAGAGCCATTTAAACCCACTTAATTATATTCTCCATGAAATTCGCTCCATGCGTCAAAAGCTGCGTCTGAAATTCCGCCGTCTTCGTTCACTAGTTGCATTAATTTTTCCAACGATCGTTTTCTTTCGGGTGTCATATTTTTATATTCCAACAATTTTTCGTCTGTTAAATCGAACTTGATTGCTTGAATTGCTTGCTCTAATTTTTCTAAGTTTTGAAAATATTCGTAAGGAAATTTTTCCATTTTTTCTTTCTCCAGTCTCACAATTTTTCTAGAAATAAAATCACTTCTTTGCCGTCTATACTCTCAAAAAAAATGTCGTTTGAAAAACTAAATAAATTTTTGATCGTGCATTTTTAAATTTGGTTATCGATTACACGTGCAGCACTCCCCCCCGAATTTTAAAGAGCATAAGGAAACGTGTACCCACTTTCTAAAAAAAGTGGGTAGATAGGCTGTGCCTATCACGTTTCTCAGAAAAAAATTTGATATCACTTTTTCGCCATCGTGGGTAGCTTATGTATAGCATTTTGGCAAAAAACAGCTATACAAATATAGTATTTGTATGGTATACATAAATTATACATAATTGCAAAAGGAGATTTTTTATGGACATTTTAGTTCGGAATATTGATCCAAAGTTTGTTGCAACAATAGACAAACGTTGCCAAGAACTCACGAATAAAACAGGAGAAAAATGGAGTCGAAATAAATATCTAAAAGTTTTAATCGAAAGTGATTTTGACCGTCAACTTACGACTTACAAAAAAGACCAATTCGATTTATTGCTCGATAAATTTATTGCTATCCAAACAGAAAATACTCAAATATTAAGCGAGTATGTCTACACAAATAATCAAATCATTGAAATGCTTATCGGAGGAATGATATAACCATGAGAAAAACTTCTGTCCAAAAACATGTTACTTTGTACCCTAGTCATGTTGACGTTTTAGATTCCATCATCGAAAAAAATCCAGATATCAATAACTACTCGGAAGCCATTCGCTTTTTATGTATGAGTTATGAACCCGATACCAACACGACCACTACCAGCAATCAGGCAAAACTAAATGCTATGGGAAAAGAAATTTCCATCATGACTGAAATCATCGCAGAATTTGCTGATTTATATCTAAAAGATACAGGCGTTCTTATTGGCACAAATTCTAAAGTATATCAAGAAGTGAAAGAAAAAATCGAAGCTAAACTAAATCCATCAAATCGAAATCGACCAAAGAATCATCAAAAAGAAACCAGTCAAACAGTCACTTCTAGAAATTTCGACCCAACAAATTTTCTAAAACGATAAAAAACAGATAGGAGTTATTCCTATCTGTTTTTTATTTAGAAGCCCCATACAATATGCTAGAATGTACTAGCAATCTTAGTCGGTTGTAAGGGACTTGTCTACTTGCTTAATGTAAGGGGGGCGAGTTCTTTTTTATTTATTCTTCTAACCAGTTACGCAGAGAAATCTTTGGCAAATCTGACGTTAGGCTTGAAAAAGTAAATTCTAATTTGGCGATTTTATTGCCCTTTTTTGCTTTTATTTTTGTGACTTTAAGATCATTGAAGTATTTTTTTAGTTCTCGTAATGCAGGATTTAATACTTTTTGATCAATGTTACCCATTTGATAGTATTCTGGGATATCCATTAAGCTCCTAAACTCTTCAATACGAACTACATAATAACCAGTAGAACGGTACTGCATAAGCAGTCGGAATAGAGTTTTTGCATACGTAGAACGCAACGACGTGAAAGCAGATAATTCAAATCTACTAAATTCAGCTGTTAAACCATTAATAATATATTCTAGGTCCGGATTAACACTGACTTCAACAAACTTTTTTGTTTTATTGATTTCAAAACCAGTAAACAAAACAAAGTAGCGAATAGAATCCTCATCTTCAGTACGGTAAGTAAGATTAAGCATATCTTTATAGAGCTTTTCTAAATCACCGACAAAGGCTTTTGTA
>NZ_JBIONA010000008.1:0-2534 GCF_051711605.1 Enterococcus sp. DIV0436a
GAATCGAACATTTGCAGTTGCTTTATAATTGCTTAAATCTTTTAATTGTTCGAATGTAAATTGTACTTTTTTATCGCCTACGTCACGCATTCTAGATACTATAGAGAAGAATAAATTCATTTCTACTGACGTAAATTTGCGTAAAGGAATCGTATTTAATTCATGGTGGTATTTCACAATTTCATTTGCCATAAAATCCTCCTTCAAGATTAACTACTTAACAAAATTATAAAGAGCTTTCTAATAGGGGTCAACCCCCTAATTAAAGACCCCTAAAAACAGACAAAAAGACCCCTAAAAACAGACAAAAAGACCCCTAAAAACAGACAAAAAGACCCCTAAAAACAGACAAAAAGACCCCCAAAAGATTCTGCACACCTTGGGAGAGTAAGCATACAGCCGACGGTAAAGAGGTTTAAAAAGAGGTTTAAAAAGAGATTATAAAAGAGGAGAGGGGCAAAATTTCCCGCCTAAAAATTTTCTGCTTTTTTAGCCAAACAGGTTCGCGAATTTTACTAAACTGGGAATCTTGCTCCCTACGGTCGCTTAAAAGGTGTGATCGCTACGCTCTCACATTGTACTGCGCAGTCGCCTCCGGCTCCTTTGCTAAAACTGTTCATAAGGAACTCTTTGAGAAGCTTTGAGCCTTCGTTTGAGACGTTTTAAGACAGTCTTAGTATAAATCCCTTATCTTGTTCTTAAAGCGCCTTACAGGCGGTCAGGGCAAGCCCTAACAACCCTAAAATTGTCTGAATGCCCTCTAAAATTCGATTTAAGCACTCTTAAACCTATTCTTATATATTTATATACTTAGACATTTGAAACGCCTTAAAACGCAAATTAGAGCTTGATAAAGATATTTGCTCGTGTGCCTAGACTTTTAAAAAAGTCGGCACACGCCATGACAAAGCTGAAATAAACTGTTTCAGCTTTGTCATGGCGGATTCGCTCACTTGAAAAAGTGTTCATTTCGCTCGATTATTAGCATATATTTTTTCGCTTTTTTGCTAGCCAAATTTTGCATTAGTTCGCTCATAAGTCCCACCCTTTCAGTACGTCCTACGGACGTATCGTTCGTAATGTGAAAGTACCTTTAAAGGTACTTTCTACAAAACTCACTAAAAGGGTTTGGCAAGCTCTATATTTGCTAGCCAAATACCTCCGTATTTGGTGCAAATAACCGCTTGTCAAAGGAGCGCAAGCTCCCCCTTGAATCCCCCTCAAAATCCACGCTCCACAATACAAAAAAAGGCTAGCATTTGCTAGCCACTTTTTGTAAAGTTTCGCTTATTTCACCGAAGGTGAAATTGTTGCTTTGTAATATTCAAACAACCCTATTCTTCTAAAATGTATCGATTTATTTTTTTTTAGACTTTATTATGTCTAAGACAACTAAGATTAACACTAAAAATAAACCAGATTTGTATAATTGCCCTCCGCTTAGCATATTAACAATTATAGCAACAGCTATAGCAAATATAAAAATACGAATAGTAGCTATTTGCGGATTCTTTTTAGTAAATGTTTTTAATGATTTTAATGATTTAGATATCAAAAACATCACTCCTTAACTTATAACGTTGAATATCTAGTAGCTACAACTCTTCCAGCTGCATCATATCCCCTTTGGTAATAAAATCCAATCCAGCCATTTCGATTTTCGTCAGAAACTTTTTTGTTAATTGCTGTTTTACTAACTCCTAATTCTTCAGCAAGTTCTTTGATTGTTTTTTCTGTCATAAAATCTAAAAACCCCCTCAATCTTTGAATAAGTTTTGAAGATTGTCTAATAAGTCTTTTTTTAGTTCTGAAGGAATATCGGAATTTATCTCTGATTTTTGTGCATTATTTTCTTTATTTTGGGTATTTTGTTCTCTTTCTAACTTTTCTAACTGTTGTAAAAGTTCCAATTTTCGCTTTTGTTCTTTGATTTTTTCTTGTAATGAAGTAGGTGCTTTTTCAGATTGAACTTGTTGGTTAGCTAGTTCTAATGCTTTGTTTTGTTCTTCTTTTGTTGGGGCATGTTTGTTAAAGTCGTCTGATTTTTTTATCTCAGGTTTAAATGTAAATTGATAGCCAATGACAGGCTTTCCCCGTCCTTTTCCGTATCTCTTTTGGATTGTCAGACCTTTGAAGATTGCGGTTAGTTCTTGGCGAATAGGCTTTATAATTTTTTTATTTATATCACTTTCTCTATAACTTTTAGGTATATCAAGTAATTCATGAAAGTCTTCTTTTGAAAAATAGGCAATTCCTTTGGTTCTGTATTGTTTTAATAATCTAAACATGGTTTTGGAATAACTGCTTTCTAATTCATTGAATTGTTGGAGAGAATATCGAACCCATTCTTCAAGATTATTAAGTAAGGGTAAGGCTTTCTCATGGACTTGTATTTCAGCAAAAGGAATATCAGCTTTTCCATCGATTTTAAATTGATTAAATAAAACAAATCGTTCACGTTGCAAACCGTCAGCACTTCTTCTACCAAAACGTAAATCCATTAATTTGTCATACGTTGTTTCTAAATCATCTAT